>JAWVEY010000047.1:0-147299 GCA_033856515.1 Solirubrobacterales bacterium
CGCTCTACGACGCGTTCCTGCCGATGGCGTACTACACCTACCACGCCACGACGGCGGACGGCGCGTACCGCGACACCCGCCGGAGCATCCGGCTGCTGCGCGACGAGACCGACGATCCGGACGTCCCGATTCACCTGATCGGCGGCGCGGCCGCGTATTCGAACGCGGCCGAGGGACAGGCGTTCGCCCGCGCCGCCAACCGTCAGGGCGTGATCGGCGCGAGCATGTACGACCAGATCACGATGGGCCCCGAGGACTGGCGGGCGGTCCGCGCCATCCGCTTCGCGCCGGCGCAACTTCCCGAATAGTCCCCGGGGCCCGTCGAGACAGAGCGGCTAGCTCGTCGGGTTGAGGAGCGGGTGCTCGAGCCCGTGCTCCTCGCATAGCTGCGCGACGGTCTCCGGCTGGAACTCGATGCCGTAGCGCTCCCCCAGCTCGCCGAACTGCTCCGGCTGGGGACCTCCGGCCGCCACGAACCCCCCGAGCTCGTCGAAGAAGTGCTCGAACCCGCCGGGCACGATGATCTCGAGGATCCGGGCGGGGGTGTCGCCCGCGTTCCAGAACGTGTGCCACTGGTCGCGCGGCTTGAACACGAAGTCGCCGGCCTCGGCGAACACCGTGTCGTCGCCGAGCAGGGCGCCCATCCGGCCCTCCAGGACGAACGAGTACTCGTCCTCCTTCGAGTGCTTGTGAACCGGGGCAACGAGGGTGTTCGGGGCAATCGGGTGCTCGACGAGCGAGAACCCGCCTCCGGTCTCCTCGGCCCAGGCCATGAAGCGGACGCCGACGGTCGGAAGTTCGACCGCCTTGCCCTCATCGGGGCCGATGTTCCGAGGCCCCTGTGAGGCGTCGAAGCGGCGGATATCGGACGGTGCTGTGACGGTGGTCATTGGACTCCTCCATTTCGCTGAACACTACTGTTCAGCGAACGTAGCACAGATCCGCGGTATCTGTCAAGATTGATTGAACACGGATGGCTAACGAAACGAAAAGCGCCAAGTCACGGACGTACAGGAAGCGCGTTCGGGCCGAGCAGGAAGAGGCCACGCGCGAGCGGATCACCGAGGCCGCGGTAAAGCTCCACGGCTCGATCGGGCCAGCCCGGACGACCGTGAGCGGGGTGGCGGAGGAAGCGGGCGTCCAACGCGCCACCGTCTATCGCCACTTCCCCGACGAGGTTGCGCTCTTCGCCGCCTGCACGGCCCATTACTGGGCGAATCACCCCCTACCCGACATCGAGTCGTGGAAGGCGATCACTGATCGCGGCGAGCGCCTGCGCCATGGCCTCGCGGAGTTCTACGCCTTCTATGCCGAGAACGAAGCGATGCTCGAAAAGACCGGCCGCGACGCGCATATGGTCCCCGCGATGAGTGCTCCGCGTGAGGCCTTCCGCGGATTCCTCGAAGCCGCCGCGGCGATCCTAATGGCAGGCCGGCCGGAGCGCGGTGCCGCGCGCAGGCGCACCTCGGCGGCGGTCTCCCACGCGCTCTTCTTCGCGACCTGGCAGTCGCTCACTCGCATGCAGGGCCTCTCGAACGCCGAGGCAGCCGCCGTGATGGTGGCGATGGTTGAGGGCGCCGGCTCGGCTCGACCCCCTCGCTCGGCGCACGCCTGAGGGGCGGGTAAATCAGGGGGTCCCTAAGGGTCATCCCCAATAGACAGGGCGCGCAATCCGCGCGAGCCTTCCTCCATCAACCACTATCCAATGGAGGAAGCAATGAATGACCAAGACACAACACAGGTGATGCCGCGGGCAGAACCCCCGCCCGAGCCCCAGCAGGAACGGCCCCGCCGCCTTCTGCGCTCGCGTTCGGACCGGATGCTCGGCGGAGTTGCTGGCGGGCTCGGCGACTACTTCAGCGTCGACCCGGTGATCTTCCGGATCGGCTTCGGAGTGACGCTGTTCTTTGGAGGGCTCGGCGCCCTGCTCTACCTCGCGATGCTGATCTTCGTTCCGTCCGTGCCCTCGGACGGCACGCAGACGTCCAGCGCACCCAGAACGTTCGGGCGCGTACTGCTCCTGATCTTCGTCGCGATCGCCGGCCTGATCGGGCTCGCGATCATGGGGGTCGGAGCGGCCTGGGCAGCAGCCACTGGACACGGAGTCCTTGTCGCGATCATCGTGATTGCGATCGGCCTCGCGCTTGTGGTCGCCGCGTTCAACGGCGGCGCTCGCTGGCTGATCCTGCCGGCACTGGCCCTCGCGATACCCCTCGGCACCGTTGCCGCCGCGGACATCGAGTTCGAGGGTGGCATCGGCAAGACCACCCATGTACCGCAGACGGTCCACGCGATTCCGGCGGACGGCTACGAGTTCGGCATCGGCGATCAGCGAATCGACCTGCGCGACCTCGACTGGAACGAGAACAGCGTGATCAAGGTCGAGGCGGATCAGGGGATCGGCCGCATGCTGATCATGGTCCCCGAAAACGTCTGCGTGGACGGTGACATCGACTCCCGGTACGGCATCGTGGAGATCGCCGGCGAGGAGTCGAGCGTGTCGCTCGCGTCGGGCTACAGCGCGACCCCAAGGCTCGAGCTCGATGCCACCCTGGACGCCGGGAAGATCGAGGTCGTAAACGACGACGACGTCGCTGTGGACGACCACTTCGGTGGCAACGACGGCATCGCGCGCGATGAGATGCGCGACCGGATGGAGGCCGCCTGCGCCCCCGAGCCCGAAGAGGAGGGGCACGCCGGCTGATGACTCGCCGGGTCGACGTTCTCTCACTCGGAGCCGGCCTCGGTCTGATTGCGACCGGGGCCGTGCTCCTGCTCGATCAGGACGGCGCCATTGACCTCTCGTTCGGTCTCTTCGGCGCCGTTCTGGCCCTGTTCTTCGCCACTACCGGCATCGCACTCCTGTGGCGAGGGCCTCGCGATCCCGAGGTCGCGGCGCCGACCGTTTCCGAGACCCTCACCGCGCCCGCCGAGCCGCGGCCACCCGCTCCCGAGCGAGACCGCCTCCGCGACATCTACCGGGGCGGCTTCGGCGTCGCCCTGATCGGCGGGGCCGCGCTGATCGTCCTCTCGCGGACGGGCGCGCTCGATTCGCTCGGCGACGCGGTCCTCACGATCGTGATCGTGATCCTGGCGCTGGGGCTCGTCCTCGCGCCGTTCTGGTGGCGCCTGGGCAGGAACCTTGCGGCCGAGCGAGCCGAGCGGATCCGCTCGCAGGAGCGCGCCGAGATGGCCGCGCACATCCACGACTCCGTGCTCCAGACGCTGACGCTCGTCCAGAAGCGCGCCGACGACCCGCGCGCGGTCGCGCAGCTCGCCCGGGCCCAGGAGCGCGAGCTCCGCGGCTGGCTATTCACTGGCGACCGTGCGCCCGCATCCGCGAGCCTCGCTGCCGCGCTCGAGGAGGCCGCTGCCGAGGTCGAGGACGCGCACCGCGTGCCGATCGAGGTGGTCGCAGTCGGCGACGCCCCAGTCGGCGAGCCTGGCAACGCGCTGGTCGCAGCAGCCCGCGAGGCGATGGTGAACGCGGCGAAGTTCGCGCCCGACGCGGGCGAGGTCGCCGTCTACGCCGAATTGGACGCCGCCCGGTCGCAGGTCTTCGTCCGCGACCGTGGGGGCGGATTCGACCCCGCCGCGGTGCCCGAGGACCGCCGCGGCGTCCGGGAGTCCATCATCGGGCGCATGGAACGCTCCGGCGGCAGCGCCCGCATCCGCTCCAGCGAGGCCGGCACCGAAGTCGAGCTATCGATCGAGCCGGGAGGCGCCGAATGACTCCCACCGTCGTCATCGTCGACGATCACGCGCTCTTCCGCTCGGGCGTCCGCGCCGAGCTCGAGGGCCTAGTTGACGTCCTGGGTGACGCCGGATCGGTCGAGGAGGCGGTGCGCCTGATCACGGACGCAAAGCCCGACGTCGTCCTTCTCGATGTCCACATGCCGGGCGGGGGCGGAGTCGAAGTGATCCGCCGCGTTGCCGAGACGGCGCCGGCGCAGAGCTTCCTCGCCCTTTCGGTCTCAGACGCCGCCGAGGACGTGATCGCGGTAGTGCGCGCCGGCGCCCGCGGATACGTGACCAAGACGATCTCCGGGCCAGAGCTGGCAGACGCCGTGACTCGCGTCCGCGACGGCGATGCCGTTTTCTCGCCGCGCCTTGCAGGTTTCGTCCTCGATGCGTTTGCGGGGCAGATCACCGAGGCTGAGGCGGACCCCGAGCTCGACCAGCTCACCCTGCGCGAGCGTGAGGTGCTCCGCCTCATCGCACGCGGCTACCTCTACAAGGAGATCGCGCTGGAGCTCTCGATCGCGCCGAAGACGGTCGAGGCGCACGTCTCCGCCGTCCTTCGAAAGCTCCAGCTGTCGAACCGCCACGAGCTCAGCCGCTGGGCGGTCGAGCGACGGCTTGTGGACTGACGCTTAGGGCGCGGTGACGGCCCAGCTCCCCTTGCTGTAGTAGAGCCCGTTCTGGCTGGCCGCCGAGAGGACGGAAACCCCGAAGCCCAGCTTGTCGCTCGCGTTGCCGGCGAGAAACGGGACATCAACCAGGTCGCGCTGGCCGTCGTCGGCCTCATAGACACAGAGGTGTCCGCCATCCGCCTTTGGCTTCTGCGTGGTTCCCGGGCATTCGGGCACCTCACTGCCGCCCTGGGGGATGAAGTGCACCTGAGGCACGAACTTCAGCGGCCGCTGGTACGTAATCACGTTTTCGGCGAACTGGCTCGAATTCGATCCGCTGTCGAAATCCGAGACTTGGTAAAGGCCCTTCAGCGTCTCGCCGCTCTTGAGCGTGCCCGCGCCGCGCGAGTTGCCGCCATCCCCGAGTTTCACCGCGGCATAGCTGCCGCCTCCCAGCGCGACGAACAACGCGATAAGGGCCACCGCCATCGCCGGCGACGGCTTCGAAAGTCCGATCTTCATGATTACCTCCCGTTTGGCAGGCCCCACCGGATGCGCGGCCTGCCCGGGATCATCGCACTCCGCGACGGCGATTTCCACGCGACGATTGGGGACCGCTTGTACGGGTCAGATGCCAGGCGTCGGCGTAGCTTGGGGGTTGTAAGCATGAGCAAGCAGTGAGGGGTCTGACCCCTAACTGAACGCTCAGACGTCTCCAGGCTGGCGCTTTCCCCATTCGTCGTCAGGCGCCGGGGCTTCTCCCGACGTCGGCCATTCGGCCTCGGCGTTCATCTTCTCGAGTTCGTCGAGCGACGGAGCGCCGCCGGTGCCTCCGCCCGTGAGACGAGGGAGGACGAGCGCGTAGATGAAGGCGTCGAGAATCGACATTCCGACCAGAACGGCAGCGATCCATCGGTCGTCCGGCAGTGCGAAGAACAGGACGACCGCCAAGGTGAGGCTCGAGATAACGGAGATGCGCCCGATCGAGCTCCAGTCCGTTCGATTGGTCATATGACGAGCCTACGCCTCTGAGGTCAGGAGCGAAAGGTCGCCGGTGTCGCGGATCTCCCCGGCGATCTCCATCGCCCGCTCGAACCCCAGCCGCTTTGAGACGTCCCAGAGCCATGAGCCGAAGCTGATGCGCTGAGCGCCCGCCTCGAAGATGCCCTCGACCGAGAGGTTCGGCCACGCGAGCACGTTTACCGGCTTCGACACTGCGTCGCAGACTGTGCGGACCTCGTCGTGCGTTCGAAGCCCCGGCGCGTAGAGGACGTCAGCGCCCGCCTTCTCGTACGCCTGGAGGCGCGTGATCGTGTCGTCAAGGTCGTTGAGGCCGCGGAGCTGGTTCTCGGCGCGGGCGGTGAAGGTGAACGGGAAGTCGAAGGCTCGTGCAGCCTTGACTGACGCCTCGACACGAGCGACCGCGTGCTCCAGGCAGTAGATGACCTTGTCGTCCGGGTCCCAGTCCTCGATCGAGCCGCCCACCGCGCCGGCCTCGCCGGAGCGCGTGATCGCGAGCGCGGCCTGGGCCGGCTCGGCCCCGTAGCCGTTCTCGAGGTCCATCGCGACCGGCAGCTCGGTTACGCCGTCGAGCTCGGCGGCGTGCTCGACGATCTCGTCCAGCGTCACCTCGCCGTCCTGGCGGCCGAGCCGCTCGGCGAACCCCGCGCTGGTCGAGGCGAGCGCCTTGTAGCCGAGGCCGTCGAGCCCAACGGCGGAATCGACATCCCACGGGTTCGGAAACACGAAGGGATCGCCGGAGTGAAGCGCTTGGAACGCCTCGGCTTTCTCGGCCTGGTTCACGCGACCATTCTCTCAACCGCCGACGTGACGAGGCGGCTGCAGAGCTCCTCGAATCCGATCCCTGCGGCCTCGGCCGCCATGGGGAAGAGTGAGGTGTCCGTCAGGCCGGGCACTGCGTTGACCTCGAGCACCTCGGGGCCATCGTCTCCCAGAATCAGGTCGACCCGGACGAACCCGGCGCAGTCGAGCGCCTCCCAGGTGGCGAGGGCGCTCGCGCCAACCATCGCCTCGTCCTCGCCAAGCTCAGCGGGGCAGATGAAGTCGGTGCGGCCGATCTCGTAGCGCGCCTCGTACGAGTACCGGTCTTCGTCGTGAGGGCGGATCTCGACGGCGGGGAGAGCCTCGCCCTCGAGCATCCCGACCGAGAGCTCGCGTCCCTGGACGTGGCGTTCGAGCAGCACGCGGCTGTCGTACGAGAAGGCGGAGACGATCGCCTGCGGCACGTCCTCGCGCGACGCGGCGAAGCGGACGCCGAGTGCCGAGCCGCCGCGCGCGGGCTTCACGACGAGCGGATAACCGAGGCGCTCCTCGATCTCCTCAAGCGCGTCGGCGGCGCCCAGCTCCGAGAAGGCGGTCTGGGAGAACGAGACCCAGTCGGGCGTCGAGATCCCGTGCTCGCGGAGCGCCTGCTTTGCCTCGGCCTTGTCGGTCGAGCGCCGGCACGCCGAGACGCCGGGGCCGGTGTATGGGATGCCGAGGATCTCGAGTAGCTCCTGGACGGTGCCGTCCTCACCGTCGGCTCCGTGCAGGGCGACGAACGCGACGTCGGGGCGCTCGGCCTTGAGCCGCTCGACCAGATCATGCCCCGCATCGAGCGAGACGACCTCGTGGCTCTCGGCCAGCGCATCCTCGACCCTTGCGCCCGAACTGAGCGAAACCTGCCGCTCAAGCGACCGCCCGCCCTTGAGCACCGCAACCTTCACGCCTCGGGCTCCCGCCGGCGCATGGGCACAACGTCACCGCCGGGGTCAGACCCCTCCGGGGGGTCAGACCCCACGCTTGGGGGCTGTCCCCCTGCGTGAGCTCCGTCCCCGCCGGGCACCACGCGTTGCTCGCGAGTGATCGCGCCGTAAAGCGCCACCTGCTCGGCGACGACCGCGCCGATGCGGCGGATTCCCTCGCGGATCTCGTCTGAGGTCGAGCCGGAGAAGTTCAGGCGCATCGAGCTCTTGCCGGTGCGCCCGTCGGCGAAGGCGGCGACGCCGGGGACGAAGGCGACGTTCTCGCGGAGCGCGCGGGCCAGGAGGTCGGTGGTGTCGATGTAGTCGGGGAGGGTGGCCCACAGGAAGAGGCCGCCTTCAGGCTCCGACCACGTCGCCTCGGCGGGGAAGTGCTGTTCGAGCGATTCGAGCATCGCGTCGCGGCGGGCGCGGTAGACGTCGCAGAGCTCGTCCACGTACTCGCGCCAGCGGCCCTCGGCGAAAAACTCGTCGACGAAGTACTGCGCGAGCGTCGAGGTGCAGAGGTCGGAGGCCTGCTTGCCGAGCACGACCTTCGCCAGCACCGGCGGCGGAGCGCAGAGCCAGCCGAGGCGGAGGCCGGGGGAGAGGATCTTCGAGAACGTGCCGAGGTAGACGACGTAGTCGCCGCCGTCGAGCTCGTAGAGGGTCGGGAGCGGCTCGCCTTCGTAGCGAAGGAGCCCGTACGGGTTGTCCTCGACGACCAGGATCTCGTGCTTGCGCGCGATCTCGACCAGCCGTCGGCGGCGCTCGAGGGAGAGGGTCTGACCCGCCGGGTTCTGAAACGAGGGGACCGTGTAGATCATCTTCGGCTTGCGTCCCTGCTCGGCGAGGTCGAACAGCGCGACCTCGAGGAGCGCGACGTCCATGCCTTCTGAGTCCATCTGGATCTGGATCGTCTCGGCCTCGTACGAGCAGAACACGGGGACCGCGCCGGGATAGGTGGGCGCCTCGGCGATGACGACGTCGCCCGGATCGAGCAGCACCTTGCACATCAGGTCGATCGCCTGCTGGCCGCCAGTGGTGACGACGATGTCGTCGGGGTCAGGGTTCATTCCCTCCGCTGCCATCACCTGGCGGATGCACTCCTTGGTCGAGGCAAAGCCCTCGGTCGGCCCGTACTGGAGCGCTTCGGCCGACGATTCCTGCGCGATCTTCGTCATCTGCCGCGCGAACGACTGAGGCGAGAAGGTCGAGGTGTCCGGCAGGCCGCCCGCGAGCGAGATGACGTCGGGCCGCGCCGTGATCTCCATCAGGTCGCGCATCGCCGACGAGCGCATGACGCTCGTCCGCTGCGCGAACAAGCCGGCGTAGCGCTCGAGGTCCCGCGCGGTCGTGTGCGCCTTGCGGTGCCTTCGAGGCGCCGCGGGCTCACGGTCGGGGGTCGGCTGATCCGAGGGCTCGGCCACGCCCCAAGTGTGGCGAAAGCGCCCCACGCCCGGGGTCAGGCACCTAACGCTTTGCTCACATCTTGCGCCGCACGCCGGAGCATCTAGCCTGCGAGGTATGGCAGCCGAGTCCCGCTCCGTGCAGAACCGCCGCCTGCTCAGGGCTCGCGACACGATGGACCGCGCGTACGCCGACGCGCTCGACATCGAGTCGCTCGCGGACTCGGTGCACCTGTCGCGCGCGCACTTCATCCGCTCGTTCAAGGAGACCTTCGGCGAGACGCCGCACCGCTACCTCCAGCGCCGCCGGATCGAGCGCGCCATGCGCATGCTGCGCGAGACGGACGAGGACGTGACCGGGATCTCGATCGAGGTCGGATTCCGAAGCCTCGGCACCTTCAGCCGGACCTTCCGAGACATCGTGGGCGTCTCGCCCTCGGAGTACCGCGAGCGAGAGCAAGCCGCGCCGAAGGCGGCGATCCGAGCAGGAGTGCCGGGCTGTTTCGCGGCGAAATGGGACCGCCCGCGCAACTGAGCACTTTTGGAGAAGCGGGTGCGCCTAAGCCGCTCTAGGTTGATCCCATGTTCAAAGAGATCACCCACTCACGTGTATTTGTCAACGACCAGGACGAGGCGCGCGACTTCTACGTCGACAAGCTCGGCATGGAGGTCTCGGCCGACGTCGACCTCGAGGTCATGCGCTGGCTGACGGTCAAGGTCCCTGGCTCCAACCACAACGTGCTCCTGGAGCAGTCGGACGCTTCGTTTCGCGACGAGGACTCCGCCGCGCAGATCAAGGAGCTGATGTCGAAGGGCGACGCGTGCATGTTCATCCTCGAGACGGATGATTGCCACGCGACGTTCGACGAGATGAAGGAGAAGGGCGTCGAGATCATCGAGGGCCCGACCGACCGCTTCTACGGCATCGACGGCGCGGTGCGGGACCCATTCGGGAATCACATCCGCATCACCGAGCCGAAGGAGATCACCGAGATGCCGACCAAAGCGACTCCCGACGCGACCGAGATCATCGAGTAACCGGCGCGCCGGTCCCGCCTCGTCCCGATAATGGGTCGGTGGCAAGGGGACTGCTCGCAATCACGCTGACCCTCGCGCTCGCCATCCCGGCGGGCGCGTCGGCGTCGTCGCTGCCAAGCGGCCCCGGGCCCGAGCCGGGCCCCGAACTCCTTTACGCGCCCGCGCCCAAGCCCGCGCCGCAGCTTCGGAACAAGGCGCCATGGAAGGCCGACCCGCTCCTCGTCTCCGGAGCCTCGGCCTACGTCAAGGGCGAGTTCATCTACCAGGACTTCATCTACGACGACCACGGCGCGCAGGGCCTCTCGCGCGATCCGTCGGACCCTCGTACCGGGGATGACACCTTCTCGGCGCCAAACGGCACATACACGTATCCGACCGACGTCGAGCGCTACCGCAACAACATCGCCGACTTGGTCGAGTTCCGGGTCAAGTGGCACCGCCACTCGACGTACTTCCGCCTCACCTTCAACTCGATGACGAAGCCGAAGGCGGTGGCGACCACGATCGCGCTCGGCGAGTCCGACACGCCCGTCGAGCTGCCGTTCGGAGCGAACGCCACGGCGCCCGCCGAGCAGTTCATGTTCGTCCGCGGCCGCAAGGGCATGCTGCTCGACGCCGGCGAGGATTCGGGCAAGAAGCTCCGCACCCGCGTCTCGAAGAAGCGCCGCCAGATCACCTTCGCGATCCCGTCGAAGATCTGGGATCCACAGCGCTCGACGGTGCGCATGGCCGCCGCGACCGGCCTGTGGGACAAGGCGGCAGGCACATACCTCCAGCCGGCGACTGAGGCGACGGCGACCCAGCCCGGCGGCGCCGCCGGGCTCGCCGACCCGACCGCTCTCTTCAACGTCGCCTTCCGCTTCGACGAGCCGCTGCCGGTGATCGCCGACCCGGGCTCTCTCGCCGACACCGCGTGGTGGCGCGAGAACGCTCAGGGCGCCGCGCTCGCGAGCAACGACATCTCGCCGTTCTTCGCGGAGGTCGACTTCGGCAAGCTCCGCTCGCACCAGACCGACCTGATGGAGGACGAGCCGACCGGCGTCCCGACCACCGGGCCGATCAACCGCATCCTCTCGAGCCGCTTCTCAAACGGCCAGGGCGTTCAGTACGCGGACGCGAACTGCGGCGTCCCGGAGGGCTGCGCCGGCCAGTACCTCGACCGCCTGCAGCCGTATGCGATCTACGTCCCGGACAAGCCGGTGCCGCCGAAGGGCCGCGGGCTGACGCTGCTCCTCCACTCGCTCGGCGGTTCGTTCAACCAGATGCAAGGGACCAAGAACCAGTCGCAGTTCGGCGACCGGGGCAAGGGCCACATCGTGATCACGCCGGAAAGCCGCGGGCCCGACGGCTGGTACTACGGCCTCGCGGGCGCCGAGGTCTTCGAGGTGTGGGCGGACGTCGCGCGCCGCTACAAGCTCGATCCGCGAAAGACGGCGGTGACGGGCTACTCGATGGGCGGGTACGGCACGTACAAGTTCGCAACGCAGTTCCCCGACCTCTTCGCCTCCGGGCAGCCGACTGTCGGACCCCCTGGCCTGGGCATCTGGGTTCCCGGCGTGACCGATCCCGCTCCGGGTTCGAACACGAACCCGATGCTCGCCTCACTCCGCCACGTGCCCTTCATGATCTGGAACGGCGTCGAGGACGAGCTGGTGCCCATCGCGGGGGTGCTCGAGCAACGCCAGACGTTTGCCGACCTCGGGCTCGAGCACATCTTCGACGTCTTCGCCATCGCTGAGCACTTCACGTTTGCGATCAACGACGAGTACGGGCCGGCGGCTGAGTTCATGGGCGAGCGCCGCGTCGAGCGCCGGCCCGCACACGTCACCTACGTCCGCAACCCGTCGATGGACTTCGCCGACCTCGGCACGACGGCCGACGGCGCCTACTGGGTGCGCGGCGTGAAGACCGCCGGCGACGGCCTCGGAACGATCGACGCGTTCTCCCACGGCTTCGGCCGCGCCGACGACGAGCCCAGTGCGACGCAGACGTCCGGCGGCGTCCTTACCGGGGGCGCGATCCCGGCGCTCGCGTTCGAGCGCCAGTTCATCGAGGTGACGCCAGGCGACTCGGCGCCGAAAGCGGACGAGCTCGAGCTCGACGCCCAGAACGTCGCCAAGGCGAAGGTCTACGTGAAGCAGGCGAAGCTCAGCTGCGACCCGGATGTCACCTATACGGGTGATGGCCCGCTCGAGTTGAAGCTCGTGGGATGCCCGGGCGCGCCGGTCCAGCTGACGCCGTAGGCGTCTTTGCGCTGGAAATCAGCATCTTTTTTTTTCGCGTAAGTAGAAACCCGCAACGAAGTTAAGGGAACTCCCCGATGCGCGAGGCACACCGCATGACGGAGACTCTCGCGCGAGCGTCCTAGGGTTTTTGAGGAGAGGGGCTCTGGAGCTCAAGGTTCGGTTCGGTCCCGGGGGGGACCGGCCGGGCCGGCAGGGTCGCTTCCGCTAGTCGCGGAGTTCAGCCAGAGCGGGAAGGATCTCGCGCTCGGAGAGGGCAAGGAAGCCCTCCTGGTCTGGCCCTACCTGATGGAAGTAGACGTGGTCGTAGCCCGCGTCGACGTACTCCTTGATCGCCTCGACCAATGGCTCGACCTCGGAGGTGCAGACGATCTCCTCGGCGACGTCGTCCTCCCCGGCCCAGTCCGTGGCCTCTCGGAAGTGCGAGGGAAGCGGCAGTTCCCACGGCAGGTTTCCGCCGGCGACCGAGTTCGGCCACCACCCGAGCGCGGTCTTCTTCGCCTCGCCTTCGGATGAGCCCCAGCAGACGTGGACCTGGCCGATCTTCGGCTTGCCCTTGCCGCCCGCCTTCTCGAACTGCTCGATCACGCTCGGATCGGGGATCAGCCCGTACATGCCGTCGCCGATCTCACCGGCGATCCTCGTCGCGTTCTCGCCCGCGGTCGCGATCATGATCGGGGGCGGCTCGTCTGGGAGCGTGTAAAGGCGGGCGTTCTCGACGGTGTAGTGCTTGCCGTGGTGCGAGGAGAGGCCGCCCTCCCAGAGGAGCCGGATCACCTCGACCGCCTCCACCATCCGCTCCTGGCGCACCGCGGTCTCCGGCCAGCGCTCGCCAGTGATGTGCTCGTTCAGCGCCTCGCCCGAGCCGATCCCGAGCCAGAAGCGGCCGGGCAGCATCGTCGCGGCGGTCGCGGCGGCCTGGGCGATGATCGCGGGGTGAATCCGCTGCGTCGGGCAGGTGACGCCTGTGCCTACGTGGATCTTCTCGGTCACCTGCGAGATCCCGCCGAGCGTCGCCCAGACGAACGGCGAGTTCCCTTGCTTGTCGACCCAGGGGTGGAAGTGGTCCGAAATCGAAAGGAAGTCGTAGCCCGCCTCCTCGGCGCGCTTGGCGAACCCGACGAGCTCGTTCGGGCCGAACTCCTCGGATGAGAGCGTGAATCCGATCTTTGCCACGGCCAAAGGACTACCCGCGTGGCCGCGGTGGCAATCTTGACTAGCCTGTCGGCCGCATGGAGCTTGCTGAAGCTGGAGCTCAGGGCCTGGCCCTCGCCGTCGCCTCGGGCGCGCTTTTCGGCGCGGCCGCGGTGCGCGGGAACGCGGGCGTCGCTCTCGCCGCTCTCGCCATCGTCCTCGGCGCCTTTCTCTATGGGATGTCGCTGACCGACACGCCCGACGACCACCCCGCGTGGCCGGGCTGGGTGATCGGCGCGCCCGTTGCTGCGCTCGCCTACTTCACGCTCCGCGACGTCGCTTCGGTTGCGGCCAACCGGGCGGGCGAGGGCGGGGCCGGCGGCGTCGCCTTCATCATCGGCGTGGCTGCTGTCGCGCTCGCGGGGATCTCGCTCCTCGGTCCGGCCGCCTACATCGGCGTCGTCGCGCTCCTCGCGATCGTGTATCTCGCGTTCGCGCGGAAGCGGCGCTCGGCGGAAAAGCACGCGGGCCTTCGGTCGCTTCGGTGACGGAGCACAAGAAGCTCTGCCTCGTCTTCGTCGACGCCCTTCGCACCGACAAGCTCCTCGAGACCGTTGAGGCGGGCGACGCCCCCAACCTCGGCGCGCTGATCGAGCGCGGGCACATGATCGAGGACTGCGTCTCGGCCTTCCCGTCCGTGACGCCGGTCTGCACGTCGGAGATCGCGACCGGCGCGACGGCGGACCGGCACTGGATCCCCGGGATGAACTGGTACCACCGGATCGAGCGGCGCTACGTCGAGTACGGCTCGTCGTTCGAGGCGACGCGCGCGTTCGGGCTCTTCCGCGCCACCTACGACATCGTCTACAACATGAACATGGCCCACCTCAGTCACGAGGTGGAGACGTTCTTCGAGACCCTCGCCGACGCCGGAGTGCGCACCGCCTGCACCCCCTTCCTGATCTATCGCGGGCGCAGGCGCCACGAGGTCTCGCTCGAGGGGCTGTTGAAGCGCGGCGCCGTTGCGGCCGGCTTCCGTCACGCCGTGTACGGGCCAGACGAGCTCTTCTACGGCGAGCTGTTCGGCTCGCGCCCCGTCCCGTGCAAGCCGACCCTCGCCCGGCCCGGCACGCGCGACGAGTACTCGGCCTGCGTCTCCAAGGAGCTCGTCAAAGACAACGCGTACGACTTCCTCCTTTTCAGCCTGCCGGACAACGACCACCACTCACACCGCTGGGGCCCGGACGCGACCCCCGCCTCGATCGCCCACGCCGACAGCTGCTTCGGTGAGCTCGTCGAGGCGTGCGGCGGCATGGACGCCTTCCTCGAGACCCACGCCGTGATCATGGTCGCCGACCACGCTCAGACCGACGTCACCGAGGCGTACGAATTCATCGCCGAGCTTGAGAAGGAGTGGCGCGTTCTCAAGCCCTCATCCGACACGCCCGAGACGGCCGAGCTTGCGGTCTCGCCCGGCGCCCGCGCGGGCCAGGTTTACGTCCTTGTCGACCCCGAGCGCGAGGCCGCCTGCCACGCCGACATCCGCAAGCGCCTGGGGGCACTCCCCGGCACCGATCTGGTCGCCTGGCTCGCCCGCCCCGACGGCTCGCCGGTCGTCCGGCGCACCGCGGGCTCGCCCGTCGCCGGCGACCCGCGCACGGAGGCGGTCGTGGAAACAAAGCGCGGCGAGCTTCGCTTCCGCCCGGGCCGAGCAGGCAAGCGCGACCGCCGCGGCAGGCGCTGGCACGTCGACGGCGAACTTGAAGCGCTCGCGCTCACCGTGGATGGCGCCGCGATCGACAGCGCCACCTACCCCGACGCCCTCGCGCGCCTCTGGTCCGCGCTCGTCAACCCGCACTCGGGCGACGTGATCGTCTCGCTCGCCGAGGGGTATGAGTGCGTCGACTGGGGCCAGACCTCGCACGTGGGCGGGGGAAGCCACGGATCGCTCCTCGCCTCCGACTCGCTCGCGCCGCTCGTGCTCGTCGGCTTCGAGGAGGGCACCGAGTCGAAGCACGAGCAGTGGCGGACCACGGACATCGCGGGTCTCGTACGCGGCCATTTCGGGCTCGGGGGCGAGATGGAAACAACGGACCTCGCCCGCGCCAGCGCCTGAGCCAAAGCCGCGGTACAGTCCCAGTGTGCAGGCGAATCGGGCGCTCCGGATAGTGCTGGCAGCGGGAGCCGCGACGGTGGCGAGCCTCTTACTCGCCCAACCCGCTTCCGCGCTCAAGCTGAAGTACGTACAGGTCGTGAACGTCGTCGAAGCCGACGCGGTCGAGTCGGTCGAGGCTTTCTGCCCCAACGGCTACAGCGTGACGGGCGGCGGCGCGTTCTCAAACGGCGCCTTCAACGAGACCAGGATGCAGGACAGCCACCCGGTTGACGGCCCCGACTCCGACTCGAAGCCCGACGACGGCTGGCGCGCGTCGATCTGGAACACCGCTGCGTCAGCGCGCAACTCGGAGAGCCAAGCCATCTGCGCCAAGAACTTGGCCACGAAGGTGAAGTCGAAGTCCTTCATGCCTGGCGGCATACCGCCCCAGACGACATGCCCCAATGGGATGACCGTGACCGGTGGCGGGATCGAGACCTCGGGCACCTTCGCCCTTCCCCCGGCCATCATCAGCTCGCGGCCCGGTGACGAGTCGGCCGGCGGCCGGGTCGGGACTTGGTTCGTGAACGCCGACCCCGCGGGCATGAGCTCGAGTCAGGCATCCGGGTATGCGATATGCGTGGATAAGAGCGCGCTCGAGCTCAACTACACCGCGGAGGGGTTCACCGCCGACAACCTGGAGCAGGACACGGGCGCAGAGGTCTGCGAGCCCGGCGAGCGGGTGGTCGGCCTGGGCGCCGCCACGAACTCGAACAACAGTGCGCTTGTTTCGATCTTCGGGATCGACACCACCGACACCGACACGAAGCTCGACGACGGCACCACCGCCACCGTCGACAATTACAACGCCTCGTCCGACATTTTCCCCGAGGCGTACTCGGTCTGCGTGGCCTGAGGCGCCGCCGAGCCGACGCCAGCGATCGCGTCGTCTACGCGGCCCGCTCGACCTCGACGACCATGCGCTCGAGAGTCCTCTTGGCGTAACCCCGCCAGAGGGTGCCGACGACGAGCCGGACCAAAGGCTTCCGGATTGAGGACTTCGGCACGAACGTGTAGGACCACCGGATCGCGGTCGCATCGTCACCCGCAATGAACCAGAACTCGCCCAGTGCGACGTCCACGAGCCACCGGAGCGGGGCGGATTCGAACGGCCCGACCGTGTAGCCGAAGTAGCCCGGACGCTCGTAGGCGGTGATCGTCTCAGGCGCTTCGCTTCCGTCGCTGAGCTCGACGACGCGCGATGCGCCGACGTGGTCCCATGCGCCCTCCGCGCCCCGCGTGCCGTTCACGCCTGGTAGCGGGCCGTGTTTGTGGAAGACGCGCGAGAGGTCGATCGGGACGATCACGTCGAAGGTCGTCTCGAGCGACGCGCGCGCCACGGCCTCGACCACGATCGGAACTCCGCTGTCGCGCGTGGCGCTCATTAACCAGGAATGATGCCCTCCTCATGAAGCGCCTACTCCTCACGCTGTGTCTTCTTCTGCTCGCCGGAGCTCTGCTCACTCCGTCCGCGCATGCTCAGCAGCCGGCGCCGCCAGCGTCGTACCCCAAGGCGCCCGAGGTGTTCTCGGTCTCGGGGCGCGAGGCGTACCTGGTCGCCCGCGAGGAGCCGGAGGTCGCAAGGCTCACGGCCGAGCTCGGGCGGCTGACGACGCGCGAGGAGCTGCGCGACGACGGGCGCTGGCAGCTCGGTTTCTTCGACAAGGACGATGAGGAGGTCGTCCAGGTCCACGTCGACGGCGGCACGGGCGATGTGCTCGAGACGTGGACCGGGGTGCAGGTCGCGTGGTCGATGGCGCGCGGGTACGAGGGCCAGTTCGGCCACGCGCTGAACGCGCCGTGGGTGTGGGTCCCGCTAGCGCTGATCTTCTTCCTAGGCCTTCTCGACTGGCGAAAACCGCTGCGGATCGCGCACCTCGATCTGCTCGTGCTCCTCAGCTTCGGTGTGAGCCAGATCTTCTTCGACTCCGGCGAGATCGGCGTCAGCGCACCGCTCGCCTACCCACCGCTCCTCTACCTCCTGGGGCGCATGCTGTGGGTGGGGTTCCGCGGCAGGGGCGAGCCGGGCCTCAGGCCGAGCGCGCCGCGGATGTTCCTGATCGTCGTGTGCCTGTTTGCGATCGCGTTTCGGGTGACGCTCAACCTCACCGACTCTGGCGTGATCGACGTTGGGCTCGCCGGAGTGGCCGGCGCCGAGCAGATCACAAGCGGCGAGCCGATCTACGGGGAGGGACTCTTCCCTGAGGAGGTCCCCACCGGCGACACCTACGGCCCGGCGAACTACGCCGCCTACGTCCCGTTCGAGCTCGCACTGCCGTGGTCGGGCGAGTGGGACGACCTGCCCTCCGCGCACGCAGCGTCGCTCTTCTTCGACATCGCGACCGTGTTCGGCCTCTTCATCCTGGGCTTGCGCTCGAGGGGTCAGACCCCACGTTCGGGGTCAGACCCCACGCGTGAGCTCTGTCCCCAGCGCTTGGGGCTGATCCTCGCCTTCGCCTGGCTCACCTACCCGTACACCACCTACGCGCTCCAGTCGAACACGAACGACTCGCTCGTCGCGGCGCTCCTGGTGTGGGGGCTGGTCGCGCTCGGCTCGCCGGTGGGGCGCGGGATCCTGGTCGGCCTCGCCGCGATGGTCAAGTTCGCGCCACTCGCGCTGGTGCCGCTCTACGCCGTTGGCCGCCGCGGCCTGTCGGACCGCCTCGACGGATGGCGCCCGAGCTGGACGCCGCTCCGCCCGGTCCTCCTCGCGGGCGCGGCCGCGGCGTTCACGATCGCGCTGATGCTCGCGCACCCGGCGATCGACCCAGGGCTCGCCACCTTCTACGAACGGACCGTCGAGAGCCAACTCGTGCGCGACAGCCCGTTCTCGATCTGGGGCCAGGTCGACGGATTGGACGCAATCCAGGGCTTCGTGCTCATTCTGGCCGGCATCCTCGCGATCATCGTCGCGTTCAAGCCGGGCCGCCGGACGACCGCACAGCTGGCGGCGCTCGCGGCAGCGGTCGTGATCGCGTCGCAACTCGCGGTCGATCACTGGTTTTACCTCTACATACCGTGGTTTTGCGGGCTCGTCTTCGTTGCCCTTGCGCTCCCGGTTATCAGCGATACGATGCGCGTCACCCAACGGAGGGAGCCGTCATGAGGAAGGGATCGACATGTGCAGCGCTCGTAGCGCTCGGAACAACGGCGGTGACGACGTGCCTCCTCATTGCAACCGCGCCGGTCGCACAGGCGGCCTTCCCGGGTGCCGACGGCCTGATCGCCTTCGATCGATATCCGCACACCAGCACTCCCTTCGAAGAGATCTATGTGGTCAAGCCAAGCGGTGGCGGGCTCACGCGTCTGACCAACCGCGCCGGATCGCGGGTCTCGAGCGTCTACCCGGATTGGAACGACACGGGTACGCGGATCGCTTTCCAGCGCGGCACCGCGACGACCAATCAGGTCGTGATCATCAAGCCGAACGGAAGCGTCGTCTCGAACTTCGGCGACCCCGCGTGTGCGGGAGGAATCGGCATGCCCTCCTGGTCGCCGAACGGAACGACGCTCGCCTACGCGTGCTTCGACAGCGACTGGCTCATCAAGACGTTCGACACCGTCACGCACGTGCGCCACACCATCGCGGCTACAGGCTTCAACACCGAGCCCGAGTTCTCGCCGGGCGGCGCGGAAATCGCGTATACCGCGGAGCGGGACGGTGGGGCCCGGTACGAGGTCATCGTCGCGTTCCTGAACGGATCCGGTGACGTCTTCACCGATGGGGTCATGGCCGGCGATCTGACCGAGTCCGCGCTCAACCCCGACTGGTCTCCGGACGGAGCAGACATCGCGTACTCCTGCGCCACGGTCATCCCTCCCAGCGATCAGGACATCTGCACCGTAGACACGTCGGCCCCGGGCACCGGGTCAACCGTCATCACTGGCGGAAATTACGAACAGTTCCCGGCGTTCTCCCCTTCGGGCAATGAGATCGTTTATGACGTTGGCCCAGAAGAGGGCGACACCGAGCTGAAGAGGCGTCTCGTCGGGTCAGGGTCTCCGTTCACCATCACTTCGAACCGGGTGGTCGACCAGCAAGCCGACTGGGGCCCGCGCTAAGAAGCCACGCGAAGCACCTTTTAGGTCTAGACTCCCGCGTGGATTACACGCCTAGTGGGGGTAACACATGGCTGAACGGTTGAGTATTCGGGTCGTCGTGGCGGCGATTGCACTGCCGGCCGCGGCACTGGCGATGTTCGCTGCGCCCGCACGAGCGACCAAGCTCGGCAGGGCTGGCGACTTCACCTACTACACGGAGGAGGACCCGATCCCTGCGGGAGCGGGCGAGCAGGGCGCGACCGGGACCGCGCAATGCGGCGATGGCCAAGCGGTGACCGGTGGGGGCGAGGCGATTTCGGGCAACCCGGACGGCTCGTTCATCGGTCCGGTGATCGGATCCGCGCTCGACACATGGCTCGCGACCGGCTGGCACAACAACGGCGATACGGCCGCGCTCACGACCTGGGCGATCTGCACGAAGAAGGCAAGCAAGATCGACATCTTCGAGGACTTCGATTCGGCGCCGGCGGGCCCGAAGAGCGCGACCCTCGAGCTGACGTGCGAACAAGGACACCCCACGACCGCCAGCGGCCAGATCAGCGGCTCACCGCTCGACTCTTTCCTCAACACGCTGATGCCCACCCAAGACGGCTGGGAGGTCCACGCCTTCCACCGCGCAGGGACGTCCGACGCCGACATCCTCGGCTTCGTCCACTGCCGCAAGGGCGCGCCGCCGAACTATCGCGTCAAGTCGAAGGCGTCTAGTGGGCCGACGATCAAGGTCAAGGCCGCTTGCCGCAACCACGAGGCTGTGATCGGCGGCGGTGCCAGCGCCAGCGGCGGGGCGGGCCAGGCCCACCTGATCGAGTCGAGTCCGTTCGACAGCGGCGACCAGGGCGACATCCCGGACGACGGCTGGCAGGTCGAGTACTACGTCCCGGGTGCCGTGGAGCAGGAGTTCGCCGCGTTCGCGGTCTGCGACCCAGTTTAACCGTGGTTGCTCGTCAGCCGCAGATACTGCTGCTGTTCACGTAGAGGAAGCCGACCGTCTCGTTGCCGGGCGGCTTCGGCCCAAACGCCCCGAAGGGGCAGAGCTCGCCGGGGTTGTCGATTTTCGGCGTGACCGTCAGCTCGAACGTGGTGTGATCCTCCGCGTCCAGTTTGAACGGGTAGCCCTCCCCGAAGGCGTCTGAGCTCACGTTCTTCGCAGCGTGCTCCCAGCGCACTTTGAAGTTCCCCAGGGGGTCTGAGCGGTCATCGAGCAGGACCTTCTGTTTGGCGGGCGTCGTGTTCTTGACGCGCACGAAATAGGTCTTGCCCTTCCCTTCTTTGTCGATCGTGACCTGGCCGCCGTTGATGTCGGGGCCGTTCCTTCTCGCTTTGACCGTGACTTCGAGAGGAGTGATGGGCAGGCGCCGGCGCGACTGGTTGCAGGCCTCGGCGGGGATGCACTGAGCCGGATTCGTGTTGTTCTTCGCCACGTTGTGGTGGCTCAGAGCGCCTGACGCGGAATCGATTCCATAGTCGCCGTTGTGATTCGCGGTGTTGCGGTAGACCGGGTTCAGCTCTTCGGGGTTGTGGATCCCGTCGTTTATTGCCCTGAGCGCGATGTTCTTGCGAATGATCGCGAACGCGTTGTCGTCGGCGCTGATGCCGAAAAAGCCGCCGCGCGACTCGTTCTTCTCGACGAGCGAGTCCGTAGCTCCGCCTTGCACGCTCACGTTGTTTTCGCCAGAGTCACGGACATCGTTGCTGACCACGTGGATGTCGTGGCCGCCGGAGACGACGATGCCATCCGCCACGGTGTCGGAGACGTGGTTTCCCAGCGCGAGCCCGCCCTCGACTCCAATGAAGCCGATCCCCGGGCGAGCTGACAGCGCGAAGCCGCCGGTCCCTTCGATCGAGTTCTCGTCGGCCCTGTGGTCCGAACCCCCTTCGAACTCGATTCCGCCCTTGGTCAGCGTGTTGCCACTCACCGTGACCCCTTCGGATCCGTTAACGAAGACAGCCGCAACGCCATTCCCCTTGATCCTCGAGCGCTTGACCGTCGCGCCGTTGTAAGCGGTGAGCACGATCGGCTCGCTCTCCTGGCGGTAGATCTTCATGTCGTCCACGAGGAGTCCGGCTCCTCCCGAGGCGACGAGGCTGTGCCCGAAGCCGCTGAGCGTTCCACCCTTGACAACGACGTCCTCGTCGCCGGAAGTCGTCACGGCCACCTGCGCCGCATCCGAGTCATCCCCCTGGATCGTGTGGCCGTCGAGGTTGAGAGTGATCCCGTCCCCATCGATCTCGAGACCGGTCTCACCGACGTCGCAGTGGATGTCCTTCTTGAGCTTGGTGTCCTTCGTGATGACGCTGCCGCAGTCGGGCGCTGCCGATGCGCTACCGGCGCCCGCGGTGCAAATAACGATCAGAGCCGCCACAACTGACGCGTAAAACCTGGTTCCCATTTCCTACCCCCTTGTGGACCAAGCCCCACGATACACGCGGTCCGGGGGGCAGGGCGTTCCTTCGTCTAATCTCGGTCCTCGCCGTCATCAGGGAAGGGACCGACTTTGAGCAGTACACGCAGGACAGGGTCGCGCCAGCTAGCGCTCGGAGCCGCTTTTACCACCGCCGTGGTGTTAGCCGGCATTGCAACCGGCGCTGGCGCTCAAAGTAGCCAGGCAACCTTTGCCCGCGCGCTCGATAGTGCCAAGGCGCCGGAGAGCCAGCTCGAGCGGACCCGGACCCTCCCGCTCGGCGACTCGACGGCTGCCCGCTACGAACAGACGGTGGGCGGCCTCCCGGTGCTCGGTGGAGCTGTCGTGGTCCTTGACGGGCCGGCAAGCGCACCCGCAGTCGTCACCGACTCGAGCACGGCCGGTGTCGAAGCTCCGGCCGCGGCGGAAATCTCCGCAGCTCGGGCGATCGGCATCGCTCGTGGCGCAACTGGTGCGTCAGGAAACCGCGCCGCGCCGAGTGCCAACCTCGCGATCGATCCGGCCCACGCCAACGCTCTCGTCCGCCGTGTCGTCCTGGCGTCGAAGCGGCCGCTGAAGGACTTCGAGGTGACGGTCGATGCCGCCTCCGGCAAGGTGCTCGCAACCCGCAACCTCCTGAAGTACGCGACGGGCTCGGCGAATCTCTTCACCCCCAACCCGATCGTCACCAACGGCGGCTACACCGGGATCGGCCAGGGCAAGAGGGCCGACCACAAGGACAAGGACACCGCGAAGCTGACGTCGCTCCGCACACCGGTGACGCTCGAAAACCTGGATCCTGGCAACTGCCTCTCCGGCCTCTATGTCTCCTCCCGTCTCGGCAAGGGGAAGGGCAAGGAGGTCTGTAAGCCAAGCCGCAACTGGAACGCCGTGACGCGCGCGGACGATCGCTTCGAAGCGCTGATGGGCTACTTCCACATCGACACGATCCAGACCTACATGCATTCGATCGGCCTCACCGGGCCCACGGACGTCCATCCCGGCCGGATCGTCTCGATCGCCAACAACTTGGCCGACGACCAGTCCTTCTATTCGACGATCGACGAAAAGATGCACTACGGCGCGGGAAAGGTCGACGATGCCGAGGACGGCGACGTGATCGTCCACGAGTTCGGCCACGCAATTCAGGACAACCAGGTGCCGGGCTACGGCGTTGGTGATCAAGCACGTGCGATCGGAGAGGGCTTTGGCGACTTCATGTCAGCGCTCAACACCTTCATCTCCCCGGGCGTCGTGGACCTCGATGCGGCCGAGTACTGCATCTTCGACTGGGACGGCACCAGCGGCTACGGCGGGCCTGGCGTGAGGCCGTGCGGCCGCCTCGCCACAGGCGTCAACGCGTTCGGCTCGACGGACACCTTCGAGGACGCCAAGGACACCTGCAAGATCGGCGGCGGGCACCTCGAGGTGCACTGTCTGGGCGAGGTGTGGGCGCAGGGCCTGATCAACCTCCTGAACGACATCCCGCTCGAGAGCGGCGTGCCACCGATCGCCGTCGACGTGCTCAATTCGCAGTTCCTCTACGCGGACAACGAGAGCCTCTCCGAAGCGGTCGATCACCTGATCGACGCCGACAACACGCTCTACAGCGGCGGCCACATCGCCGCGATCTGCAACGAGATGGAGACGGAGCGCGGCATCGACGCGTCGAGCTGCCCCTGACCTAGTTAGGCGCTACTAGTTGCAGGCCAAAGCGGGGTCTTCCAGGCATGTCGCAGGAGTTTCATTTGAATCCTTGGGTGGCGCCAGGGCTAGACGTGAGATGATCGCGCATCGCTCCAGTCGATCCAGATCTTCTTCTCCGACAGGCAGCCCTGACTCATGTTCGGGAACTGAGCAGCGTGTTCAACGACATCGTCCCGCTTGGAGTGCTCCGTCAGGGCTTCGAGTTCTCGGGCACTCGAGTCAGCTTTGGCTCGTTCATGAAGGGCATTCACCGAGCTAAGGAGCAGGTCGGACCCGCGGCACTCACGCTCCTGACGGCCCAAGATGGACCGTACGACGACTTTGATGACGTCGATGGCGGAGTGGTGCACTATCGATACCGAGCAGGCGATCCCGATCAGCCCGACAACCGTGCCCTGCGGGCGGCGTACGAGCTTCAGACGCCGCTCATCTATTTTCGCGGTGTTGGGGACGGTCAGTACGCCGTCATTGCCCCAGTATTCGTTGTTTCAGACGATCCTGCGGCCGGCGTGGTTCAGCTCGAAACCGGCCTTCCATACGTGGACGTTCAAGGAGCTGGATTGGTGTCCTCCGAAGGCGCTCGTCGCGAGCAATTCGCAATGGTGGCCAGACGACTTGATCAAGTGAAGTTTCGACGTGACGTTCTGCGTGTCTACCGGGGCCGATGCGCGGTCTGCTCATTGAAGGAGCGCGAGCTCGTTGAAGCTGCACACATCATTGGCTGGAGGGAGCCAGATGGGGTGGCGGCGGTGGTCAACGGACTCGCCCTTTGCGCAATCCACCATCGGGCCTACGACCGCAACCTCATGGGAATCGACCCCGATGGGGTTGTTCACATCGGCCATCGGCTTCTGGCCGAGATCGATGGCCCGATGCTAAAGACGGGCCTCCAGGGATTTCATGGCGCCGACATTCTGCAGCCCAGACAAGTTGAGGACCGCCCGGACCCCGACCGTCTTCGAGTCCGCTTCGAAGCGTTTGAGGCCGTTGCGTAGAGCGAACACGCTTCCAGCTACACCCAACTGTCACGGTGCCGATGTGCTCCGGGCCGTTTCCTAAGCCCGCACGCTCGCGTCGAAGTACGGCCGGATGTACTCGCGTAACGCATCGTCGCAGACGTAGACGAAGGTCCCGCGAATCCCGCGTGTAAGCAGCACGCCGTAGATGTTGCGCACGTACCGGAGAATGTCCTCGTCTGAGTACGTGATGCCTCGCTGGATGTTGTTCTTCATTCCTTGGCTGTCGAAGTAGTTGGTCCGGTCAAAGCCAATCCGCTCTCGATCAGTGTCATAGCGAAGGTCAGGACCGATGATTACGCCCGCATAGTTGAGGTCGTAGCCTTGAATTGTGTGAATCGATCCGACCTCCTCGACGGAGCCCTCCGACGCAACCCAGTCCCTGTCGGTGCCGTTCCAACGAAGCGAGAATCCGTCCAGCTCAATGTCGTAGGCGGTTCGATCGCTCTTGGTGGTCCACTTCCAGGCGAACCCGGCAAGCAGCCGCGCTAGACCCTCAGCTTCGTCAAGTCTCAGGATCTCTGCTCGCATGTCGCCAAGGTTGTCGAAGAACCGAAGGTCGTATGGAGCGAAAGCCCTGGGATGGGGGCGCCGGGCTTCCCCCGCCAAGATTGCGCGGACGTATCCGATGTAGTCCTCGCCTGCTCGCACCCGGTGTTGTGTGCGGAGTCGGTGGAGCCTGCCGTTGTGGCGAGCCTCCGCCGCCGCGCATTCCAGGACGTCCGTTGGTAGATCAGCTGGGCGAACCGATTGGAGGGTGTCCACGAACAGAATCTGATGTCGGCTCATCGCTTGGATCCAGTCCAATTGAGTGATGTCTGGGTCATCAGTGCCAAAGAGACGCTCCGTGAGCTCACGAAACTTGGCGTTGAGCGGCCCGGATGCCTGCGCGGCCCGTTGATTGAGGCGATGGGCCTCGTCAACGATCAGCAGATCGAATCGCTCCGGACTGCCGCCTACTTGGAAGGGAGTAACCACATCCGCCTTGGCCAGGCCGCGCGTCTTCGCGAAGACTCGCTGCACTGACCGTCGCAGCGACTGCTGAGGAACTACCAGCCCTATGCGAAGCCCGCGCAAGAGTTCGGGGTACGGTGGCGCGAAGAACTCGGAGAACCTCGCGTCCTCGTCGGCCGGTTCATCGGGCTTTGCGTGGTCAATATCGCGGAGCAGCTTCATCAAATAGATGGCGACGACGGTCTTGCCGGTCCCCGGATCCCCCTGCACCACGGTCATGGTCTCCTCGCCGGACTCAAATGCCGCGAACAGGTCACGCAGAATGTCCTCAACTGAGAGCGCCTGGTCCGGTGTGAGAGCCTTGAAGGGCGAGAGCTTGAAAAGGTCCTGGTTCTCGATCTCCGGTAGCGAGCGAGTAAAGAGGCCTTCCTTTCGCAGCTTCTCGAAGATCTCGGAGAACGCTTTCCTGTAGGCCTCCCGCTCGAAATAGTCCCGGTCGGTTTGACCGCCATTTCCGTTGAGGACCTGGTAGTTGCCATCCCCGGCAAACCAGTTGATCAGGCGCGACTCAAGGTCGAGGCATGCCGACTTGTTGAACTTGTCATCGAGCACGATGCGGGCCTCGCCGAGGGCCCGCTTCTCGGGGGTCGCGAGGTGATCCTTGAGCCGCTTGGCGGCGTCACCGGTCTCCCCGACGTAGACCGAGGTGCCCCCATTTAGCGTGTAAACGACCGGCCAGTTGACAAAGCGACCCTCGAGCGTCGCCAATGCATCTATGGCTCGCTCGTTGAACGGAAGCCGTTCGATCCTAGAACTGCCCATACTTCGTGCTCCGCCCGCGCGCCTTGTCGGTCGGGTACTTCTCCCGCGTCCGCTCGAGTTTTGCGAGAACGATCTCGTCGGTGCTCAGGTCGAGAGATTGAGCGAGGAGATGGCAATAGGTCAGCACATCGGCAAGCTCATCTACGATCCGCTCGAGGTCGGCCTCATCAGACCACTGAAAGCACTCGAGCAATTCGCCAGCCTCAATGGCGATGCTCTTGGCGAGGTTCTCCTGCGTGTGAAACTGAGCCCAGTCGCGCTCAGCGACGAAGCTCCGGAGCTTTGCCTCAACACTTTCGGACACGTTCTGCGCATCGTATGCCTCCGCGCGGGACGGATACGACACCAGGGTGACGCAGCTCTGAGAAGACGCCCGTGACCTAGTACGGCTCACAAGCGGCGGGATCGCCGTCGCTTGTGTCAAGCCCGTAATGGTCGTTGCCCACAACGGTGACTGGCCCCGTGTAGTCCGGTCCGTCGCCAGATCCACCCTCGCAGTCGTAATCGGGTGAGTTCGGATCGAGGCAAGCGCCTGAGTAGTTCGAGTCGCAGTTTGATGCCGCCGGCTGCACCGCTGCTGTCTGCTGAATGTCTTCCTCTGCTTTCTCAGCCGCCTCGGCCTTCTCCCGCTGCCGCTCGCGCTGTGCCTCTCTTTGGGCTTGGCGCTGTTTCGCGAGTTGCTCTGCGAGCCGATCCGCGCGTTCGTCAGCGCGATTTTCACTGTGTTGTTTCGACGCGGACCTGCTCGATGCGAGGGCGTGGTCGTCACCGTCGTCGCTAGCGACGGTCTCACGCGCACCCACCGGCAGGGCCATGACGAGAATCGCCAAGAACACGCCCACGGTGCCGAGGCCTTTGAGTACGTCGTCCACTTGCTCGGGTTCATTCGCCTTGGTCGACCTCCAAAGGAAGAACGACCCGACTAGAAAGGCGACTACAAGAACGGTGAGGACGTATCCAACGGCGACCCCCTCGTAGTGCTTCGAGATCCAGCCGTCCTCACTGTCGAAAACCTCGGTCCCGGTCGGTGTAAGGCCAAGCAAGTGCCCCAACCCTGAGACGCCGTACACCACCGCGGCAATCACGATGCAGATTCCTATGAGCCACCCCAGCCATCCTCCGCCGGAGTCGTGTCGGTTGTTCATTGATATCTCCCTACGACGCGAACGCCAATAGGGTCTCATCGCTTAGACGGCCCTACAACCGCAGAACTCCGACGATCTAGTTCGGGAAAATACGTAAACCTTTGGCCTGAGGCCTTAGGGTGTCTCATGCGTCAGTGACGCGCGACGAGATCCGATCCGTCGCCGACCTGAGCGCGACGGCTAAGCACCCGCCTGCGCCACGTCCACCCGTTCAAGCTGGCGGCAGGCGACGGTTCAGGGAATGTTGGTTTCGTTCTCGCAGCGCTTCGCGGTATCGGTGTCGGCGCCGCCGTCGCAGTCGTCGCTGGCGCCCTCACCACCGTTCAGCGCGTCGTTCCCGGCACCTGCGAGGAGAACGTCATCTGCGCCGTCGCCCTTGAGCTTGTCGGCATCGCCTCCGATTGCCATTCCCGTGGTGCTCTGAAGGTCGCCGTAGATCAAGTCGGCGTCATCTCCGCCGGAGATCTTGTCCTTGGCGCCGCCTCCCGCATCGCCTGATGTGCTGCGGCTGTCGCCGATGATGAAGTCCTCGCCGGCATCGCCGAAGATCTCGTCATCTCCGCCGCCACTCGCGTCGGCTGAGGTCCCGTTGCTGTCACCCGTGATGAAGTCCTCGCCGTCACCGCCGCGAATCGTGTCCTCACCACCCCCGGTGGCTGTGTCGCCGCCCGTCGACTGCGAGTCGCCCGTCATGAAGTCGTCGCCGTCGCCACCCTCGAGCAAATCGGAGCCGCCGCCTGCCGAGTTGTCGAGAGTGGACTGCGAGTCGCCGACCATGAAGTCCGCGCCGTCACCGCCGAAGAGCTTGTCGTCTCCAGCACCCGTTACCGAACAGTCTGAACACGAGGCGTAGCCGAAGAGGCCGTCGTCGGCCTTGCCTCCCTTCAGCTTGTCGTCGCCACTGTCGCCGTTGATGTCGTCACCGCCGGCGCCTCCGGACAAGACGTCTTGTCCGTCGCCACCGCAGATCAGATCCTCACCGCCACGGCCCTTTACGCGATCCTCTCCGCCTCCCGCGAAAATCACGTCCGGACCGGAGGTTCCCGTGATCGTGTTGTCGCCGTCCCCCTTGGAGATGGTCACATTCTCGCCGAAACAGGTCTGCCCAAGCCGGGCTTGATCGTCGCCTGTCGCGGCAGGCGCGTTGGAGCCCGCGCCGACGATGATTGCAACGCCTGCCGCCAAGGCCGCTCCGGTCCCCCGTGATCGCCTCATGAAGCCGAATCTACCGCCGCCGGACCCAGCGGTCAAGTCGGGCGCAGCCCAGGTTTCTGCGAGACTCGCGCGCTTATGGATTCCGCCTTCTCCGCCTGGTCGCTCGAGCTGCATGGCCACGAGGTGATCTACCGCACGGCTGGCTCGGGGCCTCCCGTGGTGATCGTCCACGGCATGGTGAACTCGTCGAAGCACTGGCGCGAGGTCGCCCTCAAGCTCGCCGAGACGCACACGGTGATCGTGCCCGACCTGATCGGCCATGGGGATTCAGCCGCGGTCCGCGGCGACTACTCGATCGGTGCTCACGCCGCGGTGATTCGCGACCTCCTGTCGGCGATTGGCGTCGAGTCAGCGACGTTCGTGGGGCACTCGCTCGGCGGCGGGATCGCGATGCAGTTCTTCTACCAATTTCCCCACAAGGTCGAGCGCTTGGCGCTGGTGTCGAGCGGCGGCCTCGGCCAGGACGTGAGCCCGATGCTCCGCGGTGCTGCCTTGCCCGGTGCGGCGGGGTTCGTCTGGGCCGCTTCACATCGGAGCGTCCTCGGCATCCTCGACGGCATCGCAGCGGCTGGGGGCAAGGCGGGCTGGCAAAATGCCGTTTACCTCAAGGCCGTCACTCGCGCGCTTCGACCGCTGCAGGATCCGGGCGCTCGCCAGGCGTTCCTTCAGTCGCTCCGCGCGGTGATCGACATCCACGGCCAGAAGGTCTCGGCGGTCGATCGCCTGTATCTCTTGGGGCCGATCGAGACCCTGATCGTCTGGGGCGAGAAGGACCGCACGATTCCGATTCAGCACGGGATCGAGGCGCACGCCCTCATCCCGCTCTCCCGCATGGAGACCCTCCCGCGAGCCGCGCACTTCCCGAACCTGGAGGATCCCTCAGGCCTCGCCGAGGTCCTCAATCGCTGGCTCGCGGAGACGAAGCCGTTTGTCCTCTCCGAAGAGGACTGGGCCGAGCTCATCGCCTCGAAGCTCGTTCGCGGCCGGCACCTGCGGGCCGCTTGATCTTGGGCTGCCTATCTTCGCCAACTTCCGCTTGGATTCCCTTCAGGCAAGCGCATTGGATAGCTCAATGAACCCTGCGCTGCGCTGCCGAGCCAGCCACCCCAGCGATCAATGAAATCTTCAACGTCGCCGGGATTGAGGCGGGTAAACGGCCACGCCACCTGCATTGTCCCCATGACGGGCTCAAGGGCCGCATTCGCCTGAGCTGGGGCCTGCGCGAAGGGCGTCACGGGAGGTCGGCCTCCAACGACCCCTGACTGCATGAAAGCTGTTTCGAACCAGGCGAACTCCCCCTCGTTCACAGCATCACAGAACCATAGAGAATGCCCCCTGCCCGCATATCCATGGCTGTGGGAGGGCATCCTCAAGGAAATCATCGAGTGGCAGATCACATCGAAGGACGACACGGCGCCTGGCGGGCTTGCCTCGACAGTGTGAATACCTAGCTGTGCTTCACCTAATGTGAGTTCCCACTCAGGCCTGTCGTCGTAGAGCCCGGCTGTCGAGATGGCTGTGGGCGCTGCCTCGAGGATCACCTTTCTCAGGTCAATAGAGATCCGGACAAGCGACTTGGTCGCTGCCTCCACCAATTCCTGTCGTCGCTCAGCAGCGGTCTGGGCGAGGGAGGCTTTGCGTTCGGATTCCGCTCTCTGAGATACCTGCACTTGATTCGCTTGATGGAGGGCCGCCAGACCGCCCGTAGCTTCCCGCGGGGTCACGCGTCGGAGGCGATCTAGGAAGACGGACGCAGATGGTCGCGCTCCCGCCGACTTGTATAAACACTCCTCGATCAGCGAACCGAAGGGGATGGGAACGTCTTCCAAAGCACTCGGTTCCGAATGCAGATGTTGGTCTCGGAAGTCGGGGCCAGAGAACGGCCGAGCGCCACTCACGAGCTCGAATGCGACGACTCCCAACGCGTAAATGTCAGTCGCGCTTGTTGCGTGCTCGTAGCGCCACTGCTCGGGCGCCGCGTAGGGCGGGGTCATCATGAACTTGCGAGTCTCGTCGCCGGTGGTCGCCTCTGCATAGCGCGAGATGCCGAAATCCGCGAGGCACCACGCGTCGTCAAGCAGCAAAATGTTCTCTGGCTTCACGTCCCGGTGAACCACTTGGTCAGCGAGGCTGTCGAGGGCAACCGCGACATCGTCTAAGACGGAGATGGCGTCGGTGAGTGAGAGCGCGCCTCCGGAAGCCTTTAAGTGGGCGCGCAGGGATTTTTCGGCGCGGGGCATGACCAGCACCCAAGCGTCGTCAGTCTCACCGGAGTCGAGGATCGGGATCACATTCTTGGCGCCGTCCAGATTGACGAACAGAAGCTCCCTTTCCGCCCCAGGGGCTTTCGGGATGAACTTCGCAGCACCCCGCGTGCCGCCGCTTGTCGCCTCGAACACCTCGCCGAACCCGCTGTCGTCACCTATGCGGGTTCCAATAACCCAGGTTTGTTCAAGGTTGATTTCTCCGGGGGCCATTAGTTCTCCGATGGTTTGGGCGCAGAGGGAGCGTAACGTTGGGGGGTATCCAGTTCCGCTAGGCCCGCAGTTCTTCTATCGTGGCCGATGGTTCCTGAGACAGAGGCAGGCTTGTGCATAACAGCGTGGTTGACAGGGTCAAGTCACCGCTACTGCCGGCAGGACGCGGGCCGTACGTCGGTCGGGGCGGCGCTCCGACCGCGTACACGGCCGCCAGGGCGTCCGCAGCCGCGTCCGGCGCGTCACGATCTGGCGAACGGTCCATGTGCTGACGCAGTGTGGGTGCTTTGGCAAGGAAGCACCACACCCCGAAGCGGCGCGGCTGATCGCACAACTCAGGCTGCACATGACCGCTGTGGCCCATGACCGGAGGGCTGGGCCATGACATCGAGCGGTAGCCTCCTCCGCGTGGAAGAAGCGATTTTCGGCTTCATCGGGGTCGTCGTGGGCGTGACGATGAGCTTCCTGTTCGAAGAGCTCCGAGTACGCCGCAAAGAACGTCAAGAGCTACGCACCGCGGCTCGCCTAGCGATGCGGGATTTTCACCTTACGCGGCAGCGGTTGAAGAAAGCAATCGAATCCAAAGAGGGCTGGACGGCCTGGGAGGCGTCAGCCTCTCTGAGAAGCAGTTACGAGCCGGTTTTGGCATTCCATATGGGCGATGAGGATGTGTGGAATGACATGTGGCGCGTTCTAGGCGGCATCGACGTCGTCTACGGTGATTACAAGCCAGGACAGGATTTGTCCGACAGCGAGATCGAATCTCTCGAGGGCATCCTCGAGCGCACTCGAAAGGCGATCCGCGTGTTGCGCGAATCGGGCGCAGCCGGGAAGACAAAACGACGACGAGCCGGTGAGAGTGACGAGCTCCTGAGTATCTCTTTCGGTCTGCGGGGACGCGGAATCACCATCGCATTGGTGCGGGCGCCGCGCGCCAAAGCGTGAGGCGTCCCGAGGTTTGGAGGGTCAGATGCATTTTTGGGCTCCTAAGGTCCTTTCCGGGAAAGGGCTTCTTCGCTCAGGGTCCGCGGGCCAGAGTCGCGTCGATCTCGTCTAGGTGACGATGGAGCGATTCCGCCGGTAAGCGCATTTTCGCGGGCATACAGCTACGCTTCTCCCGTGCGGGTGAGTCTCACCCGCGAGGTTTCGCTCAGTTCCGGTGCACAACGAAGTGCGGTTCGGGTCACAGGTCGAACTCTCCCGAATCACACCGCGGCCCTACGGGTTGCGATAAAGAAAGCACCTATATGTCTAACCAGTCCTTCGCGGATCTTGGCGTGTCCACGCCCGTCCGCAATGCCCTCGCCAAACGAGGCATCACAGAACCGTTTGCAGTTCAGACGCTCGTGATCGGCGACGCTCTCGCCGGCCGCGACGTCCTCGTCAAGTCACCCACCGGATCAGGCAAGACGCTTGCCTTCTCCGCTCCGATAGTCGAGCAGCTGGGCCTGAAAGCACCTCCCGGCTCGGCGCTAATCGTCGCCCCCACCCGCGAGCTCGCGCTTCAGATCGCTGATGATCTCAGGCCGATCGCCTCAGTGCGCAACCTCTCGGTCGCGACTGTCTACGGCGGCGCCGGCATTCAAAAGCAGGCGAAGCTTGCCCGCCGCGCGCAGATCCTCGTGGCCACCCCCGGACGCCTGCTCGATCTCATGGAGCGCGGCGCCGTCACGCTCAAGAGCACAAAGATCCTCGTCCTCGACGAGGCCGACCGCATGCTTGACATGGGCTTCCGCCCCGACGTTGAGCGCATCATCAACGCGACTCCGAAAGACCGCCAGACGATGCTGTTCTCGGCGACGCTCGACGGCGAGGTCAATCGCATCGCCAAGAGGTACACGGACAATCCAGTGCGGCACGAGCACGTGGCTCCCAAGAGCAACGTCCAGGTCGAGCACCGCTTCGTCGGCGTCACTCACGAGAAGCGCTTCGACGCTCTCGTCGAGGAGCTCCGCGCCGACCGCGATCTAGCGCTGATCTTCGTCCGCACCAAGCGCAGCGCCGACCGCCTCGTCAAGAGGCTCGGCTCGGCTGGGATCAAGGCCGTCGCCATGCACGGGAACAAGTCCCAGAACCAGCGCGAGCGAGCGCTCGCCCAGTTCGACTCGGGCAAGGTCGACGCCTTGGTCGCGACTGACGTCGCCGCGCGAGGCATCGACGTCGACGACATCAGCCACGTCATCAACTTCGATCCCCCGGGCGACTGCGACGCCTATCAGCACCGCATCGGGCGCACCGCCCGCGCGGGTCGCGGTGGCGTAGGGGTCACGCTCGTCAGGCATGAAGAGGCGAAGGACGTCGGCATGATCGCCGACAAGCTCCAGCTCAGGCGCGAATTCGCCGAGGCCGGTTACGCGATGTCGTCCCGCAACGGGTCGCCGTCCAACCGGTCGTCGAGCCGATCGTCCAGTCGCGGGCGCAGGCGCCGCTAAAGCGCGGGGTTCCCGGCTCCATAACCCGGAGGTCGCAGGTTCAAATCCTGCCCCCGCTATAGCTTCTTTAGTTGGTTGGCCTCGACCCGGCCGGCGCGAGGTATCAGGGAGGTACCAGAACCATCCCCCCGCGCATCGCGAGGCGCCGGGCAACTCCGCGCCGTGCCGGGTGGTGCGCGGCTCGCCAAACTGGTACTTGCCTGATGCGAATTGGAGTTGACACGAGCGGCAAGTTCGAAACGTTTCCCGCATTCCATGCGACGGTGGTCGCTGCGGCCGCCGCACCAGAGCACGCGATGGCGGAGATCGAAGCGTGGACCGACGATGCACTCGTCCGATGGGATTTAGCCGATGACCTCGGTGAACTTCACGCGAAGGAGCTCCGTGCGGAGCACAGGCTTGAGGTCTGTCAGATGCTCGCGGATCGGGGGGACGTGAGGCTCGCTGCCATAGTCACCGACTCAGGGCTCCTCGGGTCGCCGGAGGCAGTCCAACTTCACCGACGACGCCAGAGATGTCGCGCCGGGAAGACATCGGCAAGGTCCGAGGAGGGGGGCCGGCGCCGCCAGGCCCTGCTCCAGCTGCTGGATAGCCGCAGTCTGCGCGATCACGAGTACCTGCTTGCCGCCTGCCTTCCGCTAGTGCTTGCCCAAATCGCTCAGCGCCTGTTCGGATTCTTCGCTGGAGATGAGTGGGAGACGGAGATGTCGACCATGGTCGTCCGGGTGGATCAAGAAACCGCCCCGACGATGCGTTACTCGGACTCGGCGCTCCTGCCCACCTTTGGTGGTGACGATCGGTTCGCTTTCAGGTTCCCTGAATCATGGCGCGAGCCGGTCCATCCCCTTCTAGCTCGCGTTCGTCATCCCGATGGGGACGGGGTGCGTCCCCAAATGCTGTTCGACGACATCCGATGGGTTTCGTCCCACGACGACATAAGCGTGCAACTTGCAGACGTGGCCGCTTGGATCTTGGCGCGACGCATCAGCAGACCTACGGAAGAGATCACATCGGACGCCTACGAGCTCATAGCCCCCCTGATGGCCGGGGAGGGGGGTCGAACCTTTGAGCTCTTCTCGATTCCTCCGGTCCGCCCAGATCAAGCCGCGATGTACAGCCATCTCCAGTCCTTCGAGGAGCCCCAGTGGTGGCTTAAGCCCGCCGACTCGTGAGGCGACAGCAAGCTGCGTTTACGAAGGAGGGGCCGCCCTTGACGATCCGATTGGGACTCGTATTTTGACCGCAGCCAACAGAAGGCTCGTCCGGAACCGCCCCGACGTCTGATCAGGAGGGAGGTTTGAGAGGCTGCTGAGGATTCAGTGCAGCCAGAAAATGTGTTTCGATGGCCGTATCCAGCTCGCGGATGTGGATCTCAAAGCGCTTGGCATGCGCGGCAAAAACCTCAGGTGTGAACTCGATGATGCGGTTTCCCAATGCGTCAGGCTTAATCGCTTGGGTCGCACACCTAACCCAGGTTCCAAGAGGGTCGTCCGGACGACGGCCAAATGCGGTGAGGCGTTCGCCCGTATCGAAGATCGACCACTCGATGTGGATGTCGAGAATGTCGCCAAGGGAGAAATCGTGGGTGAAGCAGGTCGGCTGGCGATGCTGCCGACCTTGTTGGACGCCCTCGAGCACGGCTGAAACAAAAAGGCGTGCGATGTCCAATTGCGGCACTTCCCAGCCGTGATCCGTCGTCAGCGCGCGGACTGTGTCGACATCGACCTCGGTCAGCTGACCGCCTGAAGAGATGAGGTCGGGTGAGCGCGCCCCGCCGATGTCGATGAGTCGACCATCGTCGCTTCGCGTTAAAAGGTGATCGAAGGGGGATGCCTTCTCAACTAGTCCGACGATTGGGCCTCCGGTCTTTTCCCGCAGGGCTAGAGCCATTGCATGACACTGGCCCATCGTGAAGCCCAGCAATGCGCGATCGTCAATCACGCCAGTTTCAACTACGTACCGTCGCCCGTCCGATGCACGCAACTGAACTACTTCTGGCATTGCGACACGGTAACGGCCCGATTCGGGCCTACCTCCGTTTGCGGCTGTGCCCTCTGCGCCCAATTTTCACTCAGCCCACGGCACCGGTTCAGTGTCGGCTCCATACCTTCCGAGGCGAAGGCGGGACCAATACTCCCCTCTGTAACCGAGCAAGCGCAGGATCGACAACTGCAGGTACCAGGTCGCAAGCTGCCAAGCGTCAACGAGCTCATCAGGGTTTGGCCACTGCGGCTCTTTGGGGCTGCTCGGGGGATGGAGCAATTTGTTCCGAACGTTGAACACGATCTCCGGACCACCCCAATCGCATTTGCCTAACCGCTCTAAGCGATCCGCCAAGTGGGGAAGCGACTCGGGCACCGCGGTCGGAATCTCCGCCCAATCACAAAGCCGAGCGCATGCCTCGCCTGCGTCCAGGAGCTTAAACTTCTTCTTCGACATCCCGAGTTCGATGCGCAGGATTGCCCAGCTCAAGAGCTCTAATCCTGATCCTGCGACGGGAATGCGAACATCGACCACCTCCGCGCTGTCGGCAGATAGCAACATCTCGATGGCACGTTCGACGATTGTTTCGCGAGCGTTATCTCCGCAGATTGCGCTGTAGCCAGACGCGATGGCAGGCAATGCTCCAGGCACAAGGTCCGGCGGGCACCAACGGACGGCACTGGGGTCGACTCGGTTTCGCGGGGCGCCCCACTCGACCCACGCCACTTTGCTGTCTGCGGCTATGCCGCAGATCGGACCGACACCGACTTCTCGGCCAGCGACCAACCCAAGGACGGCAAACAGCCGCGAGCGAAGCCTTCCGATGTCTTCGTCAACGGCGCTCCCTCCGGTGGGCCGAGCCTCGATCATCCCGTCAAAGTCTTCCTCGTCGCCGTGATCGACTGAGACAAGGGTGAGCTGCCATCCTGGCAAGGCGAACTCAATCCGACCCTGATGGCCTCCCTCCACGAGTTGTAGAGAGCGAAACCTGGGTCGCAACGCACCCGCGAAGTGAATGACGAAACGCTCGGCGGCGGCGAGGTTGCCCGCTGTGATGACGCCGATGGACTCGCGTATCTCCGCCCAACTGCCATCCAAGGTCCCAGATGTAAGGGTGGTTTCGGGGGGCGGTTCGAGTGACGCATTCGCGGGGATAGCCACCGTTCTTCGATCTGAGGAAAGGCTGATCGGCCCTAGGTCGCGGAACGGTCCCTTGAAGTGGGCCCCGAACCAAGGTTTCGGGAATAGATGCAACTCAATCTGACCGTTGGCCCGGTGGAGCCCCGCGTTCGTTTGAACCTCCAAGTCGCCGGCATAGAGGACGATGCCGTCAGGCCCCGGCTGCGCGTAGATGCGATCTATCCGAGGTAGCGGCGTATTTCGCTCAGTCATCGGCGCGATCCTGAGTGCTATCGATGCCCTCTTCCTCCCTCCGAGCCACTTCAACAGGTCGCTCATCCAAACGCGGGAAGACACGATCCCCAAGACGCAATCGCAGTAAGCCATCGTCGGATGCGTCGGCGACTTGGACCTTAAGGGCCATGATCAAGCGGTCGTGAACCTGGTCGAGTTGATGGTGGCCGTCGTGATGCCACAGCTCGTCGTCGATCTCGTCGCCATGCACGATGGCGTTGCGCAACTCGCAGAGCCGCGCCATCCACAATTCGTCAGGCGTGAGCTGAACCGGACCCTTGAAGCCAGGGACATCATCGAAGGTTGTCTTAGGAGCTTCCTCGGTCCCGACCATCATGCCGTAGTGTCGGACCAGCTTCTTAGTCTCATCGCCAGAGCCGGTCAAGACCTCTAGTGCGGTTCGCGCCGCCCCAATACGTACGTCGACGGTTACAGCCTCTGCATTGCTCAGGGTGACCGCGTACCAATCGAGAGCGCGTGACAGCCGCCGGGCCATCGTGTTGCGCCCAGTGAGAAGCCGGTGGGTCGCGTCCGCAACCTCAGCGTCGAAATGACCGAACAGGGGCTTCGGTAACTCGATTGGCGGGTGAATCTTCGGCAGCGGTTCGTCGGGGCGCGAATGGCGGAGATCGGCGACGCGGGCCAGCACCCCGGTCTCAGTCGCATACGAGTCGCCGTCGAGCAAGGGGTGGCCCCACACCGCTGCGTTCTCGGCCGTCGCCACCATGTGCCCGGCGTTCGCTGGAGCGTCCTCCTCGCGAACGCACATCGGAGGGTTGTCTGCGATAACCCCGGCCAGAAGAGCCCGCGCCAAGGGGCGAATGGTGTCTTTGGCAAGCGGGACGCCGACTTGCGCATCCGCCGGGAACGCAATTGCACCCAGGCCTGCTATATCGTCAACTTGGTACGCATCGACCAGACGGCAAACGGCCCGGCGTAATTCAACCGGGATGCCATCGGCGTCGCCTATCGAGCCAAACGGCATGAGTTGCCACGATCCGACGACGGTCATGCCAGGATTCGGCAGGTAGGGGGCGACTAATAGCTCGGCCATGTCTTGATCATCGCCATGTTTGGGGTCGTAATCGACGAGGGCGTCTTCCACACAGGTCTATTCGATCCGAGCCCGTTCGTACCGTCGATCTCGGAGTAGTTACATACAGCGTGCCCATTGAGGACATGGCGTACAACGAACACGCAATCGAACGACGGCCATGCACAGCGACGCGATCAGATGGCGAGTCCTGTCAGGCCTGGGCTCTGTGGGATGACCCAAGGCACTAGTCCTACCGCGTGGAAATCGAGTAGCAAGTACCACAACAGCGACATGCGGATCCGTGGCCTGTCCTTGAGAAGTTTCCGGACAAGAACTTTTGACGGCTTGCCTCGGCCCCGGCAAACTCGAGCCTCCTGCGCATCGGCGCAACAGAACCGGCAGAATTCTCGCGTGGCGATCTACCTCGATGCGAACGTCTTGTGGGGCTGGCGGTCGTTCGCCGAATCTGACCGACTGGCGCTATCCATCGTCGCTGCGCAGATCAACCAGGACATCCTGATCCCGCAAGTCGCCGCAGAAGAGGCGGCCGCTCATTATGCGCGCGGTCTCGAGAAGGCCGTGAGCGATTTTGAAGCCGCGTCCGCAGACCTTGAACGTGTCTTCGGAGAACGCTTCGACGTTTACGCCGAACCGAACCCCTGGCCAGCCGACCAGGTCGCCACTTGGCGTGCTCGGCTCAAAGAGTTGGCGACGATCCTCCCTCTCGATCCCGACGACGCTGTGGAGGCATTGCTTCGGGAAGTGAACGGGACTCCGCCAGCGCGGAGAGTCACGAGCGGTTCGGGAAAGGGTGGACGAGATGCCGCTATCTGGCTGTCGGTCCTGCGCGATCATTCCGAGCGGTCAGAAGAGGGTCACCTCATCACCGCGGACAAAACCGACTTCAGCCGCGAGGGCGCACTTCGTCCCGAGCTCCGAGTGGAGCTTCCGGACGACGCGCAGGCGCTTAGGTACTACGACGGCATCGGCTCCTTCCTCCGCCTCCTAGGTGATCCAGTTGACGACGCCACGCTCGATCTCTCGAGCTATGGGGATGCAGTAACCCGAATGGTGCGTGAGGGTGTTAGAGAGTCGCCAGAATTCAATCGCCTGATCCTTTCCAATAGCGCGGCCCACGCCAACGTGATCGCCGACGTCAAGGCGGTTGATCTTGGGCCAGTGATCGGGTCTCGTCTCTACCGCGACGAGGAACGCGAAGTCTGGACGATCAACTCCAGATGCCGGCTCGAAATCGACGCTCTTCTGCGAACCGATGAGCTAGCGCAGAACCAGTTTTGGCGCTTCGAGGACATTCAGATCCGCGGTTCAATTCAGTTTTACCTCGCCAGCGAGCAAGGCGGCGAGCCTACCCCGCAATTGATCGATGTGAGACTGGATCACACATCTACACACCTCTCAATCAGCGAAAGGGGCCCCTTCTCAGTGACGCAGCAAACTCTGGAAGAGGCTCTTGATCAAGGGGACAGCAGCGGAGAGCCTGAAAGCGTCCAATCGGGATAGCTTTGTCTTGCCCGCCCAGCCACCTTGAGGCAAGCGGTACCTGGGACCTCAGTCCCACATACCTACAGTCTCGGCGTCTCCTTCACTGAGCGAGGCGCCGCACCTCGGGCACGGACCTTCGAAATGGATTTAGGTGCGACGCATCGATTCCGGCAGCACGGATGCTTCTGCATGTCGCGCGAAGCGGCACGCAGCGCCGAACCCGGACTAGGACACGTAGGCCTTGCGCACCATGGCGGCCGTCCAGCGGTTCGTGCCGTGAGCCGGGGGGACATCCTTGCGGTTCAGGGTCTCGGCGATCTCGGCGAGGGACTTGTCTTTCGCGAGCAGCGTGCCGATCTGCTTCCGCCGGAGGTGATCCCGCTGATTGCACTCCGTGTGGGACAGTCGAACGTTCTCGGGGACGAGCTTCCCGCCGGCCGACTTGAGGATCGGGTAGTGGTCGCGCGAGGGCGCCCACTTAGTGCGCTGCGTCGCGACCGGATCGAACGCGCCGCGTCCCTTGTGGTGGTAGCACTGCGGCATCTCGCACTTGAGGGCGAGGATCTGGCCACGCTCGGCCATTTGCACGAGGACACCCTTCACACCGAGCTTGCGGAGTTGGTCCGCGACCGATTCATCTGCCACGCGCCGATCCTCTCACGTGGACGCGGGCCGCGCGAGTAGCCTTTGCTAGGGTCCTTTCCTACTAAAACGGTAGACAAAGACCCACGGAAGCGTTGGGGCGCACTCCCCCGCGCGCTCCGGGAAAGGCGGGACGCATGACAGTCACTACTTGGATTGGGACACCCAAGGCGCTCTACCGCATGGCTCGCCGCGGCGGGGACGATTGGAACCGTCTCAAGAACAGCCTGCCGCTGGACCAACGTGAGGAGCTGTCGCGGCTCAACGAGAGCGTCGAAACGCTCGCCGCCGAGCTGAAGGACGCCAGGGATGCGTTCGAGAAGGAGGGCATGATGCGCCAAGAGCGGCGACGTCTGCGTAAGCCCTGGGAAGAGGCCAGACGAGTCGCGCTGGACCCGCCTGAGGAGTTCTTACTTGCCACCGAGCTTGTCGGCCTCCTTCATTCCGAGCCGACTCGGAAGTTCCGAACCAAAGAACTGGCGAAGCGGCTGGATGCGGGCGTGAGCCGTCCGGCCTTCCTCGAGGCGGCTCAGCTGTTGGTCGCCGAGGGCTTCGCTGAGTGGACGACCACCGGCAAGATTCGCACGGTCGGCGTGGCGCGCCTCAGGGCTACGGGTCTGGACTTAGACCGCCTTGAGGACTCGCTGGCGAAGATGCGCGCGCGCCTGCGTGTGCTGCGCGTCGCGCCTTTGTGGATGCTTCACGAGAACGGATCGGCCGAATCGACACCCACGGAGTTTCAGACGGTTCTGAGCCAGCTCATTCTGAGGCAGGACGGTCTGATCTGGGCCGGTCCAGGCATCGTCGCGAGTGCGACGGTTGACCTCGAGTCCCTGGAGGTCAATCAGATCTGGCGCCCCTTCGCCGAAAGGGTTCGCGGGACAGCTGAGATCGAGAGGGACTACGTGGAGGCCAGGACAGAGTTCAGAGAGGCCTTGAAAGCCGCCGCTAACGAGCTCTGGGCTCAGCGCGAGCCGATATCGAAACTGCCGGCCCAGGCTTTAGAAAGCTCGCGGGTCTCTCAGCCGGGGGATGCCAGGGCCGCGTAAAAGCAAACTTCCGCTTGACAGTGCCGCCGCTTGGACTTAAGTTTCCAGTCGATGCGGAGGTCGGCGGGGACACTCTTGGCAATCGCGAGCATTGTTCTCGTGGTCGCGCCGAGCAGCGCCAGCGCCGCCATCAAGGTGTCCGTGGGCACACCCGATCCGCTTGCCGAGCCCAGCAGCAGCCCCGCGGACATGACCTTCCCCGTGACCCTCTCGAAGAAGGCCAAGAAGAGGGTCACGGTCAAATATGCGACCAAGGATCTCCCCAGTGCCCCTGGCCCCAACGCGGCCGCCGAAGGGGAGGACTACGACTTTGCCTCGGGAACCGCGAAGATCGGCAAGGGGAAGAAGGAAACCGACTTCAACATCAAGATCCTGGAGGATCACATCGTCGAGTTGGACGAGAGCTTCCGGGTCGTCATCACCAAGCCAAAGAACGCGAAGCTCGGCGACGACGAGGCCACCGGCACGATCGAGGACTCCGACGTCGACTCAGACGGCGACGGGATCAGCGACGAGGTCGACCAGTGCCCGCTGGACCCAAATCCTGGCGGCGCCTTCTGTCCAGCGACTCTCTACGACATCAACAACGGCAGTGTCCCCGCAAACCGCGGGATCATTGCCGCTGGCGTCGCGATCACCTCGGTCGGCGGGGACAAGGCCCGGGTGGCGCACCAGCCGACCGATCCGGTCTGGGAAGGCGTCGCCAACTCGGCGATTGAGCTCGACCTCTCAGGCTTGACCCCGATCCCGCCGATCAGCGTGGGCTCGGTCGTCGACGTGTCCGGCATCGTGACCTCGGCTGACCTCCTTACGGTGACCTCCCTGACCGTCACAGGCTCGATAACCCCCACCACCCACAGCGTCGCGATCAGCGATCTCTTCCCACCGGGCGGCCCGACAGCCAATCTCAACGACGTCCTTGTGAGCGTCGGCCCGGCAAGCATCCAGAGCCATCAGGTGGACGGCGACTGGAACATGGCGCAGGGCTTCGTTGTCGACCAGCAGATCGCATCCCTCCCGGCCTACGCCGACGGCACGGTCTTCAGCTCGATCACGGCGATCGCCGACACGAGTGGCACCACAGGCGCGGTCTCCCCTCGCTCGGCGGCCGACCTCACGGTCGGTGCTCCGGTGCTCGTTACTTTCACCGTCCCGAACTGCATTGACACCACCCAGGACGCGACCGGCGTAGTCGGGCTCTCGACCCCGGCAACCGTCGATACCGCGATCTCGCTCTCGAGCTCGGACGAAGCCAAGGCAACCGTTCCCGCACAGGTCACTGTTTCTACCGGCGCGAGCACGGCGAGTGTCCCGATCAACACCATCGCCACCGGGAACGTCGAAATCACCGCGACGCTCGATGGCAACCAGATCGTGCGGTCATTTGAGATCAAGGGCGAGGGTGAGAATTCCTGCAACCCGCCGAACCTCGTCATCAACGAGGTCGACTACGACCAGGTCGGAACCGACGGAACGTCCTACATCGAGATCTACAACCCGACGGGCTCAGCGAAAAGCCTCTCGACGCTCGCGGTCGTGCTCGTCAACGGCTCCAACAATCTCGAGTACAGGCGCTTTGCCCTCTCGGGCGCGGGCACGTCACTCGCGGCCGGCGGCTACCTCGTGATCAGGAACGCCGCCGTGGGCGTTCCTGTGGGAACGGCGACGATCGATGGGACCGGCGACTTCATCCAGAACGGGCCGCCCGACGGGATCGCGTTGATCGACGCGTCGACCAGCACGGTTCTCGACGCGCTTTCCTATGAGGGCTCGATCACGGCGGCCCAGATCACCGATTTCCCGCAGACCGTAAATCTCCTCGAGAGCGGCACAGCCACGACCGCGGCGGACTTCGGCTCAGGGGACGGCGCGCTCGCTCGGATTCCAAACGGCGGTGACACCAACAACCCGGCTGCCGACTGGGCCCTCACCGCCTCGCTCACTCCCGGCTCCGCCAACCCCGCAAGCCCGTAAAAGCAAACGGGGCCCGGCCTTTCGGCCGAGCCCCGCTCTAAAGAACGCTTACGGTGAAGCGGTTCTTAGATGACCTGGACGTTTGCCGCCCGGGGGCCCTTCTCCGACTCCTCAGCCTCGTACGAGACCTTGGCGCCTTCCTCGAGAGAGCGGAAGCCCTCACTCTGGATGGCGGACTGATGCACGAAGAGATCCTTCGAGCCGTCGTCGGGCGAGATGAAGCCGAAGCCCTTCTCGTCGTTGAACCACTTAACGGTTCCGTTAGCCATACGAACTGTTCCTTTCCTAACGCGTGCTGTGCGACCGAAAGACCAAGCGCTAGAAACGAAAGGAGCGAACGGGACCGCAAACCACGACAGACCAGGCTCTTTTGCCTGATCAACTGGGGCCAACCCTAGCGGTTTAGCCCTCCCGCGACTCCAAACCTTGCACCAATTCGTCCAAGCCGAGCTCGGTAAGAGCGCCTGAAACTTCCGTCAATTCGTCCCTGCAGAAGACGATCAGCTCCTTCGCCTCGCCGCAGAGCGCGAGCGTTTCGCGCAATTCCGCCTCGCCTGAGTCGAGCCTGGCGATGATCTCCTCCAAGCGGGCCGCTGCGGATTCGTAGGTGTGGGAGTTCGTCCCCGTCTGTGGCGCTTCACTCATCGTCGACATCTTCCTCGATCCGGCCGCGCACTGAGCCGTCTTCGAACCTAACCCGAACATCCTTCGCCTCGAGCGCGCTGCGCGCCAGGGTCACCGCGTCGCCATCGAGCGACTCCACCCGCGCGTACCCGCGCTCCAGCACGCGCTGGGGATCGTGGCCGCGGATCGCGGCCTCGGATGCGGCGAGGCTCGCGAGCGCCTCGGTCGGCTTCGCGCCCGTCGAGCCCTTGCGCGAGATGACGAGCGCGTGGCGCATTGCCCGTTCGTTGCGGGTTGCCAGGCCGCGGGTTGCCGCTGCGCGGACCTCGCGGAGCTTCTGGTGAAGCCGGACGCGCTCGGCCCTGACGGTCCGCGCCGGCCCGGTCGCAAGCTCGCCCAGGCGCTTGCCTCGCGCGCGGATCGCCGCGCTGCCCGCCCGCTGGGCCCGCCCCGCTCGCACGCCGAGCTCCACCCGCGCCGCGCGCACGTCCACCCGCACCAGCTCCTCGGCCGCGTGGGTGGGCGTCGAGCAGGCGACGGCCGAGACGTCGTCGATCAGCGTGCGGTCAACCTCGTGGCCAACCGCTGAGATCACCGGCAGCCGCAGGAGCGCGACCGTGCGGCACAGGTTCTCGTCGCAGAATGCCCACAGGTCGGCGAGCGAGCCGCCGCCACGGCACACGACCGCGACCTCGACCTGCTCGAGCTCGGCGAGTCCGCGCAGCGCCGACGCGATCCGAGGCGCTGCGCGGCGGTCCTGCACCGGTGCGTCCGCCCACACGATCGTCCCGCGCCATCCGCGCCGCTCGAGCCCGGCCAGGAGGTCCTGGCACGCGGCGCTTCCGCGGGCGGTTACGACGCCGATCGTCTTCGGCAGCATTGGGCGGGCGAGCTGCTTCTGCGGCTCGAACAGGCCGTCGCGCTTGAGCTCCTCGCGGAGAGCGGCCAGGCGCGCGAGCAGGTCGCCGTCGCCGGCGAGGCGCATGTGGGTCGCGCGGAAGTTGAACGAGGGTGATGCGTTCTGAGAGCCCGGGTAGTAGTCGAGGCCGCCGCCGATCACGACCTCGGCACCGTCGGCCAGGAGCTTTGGGTCGAGCCCGAGCTTGTCGAGGTCCGTGTTCCAGATCGAGCACGGCAGCGCCCCCTCGGAGTCGCGGAGCTCGAAGAACGCCTGAACGCGCGAGCGCTTGAAGCCGGTGAGCTCGCCGGTCACCAGCACCTTCGGCCGCTCGCGGAAGAATTCCTTCAGGCCGTCGGCGTAGCGGCCGACGGGGAAGGGGCCGGGCAGCTCGGGGTCGAGCGAGGGTTCGGGGAGGCCCGTGCCGTCGAGTGGGAGCTGATCCGTCACGCGACTAAGGGTCGCAAACGGGGCGGCGAGCCTGACGCGGCGTCAGAACGGTCTCGGTGGCGGGTTGTCGTCCGGGAGGTCGAACAGCTTCGATTCCGAGTACTTGCATTTCGGAGTCGGTGGTGCGATCGCGAAGTACTTGCCCTCGGTTTCATCCCCCGTAACGACGGTCCAGAGCCACTTGTTGCCGTTGCGGTAGGTGTTTTCCGAGCCGATCTCGACGTTTTCCTTACCTTCTCGGCGGTAGACGATGACCTGCCTTTCCTTCTCGCAGGCCTTCCGTTCCGACTTGACGTGGCCGTCCCAGGACCCGAGGAGCGGAGGGGGCGTGTATTGGTCGATGACGACCTTTGCCTCGGCCTTGGCAGCCGAAGCGGTGGCGGGCCCCAGCACCGTGCCGAGCACAACCAGCGCGCAGATCCCAATCCCAAGTAGCCGCCTCACGAGCCCATTCTCCCACACCGAGTGGGCGCTTAGGGGTCAGTTCGAGTCGAAGACGCCGAAGAGGAGCAGCAGGACCAGGGTCACGCCGACCGAGAGCACAAGCGAGCCCATGCAGCCGAGCCGGTTTGAGAAGAAGACGAACATCGCTTGGCACACTCGATACCCATGTCAGCCCTCCCCAAGCTCTCCGTCCTCGATCTCGCGACGGTCGCCGACGGCTCGACGCCCGCCGAGGCGCTCCGCAACTCACTGGAGCTCGCGCAGCAGGTGGAACGCCTCGGCTTTCACCGCTATTGGGTGGCCGAGCACCACAACATGCCCGGGATCGCGAGCTCGGCGCCCGCTGTGCTCATCGCCGAGATCGCCTCGGCCACCGAGACGATGCGGGTCGGATCGGGCGGGGTCATGCTGCCGAACCACGCGCCGCTCGTCGTCGCCGAGCAGTTCGGGATGCTCGACGCGCTTCACCCGGGGAGGATCGACCTGGGGATCGGACGTGCGCCCGGCACCGACGGGATGACAGCGATGGCGCTCCGCCGCGACGCGAACCCGCTCTCCGACGACGACTTCCCGCAGACGCTCGGCGAGCTAGTCGGCTTCTTCGAGGGCGAGTTCCCCGAGGGCCACCCCTACGGCTCGATCACCGCAGTCCCCGGCGCGGGCAACAAGCCGGAGATCTGGCTCCTCGGCTCGTCGGGCTACTCAGCCCAGGTGGCGGGCATGCTCGGCTGGCCGTTCTCCTTCGCCCATCACTTCATGGCCCGGAACACGCTGCCGGCGCTCGAGCTCTACCGCAAGACGTTCCAGCCCTCCGATCGCCTGGAGAAGCCGGAGGCGATGGTCGCCGTCGCCGTCATCTGCGCCGACGACGACGAGACCGCGCGCTACCTCTCGCGCCCGGCGCGACTCTCGATGGCGCGGCTTCGCTCGGGCACGCCGTCGCGCATGCCTTCGAATGAAGAGGCCGCCGCGTATGAGTTCTCAGCCAAGGACGAGGCGAAGATCGCCGACCTTTCGGGCTCGGCGATTGTCGGCAGCCCGGAGACTGTGCGCCGGCGCTTGGAGGAGCTCGCCGAGGAGACCAAGGCCGACGAGCTGATGATCACCACGATGGTCTACGACCACAAGGACCGTTTGCGCTCGTATGAGCTGGTGGCGGAGATCGCCAAGGCTTGACCTGCATTCGGCGCGGGTCTATCGTGGGCACATCGGGGATTCAGAGGGTTGGGCCTCAAGAGGCGCCGTTTTCGCCATCGCCGCATTGGCCGTCTTCGGGCTCGCATCGCCCGCCGGCGCGGACACGCTCAAGGTGAAGAACCAGAAGGATTCCGGCCCCGGGTCTCTCCGTCAGACGATCGCGGAGTCGGCCGATGGCGATCGGGTCGTGGTCCCCAAGGGAACCTACGAGCTGAAGAGCGGCTCGCTCGTCATCGCGACGGACATCGAAGTCGACGGCGCGGGCAGCTCGAAGACGGTTATCGACGCGCGAAAGGACAGCCGCGTCTTTGACGTGACAGTCACCGCATTCCCGGTCGAGATCTCACAGCTTGCGGTGATTCGGGGCAAGGCGGACGAGGGAGCCGGGATCTTCAACCTCGGTGGTTTGACTCTCGACGATGTACTCGTGACGAAGAACCGAGCCAGCGACTCCGGCGGGGGCATCGAAAATGAAGGGGACCTAGAGGTCATCCGCAGCCAGATCACGCGCAACAAGGTGGTGGCCAAGGAGCAGCGCGGCTATGGCGGTGCGATCGCGTCGTCATCGACGCCCTTCGGAGTGATCGAGTTGACTCGAAGCTCACTCACGCGAAACAAAGTGCGCGCGACGGAGGACGCTGCGTTCGGTGGGGCTATCTACTTCACCGCGCCCGACCACATGTCAGGACTCATCCTGGACAAGACAACGATCTCCGGCAACACGGCTTCGGGCGACCTCAGCGCTTACGGCGGCGGCATCTATCTCCAGCCGACCATCGCCGGCGGGGTTAGCGACTCGTTTCGAGTTGTTGAGAGCACGGTTTCGAACAACTTGGCCCTCGGCGGGGACGAGGCGGGCTTTGGTGGCGGCCTCTACTTCGAGGCGCTCGCGACCGGCTCGGGGACAACCTCGGCATTCTCGCTCGAGAACAGCACGGTGGCCGGCAACCTCGCGAGCGGTGATTCCGGCGCCCTCGGCGGGGGTCTCTTTCTCCACCCGGTTGCGTCCGCTGGTGCTTCAACGCCGCAGACGATCTCGAACTCGACCATCGCGGGCAACGAGGCCGCCGGGCCGGGATCGGACGGCGGTGGCATCAACAGCGGATCCGTCGGCGGCATCGCGACGGCCGCCAACTCGATCGTTGCAGACAACACGGCAAAAATGACCGACAACTGTGCCGGGCCGATGGATTCGCTCGAAGGGAACCTCGAACGGGGCATCAGCTGCACCTTTAACGATCCAAACGACGTCGGACCTGCGAACCCGAAGCTCGGCACGCTTCGGAACAACGGCGGGCCCACCCAGACCATGGCGCTCCCGGAGGAGAGCCCGGCGGTGGATCAGGGATTGAGCGGAAACTGCCTCTCGACCGATCAGCGCGGAGTCGACCGACCCCAAGGCGCCTTCTGCGACATCGGAGCTTTCGAGTTCGAGCAGTAGCACAGAGGCGAACGTGCGTTCGTCACACTTCGCACGCGACTTATCCGGTTAGCTCGTTGTGACACGGGCAGACGAGTAGTGAGGGGTTCGCACCGCGAACTCTTCCTGAACCCGCAACCGAAGGAGTACTCAATGCCTACCCAGACACAAGCAGACCGCTCGGCCGCCGGCAAGAAGGCCGCTGCGACGCGTGAGCGCAACGAGAAGCGTGAAGAGTCGAAGGACGCCGGCCGCAAGGGCGCCGCGACCCGTCTCGTAACCGAGGCGCGCGAGAACCTCGATCGCGCTCGCACCGAGGCCGGCAAGGCCACGTCGAACGTCGGCAACGCTGCGAAGGCCACGGGAGACGCCGCCTACAAGGCTGGCCGCTCGGTGGCTGCGCGCGTGGGGCTTGGCGCAAAGAAGTAGCGCCGGCTCCGGACCGTACGAAAGGGCGTCCTTCGGGGCGCCCTTTTTCGTTCCCTTGACCAACTCCCTGGTGAGGCTTATCCTGGCTGTGATGGGAGGACAGGGGGTAAGAAATTTATTTGTGGTGGGGATCGCAATCGCCGCTGTGCTCATGGCCTCGGCCACGGCCTTCGCCGGGACGATCCAGGTCAAGAACGAGAAGGACTCGGGTAAGGGCTCGCTTCGAAAGGCGATCGCCGACGCGCAGGCGGGCGACACGGTTGCCGTGCCAAAGGGCGAGTACCGGCTCACGAGCGGCCCGTTAGAGGTAGCGACCGCGATCGAGGTCAAGGGTGCCGGGGCCAAGAAGACGGTCATCGACGGACAAAAGAGCAGTCGCGTTTTCAACGTCATCGCCGGGGTTTCCCCCGCCAAGTTCACCAAGCTGACCGTCACCGGTGGCAAGGCCGAGGACGGAGCGGGTATCTCGAACGACGGCGACCTCACGCTCGATCATGTTCTCGTTACGAAGAACCGCGCAAGCCAATCCGGGGGCGGGATCGAGACCCAAGGGCCGCTGACCCTGGTGGAGTCCGAGATCACCCGCAACCGGGCGAAGGCCGCCGAAGACCAGGCCTTCGGCGGTGGAATCGCTACGAATGGCTCGGTGATCAACGTGAGCCAGAGCACGATCGCGAAGAACAAGGTGACGAGCAATGGCGAGGCCACGTACGGCGGGGCGATCTACTTCAGCGCCGTCGACGAGGCGGCCGGCCTCTTCATCGACCGCTCGACTATCGCGGGCAATTCCGCCAAGGGGTTGGGTGCCTACGGTGGCGGGGTCTACTTCGAGCCCGTCATCAACACGGGTGGCGCCGGCGCCATTGACCTCATGATCACCCAGAGCACCCTCTCTGGCAACAAGGTTGAAGGACCGAGCAACTCCCCCTCCGGCGGCGCCGTCTACTTCGCGCCCATTGCGAACGGTGCGCTGTCGAGCTCCTCCTTCATCCTCGAGAACAGTACGGTCGCGAACAACCTCGTCCGGGCGCCCGGCGACCACGCGCAAGGAGGCGGGCTACACCTCGCGCCGCTCGCCAGCTCGGGAGCACAGACTCCCCAGGCGATTTCGAACTCGACGATCGCCGGCAACGTCGCCGAAGGCGACGTGGCGACCGGAGGCGGCATCAATTTCGGGCTCTCCGGAGGCATCCCCACCGCCAAGAACACGATCGTCGCGAACAACGAGGCCGACACTGGCGTGGAAGGCTGTTCGTCGGGGCTTGCCTCCTTGCAGGGCAATCTTGAGCGCGGGATGACCTGCGGCTTCAACGAGCCGAACGACGTCGGAGACTTCAATCCGAAGCTGAGCGCCCTCGATGACCGCGGCGGAGAGACCCAGACCATGGGCCTGCCGGCGAACAGCCCCGCCGTGGACAGCGCCTACGGCCCGAACTGCCTGCCGATCGACCAGCGCGGGACCATCCGCCCGCAGGGCACTTCCTGCGACGTCGGGGCGTTCGAGCGCGAGCAGTAGCGTCGGGCTACGGCGCTGGCGAGCGCTTCATCTCTCGTTGACGGTGAGGATCTGAGACGTCGTGCCGATGCAAGGGCTGACCTTGATGTTTCCCTTCTGATCAAACTCCGGGTCGAGCACCTTCAAATCGATCGCGTCGACGCGTGCTTGATAGCGCTCCGGTGGCGGCCCTCCGCTCCCCCATCTGTCCTCGAAGTAGCCGTCACGGTCAGTCACGCCGAATGCCCCGACTGCCCCTCCGTCCAAGGGCGTGACAAAGATCAACACCCGCCTGACGCATCGAGGCTCCTCGGATCTCAGAAAGCCGCCGATTCCGGCACCTCTGTCCTCTGTGGCCTCGAGGTACACGAGTTCGAGTGTCGTGGCGATCTCGTTGTGCTCAATTCTTGCTGTGGCGCCTGCGCACGCATCCGTCGGGTTCAAGACCAGCTTGTTGGCCCGTGGGCTGCCGTCTCCTCCCCTCCAATACTCGTTCCGGATACGGCCGATGCCGGTCTTCCTTCTCAGACCGGAAATTTCGGTTCCGCCGTCCTTATAGATCTTCCGATCTACGACGCAGTCCGGATCCGTGCTCGTCGCCTGAACGACCAGATCCCCGTCACGGGCAAGGCGGATGATCGAAAGGTCGGTGACTGCTCGGCCTTCATCGGCACCTAGTGCCGGCGCCGACTCGAGCACGAGCCCCAGAACGAAGAACGCGAGGACAAATGCCCTCGCGTTCAACGGTCCAGCCATCTTTTGGAGCTCTTAGGCGGCGTTGCGGAAGCCACCGAGCGCGCCGTCCGAGGCGAGCCGGCGGAGTGCCGACTGCTCGAGCTTCTGCGCGTTCTTCTGGGTCACGCCCAAGTCGCGCGCAACGTCACGGATCGACTTCGCGGGGCGGCCACCGGTGCCGAAGCGGCCGCGGATGACCTCAGCCTCGAGCTCAGGCAGCTTGCGGAGCGCCGTCTCGACGGCGTTCTCCTGCTCGCGCTCGAGAACCTCGTCCTCGAGATCGGCGGTCGCCTCTGCGCGGAGCTCGCCCAGCGTGGTGTCGCCGTCGTCGCCGATCGGCTGGTCCAGCGAGGACGTGACGCGGGTGAGGTCGCGGGTAGCCATGACCTCGTCGAGCGGCAGCTTCGCGCGCTCGGCCACCTCTTCGTCAGTCGGCTCGCGATCCAGCTCGAGCGCCAGCTCGGCCGAGATCCGGTTCACGGTGCGCTCACGCTGAGCGACGTGTGCCGGGATCCGGACGGCACGGCCGGTGTTGTCCAGGCCGCGCTGGATCGACTGCTTGATCCAAAGGACCGCGTAGGTCGAGAACTTGTAGCCGCGACGCCAATCGAACTTCTCCGAAGCGCGGATCAGGCCGAGCATCGCCTCTTGGACCAGGTCGCCCATGGGCAGGCCGTGGCCCTGGTAGCGGCGCGCGAACTTGATCACGAGTCGGAGGTTCGAGTTGATCAGCCGCTCCTTGGCAGCCAGGTCGCCCTTCTCAATGCGCTGAGCGAGATCGATCTCCTCAGCGGCGGTGAGCAGGGGGTACTTGGCAGCCTGGTTGAAAAAGAGCTGCAGGCTGTCGGTGGTCTCGACCGAAAGATCGTGGGTATCGCTGCGCCGACGCGCACGGGTGGGTGCGGCCGCGCGTTTAGGCGCGGCGGTCTCGGCGGCATGCTCGCCGCGGTTTCGGTGGTTGTCAGTGCGCTTTTCGGGAGCGCCTCGGGTACGTGCCATTTAGTTTCTCAGTCCTTCGTGTCAGTGCGTACCTGCCCGATGCAGGCTCGCTCAATCAGTTTTCTTTGATATCGCTTTACAAAGTATAGCGAACATTTGTTCTCGCCGCAAGCCCAATTTTTGGCTCTATCAGCGAGATCCAATGGCCGCTAACACTCGTTGGATCACTTTGCGCCGGGGGGAGGGGGCGCGGAGGGACTGAACACCATACAGAATGTGCGGGTTTGTTGCAAGCCCAATTCGGTTTTTCCGCAAAATCCCTGGAAATCACGCACTAATTGTTTGCTAAAGGTGCCCGATTACGACCCGGGCACCGAAGAAGTCGATCATTCGCGGCAGCGATTTGGCCGGATCGAGCTTCGGCGAGGCGGATGGAACCCCGCGCTCGAGCGCCGCGCCCACGACCGTGCGTGCGATGAGCATCGCGATCGCCACGCCCGGGCAGCCCTGAGGCCCGCGGCTGAAGTGGTTGAAGCCCTCGTACGAGGCGGCGTCGCCCTGGGTCCACTCCTCGGGCGCGAAGCGGTCGGCGTAGGGGACGCGCTCGCGGTCGCGGTGTGCGTAGTGGTTCAGCACCATGAACTGGGTGCCGGCTGGGACCGTCTCTCCGTGCCATTCTGTCGGCTCGAGCGAGACTCGGGAGAGCATGTTCGTGGTCGGCCAGAGGCGCATGGTCTCGTGGAGGCAGGCGTCGAGGTAGTCCTCGTCCTCGGTGGCGAGGGCGCGCTGCTCGGGATGGGAGGCGAGCGCGACCAGGCAGCGCATCGTGTTGGCCGCGATGGTTCCGCCCATCGCGAACAGCCAGTGGGTCAGCTGGCCGCGGGCTCTGGTGCGCTCGTCCTGCGGTGCGTCCTTGGCAAGCGCCGCGAGGCTGCCCTCCTCGGCGTCATCGATGTAGCGCTCGATCCAGGTCTCGAACGCCGCCACCTCGGGATGAGGCTCGTCGGGCATCGAATTCGCGCTGGCCTGCATGCCGGCGAGGGTGTCGGAGAGGTCGGTGTTGTCGGCGGCGGCGTCGCCCAGCACCACGCGGCGGGCGATGCGCTCGATCGTCGCGTTGTACGGCTCATAGGTGAGCTCGCCGTCGATCTCGTCGAAGAGCGCCTCCGCCTCCTCGCGCGCGACCGCTCTGACGCGCTCGACCGGCGCCTGGCCGAGCACCGATTCGGCGAACCGGCGGCGGCTGCGCCAGTCGTCGCCGCGGGAAATCGTGAGCGCGTCCGGTTGAAAATGCGCCATGCCCTTGCGCTTGGCCTCGGGGTCAGCGGCCAATGGCTCGGGCGACTCGGAGAGGGCGCGCGCGATATCGGCGGGGTCGAACATGAGGAGCGCGTCGTCGCGCACCACCTTGACCCACACGGGAAGGCCGCCGTAGGAGCGGTTCATGCCCTCCATCAGGCCGATCAGGTGGCCGTCGGTGTCGACGATCCCGGCCGCGCGGACCAGCTGGCGCCGGCGCCGGAAGATGCCCTGGACCGCGTTCGGGACGACGCCCGTCGCGTTGAAGCGGACGTTCTCGACGACGCTGGCGCGGGGGAGATCGCTCACGGGCGCAGGTTACGCGGAGCCGTTGGCCGAGCCCACGCGATTCCAGGGCGCGAAGGCGTTCTCGACACCCTCGAGCGCCGGCGCGAGTTCGGGGTGGTGGCGCAGAAGGACGTCCTTCATGTCGGACTCTTCGACCCAGCGCAGGCCCTCCGGCGTGTAGACGTCGGGCGAGTAATCGTTGGTGAAGAACCGGTCGGAGCGCAGGCGCCGTGACGCCATCAGGATGAAGATGCGGAACGCGGTGTCGGAGAAGCCGAAACCGGGTGGGAGTGGCTCGGCAAGCATGCCGACCTGAAGGTCGACGCGGTCGATGTCGTCGTTGTAGACGTCGCGGATCTCCTCGTTCAGCTCGGGGTCGTCGGAGAGGTCCTCGAACTTGGTGATGCGCTTCTTCCGGAGCTTCTCGCGGAAGTCGTTGTAGCGCGGAACGCCGCGCTCGCGGTCGCGCAGGATGTCGATCGTGCCGAGGTCGACGCGGTCGCCATTCAGGCGCACGTGGTCCGACAGCGCCTTCGGGTGGTTTTGAAGCGTGATCGCGCCGGGATTGGCGACGCCGAAGGAGTAGAGGAGGTCCGACCAGCCGTACTTCGCGATCGTCGGGCGGGTGCCGGCGCCTTGGATCGGGTCGAAGTCGATCTCCTCGACGAGGGCGTCTGAGGTGTGGCTGCGGATCTCGTAGTCGTCAGGGAGGAGGGGATGGAGCCGATAGACGGAGATGAACTCCTCCGTGATCGCGTACGGCGCCGCGTGGTGCTCCTGGTCGGAGCCGACGATGCCGCCGATCATCTCGGTGCCGATGTGCCCGAACTTCTGGCGCACCCACTGGGGCAGGATGCCGTACCAGTTGGCGTGCATCGCGCGCTCGAGGACCGGGTTGGCGAGGATGCCCGGCGTCCACTCGACCGTGTGGATCTTGGCGCTCAGGGCAGAGTTCACCAGGCGAGCGGTCAGGAACAACTTTTCGTCGTCCCAGGTTGGGTAGGAGCCCTTGAGGTGGTCGCAGATCGCGTTGTGCTCCTTGACGAAGAGCGTGTGGAGGAGTGAGAGGCCGATCCAGTAGTTGTCGGCGAAGCCGGTCAGATCGACGCCGTCGAGCTTGGCCTCTGTCTCGTTCGGGAGCATCCCGTCCTCGACCTTCAGCTTTCCGTCCTCGCCGGTGCGGAGCTCGCGGCAGCGTTCCTCGGTCGAGCCGTAGACCTGCGAGAGGTCCCACCAGTGGGTGACCGTGTTGATGAAGGTGGGCGGCAGGCCTGACGTACCGGTCCGGGTGCGGTCGGGCGTGGTCTCGCGGATGCGCATCGGCGTGCCGTCCGGCCACTCGTCGTCCTCGGTGAGCTCGATGTCGATGTAGGTGTCGGGCGAGTTCTCGCCGTGGCCGAACCAGTCGTGGTTTTGGAACTGGATCCAGCACGCCGCGAGCACATTGAGGCTCGTTGCGGGCTTGAACTCCTGGCGCAGGAGCAGGCGGTTCGCGACCTCGCGGGGATTCGGCTCCATCCGCTGGGGCATCGGCTCGGGCTCGGTGGCCTCGGTCGGCGCGTTGCGGCCGAAGCGCGTGCCCGCTTTGCCCATCTCGGGATCGGTCGGATCCTGGTTTGAGCCGTCGTACGTGCGGTGGTCCGGCAGGTCGTCGCGCGTCTGCGGACCGCCGTTCGTGGCCGGGGCGCGCGTGTCCACCAGGTTCGACTCGCGCAGGTCGTCGCGCAGGCCGCGCAGGTTGAGAAGCGCGATCGGAGTCGGCAGGTTCCACCAATCCGTGACCCGGTTCACCTGCCGAAACACGGTCCGATTGACCCTGCCGAAGCTGCTTTCCACGGGGCCCCAAAGATCCATGCACCAACCCTAAGGGAGGCGAGCCGCAAAGGGGACAGTCCCCAAGCGTGGGGACAGTCCCCACGCGTTGGCTCCGTCCCCAGGGGGGCTCGATCGAGCTCGGCGGGGTTATTCGTATGTGTGGCGCGATTGGCGCGAGGAGTACTGCCCGATGGCATCTATCACGTGTTTGCACGCGGCAATGACCGTCGCCCAATATTCGTCGATGACGTCGATCGTCACGCGTATCTGCTGCTTGTAGCTGAGGAATGCGCCCATCGTGAGTGGCAGCGCCTCGCCCACTGCCTGATGAGCAATCACTTTCACCTTCTGATCGAGACTCGGTCGCCGAATCTGAGCGACGGAATGAGACGGCTGCAATCTCGCTATGTACAGCGATTCAATTTTCGTCACGAGAGGTCCGGGCATCTATTTGGCGGAAGATTCCAGGCCGTCCCAGTGACGACCGACAGGCAGCTGGTCGCGGTTACGCGGTACATCCAGATGAACCCCGTTGAGGCGGGGCTCGCCGCCGCGCCCGAGTCTTGGCCGTGGACGGACTGCACCGCGGCGCTTCGTAGATGCGACTAGCCGTGTGGGGGACGGAGCTAACGACTGGGGACTGTCCCCACGCTTGGGGACTGTCCCCAGCGCTCAGTCGCTTGCGTCTAGCGGAGGATCGGGAGGTCCACGGCTGTGACCGGGTTCGCGTCCTTCAGGAAGCGGTCTACTACTCGGGCGCAGCGGCGGCCTTCGGCGATTGCGGTCACGATCAGTGATTGGCCGACGCGGGCGTCGCCGGCGGCGAAGATTCCATTTTCGGATGCGGCGTAGGCGGGCGCGTGGACGTTGCCGCGGCCGTCGAGCTCGACGCCCAGGCCGTCGAGCAGGCCCTCGCGCTCGGGCCCCGTGAAGCCGACGGCGACCAGCACGAGCTGAGCCGGCAGCGTGTACTCGGAGTCGGGGACGGGCTCCAGCGTGCGCGACGAGGAGCCGGTGACCTTGCGGCCCACCAGCTCGGCGACGTTGCCCTCGGAGTCGCCCTTGAGCTCGATCACCTGATGGCCGAAGCGGCGCTCGCCGCCCTCGTCGAGCGCGTAGGTCGTCGCCGAGCGCTTGAGCGGAAGAGGCCACGGCGTGTCGGCGTAGCGGCCGTCATCGGGGACCTCCGGGTAGACGTCCAGGAGGAGCGCAGAGCGGGCGCCCTCGCGATTCGCGTTCGAGATGCAGTCCATGCCGGTGTCGCCGCCGCCGATGACGACGACGTCCTTGTCCTTGGCGACGATGTCGACCACGGGCTCCGGCCCCTTCGGCCCGCCCGAGATCGAGGCGACGTAGCGGTTGCGGATGTAGAGGTAATCCATCGCGTCGTGGACGCCGGCGAGGTCTGAGCCCGGCACCTCGAGCTTTCGCGATACGCGTGAGCCGGTCGCGACGACGACGGCGTTGAAGCGGTCGCGGAGGTCCTCGACGCCCATGCCCGAGCCGCCGATGTCCGAGTTGTATTCGAAGTGGATGCCTTCGGCAGCGAGGACGTCGACGCGGCGGTCGATGATCCACTTCTCGAGCTTCGCGTCGGGCACTCCGAAGCGCATCAGTCCTCCGGGCGCCTCGTCGCGCTCGAAGACGGTCACCTCATGGCCGACCTGGTTCAGCTCCTGCGCCGCGGCGAGGCCGGCCGGCCCGGCGCCGATGACCGCGACGTGCTGGCCGGTGCGCGAGTCGGGCACGTTCGGGGTGATCCAGCCCTCGTTCCAGGCGCGCTCGACGATCGCGTACTCGATCTGCTTGATCGTCACCGAGTCGTCGTTGATGGCCAGGACGCAGGCCGACTCGCAGGGCGCGGGGCAGACCAGGCCGGTGAACTCGGGGAAGTTGTTGGTGGCGTGGAGCTGGTCGATCGCCTCGCGCCACTTGCCAGTGCGCACGAGATCGTTCCAGTCGGGGATGAGGTTGCCCAGCGGACATGCGTCGTTGCAGAAGGGAACGCCGCAGCCCATGCACCTCGACGCCTGGCGCTTCAGCTCGGGCTCGGGCATGACCTGGTAGATCTCGCCGTAGTCGGCGACGCGCTCGGCCGGGTCGCGTTCCGGTGGAGCGGTGCGATGCACCTCGATGAATCCGCGGGGATCTGGCATCTTGAACCCCGCTAGTTAAGCGGTGACCTCGACCGAGGCGAGCTTCTTTCGCTCCTCGATCACGCGCTTGTACTCGCGCGGCATCACCTTCACGAACTCATCCGCGGTGTCCGCGTAGCTGGCGAGAATCCGCTCGGCGACGGCCGAGCCGGTCCGCGCGTGGTGCTCGACCAAGAGGTCTCGGAGCTCCGAGCGGTCCTCTTCGCTCAACTCCTCGAGGTCGACGAGGTCGCGGTTGCAGCGCCCGGGGAAGTGCCTGCGGGGATCCCAGACGTAGGCGGTGCCGCCGGTCATCCCGGCTGCGAAGTTGTAGCCAGTGGGGCCGATCACGGCGACGCAGCCGCCGGTCATGTACTCGCAACCGTGGTCCCCCACGCCCTCGACGACGGCGCGCACGCCCGAGTTGCGGACGGCGAAGCGCTCGCCGGCGCGGCCGCGGAAGAAGGCGCGGCCGGCGGTTGCGCCGTAGAGCGCGACGTTGCCGATGATCACGTTGTCCTCGGCCGGGTAGGTCGCAGCCTCAGGCGGGCGGACCGAGACGATGCCGCCCGAGAGGCCCTTGCCCACGTAGTCGTTCCCCTCGCCGCGCAGGTCGATCGAGATGCCGGCGGCGAGCCAGGCGCCCAGGCTCTGCCCGGCCGAGCCGCGCAGGTGAAGCTTCACCGTCTCCTCGGGGAGGCCTCCAGGCCCGTGGGCGGTCACGACCTCGTGCGAGAGGATGCCGCCGATCGCGCGGTGCGAGTTCAGGATGTCGCGCTCGATTTCGATCTCGCGGCCGTCGCGGATCGCGTCTGAGGCCTCCGCAAGAAAGCCGAGCGGGTCGAGGTCCTCGCGCGCGGGCACGTCCTCGGGGACGAAGTGCGAAACGTCGCCTGGCTCCGCGACATCGGCGAGAAGGCCGGAGAGGTCGACGCCGTGGGCCTTCCAGTGTGCGATCGCCTCGCCCGGCTCGAGGTGCTGGACCTGGCCGACCAGCTCGGACAGCGAGCGGACGCCCAGCTTGGCGAGGATCTGGCGTACCTCCTCGGCGACGAGATAGAGGTAGTTAACGACGTGCTCGGGCTTGCCGGTGAAGCGAGCGCGAAGCTCGGGGTCCTGGGTCGCGACGCCGACCGGGCACGTGTTCAGGTGGCAGACGCGCATCATGATGCAGCCGGTCACGATCAGGGGAGCGGTCGAGAAGCCGTACTCGTCGGCGCCCAGGAGGGCAGCGATGACGACGTCGCGGCCGGTGCGCATCTGGCCGTCCGTCTGCAGGATCACGCGCGAGCGCAGGTCGTTCTCGAGGAGCGTCTGCTGCGTCTCGGCCAGGCCGATCTCCCACGGCACGCCCGCCGACTGGATCGACGAGAGCGGCGAGGCGCCCGTGCCGCCGTCGTGCCCGGCGATCACCACGTGGTCGGCGCCGGCCTTGACGACGCCCGCGGCGACCGTGCCGACCCCGACCTCCGAGGCGAGCTTCACCGAGACGGTCGCCTTGGGGTTCGAGGTGCGAAGGTCGTAAATGAGCTGCTTCAGGTCCTCGATCGAGTAGATGTCGTGGTGGGGCGGAGGAGAGATGAGCTCGACGCCGGGGGTCGAGTAGCGGTGCTGCGCGATGTACTCGTCGACCTTGTGGCCGGGCAGCTGGCCGCCTTCGCCGGGCTTCGCGCCCTGCGCGATCTTGATCTGGAGCTGATCGGCGTTCGCGAGATAGTGGGCGGTCACGCCGAAGCGGCCCGAGGCGACCTGCTTGATCGCCGAGCGGCGCCAATCGCCGTTCGGGTCCGGCGTGTAGCGGCGGGGGTCTTCGCCGCCCTCGCCCGAATTGGAGCGCCCGCCGATGCGGTTCATCGCGATCGCCAGCGTCTCGTGAGCCTCAGGGCCCAGAGCGCCGAGGCTCATCGCGCCGGTCGAGAAGCGCTGCGCGATCGTCTTGATGTCCTCGACTTCTGAGAGCGGCACCGGCTCGCCGACGGGGATGGGCTCGAGCAGGCCGCGGATCAGGCCGTGCTGGGCGTTCTCCTCGTTCACGCGCTGGCTAAAGACGGAGTAGTGCTCGCCGGCGTCGCCGTTGCCGGTCGCGGCGCGCTGGAGTTCCGAGATCGTCTCGGGGTCCCACATGTGGCGCTCGCCGTCGCGCCGCCATGCGTAGACGCCGCCCTGGGGCAGGATCTCGTCGTGCGCGGCAGGGAGGAGCGCCTGCTCGACGTGGCGCGCGCGGCTCAGGCCGTGGGCCTTCGGCCAGGCGCGGGCGTGGCGCTGTTGCGCCTCGTGGGCGAGCTGGGTCATGCCCACTCCACCGATCGAGGACGAGGTGCCGGTGAAGTGGCGGTCGACGAGGCCCTTCTCGAGCCCCACCGCCTCGAAGATCTGCGCGGCGTTGTAGGAGCCGATCGTCGAGATGCCCATCTTCGAGAGGACCTTGAGGAGTCCGGTTCCGACCGCCTTGACGATGCGCTCGCGGGCTTCCTCGGGCTTCATGTCCGGAAGCTCCCCGCGCGCCGCGAGGTCGGCGACCGTGTCGAGCATCAGGTAGGGGTTGACGACGGACGCGCCGTAGCCGATCAGCGCCGCGACGTGGTGGACCTCGCGCGCTTCGCCGGTCTCGACCGCGAGGCCCGCGTGGACGCGGTCGCCGGTACGGACGAGGTGCTGGTGAACGGCCGATGTGGCCAGGAGCGACGGGATCGCCGCGTTCTCCTCGTCGACCCGCCGGTCGGAGAGCACCAGGATCGTGGCGCCGTCGCGGATCGCCTTCGAGGCGTCGTCGCAGATGCGGTCGAGCGCGCCCTCCATGGAGCCGTCGCCGTCGGCGACCCGGAAGGTCATGTCGAGGATGCGGGTCTTGAGGTCGCCCCAGTCGAGCTCGCGCAGGATCGCCATCTCGTCGTTTTGGAGTACGGGCCGGTCCAGGAGCAGCTGCATCGCCGGCGTGGAGTCGTGCTCAAGCAGGTTCGACTCCGGGCCCAGACCGGTGCGAAGGCTCATCACGATGTGCTCGCGGACGGAGTCGATCGCCGGGTTCGTGACCTGCGCGAAACGCTGCTTGAAGTAGCTGAAGAGGGTCGGCGCCTGCTCGGAGAACATGGCGAGCGCCAGATCGTTCCCCATCGAGCCGGTCGGTTCCTTGGCGTCGCGCGCCATGGGCGTGAGGAGAACGCGAAGGTCCTCTTGGCTGAAGCCGAACGCCATCTGGCGGCGCTTCAGCTCCTCAGCAGAAGGCGCGCGCGGCGCGGCGCGGTTCGCCTGCGGCAGCTCATCCAGGCGCACCGAGCGGGCAGCGTCCCAAGCGCCCCACGGCGCCGACTTGGCGACGACGATCTCGGCCTCGCCCTCGTCGAGGACCCGGCCCTGCTCGAGGTCGATCGCGAACATCGAGCCGGGGCGAAGCCGCCCGCGGTAGGCGACGTCCTCGTCGGGGACCTGGAACGAGCCGGCCTCGGACGAGACGGCGACCCAGCCGTCATGGGTGATCAGCCAGCGGCCGGGGCGCAGGCCGTTGCGATCAAGCGTTGCGCCCAGGACCTTGCCGTCGGTGAAGGTGATCGCGGCGGGGCCGTCCCACGGCTCGATCAGGCGGGAGTGGTAGTTGTAGAAGCCCTCGATCTCGGGCGCGACGCCGTCGCGGTTCTCGTGCGCCCGCGGGATCATCATCATCGCGGCGTGGGGCAGCGAGTGGCCCGCGAGGCAGAGGAGCTCGAAGACGTGGTCGAACGCGAGCGAGTCGGAGGTGCCGGGGGTGACCAGCGGCAGGCAGCGCTGGAGGTCGTCGCCGAAGAGCTCGGAGTGCAGGATCGCCTCGCGCGCCTGCATCCAGTTGACGTTCCCCTGGAGGGTGTTGATCTCGCCGTTGTGGGCCGACATGCGGTGGGGGTGGGCGAGGCCCCAGCTCGGGAAGGTGTTCGTGGAGAAGCGCGAGTGGACGATGGCCATCGCACTCTTCATCAGCGGGTCGCGGAGGTCGGGGTAGAACTTCGCGAGCTGGGGTGCGCTGAGCATGCCCTTGTAGACGATCGTCCGCGCCGAGAAGCTGGGGAATGTGACCTCGGAGGTCTCGAGCTCGATGGTGCGGCGGATGACGAAGAGCTTGCGCTCGAACGAGTCGGCGTCGGGCGTGTCGGGGCCGCGGCGGATCATGAGCTGGCGGATCGTGGGCATCGCCTCGTGGGCGACGCGGCCGCAGTGGCTCGGGTCGACGGGGACCTCGCGCGAGCCCAGCGGGATCTGGCCCTCGGCGCGGACCATCTCCTCGATGCGGTGGCCGAGCTCGAGCCGGCGCGCCGGGTCGGCGGGCAGGAAGCACACCGCGACAGCCAGCTCGCCCGGGCCGGGGACGTCGTCGGGCTCGACGCCGAACTCGGACGCGTGCGCCTTGAAGAACTCGTGGGGAAGCTGGATCAGGATCCCGGCGCCGTCGCCAGTGTCGGCGTCGGCACCCGCCGCGCCGCGGTGCTCCAGGAGGTCCAGGGTCGCGATCGCGCGCTCGATTACCTCGTGGATCGGCTCGCCGTCAAGGCGGGCAAGGCAGGCGACGCCACACCCATCGTGCTCATGGGCAGGGTCGTAGAGACCAGCGGTCCGGGGCTGGGGGAGCTCCGGACGCGCCGTGGGCGGGCGGCGGTCCACGCGGAAATTCTAGAGCGCTTTGCGCGAGTTTTGTGGCGCACGGGAAGGAAGAGCCCCTTCTGAGCCGCGCGCGCGGCGCTCGTTCGGCGCGTGGGTGCAGGGATTTACCTCGTCGACATGACCCAGCCGTTGACCCAGTCGGCAGCCAACGTGATCGGCCCGGCTAGAGGCCTCATGCACATGCCGACGTCGTAGGCGCCTGCGCCTACGGTGACCGTGCCCGCGGGTGCGAGGTCCACGTAGTTGGTGTTGAGACTGATCGTCGTGAAGGCTCCACCATTGAAGTTCGTCACGGTGGTCCCGGGGTTAGGGCGGTAGCACAGGTCGAAGTCGACCGCCGGGGTCCCCGAGGTTGCCGCGATCGGAAGGCTCGCCGTTCCAGTTAGCCGCCCGCCTTGGGACGTGATGGCCGTGGTTCCTCCGACAAAGACGAAGTTCGCATTTGCCGCCAGAGGGTTGACGGCCGCCCCGGCGGGCCCAGAGAAGCCCTGGATAGGGCCTGGGAAGCTGAGGCTCGCCTCGTCCACGTCGGCGCCGGTCACCGAGTTGTCGACGATCTCGCCGGCGGAGCCGCCCGACACGGCGCCGTTCGCCAGGGTGGGGTTCGGATAAAGACCGGTTAGGTCGCCTCCGGCCGCTCCCGACGGCGACGTCGACGTACACGTAGGCGTGCCGCTCGCACCGATGATGGAGATGGCGGTGTTCAGGGGGCAGCCGGGCGTGACGCGGGTCTGGACCTGGCTTGTATCGATGTCGGCCGCGCCGACAGACCCGTTGGCGATCTCGCCCGATCCGACCGCGTTGCCGGCGATCTGGAGGTTGGACGCCGAGCCGGTCACGTCACCGCCGAAGGCGGTGGTCGTCTGGAGGAAGGCGTTCGACGACAGTCCATCGAGGAGGTCGGCGTCGAGGCCGCTGCCCGAGCCGTCGTTGTTGGAGATCTCGTTGAGCGCCGCGCCGTCCTGCATCTTCGCCGCGGTGATTGCCCCGGGAGCGATCGTCGGGTTCGGATAGGAACTGCCGTTCAAGTCGCCTCCGGCCGCGCCTGAGGGTGAGCCGCCGGAGTCATCGAGCTCGCAGGTGACAGACCCGTCCTGCGCCACTGCCCGAATTGAGGCGCCGGGGGAGCAAGAGAGACCGATCCGGCGCTGGAGCACCGCGTCGTTGGTGTTGAGGGTGACGTCGCCCGAGGCGGCGCCACCCGAAAGGCCCGACCCAGCGGCGGTGTTGACCGCGGTGATGTCGCCGGTGGACCCGGCCGTGCAGGCAGCGGTTCCGTCTGCATTCACGGAGCGGATCGCGGCGCTCGCGCCACAGTCGGTTGTCACGCGCTTTTGAAGGTCGGTTGAGTCGAGGTTGTCGAGCTTGTCGGCGTCGCCCGCCGTGGTCGCGGCGTCGGCCTGGGTCGCTGTGTCCGCCTGTGCGGCGCTCGGGACCTGCGCCAAAGTCGATTCGTCGACCTTCGCGCCGGTGACGGCGTCGTCGGCGATCTTGGCTGTCGTCACCGATCCGTCGGCGAGCTTCAGGGCCACAACCGAGCCGTCTGCAAGGTCGTTCGTCTTCACCTGTCCGTCCTTGATGTGCTTGGACTTGACCGAGTTCTGCGGGAGTCCGGCTGCCCACGAGATGCCACCGACCGCCAGATAGATCGCGATAATTCCCAGAAGGTTCCGGCGGATGTAGTCCCGCGCGCGAGTGGACGGACTCATGAGTGTCTCCCCTTGTTCGTTGGCCCCATCACCTGGAGGCGCTGGGCAGAACCTAAACCGGATCGCCAGGCGCGTCAAGCCTGACCCTCGGATAAGCGGGCGTCAGACATAATCCCCCGCGCAAATGGCTGCAGTCAACGAATCAATCGATATTGCCGCGCCGCCCTCCGAGGTGTGGGCGGTGATCATGGATCCGACGCGCTTCGGCGATTGGGTGACTGCTCACAGGAAGGTCTATGACGCTCCAAACGGCGAGCTTGAACAGGGCGATTCGTTCCGCCAGAAGCTTCGTGTCGTCGGCCCCAGCTTCAAGGTGAAGTGGAAGATCGTCGAGGCGAACGAGCCCAACCTCGCCGTTTGGGAGGGGAAAGGCCCGGGCGGCTCGGCGGCCAATGTCCGCTACGAGTTGTCCGAGAACGGTGACGGCGGCACTCGCTTCGACTACCACAACGACTTCGAGCTGCCGGGTGGGCCGCTCTCGATTCCGGCCAGGGGCATCGCGGGCCCGCCGGCGACAAAGCAGGCCAAGAAGACCCTCCAGAACCTCAAGGCGCTCCTCGAGAAGTAGCTCGGTGCCAGGCACGGTGCCTGGCACCAGCCGTTCAGCCTGCGTTCGTCGCCTCGAGGATCTGCGTGATCGAGTCGGCGAGGCCTTTTTCGTTCACCTCGACCACGACGGCGTTCACCCATACGTCTTCCTCGGCGGTCTCGAACCGCTGCGGCAGGTGGGTGCGGAAGCCTTCGAGTGCCTGGTGGTACTTGACGCCGAGCACGCTCTGACGCGAGGCGGTCATGCCGACGTCAGAGATATATGCGGTGCCGGCGGGGAGGACGCGGGCATCGGCGGTGGGGACGTGCGTGTGCGTGCCGAGGACGGCGGCGACGCGGCCGTCCAAATGCCAGCCCATCGCGACCTTCTCGGACGTGACCTCGGCGTGGAAGTCGATGATGAAGGCGTCGGCGTCGCCCTCGAGGCGGCTGAGGAGCGCGTCGGCCTCGACGAATGGCGAGCGTGCGGCCTGGAGTTGGAGCATCCCGATCAGGTTGATGACGCAGACGCGCATGCCGCCCGCCTCGACGATCACGTGCCCGTTGCCCGGCGCGTTCGTCATGAAGTTGGCGGGCCGGATCACGCGCTCTTCCTCCTCTAGATATGTGTAGGCCTCCTTGCGACGGTAGGTGTGGTTGCCGAGCGTGATCACGCCGAAGCCCATCTCGAAGAGATCGCGCCCCGTCCGGTCGGTGATGCCGAGGCCGCCGGCGGAGTTCTCGCCGTTCACGATCGCGAGGTCGGGCGAGTGCTGCTCGAGGAGGCGAGGCATCGCCTCGCGAAGCCCCTTGCGTCCCGGGCTGCCCACGACATCGCCGACGAAGAGGAACTTCACCCCGCCGAGGCTACCCCGCCTCGGTGCCAGGCACGGTGCCTGGCACCGGGTGCTCTAGATCTTCGGGTTCGTGTAGCCGGGGCGGGGGCCGCGCTTGACGACCCTTGCGACCCAGCGGCCGTCGTCGGGCTCGCCGGAGACGGCCTTGAGGGCGCGGAACCCGAAGTCGCTCACCTGATCGAGCGTCGTGTCCTTCGGTGCCCGCCAGCCGATCACCCAGCCGACGTCGGTCATCAGGATCCACCCCGCCGGCGTCTTCGCGCCCCGCTCCGCGATGTCGGGGTAAATGGGCTTGCCGGGCTCGGTCCGGGTCTGGTTGACGATCACGTTCATGGCGTCCGGATCGCCATCACCGACGTTCACCTCGATCGAAACGTCGGGCGTTCCCGACGCCGGCTCGATCACCAACCAGCGCTTCGTGCTGCCCATGCGCTCCAAACGCCCAGGCTCTGCCGTCACGTTGTCGAAGAGAACGCCCGCGAGGTGCACGTCCCCTTGGTCGAACTCGATCTTCCGCTTAGCCACCCGACAACCCTAAAGGGGGTCTGACCCCAGGCGTGGCGCCTGACCCCGCGCGTGGGGACTGTCCCCGAGCGTGGGGACTGTCCCCGAGCGTGGGGACTGTCCCCAAACGGACGGATGTGTGACCCCGTGTGATTAAGGCGTGACGTGTCTGACGCCGATTCAGGAAGTACATGGCATCTGGAGGTGTCAAATCCGAGGGAACCGCGGACGGGCGCTGCTCGCACTGCCAGCGCACGGTCCGCGCGGACCTCGGAGTCGAGAACTCCGCCGGCGAGATCCTCTGCGGTGCCTGCTTCCAGGTCCTGGGGAATCGCGCGCCGAAGCGCACGATCCCGCGCGACCGCATCGACGCGCTCGAGCGCGTCGCCTCTCGTTAGCCGTAACCGTCTAGCGTTCGCGCCGCCATGAGCGGTCCGAGCCCCCAAGCGCCTGCGACTCCCGTGATCGAGGTGAGCGGCGTCGGCCACGCCTTCGGCGACCGCCCGGCGCTTCGCGAGGTCTCGTTCTCGGCGGCGCCCGGCGAGCTCCTCGCGGTGATCGGGCCGAACGGAGCCGGCAAGACGACGCTGCTCTCGATCCTGGCCGGGATCCGCGATGCGGACTCGGGCTCGATCTCGGTGCCGGGCGAGGTCGGGTGGGTGCCCCAGCAGGCCGCGCTCTACCGCCGGCTCACCGTCGAGGAGAACCTGCGGCTCTTCGCGCGGCTCGAGGAGTGCGAGGACGTCGACGACGCCGTCGAGCGAATGCTCGATCAGACGGGGCTGCGCGAGCGGCGCGGCGATCAGATCGGGACGCTGTCGGGCGGAAACCAGCAGCGCGTGAACATCGCGATCGGGCTCCTCTCCGCGCCCGCGGTGCTCCTACTCGACGAGCCGTCGACCGGGCTCGACCCGCGCCAGCGAGAGCGCCTGTGGGAGTTCGTCCTGGGCCTCGCGGGCCAGGGCACGACCGTGATCTTTACGACCCACCACCTGGTCGAGGCCGAGCGCTACGGCAACCGGCTCCTCGTCCTGGCCGACGGCGAGAACGTCTTCGACGGCACGGCGCAGGAGCTTCACGCCGCGGTGCCGGACGCCGGCGGGCGGGACTTCGAAGCCGCCTTCGTCGCCTTCCTCAGGGAGCGCGGGCACTAATGCGCTGGCTTCTGCTCAAGGACCTCCAGATCCTGCGGCGCTCGCCGCTGGTCACGGCGCTCCTCATCGGCTACCCCGTAGTGATCGGGATCCTGATCGGCTTCGCCCTCTCGGGCGACGAGGGCAAACCGCGAGTCGCGTTCCTCAACGAGGTGGCGGAGGGCGAGAGCTTCGACCTCGGCGCCGGCGAGGACGAGTTCGGCTCGACCGAGGCGCGCGGCCAGCTCTGCGACCGGGTCGAGTGCGTCGACGTCGACTCGCGCTCCGAAGCCGAGCAGATGGTCCGCGACGGCGAGGTGCTGGGCGCGCTCATCCTGCCCGAGGACCTGCTCGACCGGTTGCGCTCGCTCACCACGCTGAATCCCGAGGAGCCGACCGTCGAGGTGCTCGTGAACGAGGACGATCCGGTGAAGGCACAGCTCGTCGACGACCGGATCTCGGCGCTGATCACCGAGGCGAACCTGGTCCTCTCCCAGCGCATCTCCGAGCAGGCCGCCGCCTACATCGACCTCTTGATCGAGGGCGGAACGTTCACCGTGCCGTTCCTCGGCGACTCGATCGAGATCCTGGGACTCACCGCCTCGAGCGAAATCCTCACCTCCGTCGCCGAGGAGTTGCCTCCCGACAAGCAGGCCGAGCTCGAGCAGGTGATCGAGTTCTCCGAGACGGCCGAGGACAACCTGGAGTTCGCGCTTCCGCTCCTGGGCGCCGTGGCGAGCCCGATCGCGGTCGACAAGCAGGTCGTTTCGGGCGCATCCACCTCGCTGAGCTCGTTCGCAATCGGCATCGCGGCGACCGTGACGCTGATGTTCGTGACCGTGCTCCTGGTCGCCGGCTCGCTCGCGCTCGAGCGCGAGGAGAACGCGTTCACCCGCATCACGCGGGGCTCGGTCGGCCAGACGGGGCTCCTGGTCGAGAAGCTCTTGCTCGGCGTCGTCGCCTCGATCGCCGTGACGTTCGTGATGCTGGGGGTGCTGACGCCGTTCGTTTCGATCGCGTGGGACCGGATCGGCCTGATCGCGTTGGCGATCGCCTTCGGTGGCGCCGCCTTCGCCGCGTTCGGCGCGGCGATCGGCTCGGCCGCACGCGAGGTCAGGGCCAGCTCGCTGCTCGCGTTCATGATCTCGCTGCCGGTCGCTTTCCTCTCGCTCGTCCCGTCGGGCACCGTGAGCGGGAGCGTTTACAAGGCGCTCGAGATCTTCCGGGCGCTATTCCCCTTCGACCCCTCGCTCGACGCGATGACGTCGGCGCTCGACTCGTCCGCGCCGAGCATCGGAGTGCCGCTGCTCCACCTGGCCGCGATCACCGTGGCATACGCGGTGCTCGCCAGGCTCGCGCTCCGCCGCTTCGCCTGACGAATAGCTGGCAGACGGCGGTCTTTGCCTGTATAAGTGACCCATGGGCTGGGGATTCTCGAAGATGGGGCGTATCGCGACCGTCGCGGCGGTGCTCGCCGCGTGCTGGGCTACTCCCGCCCACGGCGCCCTGCTACAGAACGATGGATTCACACCGGGTGACCAGAGCAACTGCCAACTCGGCTTTGCCGCGGGCGAGTCCGCCGCGGCCGCATTCTCGGTGCCGCCTGCGGACTATCCGATCCGGATCGAGTCGCTCCAAGTGCTCGGATGCGACTCGACCGTCAACGTAAACCTCCAGGTCTTCCCGGACGACCTTGACGCCGACCCTGAGCCTGACGGGGGCGCTCTATATACGGGTCCGGCTCCGGTCGCTCTGGAGCCGGGGCTACAGAACCTCGACATTTCGGGCGGGGGAACCTTCGTCTCGGGCGGCGGGCTCAGAGTCGCCGTGACCGGCGCAACGGAGGGAGTGAGGCTGGCGACGGATGCGGAAGACGGGAGCCTTGCCCAGCCAAACAACTCGATCTTCGCCGAAGGCGCGTGGCACTTCTCCGACTTCTTCGGATTTACCAGGGACTTCGTGATCCGCGCGAATTACACCTCGCTTTCGGGAGTCGAGATCACGAAGAAGCCGAAGGAGACTGTCAGGACGAGCAAGCGAAAGGCGCTCGTGAAGTTCGAGTTCGAGATCGACGGGTCCAACCTCGACTTCGAGTGCAAGCTCGACGGCGGCGGCTTCAAGGATTGCTCCTCGCCACATCAGTTCAAAGTCGGCAAGGGCTCGCATACCTTCGCCGTCCGAGCCGTATCCGGCGACGTCAAAGGCGATCCCGCCAGTTACACCTTCAAGGTCAAGCGCAAGTAGCCCTGCGCACCACGGCTCGCCCGGCTCCTAGAATCGGGGGCGTGAGCTTCCCCGCGACGCGCATGCGACGCCTGCGCGCTACCCGCGCTCTTCGTGACCTCGTGCGCGAGACCGAGCTATCGGTGCGCCATCTGGTGCAGCCGCTCTTCGTCGTCGCCGATGAGGGCGTGCGCGAGCCGGTCGAGTCGATGCCCGGCATCGACCGCCTCTCGATCAACGAGCTGGTTGAGGAGGCCGGCGACCTCCACGCCGCCGGCGTCCCGGCAATTCTCCTGTTCGGCATCCCCTCGGCCAAGGACGAGGTCGGCTCGGGCGCGTACGACTCCGAGGGCGTCGTCCAGCTCGCGGTCCGCGCGGTGAAAGAGGCGCATCCCGGCCTGACCGTTATGACCGACGTTTGCCTCTGCGAGTACACCTCGCACGGCCACTGCGGCTTCGTCCGCGACGGCGACGTCGACAACGACATCTCGCTCGAGCTCCTGGCGAAGACGGCGATCTCGCACGCCGAGGCGGGCGCCGACGTTGTCTGCCCGTCGGACATGATGGACGGGCGCGTGGGGATGATCCGCCACCAGCTCGACGAGGAGGGCTTCCCGAACACCCCGATCATCGCTTACTCCGCGAAGTACGCGTCCGCCTATTACGGGCCGTTCCGCGAGGCGGTCGACTCGACTCCCGAGTTCGGCGATCGCCGCGGCTATCAGATGGATCCGGCCAACGCGGCCGAGGCTGTGCGCGAAGCGAAGCTCGACCTCGACGAAGGCGCGGACATCGTGATGGTGAAGCCGGCGACTCCTTATCTGGACGTGATCCGGCGGATCAAGGACGAGACGGGCGCTCCCGTTGCCGCGTACCAGGTGTCCGGGGAGTACTCGGCGCTGAAGGCCGCCGCGCAGAACGGCTGGCTCGACGAGCGCGCCGCCGCGCTCGAGACGCTCACCTCGATCAAGCGCGCAGGCGCCGATCTGATCTTCACCTACTACGCGAAGGAAGCTGCGGAATGGCTCCGGTAAAGGCCCCGCAGTCGAAGGCGCGCTCGCGCAAGGACGGGTCGGCGATCCCGCTCGACGACACGGACAAGCGCCTGATGAACCTCCTGCAGTCGAGCTTTCAGCTCGTGCGCGAGCCGTTCGTCCCGATCGCCGCCGAGGCGGGGATCACGGTTGATGAGACGCTCGAGCGCACGCAGCGCCTGCTCGACGGGCGGATCATCCGCGAGATCACACCGATCTTCGACACGCGCGCGCTCGGCTTCGACTCGATGCTCGTGGCGGCGAAGGTGGACGCGGAGAACCCGCACCGCGCCGCGAAGATCATCAACTCGCACCCCGGCGTCTCCCACAACTACCTGCGGACGCACGAGTTCAACCTCTGGTTCACGATCGCGACGCCGCCGGACTCGAAACTTGGGCTTCAGGGTTCGCTCGACGTCCTCCAGGAGATGACCGGCGCCGAGTCGATCCGGCAGCTGCCGACGCTGAAGCTCTTCAAGATCAACATGAACCTGGAGATGGAGAAGGGCACCGAGGCGCTCGCCGCGGTGGCCGACGCCGCGACTCCGCGCGAGCTCGACCGCCAGCCGTACGACGACTTCGACATCGCGGTGATCCGCGCGCTTCAGGGCCCGATGGAGGCGGTGGAGCGCCCTTACGAGACCGCCGCCACCGAAGTGGGGCGCTCGGTTGAGGATTTCCTCGCGCATCTCGAGGGGATGGTCGAGCGCAAGCTTCTCCGCCGCGTCGCGGCGATTCTCTTCCATCGCCGCGCCGGCTTCTCGGCGAACGGGATGGGCGTGTGGAAGGTGCCGAACCCAGACATCCTCGAGGTGGGCACCCAGATGGCTTCCGTCCGCGGCATCTCGCATTGCTACGAGCGGCCGACGTACGAGGACTGGCCGTACTCGGTGTTCACGATGGCGCACGGGCGCTCCAAGGAGGAGTGCGACGCGATCCTCCAGTCGATCGCCGACGAGCACGGGCTTCACGGCGAGGACCGGGCGATCCTCTACTCCTCGACCGAGTTCAAGAAGATCCGTCTCCGCTACTTCACCGACGAGTACTCGGACTGGGAACGCGAGCACGCGGGTGTCTAGCCGCCCGGTGCCAGGCATGAAGCGTGGTGCCAGGCATGCTTAACAGTCCGCGCTGAACTGTGAAGGCTCGTACCGATACTCGTACTTCTGAGGTGATTTATGCGCGTGCGGCTGGGTTGATGCCAGGCGGCGTGAACTCGCCGGTGCGGGCGATGCGCTCGATCGGGCGCGACCATCCGATCTTCATCCAGCGCGGCGAGGGCTTCGAGCTGATCGACGTCGATGGGCACCGCTACGTCGACTGGGTGTGCTCGTGGGGTCCGCTCATCCTCGGCCACGCGCATCCCGACGTCGTCGACGCGGTGACGGCCGCCGCCGAGCTCGGCACCTCGTACGGCGCGCCGACCGAGGCCGAGGTCGAGCTCGCGGCCGAGGTGTGCGACCGGTTCGCCTCGGTCGAGATGGTGCGGATGACGTCGTCGGGGACAGAGGCGTCGATGAGCGCGATCCGCCTTGCGCGCGCCGCGACAGGGCGCGACCCGGTGTTGAAGTTCGCGGGCGCGTACCACGGGCACGTGGACGGGCTGTTGGCCGAGGCGGGTTCGGGCCTTGCCACGCAGGGCATTCCGGCGAGTCCCGGCGTCACCGCGGCGCAGGCCGCCGACACGACCGTGGTGCCGTGGAACGACCTCGAAGCGGTGGAGGCGGCGCTCGCTGAGCGCGAGTTCGCTGCGATCATCGCCGAGCCGCTGCCGGCGAACATGGGGCTTGTCCCGCCCCATGAGGGATTCCTCGAGGGCGTGCGCGAGCTGGCGACTGCGAACGGGGCGTTGCTGGTGCTCGACGAGGTGATCTCGGGATTCCGAGTCGCGCGCGGCGGGGCGCAGGAGTTGCTGGGCGTGAAGGCGGACATCACCGTGATGGGCAAGGTGATCGGGGGCGGCCTGCCCGCCGCGGCCTACGGCGCGTCGCGAAGCTTGATGCAGCGGATCGCGCCTGCCGGCGACGTCTACCAGGCGGGGACGCTCTCCGGCAACCCGCTGGCGGTCGCCGCGGGGCTCGCAACGCTCGAGAACCTGGACGCGGCTGCATATCGGCGGCTCGCCTCGTTGACGGACCAGCTCGCGACCGGATTGCGCGCGGCCGCGGAGGGCCTACCCATCTCGGTGGTGTCGGTTCCCGGGCTCGTCACCCCGTTCTTCGCCGAGGAGGCGCCGCGCGACTTCGCCAGCGCGTCGGCCTGCGACCTCGACGCCTACGGGCGCTTCGCCCGCGCGCTGCTCGACCGCGGCATCTACCCGCCGGCGTCGCAGTTCGAGGCGTGGTTCGTCTCACTCGCGCACGACGAGGCTGCGATCGAGCACACAGCCGACGCCGCGTCCGAGGCGTTCGCCGAAGCGCTCGCCTGAGGGGTCAGACCCCTCACGGAACGCTCACATCCTGCCGGTGGGCCGGACCTAATTCGGCTTCTTGGCCTTGCGCTCGTAGGCGCCTGAGTCGCAGTTCCTCTTGGGCCGCTTGTAGCCGCGCTGGTCTTCGCGGTCGGTGACATCGCAGAAGGGCTTGGGAATCAGGTCGATCGCGGGCGAGGACTTCTTGAGCGCGATTGTCCGCGTCTCGCCGCCGTTGGTCTCGGGGTTTCCGGTCTTGAAACCGAACGTGCTGAGGCTGGTCACGTCCTCGGGCTGGAAGTCGCATTCAGGATCGTCGAAGGAGGCGACGTTGTAGTCGCCCGAGTCGATGCTGGTGCCCACGCAGGGGTCGAAGCCTTGGAGCATTGAGTTGCGAACAAGCAGATAGCCGTTAGCTTCCTCCAGGAGGCTCTCGGTACCGTTCGCGTTGAAGGTCGCGTTGGCGACGATTACGGACCCCGAGCTTATGTAGACGGCGGCGCCCTTCCCGTTGGGGAGCCCGACCGAGTTGCCGTAGAAGGTCGTGTTTGTGATCGACACTGGCGCAGCGTTGGCGATGGTGAAGATCGCTCCGCCTCCTTCGAAGTATCCAGCCGTCGGAGCGCTCGCCGAGTTGCCTTCGAACAGGCTTCGCCGAACTGCGAGTTCTGATCCGTCGGCGTTGTGTATCGCCCCGCCGTAAGCCGCCTGCATGTCGTCGCCCGTTGCGGAGTTCTCGACGAACTCGGTGTCACTGATAGTCATCTTGGTTCCGCGGTTCGAGACTCCACCGCCCTCCGAGCTGCCGGTGGTGTCGGTGACTGTGTTCTCAGTGATTCGGCTTTTGGAGATCTTGGACGTCACGTCCCCGACTACGTCGAGAGCGCCTCCGAGCCCGGTCGAGTGGTTGGTGATGAATGTCGAGCGCGTCACCTTGAGCTTGCCGGGCAGGCCGACGGGTCCGTTCAGGTAGAGCCCGCCTCCGACATAGGCCTCGCCGTGGTTGACCGTGGCTCGGCTGAGAGTGACCACGCCCCCCTCGCTGGCCCTGATGTCGCCCCCGCGACCGGATCCGGTCCCGAGCGAAGTGACGTCGCCGCTGAAGAGCTGGATGTCCTCGAAGGTCACGGGGGTGGCGTTGAAAGTGTCAGCGATCCTGTCGGCGAGGTTCGTGTTGATGTCGGTGACGCCGTCGCCCTTGCCGCGAAAGACCACCTTGCCGCCGTCGACATCGAGGTCGCCGTTCACGTTCGCGTCCTCGTTGGTCGAGGGAATCGTGAGGGAGTAGTGGCCCTTGCCAAGCTCGATCGTGTCGGCCTGGCCGCTCCCCGCTGGACAGCCACCGACAGCGCCGTTGGTGTTCGCGGACTGGACGGCCTCGCGCACCGAGCACTTCGCGTCGGGTACCGCGTCGAGCTCGTCGGCATGCGTCGTGACCTTGATCGTCGCCGCGCTCGCGAAGGCGGGCAGCATGCACGCGCATGCCGCCGCCAGAACAAGAATGCCTCGCCTTTGCAGTGCCATCGCGCGCAGAGTACCCCTCGATCGTTCGGTTACTTGGGCGGCTTCGCCTTCCGCTCGAAGGCGCCGCTGTCGCAGTTCTTCCGGGGGCGCTTGTAGCCGCGCTGGTCTTCGCGATCGGTGATTCCGCAGAAGTCCTTGGGAATCAGGTCAATGGCAGGCGAGGACTTCTTGAGGGCTAGCGTTCTTGTCAGGCCGCCGTTCTGCTTCGGCTCGGTGGTCTTGAAGCCGAACGAAAGGGCGTCGGTTACGTCCTCGACGTGAAAGTCACAATCCGGGTCGTCCACGGAGGCGACGTTGTAGTTGCCCGAGTCGATGAAAGCGCCGTCGCAGGGGTCGGGTCCTGCGAGGATCGAGTTGCGCACGAGCATGTACCCACCGGACGTGTCCAGGATCGAGTCGATGCTGTGCCCGGAGAAGGTGGTGTTGGCGAGGATCACCGTTCCCCCGTTGACGGTCATCGCGGCGCCCTCACCGTCTGGGCTGCCAACAGTGTTCTCGTAGAAAGTCGTGTTCGTGATCGTCACGGTGTCAGAGCCGCTGGCGATGTAGATAGCTCCCGCGGCTTCGAAGTACCCGGCGGTTGGCGCGCTCGCAGAGTTGAACTCGAACAGGCTGCGGCGAATGATCAGCTCTGAGTTCGCGGAGTTGCTCAACGCGCCGCCGTAGGCCGCCTCCATGGTGTCGCCCATGGCCGCGTTGCCGCTGACTTCGGTGTCCGTGATCGTCATCTTGGTGCCGCGGTTCGAGATTCCGCCCGCCTCCGCTGCGTCGTCGTCGTCCTGGACGGTGTTCTCGTAGATGGTGCTCTTCGAGACCTTGGTCGTCACGTCTCCGACAACGTCGAAGGCGCCCCCGAGGCCGGTTCCGTGGTTGCCGATGAAGAGAGAGCGCTTCACCTTGAGCGTGCCGGGATCGCCGACGCCGTTCAGGTAGAGCCCGCCCCCCACGTAAGCGCTGCCGTCGCTCACGGTTGCGCGGCTCAGGGTGATGACGCCGCCCTCGTTGGCCCGGATGTCTCCGCCCCGGCCAGTTCCAGGTCCCAGCGAGACGACGTCGCCCCCCCGGACCTGGACCTTTTCGAAGGTCACCGGCGTCGCGTCGTGAATGTCGACGATCCGGTCGGCGAGGGAAGTGCGGATGTCCGTGATGCCGGCGCCCTCGCCTCGAAAGATCAGCTTGTCGCCGTTGCCGTCGACGTCGAGGTCGCCGTTCTGGTTTGCGTCCTCAGTCGTCGTGGGGATCTTCAGCGGGTAGCGGCCTCTCTCGAGGGTGATGGTGTCCGAAGTCCCGCCGCCCTTGTCGCAGCCGCCGACCGCGGTGTTCGAGTTCGCGGACTGCACCGCTTCGCGCAGCGAGCAAGTCGAGTCGGGCGTGGCGTCCAGCTCATCCTTGTGTGTAGTGACCTCGATGGTCGCGGCGCTCGCGGTGGCCGGAAGCGCGCAAGCGCACGCCGCCGCCAGAACAAGAATGCCTCGCCTTTGCAGTGCCATCGCGCGCAGAGTACCCCTCGGTCCGTTCCTAGACTCGTTGGCGTGAACCCTTCGGCGACGCCCAAGTTGCGCCCGGCGCCCGGTTGCTGATGGACCAGGCCATCCAGATCGTCGGTGCGCTGATGATCCTCGCCGGCTTCGCCGGGCAGCAAAGGGGATGGCTGAGCGCTTCGTCGCACACATACCTATGGCTCAACTTCGCGGGCTCGGTGATCCTCTGCGTCCTCGCGGTGATCGAAGAACAGTGGGGCTTCGTGCTCCTCGAAGGCGTCTGGGCGATCGTCTCGGCCTGGAGCCTCATCCAGCTGGCGAGGGGCGTCCCGCCGCCGGTCGCGCACTAACGGCGGAGGAAGCTACGCGTCGGAAGCCGCTGCGGCGATCGCTTCCTCACGCGAGTTCTGCCAGACCTGCCTGATGATCCTCCCGTCTTCGACGATATATCGCCACATGACCTGACCGGTGATCGCGACACCGCTCCTCGCGCCCCGCGCTCTATGCGTCGAGACCGCGAGCACCGATCCGTCTTCCAGCTCCACGAGCTCCGTGAGCTCGAAGTGCGCCCCCGCTTCGAATGTCGAGAACCAGTCGACGAACCAGGACATGGCTGTCCCGAGGCCCTGGTGGACGCCGGTGTTGACGCCGCCCCCACGAACGTCGAGAACGATGTCTTCTGACCACAAGGCAATGGAGCGGTCCCAGTCGGCGTTGTTCACCGCGTCGTACTGCTCGCGAACGGTTTCGAGCGGTGTCCGGCTCACGCTGGCAGTATCCGTCATCCGGCGCAGAGCGTTGCCGGTCAGCGCCAAGGTCTCGTAGCCCGCGGCCTTGAACTGCGCGAGCTTTGATAATCGAGCCCTTCATGCCCTCCTCCGCCCTCCACACCCTCGCCCAGCAGCTTCGCTCCGAGGACACCGTCGTCTCGCCGTACGTCTCCGCCCCGACCGAGCCCGCGGCCCTCGGCGCCCTCGTCGCCTCCGGGCCGGCGGCGGCGGACGAGCCGGCCGCTTACGCCCTGGTGATCGAGTCGGTGCGCGAGGGCTACCTCCTCCACTACGGCGAGCCGCGCGTGATCGTGGGCGCGGACGCCGACCTGCGCCTGCTCGCCGGCGACTACCTCTACGCAATCGGCCTCGAGCAGCTCGCCGGACTGGGCGATCTTCCGGCCGTCCGTGAGCTCTCCGACCTCATCTCGATCGGCGCGCAACTCCACGCCGACGGGCCCGAAGCTCGCCCAGCTCCCGAGGGTGAAGCGCTGTGGCTCGCTTCCACGATGGCGATTGCGACGGGTGAGCCGGACGGCCTCGAGGAGGCGAAGTTCGCGCTGAGAGCGGGTAATCCGGGCGCCGAGGAGGCCGCGCGGACCGCGGCGAGCGCGATGGCGTCGGCGGCGGGCCTGGCTGATGCGCTTGCGGACGCCTCGCAAGCAATAGAATGATGGGCGTCCGACCGACCTGATTTTGGCTGAGAACGACGCCGATAAGACCGACGGCCCCGTTAGTGGGAGCGGGGGCTTGGAAAAGCCCCATCCCGCTGGCTACTTCGAGGGCGAAACCATGACCCGCCGGGCTGCGTTCACCGTAGGTGGACAGGCCGCGGGAATCGCCGCCGTGTCGATCGTCGCACTGCCGCTCGTCGCCTTCGCGGTGGCGCCGATTCTCGAGACGCCGGAGGAGGTCTGGGAGGCAGTCGGCAGCACAGACGAGTTCTCGGCAGACGTCTACCTCCCGGTGATCATCACGATCCGCAGCGGGATCGGCGAGGCTGGCAAGACCACGGCTTACGTTCGCCAGGGATCCGAGGACCTGGGCGAGGACCCGGCCGACTACATCGCTGTCTCCACCCGCTGCGCGCATTTGGGTTGCCCGGTTCGCTTCGTTCGCGCCGCGGGCATCTTCAGCTGCCCGTGCCACGGCGGTGCCTACGACTTCGAGGGCAAGGTCATCGGCGGCCCGCCAGTGCGCCCCCTCGACCGCTTCCAGACGCGTGTCGTGGCCGGCCAGGTCGAGATCGGCCCGCGCTACAGCGTCACCGGCGACCTCGAGCCCGTCCGCGCTCGCGATCCCGGTGAGTTCACCGGGGGGATCTGGGAATACCTCTATCCGCCCCGGCCCTCGACCGCCCCGGCGCCCTAACACGATGGCCAAGTTTCCTGACACTCTGCTCCCGAAGGCCCTTCGCAAGCCTGCGAAGCCCGGCGAGAACGGCAACAGCAACGGCGCGAGCGCCAACGGCGAGGAGAAGTCGGTCGTCGTCGAGAAGCTGAAGGAAGCGCCCGTCGATCTCGTCGGCTGGGTCGACGAGCGGACCGGCGCCACGCCGTTCCTCACGGGCATGCTGCTCCGCAAGGTGCCCAAGGGCACCAACTGGTTCTACACCCTGGGCTCGGCCACGATGTTCGCCTTCGTCGTCCAGGCGCTGACCGGCGTCTTCCTCGCGATGTACTACACGCCTTCGCCGGTCGAGGCCTACGCCTCGATCACGAACCTCACCAACGACGTCTTCATGGGCGAGTTCGTCCGCGGCCTCCACAAGTGGGGCGCCTCGGTGATGATCATCCTGATCTTCCTCCACATGGGCCGCGTCTTCTTCTTCGGGGCCTACAAGTACCCGCGCGAGCTCAACTGGGTGATCGGCGTCGTCCTGATCGTCCTCACGCTCGTCATGGGCCTCACCGGCTACCTCCTGCCGTTCGACCAGCGCTCCTACTGGGCGACGATCGTCGCCATGAACATCAACGGCACCGGCCCGATCGTCGGCCCATACCTCGCCGACTTCTTACGCGCCGGCGCCGAGTTCGAGTCGACCACGCTCTCGCGCTTCTACGCGCTCCACATGCTGCTCGTTCCCGGCGCGATCATCGCCATGATCGGCGCTCACCTCTACCTCGTCGTCAAGCTCGGCACCACCGCGCCCCCATGGCTCCGCGCGGACACCAAGCCGAAGGCCCTCCGCACCGAGAAGGTCAAGTCTCAGAACGGAGGCGGCTCGTGAACTCCCAGGAGAAGGAGGAATATCTCCGCGAGTACGAGGTCCTGAAGAAGAAGGGCAAGCCGTTCTTCCCGTACGCCGTGGCGAAGGACTCGATCATGTTCCTCGTCGTCGTCCTGGTCATCGCAGCCATGTCGATCATCCTGGGCGCCGAGCAGGGCCCCAAGGCCGACCCGACGACGACCACCTACACGCCGCGACCGGAGTGGTACTTCTTCTTCGTCTTCGAGCTCCTCCGCGTCATCAAGCCCGCTGAGCTGACGCCGCTCGCAACGATCGGCATCCCAACCATCTGCCTGGTCCTGCTCCTCCTCCTGCCGTTCTACGACCGCAACGCCGAGCGCGATCCGCGCAAGCGCCCGGTCGCCACCTCCATGGGCATCATGGTGATCATCGCGATGGCACTCCTCACCTTCCTCGGCGCCGAGGCCGGCCCGCCGACCGAGATCACAATGGAGGCCGCTCCCCAGTACGAGGACGGCAAGGTCGCTGTGGCGGGGCAGGGCTGTCTGACCTGCCACAAGATCGGCGAGAACGGCGGCACCCTTGGTCCTGAGCTCACTCACATCGGCGCCGAGCTCCCCGCCGCCGGGATCAGACGCACGCTGCTCAACCCGTCCGGAATCATGCCTCCGTACACGGAGCTGCCCCCGGAGAAGCTCGACGCAATGGTTGAGTACCTCGCGTCGCTGCGCTGAGCGGGCGCGTCGCCGTGAGTAAGCCCTCTCGTTCCGAGGACGAGTTCTCCTCGCAGGTGCGGGGCATGTTCGACCGGATCGCCGGCGTCTACGACGTCCTCAACACCCTCATGACGGCGGGCCTCCATCACTCGTGGCGCGAGCGAGCGGCCGACCGCGCCGAGCTCGAACCGGGAGCCGCGGCCCTCGATCTGTGCTGCGGCACCGGTGACCTGGCGCTCGAGCTTCGCAAGCGCGTCGGCCCCTCCGGGCGCGTCGTGGGCGCCGACTTCTCCGAGCGCATGCTCGAGCTCGCGCAGGAGAAGGCGACCGAACGCGGCGCCGACGACGTCACCTTCGAGTGGGCGGATGCGATGGAGCTGCCCTATTCCGACGCCTCCTTCGACGCGGTGACCGTCGGCTTCGGCGTTCGCAACCTCGCCGACATCGGCGAGGGGATCCGCGAGATGACGCGAGTCCTCAAGCCGGGCGGGCGCTGCGTGATCCTGGAGATCACTCAGCCGCAGAAGCCGCCGCTCTCGACCTTCTTCGGCATCTGGTTCGACCGCATCGTGCCCGTGCTCGGCCGCATCGCGGGCGACCCGGATGCCTACGCGTACCTGCCGGAGTCCGTCCGCGGTTTCCCGCCGCCCGAGGGGCTCGCCCGCCTGATGGACGAGGGCGGCCTCGCCGAGATCCGCTACACGGTCCTGGCGGGCGGAATCATTGCGATCCATTCGGGCGTTCGTCCGGCCTGAGGTAGCCGTGAACCGCTCCGCAGTACCGCCTCCCGTCACCCAGGTGATGGACGAGGCCGAGGCCTGGCTCCCCGCGCTGATGGCGGCGGTCGAGGAGCGCCTGGGCGAACTGGTCGAGGGCTACGGCGACGCGCTCGGCGGCGACGCGCGAGCGACGCTCAAGGCCGGCGGCAAGCGCCTGCGCCCGATGCTCGTATTGCTCTGCGCCGGGCCCGAGGCAAGGGCGCCGGCGCTGCGGGGCGCTGCGGCGATCGAGCTCGTCCACATGGCGACGCTGGTCCACGACGACGTGCTCGACCAGGCTCCGCTTCGCCGGGGCCTGCCGACGGTGGTGGCCACCTCCGGGCGCGAGCGCGCCACGGCCGTCGGCGACCTCCTGCTCTCCCGCGCGTTCGCCGAGCTTGGCGAGGGTGGCGGAGAAGGAGGCGAGCGCCAAGTAGAGCTCTTGGCGGGCGCGTCAGTGGGCCTGGCACTCGGCGAGCTCGCGCAGCGCCACGACGCCTGGGACACCACCACCTCGGCCGAGCGCTACCTCGAGCGCTGCCGCCTCAAGACCGCGCGCCTCTTCGAGTGCGCGTGTCTGATCGGCCGCGTCTCGGGCTCCGGCGACCCCGCCGCAGAGGCGCTCCGCTCGTTCGGCCAGGAGATCGGGCTCGCCTTCCAACTCCTCGACGATGTCCTGGACGTCGCCGGCCCGCCCGAGCGCACCGGCAAGGCGCGCGGGACTGATCTCCTGGATGGCACCGTCACGCTGCCGCTCATCCTCGCCCGCGATCGCGACCCCGCGCTGGCCGAGCTCGACCTCCGCTCGCTCGACGCCGCGAGCGCGGAGAAGGTATGCGACCGCATCGCCGCGACCGGCGCCCTTGACGAGGTGCGATCCGACGCCCGCCGACGAGTCGACGAGGGGAAGCGAACCGTCGCGTCTTGCGACGCCCTCTCGGAGACCCAGCGCCGCCTCCTCTCGCTGGTCGCCGACGGAGTTGTGGAGCGCTACGCCTAGCGCGCGAAAGCGTGACGAAGGCCTAAGGGGGACTGTCCCCACGCTTGGGGACAGTCCCCACGCGTGAGCTCCGTCCCCACGCGTGAGCTCCGTCCCCCTAGAAGTCTTCGGGGACGATGAGGTCGGTCTCGAGCGCCTTCAGGAACCGCTCGACGTCGTTCTCCATGTTCGCTCGCACGAGCGCCTGGTAGTCCCCCAGGACGGCTTGGGTCGACGCGTCAAGCGCGTCGTCGAAGCGGTCGGCAATCTCTTGTGAGAAGACGCCCTGATCGCGCCATTCGCACTCGGGGCAGCGAAGGCTGATACTCCACCCGTGCCGGCCGGCCGGCTCCCAGTCCACAGGGTAAACGAGGTCGCGGTCACAGCACGGGCAGAGCGTCAGGTCCTGAGGAGGTAGAGGAAGGAGGGGCGACCGTCCGTGGTCGCGCGACCGGAGCCCGGGCTCTCGCCCGGGAGAGAGGCGTGCCTTCGCACGACCGGCCGCTGGTGTTTGTCCCTCCGACATCCTCGCCCCGTTATCGGCTGACGCGACATCAGGCTTTAGAGCTGCCGGGCCAGGTCATACACTGCGCCGCCCAATGGTCCTCTCCGACCGGCAAATCAAGGAAGCGCTCGAAGACGGCAGCGTCATCATCGAGCCGCTCGCCGACAGCGCGATTCAGCCGTCATCGGTCGATCTCCACACCGATCGCTACTTCCGCGTCTTCCGCAACGACCACACCCCGTATATCGACCCGAAGGCCGCCCAAGAGGACCTGACCGAGCTGGTCGAGGTCGCCGAAGGCGAGGCCTTCATCCTCCACCCGGGCGAGTTCGTCCTGGGCTCGACCCTCGAGCGCGTGGCGCTGGGCAACGACCTGGTCGCGCGCCTGGAAGGCAAGAGCTCGCTTGGTCGCCTCGGCCTGCTCATCCACTCGACCGCCGGCTTCGTCGACGCAGGTTGGGACGGGCACTTGACGCTCGAGCTCTCGAACGTTGCCAACCTGCCGATCGCCATCTACCCCGGCATGAAGATCGGGCAGATCTCCTTCCTTCAGATGAGCTCCGAGGCCGAGCACCCCTACGGCTCGGACGCGACCGGCTCCAAGTACAAGGGCCAGCAAGGCCCGACTCCCTCGCGCTACTACCTGAACTTCCCGGAGTCCGAGCGCAAGGGCTGATTGCACGCGAGTGCAGGGTTAATCGCGGTATACGCGACTAACTCTGCCGTCGCAGGGTCTTTCCCGCGCTTTCGTCCGTTGATCCGGTAGCCGCCCCGGTGGCGTACCCTTTGTGACATGCCGAACATCGGACCACTCGAACTGGCAATCGTTCTCGTCATCGCCCTGGTGATCTTCGGGCCCAAGCGCCTACCTGACCTCGGCCGTTCGCTGGGCTCCGGGATGCGCGAGTTCAAGGACTCGATCACGGGCAAGGACGACGAAGAGAAGCAGCTCGAGGAGACGAAGGCCAAGCTCACCGAGGAGTCGCCCGCGACGACCGCAGAGGTCGACGAGGAGACACCCGGTGACGAGCGCGTCGAGGCCGATGTCGTGAGCGAGCCTCGCTCCTGACACTCCCTTGACCGTGCCGACTCGCGTACCCGAGGGCTGACCCGTGGCCAAGACTCCCAAGCGGATCAAGCCCGCCGAGTTCGACGACCGCATGACGCTCGTCGAGCACCTCGATGAGCTTCGCTCGCGGATCATCTTCAGCGGCGTCTTCCTGGTCGTGGCGATCGGCGTCTGCTTCTTCTTCGAGGACACGCTCCTCGAAATCGCGAACGAACCGCTCCCCGCCGGTTTCGAACCGATCACGCTGAGCCCGCAGGAGCCTTTCTTCACCACGGTGAAGCTCTCGTTCTACGCCGGCATCCTGATCTCGCTGCCGATCCTCCTGTACCAGGCCTATGCGTTCATCCTGCCTGCGTTCGCGCCGGGTGAGCGAAAGCTGATCCTGCCGTTCCTCCTGACGGTGCCGGTCCTGTTCGTCGGCGGCGCCGTCTTCGCCTACTTCGTGGTCATGCCCGCCGCGCTCAACTTCCTTTTGGGCTTCAACGGCGACTCGTTCAACATCGAGGTACGGGCCTCCGAGTACTACAGCTTCTTCATCCTGACGTTGATCGCCGTCGGGTTCCTCTTCCAGATCCCCGTGGCCGTTCTCGCCGTTTGCAGGCTCGGCATCACAACGCCGGAAACGCTGGCCGCGAACCGCCGCTACGCGATCTTGATCATCGCCGTCGCCGCGATGCTCCTGCCCGGCACGGACCCGGTCACGATGATCCTCTCGATGGCCCCCCTTTACATCCTGTTCGAGCTCTCGCTCATCATGGCCCGCCGATTCGGCCGCCCGCCCGAAGGGCTGGACGAGGATTCCAGCGACGACGAAGAGTCAGACGACGGCTGATCGCCGCCCTCAACCTTCTACGCTGACGCCAATGCTTTTCGACCTCCAGAGCCCTGGGCGGAAGACCGCCGTGCGGATCGTCTTCGGCTTCTTGGCGTTCATCTTCTTCGTCGGTTTCGTCGGGTTCGGCGTCGGGACGAGCGGCGGCGGCGGGATCTTCGACTCGATCTCCGGCGGCGGCGGCTCGACCGATGAGGCGCTCGAGCAGCAGATCGAGGACGCGCAGGCGAAGGTCGACGCAGCGCCGGATGACCCCGAGCCGCTCGTGGGCCTGATCGTCCTGCGTGCCCAGTCGGGTGACCGCCAGCTCCAGCTTGACGAGGCGACCCAGCAGCCTGTCGCGCTCTCCGAGGACTCCCGCCAGGAGTACGAGGAGGCGATCTCGCTATGGCAGGACTACCTCGACGCGGACCCGAAGAAGATCAACGCCGCGGCCGCCGGCGCGGTCGTGCAGTCCTACCGCTTCCTCGGGGACACCAAGGGTGCGATCGAAGCTCAGCAGGCCTTCGCCAAGTCCGATCCGAGCGCCCCCAACTACGGCGCGCTGGCGCAGCTCCTCTACTTCGACCTCCAGATCGAGGCAGCGGACGAGGCGCGCGACCAGGCCCTCGCCGAGGCGAGCGCCGACACGAAGAAGCTCATCAGCAAGCAGCTCGCGCAGATCCGAAAGCAGGCGGTCAAGGCCGAGAAGGAGCAGAAGAAGCAGCCCGACTCGGCTACCGGAGAGAGCCCCGAGCTGTCCGACCCGTTCGGCGGGCTCAGCCCCGGCGATCCGGCCGCTCAGGCTCCCTGACCCTCGCTACGATCGAAGGCTCCCCGGGCCGTTAGCTCAGCTGGTAGAGCAGGAGACTCTTAATCTCAAGGTCAGAGGTTCGATCCCTCTACGGCCCACTCGTGGTGCAAGGCACGGTGCCTGGCACCGGAGCGCTACGCCGGGTCTGGGACGGCGGGCACCAGGTCGAATTGGGTGCCGAGGCGCAGCTCTGAGAAGCGCCGCGTCCAGTCGTCGTTGATCCCGTCCGACTGCTTTTTCATCTTCGGCTCCAGCTCGAGGTCCTCAGGCGCGTCCAGATTGAGCCGGGCAAGCAGGTGGAGAGTGCTCTCGACGTAGTCGGAGGCGAAGTTCTCGTACAGGACGAGCGTCGGCTTGATCTGGGTGTGCTCGAAGAAGGCGTCCCACGCTGCCTCGTCTCGCATCACCTGATCCAGCAGGTGCGCGATCGCGCGGTAGTGGAAGCGTAGGTTCGGCCGGTGCTGCTCGATAAAGCTCTGATACGGCGGCGACCCGTTGTCCGACTGGCCTTCGTCCTGGCGCCACGTGGCCGTCTGCACGGCCTTCCACAGCGAGACGGCCTGGCGCACCTTGTTCGCCCGCACCACGCGCACGAACTGGAGATCCGGAAGGACCGCGGGCAAGAGCTCCGCGAGCGGTAGGTCGCGGTATTCGGGCACGTTGCGAAGCAGGGCGACGAAGTCGCCGAAGTACCCCCACATGAGCTTGGCGCCAAAGACGCCGTTGGGCGTGGAGCCGGCCTCCTTGGCCCAGTCCAGGTAGCGGTCGTAGGCGGTCCGGCTCCAAAGGGGAGAGCGCTGCTCCTGGTCGCGTCCCACCCCGCGCTGTCCCAGGTGGTCGAAGATCGATTGGTCGTCAACACCGACGAAGTACTCCTCGGGGCCGCGCGGGCGCCCCGAATGGAGCAACGCCTCGAAGTACTCCTCTGGCTTCCCGGCCACGCCCGTTTCGCCCAGCGCCTTGCACACGAGCGTGCTGCCGCTGCGTGGCGTTGCGCAGACGAGATAGGAGTGTTCCGGAGTCATGTGCCCTCGAGCACTCCTTCGCCGTTGACCAGCACGCCTGGAACCGCGCTCGGCGAGATGTCCGTCTGAGCGCTTACGACCGCTCCTGGCGGCGGGTCGATCGGGCCGAGCCGGATGGGGTCGTCGGTTTCTTCGAGCCACGAGTCGAGTTGCCCCCGGAGCTCGTCAAGGGTGGCAGCGTTCGCCGGATCCTCCGCAACGTTTCGAGACTCGGTGGGATCGAAAAGAAGGTCATAGAGCTGCTCCTTCGGGATCACCTGGTCGCCCCAGCCGTTCTCGACCCAGATGTCCTTGGTCGCGGAGTCGTCGCAGTTCGCGAGGACGGGGTGTGGGTAGTCGTGGAACTGGCGGATGTACTTCCAGCGCTTCGTGCGGACAGCGCGCTGGGGCTGATACGCGGCATGGAACGTCATCTCAGTGAAGATCTCGTCGTGGATCGCCTCCACATCGCCTTGGACCAGTGGAAGGAGCGATTCCCCCTCGAGGAAGTCCGGCCTGGGAACGCCGGTGATTTCGCACAGCGTCGGGTAGACGTCTAGGTGGCTCACCATCGAGTCGATGACCTTCCCGCCCGCAAAGCCGTTGGGCCCGCGCATGATCAGCATCACTCCCGTCCCCCGGTCGAAGAGCGTTGCCTTCGCGTTCGGGAAGGCCAGGCCGTGATCCGTGGTGCACACGATCAGGGTCCGGTCGGCGAGTCCCGCTCGATGGAGGGCGTTGAGGACCGCGCCGATGCCCTGGTCGAGCGAGCGGGCACTCGCCTTGAAAGCCGCAACGTCGTCGCGTGTCAGCGGCGTATCGGGCAGGCCCTGGGGCGGCTGGGAATAGAGCGTGTCGCGAACGGAGGTGGGAGCGGCGAAGCTCCTGTGGGTCTCGAAGAACCCGACCGAGATGAAGAAGGGCTCGGGTGCCTTGTTGATCGCCTCGGTCGCAGCGGGCACGACGTTCTCCGCGTGGTTCGAGTCCACGTCGAAGATGACGTCGTAGCCAATCGACGCTGGGTCGGCCGCGACGTGTTGCTCGCCGATGAGCGATGAGTGGTAGCCCGCGGGGCGGAGCGCGTGGATCCAGTGCTCGCCGTTGTCGTTGAGCGACCAGCCGCGATGGGCGAGGCCCAGCATCCCGTTCTGGTGGCAGTACTGACCCGTGAGAAGCGAGGCCCGGCTACCCGAACAGGTGGGTGCTGCGCAGAACGCCTCTCTGAACAGGACGCCCTGGTCGGCGAGGAGCTGGATATTCGGCGTGGGGATGCCATGCCCGTAGGGCTGCACGTAGCGGCCCGTGTCGTGCGAGTGGATATAGACGATGTTCGGAGGGGCATCTGCCATTCTCGACCAGAATAGTCGAGAACGTTCCCCGTGAGCGTTTAGTTCGCTTCGACTGCGTCTGCCTCGGCGGCGTCGGCTGCCGCGCCGGCGTCCTGGGGCTCGAGGCCCGGCTCCGAGCGTGCGGCGCGGTCCTCGTAGGCAGCGCGCACGTTCATGTCGGCGCCCATCAGGACCTGATCGCCCTTGAGAGCGCGGACGAAGCGCTCGCGTCCCGAGCGGGGCAGGAGCTGCATGACGCGGAAGAGGCCGTTTGACATCTTCGGCACCCATACGTCGAACTTCGGGTACTTGATCGCGTCGACGATCGCGTCCGCGACCTCCTGGGGCTCGAGCTTCTTGACCGCACGGGTCTCGACCAACCCGGAGCCCAGCTCCGTGTTGACAGCGGCGGGCATGACGCACGAGACCTCGATGTTCGTCTCGTGGAGCTCAGCGCGCACGGCCTCGGAGATGCCGACAACGGCGTGCTTGGTGCCGCAGTAGGTGGCGCCGCCGGGGAAGCCGCCCTTGCCCGCCTGCGAGGCGATGTTCACGATGTGGCCGGAGTTCCGGCGCATCATCGACGGCATCACGAGCTTCATGCCGAACATCAGGCCGTGGACGTTGATATCGAACATGCGGCGCGCTGTCGCGTCGTCCTCGTCGACGAAGCGGCCGAGCGGCATGATGCCGGCGTTGTTGATCAGGACGTCAATCGGGCCGAGGCGCTCCTCGACCTGGCTCAGGTAGCTCGCGAAGGACTCGCGGCGAGTGACATCCAGCTCGAGAGCGATCGTGCTGCCGCCGATGGCCGAAGCCGTCTTCTCGGCAAGCTCGAGGTCGAGGTCGCCGATCGCGACCTTCGCGCCCTCGCGCACGAGTGAGCGCGCCGTTACCTCGCCGATCCCGCGTGCACCGCCGGTAATCGCAACAACCTTGCCCGCGAGCGAGCGGGGTTCCTTCGCCATGTAGAGATCCTCCTGGAAGAAAGTGGAGGTGCGAGTCTACGAAGGATCCGAGACCCGCGTCTCACCCAGCACCTGGTACTTGACGTACCACGTGATGTGGCGGGCGGCGCCGAGTCCGACGGTGATGGGTGTGAAGATGAGTCTCACGGTCGCGGGAACTTATTACCCAGAGATGACGGCAATTATTCCTGTCCCTTTTATCGGCCGCAAACTGCGTACGTTTAAGTCGATGCCTGGCCAAAACGTGGTAGTCGCGGGAGAAAAAGCCGCCTCGGAAGCGCTCGAAGCGGCCTTGGGCCAGCACGGCTTGGAAGCCCGAATCCAGCCCGGGGAGGGCCTCGCCGAGGCCCTCGTCGTCATCGAGCGGGAGCTTGAGGACAGCCGTCCGGATGCCGCGGTCTCGGTAGGCACCAGCGAGGTTGCGCTCGCGCTAGCGATCACCGCAAGCAAGCTGGGCGTGCCCCTCGCCACGGTGCCAGGCACCGTGGCTGGCACCGGGGAGGCGGACGCGGGTCGCATCCTCGCGACGCTTGCGGCGCTCGATGCAGGCTCCGACCCCGCGCGGGCGGCTGATCTCATCGCTTCGTGGGTGGCCGAACAGCCGTCTGCCGGCGACTTAGACTGATCGCATGAAGGTCGGGGTCATCGGGCTCGGCTACGTCGGCCTGCCGCTTGCCGTCGCCTTTGCAGAGGCGGCCGCGGACGTCGTGGGCGTCGACGTGGACGCAGACGCGGTCGACTCGCTCGCCCGCGGCGAATCGACGATCGAGGACATCCCGTCCGACCGGCTCACGCCACTCGTCGGCGAGCGTCTGGCGGTCACGACCGATCCGGCGCCACTGGCCGAATGCGACGCGATCGTCATCTGCGTCCCCACCCCGCTCGCCCACCAGCGCGAGCCAGACCTCTCCTATGTCGATGCGGCGGGCCGGACCGTCGCCGGCGTCCTTCGCGCGGGCCAGCTGGTCGTGCTCGAGTCCACGACCTACCCGGGCACGACGCGCGAGCGCCTCGCACCGATTCTGGAAGAGTCGGGGCTCGTCGCCGGCCAGGACTTCCACCTGGGCTTCTCGCCCGAGCGGATCGACCCCGGTCGGACCGACTACACGGTGCGCACCACGCCGAAGGTCGTCGGCGGGCTCACCGAGGGCTGCCGCGACGCCGCGTCCGACCTGTACGGCCTCATCTGCGACAACGTCGTGGCCGTCTCGAGCCCCGAGGTAGCGGAGCTTTCGAAGCTTCTCGAGAACATCTTCCGCTCCGTGAACATCGCGCTAGTCAACGAGCTGGCGATCCTCGCCGACCGGATGGGGATCGACGTCTGGGAGGTGATCGAGGCCGCCGCGACCAAGCCCTTCGGCTTCATGCGCTTCGATCCCGGACCCGGCATGGGCGGCCACTGCCTTCCGATCGACCCGTTCTATCTCGCGTTCAAGGCGCGCGAGTACGACTTCCCCACCGAGTTCATCGAGCTCGCGGGGCGCGTCAATCAGGCGCAGCCGCACTTCTGTGTCGATCGCACGGTGCGGGCGTTGAACGATGTCGGTAAGCCGGCGAGGGGATCGCGGGTCCTGCTCCTCGGCGTCTCCTACAAGGCGGGCATCGGAGACATGCGCGAATCGCCCGCGCTCAAGATCGCGGCGATGCTGGAGGGCCTGGGCGCGAAGGTCACCTACCACGACCCGCACGTTCCCGAGGTCCCGGAGCTTGGCCTCGAGAGCATCGGCCTCGAGGAGGGCCTCGCCGAATGCGACCTGGCTGTAATCGTGACCGCGCACGACGAAATCGACCCGGAAGCGGTGGTCGCCCAGGCGCAGCGCGTTTTAGACCTGCGAGGCGTCACTCGCGGCATCGACGCGGATCACGTCGTACGGCTCTGAGATTCTCAGGACCAATGATGAGACTGGGTCGGAGGACGGCGGACCACGCCGACCGGGTCACGCTGGGGCTCGCGGCGATTGCGACGGCGACCGCCGGCACGGTCGCGGTCGGCGAGCTGGCGAAGCTCGCGCGCAGGCGCGCCCGCGAGGCCGCAGAGGATCCCGCGGTCGCGGAGCCGGAGAACGTCTTCGAGACGGCTGAGCAGGCGATCGTCTCGACCCAGCTCGCGACGCAGGACGCGGTCGCGGTCGCGATCGAGGGCTATGCAGCAACGCCGCGCGCCGAGACCGTGCTCTTCAACCTCCTTACGGGCTTCACGGGTGCGCTCGCCGGCGCGCGGCTCTCCACGTACGGGATGCGTGGCGGCTGGTGGCCGTTCCGGGACGTCGAGGTGCGCGGCCATCACATCCACCACTTCGTGCCGGGCATCCTGCTCGCCTTCGGCTCGGGATCCGCGGCTCTCCTTACGACCGACGACAGCCTCGAGGAGAAGCTCGCCTTCCCGTTCGGCGCGGGCATGGGCCTGACGCTTGACGAGGCCGCGCTGCTGCTCGACCTCCGCGACGTCTACTGGACCCGCGAGGGGATCCTGAGCGTTCAGTTGTCGCTCGGCGCAACGGCGATCCTGGCCGGGACGCTGCTCGCGCTCAGGATGCTCCGCCGCGGCGAGCGCCGAACCGAGGCCATCGGCGTGATCCCCGCGCCGGTCTAGAGGACTTCGCCGACCCGATACCGGGCAAACAGCTCGTCCGTCTCGGGCTCCCATGCGAGCCAGAGCACTTCGAGCGGCCGCACCGCGGGATCGAGCCCGTCCGTCAGCCCCGGCCCGCGCCCGCCCGCGAGCTTGGGCGCGTGCGCGACGAAGATCTCGTCGACGCAGTCCGCCTTGAGGAGCTCCCCGTGAAGCACTGCTCCGCCCTCGCAGAGAAGGGCTTCAACGTCGTGCTCCTTCCGTAGGTGCTCCAGCGCCTGGCGAAGATCGACCCGATTCTCATGGCGAACGACCTCGACCGGCGTGTTGGTCGCGGGCGGCTCCTCGTCGGATGCCGTGAAGATGACGACCTGGCCGACCCCTTCCTCGAACAGCGGCGCGTCCCAGGGCAGATCCATGCGCCCGGAGACGATCACCATTAGAGGTTCGGGCGCGAGGCCAAGCTCTTCCCGCTTCTCCCGCTTGAGGGGATCGCCGATCACCCTCCCGTAGCGCTCGGCACGCATCGTGCCTCCGCCGATCATCACCGCGTCCGCTCGCGTTCTGAGGCACACGAGTAGCTCGGTGTCCCTGGGGCTTCCGATCGGACCAGAGACCCCGTCGATCGTCGTGTGGCCGTCCAGCGTCAGAGCGAAGTTCATGTAGACGTGCGGGCGCTCGGGATGAGCGATTTCCCACGGGCGCAGCTCGTCAAGAAGCTGGGCGGTGGTTATTTCCTCAACAGGCTCAGGCAGGAGGCGGCGCATGGATTGACCGTACCCAAATACCCTTCTTTCATGAGGGTGGGACGCAGGCTGGCGTTGGGCACGATCACTGCCTGGATCGCGATCACCGCCGTTGCTTCGGCCGACCCAGTCGTGCGCTCGGGGCCGATCGAGGCTCACGTCGCGGCAGACCATTGGAACCTCGAGCTGAAGGACCTGAGCGGGGCCACAATCCTGGCCGAGCATCCGGCCACCGGGTCCGGCCCTTCCGGCACCCTCGGCTTTCGCACCGCTCTGGGCTGGAACCACGCGACCGAGGTGGCCGGGTCGTCGGTCGACAACGGCGTCTACACCGCCGAGCTCGAGACCACTAGCCCGCTCCACACCATCCACGTTGAGCTCCGCCCCGCGGGGCGCGGGATCATCGCCCTCGACGCGCAGCTCGTCGGTCCGGCGCTTGGCGTTGAAGCGATGGGCATGGGCTTCACCGCGCCCGAGGACGAGCGGTACCTGGGCTTCGGCGAGCGCTCCAACCAGGTCGACCAAGCGGGGTCGGAGGTCGAGAACTACGTCGCGGACGGTCCTTACCAGGACGAGGAGTACCTGGGCATCCAGGCATTTGTCCCGCCGTGGGGGTTGCGTGACCCGCGACATGACGCCACCTACTTCCCGATCCCGTGGCTCCTGTCGAGCCAGGGCTACGGCGTCCTTGCCGACAACCCCGAGACCAGCACCTTCCGCCTGGGCTCCGACGTCGCCGGAGCCTGGAGCGTCGAAGTCACACCCGCGCCCCCGGGCGAGGTGGGGGCTGAGCTGGCGCCGGCGGTTGACCACCTGAGCCTGCGCTTTTTCGCCGGGCCGACACCGGCCGCAGCGCTCCGCCGGTTTTCTGCCGCCGTCGGGCGCCAGCCGCGGGCGAAGGCTCCGTGGGTGTTCGGGCCGTGGTTCCAGCCCGGCGACGACGAGTCGGCGGAGCTCGCGACGCTCCGCGGCGCCGATGCGCCCGTCTCGGTGTTTCAGACCTACACGCACTACCTGCCCTGCGGAGAGCAGGAGACCGCGGCCGAGCAGGCTCGCACCCAAGCCGCCCACGACGGCGGCCTCGCGATCACGACGTATTTCAATCCGATGGTCTGCGCCAACTACGCCGCGCGCTACGACCCCGCCCAGGCGGCAGACGCCCTTACCGAGACGATCGCCGGTATTCCGTACACCTACCGCTACGGGGCGAACATGGACGACCTCTTCCTGGTCGGCCAGTACGACTTCTTCGAAGAGGCGGGACGCGACCTCTACGGCGATGCCCTGGGCGAGGCGGTCGGCGACGGCTACGACGGCTGGATGGAGGACTTCGGCGAGTACACGCCGCTCGACTCGAGGTCAGCCGAGACCATCGACGGGAGCCGCGCCCACAACGAGTACGCGCGGCGCTACCACTGCGCCGCTTGGCAGGCGGTCAAGGACGAGCCGCGTCCGGTCGTCCGCTTCCAGCGCTCAGGCTGGACCGGGGCGGCGAAGTGTGCGCAGGTCGTGTGGGGCGGCGACCCGACGACGGCCTGGGGCTTCGACGGCCTCGCGTCGGCGGTGACGCAGGCTCTCAGCGCGGGCACCTCCGGGATCGGTATCTGGGGATCGGACATCGGCGGCTTCTTTGCGATCGGCTCCAGCGAGCTGTCGCCCGAGCTCCTGACCCGGTGGGTCCAGTTCGGAGCCGTCTCAGGCGTCATGCGAACGCAGCGGAACGGCGTCGCCCTGCCGCCGCGCTCCCGCCCGCAGGTGACCGACCCTGACCAGATCGCGAACTGGCGGCGCTACACGAAGATTCGCACCCAGCTCTACCCCTATGTCTCTGCTGCAGAGGCCGAGTACCGCCGCTCGGGCCTGCCGATCATGCGTCACCTGATCCTGCGCTACCCGGACGATCCGCAGGCGGCCGGCGCCGAGGACGAGTACCTCTTCGGCCCGGACATCCTGGCCGCGCCGGTCGTCGCCGAGGGCGCGAGCGAGCGAGTCGTCTACCTGCCCGAGGGCCGTTGGGTCGACCTGTGGCGCTCGGCCGCATACGACGAGGAGACCGGCGGGTTGGAGCTAGGCGAGGCGGAGATCCTGGACGGCGAGGCCGAGGCAACGCTGCCTGCGCCGCTCGAGGAGTTGCCGCTGCTCGTCCGAGCGGGCTCGGTGATCCCACTTCTCCCGCCCGACGTCGACACGCTCGCGAAGCCGGGCACCGACCCGGAAACGGTCGGACTCTCCGACCGGCGCAGGCAGATCCACCTGCTCGCTCTTCCTTACAAGAAGTCGAGCGGCGCGTTCAACCGGCGCGGCACGATCGCCTCGAAGGCGACCGGCCGGCGCTGGCGGCTCGCGCTCAGCGCGCCGAAGCGCACCCGCTTCGAGCTCCAGGCAGCGATGTCGTCGATCCCCGGCGGCCTCGAGCCGTGCTCGGTGAAGGTGAAAGGACGCGAGCTCCCCGGGTCGAGCTGGAGCTACGACCCGGGGACTCAGGTCCTGCGCGCCTCGTTCACCGGGAGGCGCGTGACGCTTCGGGCGTCGGCCTGCGACTAGCTCCCGCTGCCGCCGCTCCCGTACTCGCATGAGTTGAACGTCGAGTCCGGCTCCTCGTCGAAGCAGCCGTCGAAGCCGGTTGCTCCGAAGTGGGCATCGGTGCCGCCCTGCCCGGCGAGCTGATCGTCGCCGTTGCCACCGCCGAGGAGATCGTCCCCCTCGCCGCCAACCAGGCCGAAGAGGTTGATCCCGCGGCGGGACGATCGGCCCTGCTGGGGCGCGTCGCTACCACCATTGCCGTAGAGCTTGTCGTCGCCGTCCTCGCCGTTCACGAAGTCCCGGCCGCTGCCGCCGCGCAGACGGTCGTCTTCCGTACCGCCGAGGATCGCGTCATCGCCACTGCGACCGCAGATCAGGTCTTTCCCGCCTTCCCCGTCGATCTGATCGTCGCCGCTGGTGCCGATGATGACGTCGTTTCCGGGCGTGCCGGTAGTACCGCTCGTCGTCGCCTTCTTGCCGTCACAGCGCGGGCCGGGGCCCTGGGCGCCGCGCCTGGGCGGACTGCTCCCGTACTCGCAAGAGCTGAACGTCGAGTCCACGTCCTCGTCGAAGCAGCCGTCGAATCCGGTTGCACCCTTGTGGGTGTCGGTGCCGCCTTGGCCGACCAACTGATCGTCGCCGTTGCCGCCGCCGATGACGTCATCGCCCTCGCCGCCGACGAGGCCGACCGGAGTCAGGCGCCGGTCGCCCTGCGGGCCATCGTCACCGCCGTTGCCGTAGATGTGATCGTCGCCGTCCTCGCCATTGATGAAGTCCTCGCCGACACCGCCGCGAACCACGTCATTGCCGCTTCCGGCCACGATCGCGTCGTCGCCGTCCCGGCCGCAGATGATGTCCTTGCCGCCGCGGCCATCGATCTTGTCAGGAGCGCTGGTGCCGACGATGACGTCGTTGCCGTTCGTGCCGGTCGTTCCGTTGACCGTCGCCTCCTTGTTCTCGCAGCGCGGATTGCCCGCTCCGCCGGCGCTTGCCTGATTGGCGTTCACGATGAGCAACAAGCCAAGGCCTGCCGCGATGATCGCCGCCACGAAGCCCGCCACGCGGGATGTCGCAAAAGTCATTCTTCCCTCCGTTTGTTAGATCTGCCGCCCAAAAACGGGCCCGCGGGGAACTACCCCAACCCGTGCGACTTTACATGCCGCTGATGTCTTTTAGGTGTTCGACGTTCGCTACGTCGGCCGCCTCGGCGCTCGGGTCGCCCGCGAACCATGCGTCGAGAATCTCCGCGAGTTCGGCTGCCGACGTGGTGCGGAGGCTGAGCGCCAGCACGTTCGCGTCGTTCCAGCGCCGCGCGCCCTCGGCCGTCGTCGCGTCCCCGCACAAGGCCGCGCGGACGCCTGGGACCTTGTTCGCCGCGATCGAGGCGCCCGTGCCCGTCCAGCAGCAGACGATCCCCTGATCGGCCCGGCCCTCGGCGACGTCTCGCGCCGCGGCCTCGGACGCCCACGCCCAGTCGTCGCGCTCGTCCGCGGACAGCGCGCCGTGGAACACGGGCTCGTGCCCGCGCTCGCGCAGCTCTTCGGCCACGCGCTCGGCGACGCCCGTCAGCTCGTCAGCCGCTACTGCGATCCGCATCGGTCGAGGATAGGAATCCCCGGCTCGTACCGCTTCTAACGCGGGGCGCCACTCCCATACTCGCAACCGCTGAACTCCGAGTCCGGGTCCTCGTCGAAGCAGCCGTCGACGTTCTTACCCCCGAAGTGCGAGTCGGTCCCCGGGCCGCCGTACACCTCGTCGTTTTCGGAGCCGCCCATCACGATGTCGTTGCCTTCTTCGCCAAAGATGCCCGGTGTGGACTCCAACCCGTGCGCCCGGCTTCCCTGATTGGGCTTGTCGAAGCCGCTTTGGCCCTTGAGGATGTCGTTGCCATCACCGCCCTGGACGCTGTCTTGGCCGTTCCCGGCGAAGACCCGGTCCTTGCCGTCGCCGGCGTCGATGTCGTCCCGGCCACCACGGCCGCAGATGACGTCGTCTCCGCCCAGGCCTTCGATCACATCTGCGTCTGGCGTGCCGACGATCACGTCGTCTCCAGGCGTTCCCGTGTTGCCGGAGACCGTTGCGGCCTGGGAAGCGCAGCGCTGCTGCGCCTGACCAGCCCGGTGGCGGCTGAACTCGCACCCATTGAATGTGTTGGTTCCCTCGTCGTCGAGGCAGCCGTCGAAGCCGTACGAGCCGTTGTGGTCGTCGTTCCCTTCCTCACCAACGAGGATGTCCCCGGCGGCGCCCCCGCCGATGGTGTCGTTGCCCTCGCCGCCGAACAGCCCGCCCTGCTGGCAACCGTTGCCTCCTCCGCGCTTGATGAAGCAGCCGTCCTCTCCACCTTGGCCGCGGATGTGGTCGTTGCCGTCGCCGCCATCCACGAAGTCCTCCTGGGACCCCGCAAAGACCTTGTCGTCGCCGTCACCGGCGAACACCTCATCATCGTCGCCGCGGGCGCAGATCTTGTCGTCGCCGCCCTTGCCCTCGATCTCGTCAGGGCCGTTGGTGCCGACGATCACGTCGTCGCCGTTCGTGCCGACATTTCCGGCCACGGTCGCCTTCTTCTGGTTGCAGCGCGGCCCGGGCTGGTCGCCGCCGGCCGACGCCTCCATTACTCCAGCGAGCACGACAACCGTCGCGATCACGAGCGCCGTCGTCGTTGCCACGAACAACCGAGCCTTCGCCGTCGAGATCAATGTCGCCTCCTGCTAGTGGTGTCCTCAGCGAGCCGAATCACGGGGGTGGCGGGGCGCTCCCGTACTCGCAGCCGATGTACTCGCTGTCGGGATCCTCGTCGAAGCAGCCGTCGAAGTCATCGCCGCCGGAGAGGAAGTCCGTCCCGATCTGTCCGAAGATCTGATCGTTCCCGGAGCCGCCGCTCACGATGTCGTTCCCCTCCTGGCCATAGATGCCGCCGGGGAAGTCCGTGATACCACGGTCGTTCTGCTCGTTGGGCGGCTGGTCGGGACCGCTCTGCCCACGAAGATCGTCGTTGCCCTCGCCGCCTTCGATGTGGTCCCGGCCGTTGCCGGCGAAGACGACGTCCTTGCCGTCGCCGGCAAAGATGATGTCGCGACCGCCGCGAGCGCAGATCCGGTCGTTGCCGCCCTTGGCGTCGATCGTCTCGCCCTGAGCGGTTCCGACGATCACGTCGTTGCCCTCGGTCCCGGTGTTGCCGGGCACGGTGGCCGCCTGCGCGCCGCAGCGGCGCTGCTTACCGCCGGCCTTGGCCGCGTTACGGAAGACGAACTCGCAGCTGTTGTACGTGTTGGTGCCGTTGTCCTCGTCGGTGCAGAAATCCTCGCCGTACGACCCGTTGTACGTGTCGTCGCCGTCATCGTCGAAAAGCGTGTCGTCGCCCGCACCGCCGCCGATGACGTCGTCACCGTCGCCGCCGATGAGCCCGGGTTCGGCTCCCTTGCCAAGGAAGCCGTCGTCGCCGCCCTGGCCGCGGATGTGGTCGTTGCCGGGTCCGGCATCCACGAAGTCGCGCTGGGCGCCCGCATAGATCAGGTCGTCCCCGTCACCGCCTTCGATCTCGTCTTGGCCGCCGCGGCCGCAGATCTTGTCGTCGCCGCCCTTGCCGTCCATCTCATCGTGAAAGTCGGTGCCGACGATGATGTCGTCGCCGGGGGTGCCGATCACGCCATTGACCGTGGCCTTGTGCTGGTTACACCGCGGTCCGGGCTTGTCGCCACCGGCGTTCGCCGCGTCCGTGATCAGCACGACTGAAAGCGCAGCCAATCCGAGCGCTACCGCCGCCGAAATTCCCAGGGTCCGAAACTGCCTCAAGGTCATTTGCCCCTCCGGTTTGACGATGCCCCACTGCCTCTAGTCAGCGGTAAGCCCGACTTTACACCTTCATAGGTTCCAATTGAGTTGTCGTCCGATTAAGCCCTCCAGGTGGGCGACGTCGGGACGAAAAGTCCCTGCAAGCTGCCCTCGAAGCTCAGGCTCGAGCTCGGGCTTTGCGGCCTCACCCGAATCGGGATCGTGGACCATCCGCTCGACCAGCCAGCGCATCCGCTCGGGCAGGCGATCGAAGTTGCGATCCAGGGCGCGCAGGCCCGGCACGCGCACCGCGCGGTCCATCAGGCGGTAGCCGCCCGAGCCCTTGCCGCTGCCCGTCTCCCACTCGCGGTCGAACTCGGGCGAGGTGAAGCCGGGCTCGACGCCGCAGAACTCGAAAACGCGCCGCACGGTCGCGTCGCGCTCCGCGCCGAGCTCTTCGCGGGAGACGACCAGGATGCGATCGGAATCGAACGCCTCGAGGTACGGCTCGAGCTGGAACGCGTAGAGCCCGCGCTGGACGTAGGCGCAGCCGGGGTCCGAGACGGCATCGGAGAGCTCGCGGTCCTCATATCCACCGCCAACGTTGTGGAGGTAGTGCGAGAGCAGGCGGTCGATCGGGTGGCGCACCACGTATATGAGGCGAGCGTCCGGGCCGAGCGTCTCGCGCATGCGCTCGGCCACGCCTGTGAAACGAGGGCGGTTCGTGTAGTGGGGCGACGTTTCGCCGCGGACGGCCCTGTCGGCCGGGAAGTGGCCGCGGTACCAGTCGGCTCCCAGGCCCCAGTTCAGCTCCTCGACGAAGAAGTTGAGCTCCTTCGGGCGGGACATCCCGATCTCCGGATGGAGGTTCAGGTAGTGGTGAAGGCTTGTGGTGCCGCACTTGAGGCCACCGATCACGATCAGGTTCGGCAGCGCGCCTTCGGCACCGCCTCGCCTCGCTCGCCCGGCCTTCTTGCGCTCGGCGGCAAAGCGCTCGTGCGCGCGGGCGACCATCGCCTCGTCGGCAGGATCCGGAGGGGTCAGACCCCTCATACGGCGCTCACACTCGAGAGGGGCGTGCCCCTCATCCTTCAGCCTTTCGCGCCGAGCCTGGCAGCGGCGTCTCGGAAGGTCTTTACCTCCGCGGTCGGCTTCGCGCGTCCTTCGAGCTTCTCGCCGTGGCGGTTCACCCAGATCACGGGCACCTTCATCTTGATCGCCGGGGCGATGTCGGAGTCGTAACCCGAAGCGATGTGGACCCAGCCCTTCTTCGAGCCAAGGCGGCGCGCGCACTCCTTGAAGTGGGCCTCGTCCGGCTTGTAGGAGCGGACCTGCTGGGCGGTGACGACGATGTCGAGCTCGGTTCGCAGATGGCGCCGGGATACGCCCAGGAGCTTGTCGTCGATGTTCGAGACGATGCCCACGTCGTAGCGGCCGGAGAGGCGGTCCATCGCCGCGTTGGCCTCGCGGAACGGCTGCCAGCGGGGGACGGAGTCAGGCACGAACTGGGCGCGCGACGGCTCGAGCTCCCACCCGATCTCGCCCGCGACCTTGACCACCGCTCGGCGAAGGACCTCGGCGTAGAGCTCGTAGGAGCCGGACATGATCTCGGCTTGGACCTCCATGAAGCGCGCCAGAAAGGCCGCCTCGTCGAGGTTGATGCCGTCGCGGTCGGCCTCCTTGCGAAACGATTCGGAGAGCCCCTTCTCCCAGTCGATCAGGGTGCCGTAACAGTCTGTTGTGACTGTCTTGATCTCCTTGAACTTGGGAAGTGGCATAAACGGCGGGGGATTATGGCAGGGAGGTCCCGATCGGATTTCGGTGTCGAATAAGCTGCCGCCCGCGCTGTAAGCGCCCTCTCCCGATGGACCTACTCGAATACCAAGGCAAAGAGCTCTTCGCCAAACACGGTGTCCCCACGACCGTGGGCAAGCACGCAGCGACCGTCGATGACGCCGTCGCCGCCGCCGAGGAGCTCGGCTATCCGTGCGTGGTCAAGGCCCAGGTGGCGATCGGCAAGCGCGGCAAGGCCGGCGGGATCAAGATCGCCTCCAACGTCGATGAGGCACGTGCCCATTCCGAGGCGATCCTTGGCATGGACATCCGCGGCTTCACCGTGCACGACCTCTGGATCGAGGGCGCGTCTGACATCGCCAACGAGTACTACGCCTCGATCATCCTCGACCGCTCCGAGAAGAAGCTCATGGTGCTGCTCTCGCGCATGGGCGGGATGGACGTCGAGGAGATCGCCGAGAAGGACCCGAACGCGATGGTCAAGCGCCATATCGAGCCCAACTTGGACCTCGACCTGGACCTCGGCCGCGAGCTCGCCCACGAGGCAGGGCTCGACGACGACGTCGTGGACGGAGTCGCCGAGATGCTCCAAGGCCTCGCGAAGGTCGCCGTCGCAGAGGACGCGACGCTGATCGAGATCAACCCGCTCGTCGTCACCGGCGACCGCAAGGTGATCGCGCTCGACGCCAAGATCACGATCGACGGCAACTCGATGTTCCGCCACCCCGAGCTGGCCGAGCTCTCTGACTCTTCCGCCGAGGACCCGCAGGAGGCGATGGCCAAGGAGCGCGGCCTGACCTACGTAAAGCTCGACGGCAACGTCGGCATTCTCGGCAACGGCGCGGGCCTCTGCATGTCCACGCTCGACGTCGTCGCCCAGGCGGGCGGCGACCCCGCGAATTTCTTGGACGCCGGCGGCGGCTCGAAGGCCGAGGCGATCGTCGACGCGCTCGAGGTGATCACCTCGGACACGAAGGTCACCGCCGTGCTCTTCAACATCTTCGGCGGCATCACCCGCTGCGACGAGGTGGCCAAGGGCATCATCGAGGCGACCAACCAGATCGGCCTGACGCTCCCGCTGGTCGTTCGCCTGGACGGCACCAACTCCGAAGAGGGCCTGAAGCTCCTGGCCGAAGCCGGCCTGGACAACCTCCACAACGAGAAGACGATGCTCGGCGCAGCCGCGCGCGTAGTGGACCTGGCGAACCCATGAGCATCATCGTCAACTCCGAGACCAAGCTCGTCGTCTCCGGCCTGACCGGCCGCGAGGGGACCTTCCACGGCCTTCGCAACCGCGACTACGGCACCGACCTCGTCGCCGGCGTCACGCCTGGCAAGGGCGGACAGGACGTGGACGGCACCCCCGTCTACGACACCATCGCCGAGGCTGTCTCCGAGGCCGGCGCGAACACCTCGATGGTCTTTGTCCCGGCGCGCTTCGCCGCGGCCGCGATCGACGAGGCGATCGACTCCGGCGTCCACACCGTCATCGCGATCACCGAGGGCATACCGGTCCACGACATGCTGAAGACCTACTGGAAGGCCCGCGAGGCGGGCGTCCGGCTGATCGGCCCCAACTGCCCCGGCGTCCTGAGCCCCGGTGAGGCGAACGTGGGGATCATTCCCGCGCAGTTCTTCGACCCGGGCCCGATCGGCGTCGTCTCGAAGTCGGGCACGCTGACCTACCAGATCGGCAACGAGCTGAAGCAGGCCGGCGCGGGCAACTCGTCCATCGTGGGCATCGGCGGCGACCCCATCGTCGGCTCGGACTTCATCGACATCCTCACCCTGTTCGAGGAGGACGACGCCACCGAGCTGATCGTGATGGTCGGCGAGATCGGCGGCGATGCCGAGGAGCGCGCAGCCGAGTTCATCGCCGAGCGCATCTCGAAGCCGGTCGTCGGCTACATCGCCGGCTTCACCGCACCGCCCGGCAAGCAGATGGGCCACGCGGGAGCGATCATCTCCGGTTCATCGGGCACCGCCCAGGCAAAGAAGGACGCACTCGAAGCAAAGGGCGTACGGGTCGGCACCTCGCCGACCGAAGCGGCCCAGATCGCCGTCGAAGTCCTGAGCGCCTAAGAACCCGGTGCCTGGCACCAAGGGGGTGGGGTGTTCACCCTCTTGGGGGGTTGACTTGGGGCCTTGCAACCGTGAGTGTGGGCAGGCTGATGATTGGTCGGAGGGAAACCGCACTCAGGATGGCGCTTGCGTTCGCCGCGATCGTCGCGGCGTTATTGGTGCTCGGGGTCCCGGCGGCGCAGGCCCAGAACCCACAGGCGCCCGTCGACGTTGGGCTCACGATCTCTGACAATCCGGATCCGGTCGCGACCAACGACCCGAACTTCCAGTACCAGTTCCAGGTCCAAAACTTCACCTCGACCAACATCGCTTACGCCGTCGAGGTCGTGTTCGACATTCCGCACCACGTCTCGCTTCCATCGATCCCGGGCGGCTGCTACCAGCCAGCCGGGGACAAGTTGGTCTGCACCATGGGAAGCATCGAACCTTTTGGCATCAGATCCCGGAACATCCCCGTCAAGCACCTTCTGAACGGCCCGATCAACTTCCAAGGGACTGTGAATTCCGGCATCCAGGCCGACCCGGTTCCCGGGAACAACACCGATTTCGAGACGACGACCGTGACCGGCACTCAGGCCCCGAGCTGGACGGTTTCCGTCAACCGGGTCGGCCCAGGCACGGTCAGGGGCCACGGGATCAGCTGCGGCATCGACTTCAATCCGGGCCTTGATTGCGAAGAGCCCTTCTCCGAGGGTGGGACGGCAACCCTGCGGGCGAATGACGCCGAGAACTTCGTCGCCTGGGGCGGCGATTGCGCGTTCGCCGGCACCAACACCGTCTGCTCCCTGCCGGTAACCGGAAACATGAACGTTGACGCAACTTTCGTCGCGTCGCAGCCCCCGTCTGCGGGCTTCCACATCGACCGTGAGACCGGAGAGCCTCGGGAGATGGTCATGTTCGACGCCTCCTCCGTCATCAATGCCACCACGATCTCCTACCAGATGGACCCGCCCGGCCCGGGCGGCTTCAAGGGAGGTTTCACCACGAGCGGGTTGTCGCCGTACACAGGGATGCGGCTCACCGACCCCGGTACGTACTCGATCAAGCAGACAGTCACCGGGCCGGGGGGTGCCGCGACCGTCATCAAGGACGTCACGATCGACGGAAGTACGAACTTCCTCGGAAAGCCTCCGCCCAGCGTCAGCTTCTCTGCCGGAGACGAGGCGCTCATCCAACCCAGCGTCGCGAGCACTCAAACGTGCGCCATCAACGGACAGCTCGTGGTCGGGCTCGCCGAGGCGCAAGGCTGCTTCTTTCATGCGGCGCAACCGGAAGACCTGCCGGCGCCGGAGCGAGACGTGGCAGACGAGAACTGGTCCCTGAACCTGCTGTTCGCGTCTCTTAACCAACCGGAGTGTCAAAACCAGGACGACCTTCCGGCGGCGTGCGCCGAGGCGGCCGCGAAGCAAGGCGTTGACATCTACTACACGCGCGGGACGATGATGCTCAACGGGATGAAGGTGACTCCCGCAGCCGGCGCCGCGGTCGTGTTCTACCCCGCTATCGGAAAGGTGGTCTCTTCGGACGCAAAGATCACCTTCGAGGGTGAGGAATTCCCCGCGTTCCCCGCCCACACCGGCGAGCTCAACCTCGACGTGGGGATAAGCGACTTCACGACCACGAGGAAGGCACTCCCACTCTTCACCTTTAAGGGCACCGACCTGCCGGACATCGGCGGCTTCAAGATCGACGGTGACATCAGCATCGCGCTCGCCCAGGAAGGGGCGCGCCGTTTCTCTGAGCTCGCGGTGAACATGAAACTGCCCGAGCAGTTCGCGACCTCGGCTGACACCCGGCCTTCGGGCGGCGTCAAGCTGCAGGCAACCAACGCCGAGGGCATCGTCCTCTCGGACATCGTCATCGACGTCCCCGAAGCGTTCCTCGGCAGCGTGCGGATGACCGACCTCAACTTCACCTACAAGCGGGGCGGCGAGGTCCCGCCCACCGCGGATCCTGAGTGCACGAGAAAGTGGTGGAAGGCGAGGGGGGAGATTTACATCCTTCCGGAAGGTGACGAGGACGGCAACGGGTTGGACATGAATCCGCCACCTAACCGCGAGGGTGTCGCCTTCTGCGCGGGCACCTTCCACAGCGCCGGCGGCGAGTTCAACTTCTCGGACGCGACGGCTCCCCAAATCTTCCCGGGCGTCCTCCTCAAGGCACTCGCGTTCAACATGCAGCTCGACCCGGCGGTGTTCTCAGGGAGTGGCCGCATTGAGTCCGGCAAGATCGTCACGGCCTCGGGCGGGCTACTGGTCGCCTTCGCACGGCCCGAGGCCCCCTACACCATCAAGGCCGAAGACGGCGGCGGCACCATGGACTTGCTGGACGGCCACGTCCTGAAGTCCACATCGTTCGCTCTGGGCGGCGACGTCGCCGTGATCCTCCCGGGAGATGGACCAGACGATCCCGGGCTCGCCCTGGCCAACGCCTCTTTCCTTTACAGCTACCCCGACTACGTCAAGGCCGACGGCCTGGTCCGGATCGACACCTTCCTCTACACGATCGAGGCCTTCGGCGGCTTCCAGGCGAACGCATTCACCCGCAAGTTCGACGCGTTCGTCGGCGGCAACGTGTGCCTCGCGGGCGGGATCTCGATCGAGGGCTATTCCGGCTGCGTGGGCGGCGAGGCCAGGGTCTCGAGCAAGGGAACGTCCGTCTGCCTGATCCTCATCGACGATGGGTTTGAGCCCGGCATCGGCTACGCCTGGGGCGACACCCTCCCGCACATCTTCAACGGCATCTCCGACGGCTGCAAGCCAAGCCAGTACTGGGAGACGGATATCAAGCCACCCTCGGCACGGGCGCTGGCAGGTGTCGAGCACTCCGACGTGGCCCTCCGAGGCGGCGCCGAACCGGTCTCGTTCACCGTGAAGCCCGGCGATGAGACGAAGAACGTCGAGCTCCATGGCGTCGGCGGCGCGCCGGCGGTCGAGATCGAGGCGCCCAACGGCGAGACGATCACGACCGTCCCGAACGAAATGCAGATCGGCGATCACCTCCAGACCCTGGCCTGGGAGGAATACGACTACACCTGGATCAGCGTCACCAACGGTGAGCCCGGCGAGTACGTCGTCACGCCGCTGCCGGGCTCGGTCCCATTCAAGAACTCGATGTTCGAGACACGGCCGACCCCGGACGAGGGCATCACCGCCACGGTCGAGCAAAGCCGCCGCGGCGGAGGCGAGCAGGTGCTCCGCTACGACGTCGGCGAGGACCCCGGTCAGAAGGTGACCTTCATCGAGCGCAGCGATGGCATCTGGAACGAGCTTGGGACGGCGACTGAGGGCAAGGGGACGATCCCGTTCACCCCAGGCCCCGCACTTGAGGGCGACCGCGAGATCGTCGCCCAGTACGACATCAACGGCATCCCCGGCCCCGTCGAGGTCTTGGACGTCTACGACGCACCGCCACCGCCCACGGCCGATGAGGCGAGCGGCGTAAAGGTCAAGAGGAAGGGCAAGAAGCTCACGATCAAGTGGGCGAAGGTCACGGACGCCACCGAGTACGCAGTCGTCGTCTCCCAAGACAACGGGATCCAGAAGTCCAAGACCATCCCGGCGAAGAAGCGCTCCCTGAAGGTCGGCGGCATCCCGCCGACCGAGGGCGGCACCGTCGCCGTGTCCGGCATCGGCCCGCTCCTCGACGTCGGCACAGAAGACACCGCGACCTTCAAGGCGATCAAGAAGAAGCCCGACCGCCGCATCCCCTTCTCGAAGCTCGGCCAGGGCGGCCCGGAGCTCTAAGCCCCCTCGTAGACTCGGCGGCCCATGGCCGACGACGTCATCTCATTCGCCCGCGGCGCTCCCAGCGCCGACATCCTGCCCGCCGAAGCCGTCCGCGAGGCCGCGGTGATCGCGCTCGAAAACGATTGGAAGCGCGCGCTCTCTTACGGGACCGGCAAGGGCCATCCCGGCCTGGCGGACTGGGTGGCAGGTCTCCACGGGCTCGATTCCTCGCAGGTCATGGTCACGAACGGATCGATGGAAGCGGCGGCGTTCGTGTTCCAGCACCTGCTGAAGCGCGGCGACCGCGTGATCGTCGAGCAGCCCTCATACGATCGCACGCTGCTCTTGCTGGAACGAGCCGGAGTCGAATTCGTCCCGGTTCCGCTCGAGTCCGACGGCGTGGACGTCGCAGCGGTTGAGGCGGCGCTCGCCGAGGGGCCCGTGAAGCTCGCCCACATCATCCCCAACTTCCACAACCCGGCCGGCTGCACCCTCTCCGACGCAAAGCGAACCCGGCTGGTCGAGCTCGCGGCCGAGCATGACTTCATCCTGTTCGAGGACGACCCCTACCGGCTCATCTCCTTCGGCTCTGAGCAACACGAGACGATGCTTTCGATGGACAGCGCCGGCAAGGTCATCCATGCTTCCTCCTTCTCGAAGACGGTCAGCCCCGGCGTTCGCGTCGGCTACCTGGCGGGCGAGCCCGAGCAGATCGCGTTCCTGGCCAAGCGCGCCGGCGAGACCTACATCTCGCCGAACATGCTGGCCGAGTCGATCGTGTTCGCGCTGTGCGAGTCGGGCGGACTGAAACAGAACGTCGAGGTGGTGAACGCGGCGCTCCGCAACCGCCGCGACGCGCTGGTCGAGGCGCTTTCCGAGCACATCCCCGAGGCGGACTTCGTTGTCCCCGAGGGCGGCTACTTCCTGTGGCTCACCCTGGACGACGACGTAGACACTCCAACGCTGCTGGAGGCGGCCGCGAAGGAGGGCGCCCCATTCGTCGCCGGCCCGGATTTCCTGCTCGAGGGTGGCCACAACGCGCTGCGGCTTTCGTTCGCAAGCGTGCCTGCGGATCGCGTCGCCGAGGGCGTGGCCCGCATCGCCAAGGCGCTCGACGGCATTCGTGCCGCTGTGTAGTTCCGTCGCGCCGAGGCTCTACAGAACGTAAGCTTGCATCAGGAGGTGCAACGGAGGGCATGATCGAGGCTGGGACCAGCGTCGCGGGGTACCGCGTCCTCAGGATGATCGGACGGGGAGGAATGGGCGTCGTCTATGAGGCCGTCCAAACCTCGCTCGACCGGCGCGTCGCGCTGAAGGTCCTGAGGCCGGAGCTTGCCGACGACCCCGACTTCGTCGATCGCTTCCGCCGCGAGGGAAGGCTTCAGGCCTCGATCGAGCACCCGCACGTCCTGGACGTCTACGAGGTCGGGGAGTCGGAGCACGGCCTGTTCATGTCGATGCGCCTCGTCTCCGGCCAGACCCTGCTCGACCTCCTTCGTGACGGCGAGCTTGGCGCCGAGCGCAGCCTCAACCTGCTCGACCAGGTCACCGACGCGCTCGACGCAGCGCACGCGGCGTCGCTGATCCACCGTGACGTCAAGCCGCAGAACGTCCTCGTCGACGAGGACGACCATGCTTATCTCGCGGACTTCGGCCTGACCCGGGGCGGCACCGAGACGACCATCGCCACCTCCGGGCCGATGCTCGGCTCGGTCGCGTATGTGGCGCCGGAGATCGTGCGGGGCGAGGAGCCCACCCCAGCCTCCGACCGGTACTCGTTCGCCGCCACGATCTTTCACTGCCTGACCGGCGACGTCGTCTATCCGCTCGGCTCGGACGCCGCCATCCTCTACGCGCATGCGACCGAGCCGCCGCCGAGCGCCACTCAGCGCAGGCCCGAGCTTCCGGATGCGCTCGACTCGGTCTTCGGCGCCGCCCTCGCGAAGCAGCCCGACGAGCGCCCACGGACCGCGCGGTCCATCACCCGAGCCGTTCGCGATGCGTTGGGACCCCGCGCGGAGGACCTTGGTTCTCCGCAGATCGTCGGCCCGTTGGAGATGGTCCGCGACTCGACCCCAAACGCGCCGGCGTCCTCGTCGTCGCGGCCATGGGCCAGGGTCGCAGCGGCCACGTGTGTGGTGATCGTGGCGATGGCACTGGCGGCGGCAGCCGCGCTTTCTCTCGACGACGACACCGACGCGGCCACTTCAAGTTCCGGCCCCGTGGTGGCGCTTCCTGTAATCGCGGAAGGCGCCGAGCCGCTCGGCAGCGACCTGGCGGGACCTTTCGACTCGGTGGATTGCCGCGGCGATACGGCTTCGTCCGCATCGGTGCCGTGCTCGGTCGTCCAGTCGGAGCTCCCTGGGACGACGCTCTTGGCCCCTGCGGACGGCGCGATCGTCGGCTGGACCGTCATGGGAGCCGAGGGAGAGCTCGCACTCGACGTGATCCGGCCCCGAGGCGCGGACACCGTGCGGGTCGAGCGCTCCCAGTGGGAGGTCGCGGGGAACACCGGCCCGAATCGCTTCGAAACCGCGCTCCGAGTCGAGGCCGGCGATCAGATCGGCGTCCAGCTGGGCCCGGGTGCCTCGATCGGCGTAAAGGGAACCGAGGGCGCGACAACGCAGAGATGGTTCGAGCCGGCGGGCGGCGCCTACGGAGCGCCGGACAAGGACACGGGGACCGGCTTCGACAATGAAGTGGCTCTGCGAGCCGAGTTCGTTCCCGGCGAAAGCGTGCCGACGTTGAAGAGCCTTACCGGTGCCGCCGCGGCGAATGCACCCGACGGGAAGGTCAGGGACAGCTCGATCGTCCAGATCGACGAGCCTAAGCCCCAACGCCTGCGGTTCGAGCTCGTCGAGGCCGACGGCCGAGTTGTGCTGGACGTCCTCGACGGGGACGAGAGAACGCTCCGGGTCTTCATCACGGGTCTCGAGCCCGGAGGCATCCCGGTCGAGCTCAAGACTTTCGACTACCCGGGGGAGACGTTCGCCGAGGCAGACGTCTGGTGGGTGAACCCGAGCAGCGGGCGAATGATCTTTCACTTCTTGACCCTGGGCAGGGACAACCTCGAGTTCTCGGGGTAGGCGCTCCCCGTGAAGCCGGGAAGCGTCGTCAGCGCGTTTCGCATCCAGCGCGTGATCGCCAAGGGCGCGACGAGCGCCGTTTACGAGGCAATGCAGATGTCGCTGGGCCGGACGGTGGCGCTGCGCCTCCTCACGCCCGACCACTATGAGGACGCCGACGCCATCGCGAGGTTCGACGAGCGGCAGCGCCGGGCCGCCTCGTTGCACCATCCGAACGTCGTGCCGCTTTACGAGGCCGGCGAGTGGGAGGGCGGCCGCTTCGTGGCGTCGAGGTTCGTCCGCGGCAAGACCCTTGCGACCTTGATCGAGGAAGGCTCTCCTCCCGCGCGGGGCTCACTCGACTCATTGAGGGGGGCGCTCGGCGCGATCCACGCTTCGGGCCTGGCGCACGGGCGAGTCTCGACCCGGAACATCATCGTGGACTCGGGCGGGACCCCTTATCTGGCGGATCTCGGAGCCGCCGAGGGCGGGAGCCCCGAAGAGGACACGCGGGAGCTGGAGGAGATCCTTTCGGCGCTCCCCGAGCGAGCCCCGCGGCGCCTCTGGCCTGCCCTCCTGGTGGGAGCTGCGGCGATCGCCGCCGTGGCGGTGTCAATTGTCCTTCTGAGTGACGGTGGCAGCGAAGAGGATCCGGGATTCGGGCAATTCGGCTGCAGCGAGGATCTGAGCCCCAACACGCCCGCTTGCACGCTCGTCCAAACCGAGCTCGACGGACGCGATCTCGCGATGCGGCGCTCCGGGGTGATTCGCGGCTGGGAGGTTCGCGGCGCGTCGGGAGGCCTGGCGCTTCAGGTGATCCGGGAAAGCAAGGACGGGGTCTTCGTCGCCGGGTTCTCGCAGCCGGAGAGCGTCGACGATGCCGCGCCCCAATCCTTCACGGCCGACATCGGGGTCAAAGAGGGAGACAGGATCGGAATCCTGCTCACGCCGGGCGGCTCCGTCGGAGCCGCCCCGCCCACGGAGGGCTCGACCATCGTGCGGTGGGACGGCGGGCTGACCGCGGATACCCAGGCCGCGAGCGGAACCCCGCTGGAGGGCGAGCTGATGGTGCAAGCGGACGTCGACTACGGCGCAAAGCCGAGCAATCCAGGGCAAATCACAGGCGCCGAGGCAGCCTCCGCTCCCGAAGGAGAGCCCCTTGCCGAGATTTCCGCGCCGCTCGAGGGAGGTCGCGCGGGCCGGGTCGTTCTTGTGGAGCTCCCCGAAGGGATCGCCGTGGAAGTACTCCGCGGCGACACGAGGCTCGCCCGGCTCGAGATCCCCGACGCCGATCCGGACGGGGACGTGATCGGGCTCGAGGAGAACTGCGGCGGTGAAACCGGGCGGGGGTTCTGCTTTCGCTGGCGCAACCCGGGCGAGGAGCTCGCCCTCGTTCACGTGTATCAGGTGCTTCCGAGCGGCGAGATCAAGCTCATCGGCTAGATAGGTCGCCCGGGCGACGTCGGATGGGCAATGATTCGGCCGTGGCATTTTCACGGCACGACTTCTCTCCCGCTGAGCTGACCGAGGTGCTCGCGGCCGAGCGCGTCGGTGAGCCATTCGTGGCCTTCCGGGACGCGGATGCCGAGCTTCAGCTCATGGCGCTCGGCGGCGAACGCCTCTGCATCGGCCGCGACGCCGGCAACGACGTGGTCCTCCCGTGGGACGTCGAGGTTTCGCGGCTCCACGCGCTCCTCGAGCGCCTAGGCGGGGCATGGACCGTCGTCGACGACGACCTCTCGCGGAACGGCACGTTCGTAAACGGGACGCGGGTCCGCGGCCGGCGGCGCCTGAGCGACCGCGACGTCGTTCGCGTCGGAGTGACCCAGGTGCTCTATCGCAATCCGGCTAGCGAGGCTGAAGAGACTCCGCGCGTCTCGAGCCACGCGGAGGTGGCGGGCATCACGCCCGGGCAGCGGCGAGTCCTGATCGCGCTTTGCCGCCCGCTCCTGGACTCCGCCGAGCCGGGCGCGACCCCGCCGTCGAACCCTGAGCTGGCGGAGGAGCTCGGCGTCTCGACCGAGGCGGTCCGCACCCATCTCAAGGCGCTCTTCAGGCTGTTCGAGATCCCCGACCTGCCGCAGAACCGCAAGCGAGCTGAGCTCGCGCGGCGGGCGCTGGCCTCCGGCGTCGTCGTGACCCGCGATCTGGGGGACGAGCGCTAAAAGCCCTTGGTCAAGCCGTAAACCAGCAGTTCTGCACTTTCTCTACCAAAGTGGTGGAGATTATGTATTCTTTACCACCAAATCACATGACGTTGAGGGGACACGCCTACGGTGCGTGGGGAGACGCTCGACCAGAGAGAAGGAGGTGCCAAATGGCCCCAGTGACGATGATCGAAGGAAACAGGACGATGGATGCGGGAACGCACCGTAGGGTCGCCGAGCGGCGCTTCTCGGCGCTGGCCGCGGCCGTCCGTGAGCACGAGGCCAACGTTCGCCGGCGCGAGTACTCGATGCGCCCGCAGGACCAGTACCTCTACAGGCGCCTTCGCCAGATCTTGGGCGAGTAACCGATCTTCCTTCTACGGCGCGTCGGTCCCTCGGGCGGGGGGCCGGCGCGCCACTTTTCTAGCGGCCGTAGCGGTCCGAAGAGATCACGAGCTGCTCGGGTAGCGGCGCTCGCGGCTCGGGCGCCGGATCGGCGCGGACCGAGACGGTCTCGGACACGCTGCGGGAGACGGAGTGGCTGCCGTCAGCGGACTTGACGACGACCTCATCGTCATCGGAAGATTCGAGCTCGCCGTCGAGGCCCGGGTAGATCCCGGTTCCCTTGAGGTAGTGGAGGAGCTCCTCGGCCTCGTTCTCGAAGCGGAGGATCGTGACCTTCGCGCCTGGCTCGACATCGGCGAGCAACACGCCTTGCTCGCGGACGCCCTCGACGATCGGGTGGCCGTGCGGACAGGTCTTGGCATCACCGATCGCGGCCAGCATGCGCTCCTCCAACACGGGGGACATCGCGTGCTCCATCCGTTCGGCCTCCTCGTGGACCTCGTCCCAGGGGATGCCCAGGACGTCGGTGAGGAAGCGCTCGATCAGACGGTGGCGACGGACGATGGCCGTCGCGTGGTCGCGCCCGTCGTCGGTGAACGAAAGCGTCTTGTCCTTGGCCCGGCTCACGTAGCCGTCGCGCTCCAGGCGGCCGATCATCTCGTGGACGGTCGGCGGCGAGAGCTGCATCGCGCGGGCGACGTTTGCGCCGGTCATCGGCAGCCCCGCCTCCTCGAGCCAGAACATGATCTGGAGGTACTCCTCTTCAGCGACCGTTGCGTGATCGTGAGACATCAAAACGATCTTAGGGGTCAGACCCTAGGCGCCCATGAGCGAGGCGACGACGGCCTCGTAGAAGCCTTCGCCCATTGCGCCATCGGTGACCGTGACGTTGGGAAAGCGCGGCAGCGCTTCGCGAAGCGCTTCGTCGTTCTGCGGGCCGTTGGCGACGCAGAAGAAGCGACCGACCGAGACCGACGTCTCAAGATCCTCGATTGAATCGCCGATCGCGATGCAGCTCTCGGGGTCGTAGCCCCGAGCTCGGAGGTGGAACTCCACTCCCCTGGCCTTGCTGGCCCCGCCCGGTACCAAGTGGTAGGCGTGGGTGTGGCCCTCGATGGCCTCCATCCGGTAGCTGATCACGCCGTTGTCGAGAAAGCGAAGGTCGTGGTGGCCCTCGGCGAGCAGGAGCTCGTTCACCTCGGCCGAGTCGACCTTGCCGCGCATGAGGAACGAGAGCTTTCGGCCGACCTCCCATGGGTAGTGCCACTCGAGCATCGGCCCGTACCTCTCGAAGAGGAGGTCCGGGATGCCCGCCTCGACCATCCGCTCGTACGGCGTCGATTCGGAGTCCGGCTGCCAGTCGCCGGTCAGGAACGTCCGCTCGCCGTCGATGAAGACGCCGCACCCCGCCTCGTAGATGTAGGAAGTGCCGCCCATGAGCCTCGTGTCCGAGGCAACCTCCGCCTCGCGGCGGCCCGACATGACGACCACCTCGACGCCGGCGCGGTCGCAGGCTTGGAGCGCCTTGGCCTGGGAAAGTGAGAAGTTCCCGTCGGGGTCGCGGAAGAGGCCGCCGCGAGGGCCGAGCAGGGTGCCGTCGAGGTCCGTGTAGACGCAGCGGAGTGCCATTCGGACCGCGGAAACTACGGCAAGGTGCCAGGCACGGTGCCTGGCACCCCTCTAGGTTGAGGATGTGACCGTCTGGCGACTCTCCGAGGGACTCGAGCTCAGCTTTCCGCCCTCGCAAGCCGCGGGGGTCGTGAACGTCACGGCGGACTCGTTCTACTCAGGCGCGCGTAGCGTCACGCCCGAGCAGGCGATCGAGGACGGCCTGCGGCTGGTCGAAGCCGGCTTCGACCTGCTCGACGTGGGAGCCGTTGCCGCGCGCTCCGGTCCCCTGGTTGAGGCCGCCGCCGAGATCGAGAGCCTCGCGCCTGCGGTCGCCGGCCTCGTGGAGCGCTCCGGCGTTCCCGTCATGGCCGACACGTTCCAGCCCGCAGTCGCACGGGCGGCCCTGGACGCAGGCGCGGTGGCGATCAACGACATCTCGGGCGGCTCGGACGAGATGTACGAGCTCGTTGCCGAGCGGGGCTGCGGCTACGTCCTCATGCACATAGAGGGGCCGCCGCGGGTGGACCGCACGCCGCCCGTCTACGACGACGTGGTCGGCCACGTCAAGGAGTGGTTCTCCGAGCGGATCGAGCGAATGCGCGCCGCCGGCGTCGCCGCCGAGCAGGTCGTGATCGACCCGGGGCCTGACTTCGACAAGGGAGTCGACGACACGATCGAGCTGGTGGGGCGAATCCCGGAGCTCCAGGAGCTTGGAAGGCCGGTGATGGCGGCGATCTCGCGCAAGGACTATCTGGGTGCGGTCACGGCCGGCTCATGGGACGCGCGCCTCGACGCCGACGAGCGCGGTGCGGCGACCCTGGCGGCGGCCACGCTAGCGACGGCGCAGGGCGCCGAGATCCTGCGGCTTCACGACCCCGAGGCCCTCGACGCGATGCGGGTGGCGGAGGCGATCGTCCGTGGATGACTTCAAGCTGACGCGAACCCTGTCGCCCCCGGACGCGAAGCGGAGGAGCCGACTGGATGTGTTGGACCAGGCCTGGCGGAACGTGATCGCCAACGGCGCCGACGACGGACGGCTGGTCACCACCTCCTTCGAGGAGCGCGAGGGCGCCGTGAACGTGCCATTCCCGTCAGACCTCCCGCCCATTCTCGCTGAAGGCCTGCGAAGGGCCGGGATCGAGAGCCTCTACGCACACCAGAACGAGGCACTGGGCGAAAGCGGCCAGGGCCACGTGATCTCGACCAGCGGCACGGCATCGGGCAAGTCGCTTTCGTTCAACCTGCCCGTGCTGGAGAGCCTCGCGCTCGACCCCAAGTCGCGCGCGCTCTACCTCTACCCCACCAAGGCACTCGCCCAGGACCAGGCGCGGAAGCTCTCGGCGCTCCAGCTGCCCTTCCTGAGCCACGCGATCTACGACGGCGACACTCCGCGCGATGACCGCCCGGGCCTCCGGCGCCGGTCGAACCTGATCCTCACCAACCCGGACATGGTGAACGTGGGGCTCCTGCCCCACCACCAGGGCTGGGGCGACTTCATCGCAAACCTGCGCTGGATAGTCGTCGACGAGGCCCACACCTATCGGGGGGTCTTCGGCTCGCACGTCGCGAACGTCCTGCGGCGCCTGCGCCGGGTCGCCCGCCTCTACGGCGCCGAGCCGCGCTTCCTCCTGGCTTCGGCCACGATCGCGAACCCGGGCGAGCTGGCCGAGCGCCTGGTCGGCGAGCCCGTCAGCGTGGTCGCATCGGACGGCGCGCCCAAGGCCGGACGGCGGATTGTGATGTGGAACCCGCCTGTGATCGACGAGCGCACCCAGCGCCGGCGCTCGACCCTGTCGGAGGGGGCTGAGCTTCTCGCCGACCTCGTCACCGAGGGGATGCGGACGATCTGCTTCCTCCGCTCGCGCAAGGGGATCGAGCTGATCCTGCGCTTCGCTCGCCTGCGGTTGGAGGAGCGCGGTCGCGAGGACCTGGCCGCGCGGATCGCCCCGTACCGCGCGGGCTACACGCCACAGCAGCGCCGCGAGATCGAGCACCGCCTCGTCTCCGGTGACCTCCTGGGCGTGGTCACGACCGACGCGTTGGAGCTCGGTATCGACATCGGCGAGCTGGACGCATCGATCTGCGTCACCTTCCCCGGCACCGTCGCGAGTCTCCGCCAGATGTGGGGCCGCGCCGGCCGGCGGACCGAGGGGCTCGCCGTCTACGTTGCCGGCGAGGACGCGCTCGACCAGTTCTTCTGCCGCCATCCAGACGAGTTCCTTGGTCGCGCGGTCGAGGCGGCGATCCTAGACCACCAGAACCCGCACATCCAGACCGGCCACGTCCTGGCCGCCGCACACGAGGCGCCCTTGGGCGGCACCGCCAGCCAGCCTGGCGGCGCGGACGACGCGATCCTGGGCGAGGGGTGGCGCGACCGCGCCGACGACCTCGTCGCGGCGGGCGAGCTTCGCCAGACGAATGACCGCCGCTACGTGCCGCGCGACCAGGGCTTTGCCGCGGGGCGCATCTCGCTCCGTTCGGCGTCGCTTGACTCCGTCGCCGTGATCGACTCAACCTCGGGCGAGATGCTCGGGACGGTCGAGGCCGAGCGCGCCTTCTCGACCATTCACCCGGGCGCGATCTACCTCCACATGGGGCGCTCGTACGAGGTGCGCGAGCTCGACGTGGACGGGCGCCGCGCGATCGTCGAGCCGTTCGACGGCGACTGGTACACGCAGCCGAAGAAGGAGACGAACGTCTACATCGACGCGATCGGCCGCAAGGCCGAGCCGGGAGGGATCCACAAAGGCGTCGAGCTCTACACCGGCGAGGTCTCCGTCTCCGAGCAGGTCATCGCCTACCAGCGAAAGACCGTGAAGGACCAGGAGGTGATCGACCTCACGGCGCTGAACCTGCCCGAGCAGAACTTCTCGACGCGGGCGCTCTGGTACGTCCTGCCTGACGAGCTCGCGGGGCCCGAGGCGCTCCCGCCCGAGGTCCAGCTCGGCGCGCTTCACGCCGCCGAGCACTCCCAGATCGCCGTGCTGCCCCTGCTCGCCATGTGCGACCGCTGGGACATCGGCGGCCTTTCGACCAACGTCCACTTCCAGACCGGGCGGCCGACCATCTTCATCTACGACGGCCACCCCGGCGGGGTAGGGATCGCCGAGCGCGGATTCGAGCGCTTTAAGGAGCTGGTCGGCAACGCGCTTCGCCTCGTGTCCGAGTGCCCGTGCGCGTCGGGATGCCCGTCGTGCGTGCAGAGCCCGAAGTGCGGAAACCTGAACGAGCCGCTCCACAAGGCGGGCGCGATCGAGCTGATGGGCGGGATCCTCGGGCGCCGACCGGCGCCCTCTGCCGCGCAGCACTGATGCACCGGCGCTTCGAGGGCGCGCCGACGGTCGCCCTTCACTGCCCATGGGGACCGGTCCAGGTTGTCCTGGCCGAGGGATTCCGCCGCCGGTTCCTCGGGCTCATGGGCCTGAGCGCTGAAGAGATCGAGCCGCTCCTCTTCCCCCGATGTCGCTCGATCCACACGCACGGGATGCGGACGCCAATCGACCTCGTGTGGCTGGACCTGGACGAAGCCAGAGTGCTCGAGGTGGTGGAGTCGCTCAAGCCGGGCCGAGGTGCGCGAGCGCCCCGTGGTGTCCCCAGGAGCCGGAACATCGCGGCGCTGGAGCTCGCGCCGGGAGAGGCCTCTCGCCTGGGCCTAGCCCGGGTTTCGAACGAGCGCCATGCCGCCGAAGCCGTAGGGCTCGCCGGCGTGATGGAGGATCCGCTCGTGCGCGTCCTCCGGGCCTAGGTCCTCTTCCAGCGTGAGCCCGAAGCCGTCGACGAAGTCCTTCGTCCCTCCGCGCGGGATCCCAGACTTGAACGGCTCGCCCCCGGACGTAACGCGCTTTCGCAGCTCGGGCGCCCCGTGGAACGAGTCGTCGCCGTCCAGCATCTCCTGCCAGAGGTAGTCGAAACACATCGCGCTGCCGGGGCTGGTGCCTGCGGCGAACCAGCGGAGGGTCTGGGCAACGCCCTCGGGCTCGAGGTACGGGGCGACGCCGGACCACAGGACGATTGAGCGGGCAGCGGGATCGAACCCGTGCGCGGCCAGGCGCTCGCCGACGTCCTGCGTGTTGAAGTCGACGTGGACGTAGTTCACGTGGTCGGGCATCTCGCCGAAGATCGCGTTCAGGCGCTCGGCCTTGACAGCAGCCGTGACGGGGTGGTCGACCTCGAAGAGGGCCGCCGATGAGAGCTCGTCGCGAAGGCGGTAGCACCGGGAGTCGAGCCCCGCGCCAAGGAGCACGACCTGGCCGGCGCCATCGGCGACCTCGCGGAGGAGCACATCGTCCATGTGCCGGGTTCGTGCGAGCTCGAACCACAGCGCCCCGGGAAGGACCGACTCGAGGATGCGCGGGCTGAGCCGGCGGACCAGCGGCACCTTGGCGAGCGCGCTCAGCTTCAGGCCGGGCGCAATGAAGTCCTTCGCCATGTAGTCCGGGTTCCGGATCTCGGGATCGCGAAGCGTCGTCCCGGCCGCGCGAAGCGCACAGGCACCTTCCGCCGTCGACCGGGCCATCCGGCTCTTCTCAGCCTCACCGAGCGCCATCAGGGCAGCACGCTACCGCGCTCGGTGGTCTTGACTATGTCGCGCCGCTCGAGGAAACTGCACGAGTGCAAATGGCAGCCCTTCTGCTCACGTTGATCGCTCTGCTGATAGCCGCGCCCGCGGCAGGGGCCGCGGACCAGCAGATAACGGCCGAGTCAGCCACCCCTGCGTTCAGCCCCTCCGAAGTGTCGATCCTGGTTGGCGAGAAGGTCACGATCTCGAGGGATGCCGGGGGAGTGTTCGCGCACAACGCGCACTACGACGACGAGGCCGTTGGATGTCCAGCGACGCCCAGCAGTTCCCCATGGTCGTGCGAGCGGACGTTCCCAGCGCTCGGCAAGTACACGTTCCACTGCGACCTCCACGGACCTTCGATGCAGGGGACGGTTCACGTGGTGCCGGAGCTGGCCTTCGGCGAGGAAACGCTCGTATCGCTAGGGCTCGCTGCGAAACGGATCCGCGCAAAGGGGCCGCTCCAGGTGAAGGTCACAAATCAGAACGCCTTCCCTATTTCCGGCGAGCTCTCCGGCGAGGCGGGCAAGCAGCCGATCGAGCTAGGGCCCGAGTCATTCAGCGTTGACGAGAACTCGGAGCAGACCGTCGAGCTTTCACTCCCAAAGGCCGCATCCCACGTGATCAAACGCAAGGGCAAGCTCAAGGTCGATCTAAGCGCGGAGGTGACCGACCAAGCGGCCAATTCCCGGGAGGCGACGGCCACGGTCACGGTGAGGGAGCGGAAGTAGCCAGCAGCGCTAGCCTGTCGGGTCGGTCAGGCGAGATAGCTCAGTTGGTAGAGCACACGACTGAAAATCGTGGTGTCCCCGGTTCGATTCCGGGTCTCGCCATCCGGCAATGCGAGATACTGCGCGGGCGATGTCGCAGGAGAACATCGGGGTAATGGAGGCTGCGTACGACGCGATCACGCGCAAGGATCTCGACGCGTTCCTCGCTCTGGCCCATCCGGACATCGAGTTTCGCTCGCTGATCGCCGAGGCCGAGGGCGGCACCTTCCATGGCCACGATGGGGTTCGCGAGTGGTGGGACTCGGTGATCCAATCGCTCGATACTCAGCCGAGACCCGAAAGGATCGAGGGATTCCGAGATCGAGGGGTCACCTACCTGCGGCTCTCGGGAAAGGTCGCGGGTGTCGAGGTGCCGCAGACGATGTGGATGAGCTGGCGAATGAGAGACGGGCAGCTCATCTGGTGGGCCACCTTCCGCAGTGAGGCCGAAGCCCTCGAAGCCGCCGGGCTGTCGGAGTAGCACCGCAGCCCGCTCAGGTGGGCAATGTCCCCGGTTCGATTCCGGGTCTCGCCATCTCCTGGGTGGGTCAGTGCTTGGGCCCTTTGCGGGTGAACACCACCTCAACCCCGGCCTCGAGCGTTGCTGTCGCGTCGTGGCTGGTGTCGGGCGCACACCCGCCGTCGATGGTGGCGCAGGTCTGGGTGGCACCCAAGCTCCTGCTGTCTTCGCCCCTGACAACCTTCTTGCCTTTTTTCAACCCAGGCGGGAGCTCGATGAGGTGCATGTCTACGTACGGCCCGTCGGGAAACTGGTTCTGGGCGTCGTCGTAGCCGCCGAAGAACGGGCAGTCGTCGAAGTCAGGGGTCGGGTCGGCGTCCCCCCAATCCAAGCTGACGTTGGTGAGCGACTTGCCGGTGAGCTCAAGCTGCGGGAAGCTCGTCTCAAGTCCGAACTCCCCGCAGCCGGTAGTGGGGTCTGACCCGTCGTACTGGTCGCACTCGGGAGCGCCCGAGGCCTCGTGGGTCATCGTGCCGGTCCGTGCGTGAGAGCTCAAGATGACTTCGGAAACGTCGAGCGTTCCGAGGGAGCCCTTTTGGGCGTACATCAGAACACGGTCCTTCACTTCGACGGTGTCCCCTCCTTGCCCGTGATCCACACGACTGGTGCACTCGCCTGGCTGCGGGGAGGGGTTGGTGTAGGTGATGTTGTGGGTCCACGACGTCAGCGCCTCGTAGGTCACCTTGACGATGTACTTGTTGGTCTTCGGCCTTGCCATGGCACTCGGGGCGAGCGCGAGAACGGCGACAAGGACTCCGAGCACGATCGCGGTGAGCCGGTGAGCCGAAGCAGCGGGCGCGTAGGACATCTTTCCCTCCCGTGGACCGGTCAGGCGGAGGCCAAGCAGGGTGGCAAGGGCAGAACTGGCTGTCGAAGTCAGGCCGTTCAGCGCCCGTCTAACAGTTGACTCAGCCAGAGTAACACTGGGTCTCGCCATCAGGCGCCCGCTCGGGCGCGCTTCCCTAGCCGGCGTCCAGCGCATCGCCCTCGGGATCCGGGACCTCCACGTCCTCGTCGCCCGACTCGTGCGCCTCGAGTTGGTCGCCCATCTCGGTGGCTTCGTCCTCCATTTCGCTGAATGCGTCGTCGGCGTCGCTCTTTGCCTCGTCGATCTGGCCTTGTGGGTTTTCGTCGCTCATGGGCGACCCGTACCCGCATGCCTGCCGCTTAGACCCCGGTAGTAGCGTCCTCGCCTTGGCCTCCAGGGTTTTCCAGCTCAGCGCTTCGATGTTGGTGTGCATCTTCGCTGCGCCGGCGATCGCGCTCGCGACACCCTCGAAGATCCGGGTCGGCGGCCCCAGCGCGCCGTCGGAGTCGAAGGTTGCGATCGTCGGCTCGGACCGGTCGCGTGCGACCGACCAGTTCGTAGTCATCGACGGGTCAAGCGCCGTCGTCCTGGAGGGCGAGCTCGAGAAAGCTCCCGGCAAGGCGGCGCCTTGGCGACACGCCTACGCCGCCGACTGGAGCGCGATCACGGATCCGGGCACCTACACGATCGAGGTCGGCAAGCTCAGCTCGCGGCCGTGGGTCGTCACGGACGACCCGGCGCTCGAGGGCATCGACGCGATCCTCGGCTACTTCCGCGCGAACCGTGACGGGACCGAGCCCTCGCCGATCCACGACCCGTCCCACCTGAACGACGCCACAGTCCACCCAGACTCTCCGGTCGCCCCCGGCACCAAGATCGACATAGACGGCGGGTGGATGGACGCCGGCGACATGCTGCACTTCACGCAGACGACCGCCTTCGCGACCGCGATGCTCGAGGCGTCGGGTCGGCTTGTTCCCGGGTCGGCGCCAGGCGCGTCGGCGTCACTCTTCGCCGAAGCCGACGTGGGGATCCGCTGGCTCGTCGATGCGCATCCCGCGCCCGGAGTGTTCGTCGCCCAGGTCGGCGACGAGCGCGACCACGACCTCGGCTTCCGCGATCCGGCCGACGACGACGCGAGCTCCCTGCCGGGCATCGGCACCCGCTTCGCCTACCCCTCGATGGGAGGCGACCTCGCGGGCAAGGCGGCAGCCGCCCTCGCTCAGGCCTCGATCCGGACCGGCGACTTCGACCTTCTCAACGCGGCCGAGGAGTGGTACGCGGCTGGGCTGGCGGCGGCGAAGCCCGCGCCTCCGCTCAAGAAGGCCGGCTACCCGAAGTACGCCGCCAACTTCTATGCCGCGCCCAACTGGAAGGACTCGATGGCCGCGGGCGCGGCGGAGCTCTACCGCGCTACCTGCGCCGCCGGCGGGTGCAACTCGGACTACCAGGACGACTTCATCGACTTCGCATCGAGCTCCCAGTCGGGTGCCTACGGCGCGATGGGCGCGGTCGACGACTTCGCCTCCTTTGCCGCCGCGGAGGTCTGCGGCGCCTTCGGCGACGCGACGACTTGGAGCGCCGAAGCAACCGAGGTGGCCTGCGACCTGCTTTCAGAAAACGGCAAGATCGCGGTGCGCCAGTCGCGCTCGAATGCATTCGGCATGCCCGGCTACTTCACGTTCGGCACCACGGCGCAGAACGGCGCCGCCGGAGCGCTCGCCGCGCTCGCGACGAGCGGCCCCGACGGCAACGCAGGCGGATGCAATGCCGCGGCGGGCGCTCGCGACTACCTCCTCGGCCGAAACCCGTTCGGCGCGAGCTTCGTGGTGGGGTACGGCGACAACCCTGCCCAGCACCCGCATCACTGGGCCTCGGTGTTCGGCGACGGACTGCCCGACGGCGCGGTCGTGGGTGGGCCCGGGCCGCGCAAGGAGATCGCCGATCAGGGCTTCAAGCCGAAGGGCCGGTTCAACAAGGGCCCGATCGTCTACGAGGACAGGGCCCAGGACTATGTGACCTCCGAGCCCGCGATCGATTACTCGGCATCGTCGATCATGCTGCTGGCCGCGCTCCACGCCCACTGCTGAGGCTTGTCAGCGTTCCTCCGCGGGTAGGTTCGACTGAATCCATGGTCTCGGTCAAGCCGACATTCCAAAACCGCAAGCCGCTCGCTGCGCTCAAGGGCGTCGTCGGCGCCTACGGGCGCCTGAAGATCTCCGACCACGCCGCCGCGCTGACCTACTACTCGATCCTCGCGGTCTTCCCGGCGATGATCGTGTTCGTCTCCCTGCTCGGAATCTTCGGCGACCAGGGCACGATCGATTCGCTGCTCGGGATCATCGAGGATCTCGCTCCGGGAGATGCCGCAACGACGTTCGAAGGCGCGATCGAAGGCGCGGTGAACTCGAGCAAGGCCGGCTTGGCGTTTGTGATCGGTGTTGCACTCGCGCTCTACAGCGCATCGGGGTTCATCGGCGCGTTCAGCCGGGCGACGAACGACATCTACGAGGTGTCCGAAACGCGGCCGTTCTGGAAGACGCTTCCGCGCCAGGTCGCGTTGACTGCCTTTCTCATGGTTGGGCTCGCCGGCACGCTGCTCGCGCTCATCCTCACGGGGCCGCTCGCCGATGCGATCGGCGGTCAGATCGGCGTCGGGAACACGTTTCTCGACGTCTTCTCGATCGTCAAGTGGCCGGTGCTCGCGACGGTGGTCTCGGTCCTGTTCGCGATCCTCCTTCACGAGGGGCCGAACGTCGACCGCCCGTACCGCGAGCTCGTCCCCGGCGCCTTCCTCGCCATGCTCCTGTGGCTGTTGGCGTCGAGCGCGTTCGCTCTCTACGTCGCCAACTTCGGCTCGTACGCGAGCACCTACGGCTCGATCGCGGGTGTGATCATCTTCCTTGTCTGGATGTGGATCTCGAACCTCGCGCTCCTCGTCGGAGCCACCTTTAACGTCGAGCTCTCCCGCAGCGGGACGCTCATCACCGAGGCCGAGTCGATGGCGGGTGATGAGCCCGCTCAGCGCCCCCCTGGCGCGACGGCCATGTGAGGGTGCGGACTACTTCGCGATGAGCTTCGCGGTGTAGACCTGCGTCGAGTCCTCGCCGTCCGGGTCGGGCACGGTGCCCGTGGCCGTGATCTCGGCCTTCATCTTCTCGGCCTTCTTCAGCTTCTTCATGCCCTTCTTCGAGAGCTTGCCCGTGAGCGTGTTCAAGTTGCCGATGGAGATGCCCGTCAGCGTCGCCTTGCCGAGCTTCGTGTTCCCGCTCTTCACGTCGAGCGTTACCTCGCAGTCGCCGTCGCTGCCGTCGGGGCACTCGGCGGTCACGCCTTCGAGCTCGTACTCGCGGCTCTTGGGGACCTTGATCTTGCCCAGGTCGGTCGGGCCTTCGAACAGGACCTTGAGCGGGTCGCAGTCGAGGCGGAGGTCCACGTCGGTAACGGGCGGCGGGATCTCGTAGACCTGGGTCTCGACGAAGTCCTGGTCGGGATCCTCGGGGTTCCGGCAGCCGTCCTTGGAGGCGCGGACGGTGTAGAAGCCCGCGATCACGTCCCAGCCGAAGTGCCCGCCGGAGTCGGTCGTGTCCGGATTGGTGCGGTTGGACGGCGACATGATGTCGCTGCCGTTGGGGACGAGTGAGAGGGCGCTGTCGGCGAAGTCCGAGCGAAAGAGCTGGACGGTCGCGCCGGCGATCGGCGTGCCGGGCGTGCCGTCGTCCTCGCGGACGAAGCCGCTGGGGTCGATGTAGATCGGGAACGGGTCCGTCTCCTCGGGAGGTAGGGGGCCGTCTCCGTCAGGGTCGATGTCGATGTCGATATCGGCTGGGCCGTGGTCGGGGTACTGCGGATCGACCGGGAAGTCGAATTCGCCATCGGTCGGATCCTCGGGGTCGGGCTCGGGCTCGTCCGGATCCTGGTCGACGTCCTCGGGCGGGTCGTCGTCATCGGGGTAGTCGATCTCGACGTCGACGTCGGCATCGATCGGAGCGTCGACTTCGATCACCCATGGCTCCTGCCAGTGGACGACCGGAACGCCGGCAGCGGTTGTGTAACGGAATCCCGGGCCGGTGAAGCTGGCGTTCGACGGTGGCATCGCCGGCGGCTTGAGGACCACGTCTTGACCCGACGTTTCGTCCCCGCTCGTCACCACCGAGCTGGTCGACCGAGTGACGGGGATCGCCTGGCTGCCCGCGGGCGGGTAACCCCTGACGTAGTAGCTCCCCTGCTCCAGCCCCACGAACGTGTATTGACCGCTCCCATCGGCGACCGTCGTCCGGCAGTCCGTCGGCGCCTCGAGCGTTCCGAGACAAGCCTGGACGCGGGCTCCGCCGAGCGCAGTGCCGGGCGGGAAGGGGCCAACGTAGATGGTCCCCGAGAGTGAGCCGAGAAGCTGGCTTCTGGCGCTCTCGGTTTCGCCACCGACCGCTGTGGCCGTGACGCGGACCCGGAGCTGCTTGCCGAAGTCGGCCGCCAATGCCTGGTACGACGCGCTGGTTGCGCCACCGATCTCGGCGCAGGTGTCGGCGTCGCAGCGGAGCCACTGGTAAGTGAACGGAACGTTCGAGTCGCGGTTCTCCCAGGTCCCGGGGTCGGCGTTGTAGGTGACGCCGGGCTGCGGGTTGCCCTCGTCGCCCGAGACGGATGGGATGGCGGTGTTGATCGGGACGGTCCCGACCGCGCACCCGTCGGGCATCGTCGTCAGGCGTGTGGCAACCGGCCACGAGGTGGCGTCATAGAAGCAGAGGTACTCGATCTCATTCAGGGGCTCGTGCCAACCGCCGAGGGGGCCGGGGCCGTCCGGATCGGGGCGCACGAGGGTCACGCCCGAGAGGTTCGAGTTCGAGCCGCCGTCGTTGTCCGTGACGACGGTTGCCGGGCTCGTGTTCGACGCGTCGCGGATGATCATCAGGCCGGAGCTGTCACCCGGCGCGTTGAGCGCGACCCATTCGTTGTTCCAGTCCGTGTGAAAAGCGGGCCCGGAACTGCTCGTTGTGATCAGCGTGCTCTCGGCAGCGTTCGGGTAGATGACCTCGGAATACGTGAAGTACGAGAGGCGTGGCACGTATGCGCGCAGGCCGTGAGTGCCGTTGAAAGTCGAGTGCCCGGGGCCGAACTCCCATCTGCGGTCTACCCGGATCACATTCCGCTTGGCCGCAGACTCGAAGAACGTGTAGCGCGAGCGGACGGGGAGCGGAGGCTCGGCGGGGTTGCTGCTCACGCACGGTTGTGGCGCGACCGTTTCGATCTTCACCGTGCGCTCGCCGATGGGTTCCCAGTCGCCCACGCTGCCGGCCATCACGGGCGCCGGCGAGCCGCCGTCGTGGTCGGCATACGACTGGCCCCAGAAGTGCCCCGGTCCGGTTCCCGTCGGGCAGAATCCCGCGAGGCCCGGGGCCGTCACATTCGGGCGGAGGGTCCCGCCTGAGTCTCTCCAGCGGAGGGTGTCGACACGCTCCGTGTTCCCATCGCCGCTCTCGACTCCGAGGTCGTTGCCGAAGTTGAGCTCGAAGTTGGGGGTCGTGACCGTATTGACGCCAGGGTTCAGGGTGACCGCCGCCGATGCATTTGCCGGGATCGCGAACGCGATGCCGAGTGCGATTGCCCACGCGCCTCTGAGCCCCGCGATCCTGCGGGCTGCAGCTGGTAGCTCCCTCCGATGCCCCCTCATGTTGACCGCAACGTACACCCGATCTGCCGAAATAGCAACGAGTCAGGTTCACATGTCACACAACGACTCCCAAGGTGAAGTGAGCGTCCGATTCCGTCATTACCTTGGCCCCAGATGAACCCTCGACTTGCAGTTCAGCCCACGCTCGGCTCGCCGACGCCCGAACACGCGGCGCGCGTCTTCCTTTCTGACCTCTCCGACGGCGACGTCGTCGCCACCGCGTTCGCCGTCCGGGAGCGCAGCCGGCTCACCCGCCGGAACGGCGACGACTTCGTAAAGCTCATCCTCGGCGATCGCACCGGCACCGTCGAGGGCGTGGCCTGGGAGGCCGTCGACGAGTGCTTCGAGCGCTCGGAGCCCGGCGGCATCGTCTTCGTCGAGGGCCGCTTCTCGGTCCACGAGCGCTACGGGCCGAAGATCACGATCGAGGCGATTCGCGCCGCCACGGCGGGCGAGTACGCCGAGGGCGACCTGGTCGAGAGCTCACCCGTTCCCGCCGACCTTCTCGAGACTGACCTGCGCGACCTCCTCGCGACCATCCGAGACCCACAGCTGGCTGAGCTCCTCGGCCGCTTCTTCGGTGCCGGGACCGACAGCTGGGAGCGCTTCCGAGTCGCGCCGGCGGCGAAGTTCTACCACCAGGCCTACGCCCACGGATTGCTCGAGCACGCGCTCTCGGTCGCCCAGGCCGTCAGCGCCGCAGCGGCTGCTTTCCCCGGCATCGATCGCGACCTCGCGGTCACCGGCGCTCTCCTCCACGACATCGGCAAGACGCAGGCCTACAACGACGATCCCCTCGCGATCGATCTGACCGACGCGGGGCGTCTCCTCGGCGAGATCCCGATCGGCTACTACCTGGTGCGCCGCCAGATCGAGTCGATCGAGGGCTTCGATCCCGAGCTTGCGAAGGCGGTGCTCCACATCATCCTCTCCCACCACGGCACCCACGAGATGGGCTCGCCCGTTGTGCCCGCCACGCGCGAGGCGACGCTCGTCCACATGATGGACAACCTCGGCGGCAAGCTCGGCAGCTTCGACCGGATCGAGCGCGAACTGGCCGAGGGCCAGAGCTGGTCCAAGTTCGACCGCGGGCTCGACTCGGCCGCGTACTTCCCCGCGCGCCGCGCGGCCTAGCCCGCTAGGGGCCGAACTTCTCGGCGCAGCGCTGAAGCTTGTCGACGTCCTGATCCGCCGTGGAGACACACGCGAGGAGCTTGTTCGCGTCTTTCTGATTCTCAGGCTTCTGGATCGTCACACCCGCGTCCTGGGCCTCGTCGAACGCGTCGTCGAACGAGTCGAAGCTGCCCGAGATCGATTCGTTCACGCTGTCCGTGATGTCCTTGGTGGTGTCAAGCGCGGGCTTGACGAAGAACAGATAGACAGCCCCGAGGATCACGACCGTCGTGACGATCTTGATGATCGGGTTGATGACTGTGCTGGCGCCGAGCATGGTTCGCGCAGACTAAATGATCGAGCTACCCGAAAAGGAGCCGGTCGGCCAAGTCGCGGCACCGCTGGAGATCGCGGACGCTGAACCCGGCGTTTTCGACGCACTGTTCGACCTGTGCGGCAGCCGCGGTGCTGCCCTGGGCGCTCAGGCTGTCGGCGTATGAGAGCGAGAAGTTGCGGGGGGACTGCCCTTCCGTGATGAGCTCGTGCCCGAACTCGGCGCACTGTTCCATCGCCTTCGCGTCCTTGTCGGCCTCGCGAACGCAGTTGGTCACCTCGCGAGCCGCTTCGGGCCACTGTGTGCGGAGGCTCGAGGCGAAAGAATCGGCCTGGGACTTGTTGGAGTTGAGGCTGGCCTGCTCGCTCGCCTTATCGGCGTCGCTGAACGCCTGCTGGGTCGATCGCGACACGTCGGCTGTGATGTCCTCGGTCGTATCCAGGACCGGCTTGACGATGAAGATGTAGATCGCGCCGAGGATCGCCACCGTAGTGACGATCTTCAGGATCGGATTGATGATGGTTCCTGCGCCGATCATTTTCTTTGGTGGGCAGCTTTAGCTGCGATAGCAGCAGGTGCCGGTAGTGGTGTCCCCTTCAGTCCGGCTTGCGGGTCCCGGCACTGTATCGCCTCAGGCGTGACGCAAACTGGGTGAAAATCGGTACGGCCTGCCTGGGTCAGACCCGTTCGCGCCAATATCCTGAACGGTCATGGCCAAGGACACCGAAAAGCTGATCCGCCAGCTCTCACTGATCTCGTTCCTCATGGCCAACCGGCGCCCCGTCTCGGCGCTCGAGATCAAGCGCGAGGTCGAGGGCTACAGCTCGATGAACGAGGACGCGTTCGCCCGCCGCTTCTACGCGGACCGCGCCGAGCTCGAGAGCCTCGGCATCTCGCTGCAGGTCGAAAAGCCGGCCGAGGGATTCTTCGAGGCCGAGCTCTACGCGCTCCCGCCTGAGAACTACTACCTGCACCCGATCGAGTTCACCGACGGCGAGCTGGCGGCGCTCAGGACGGCGCTCAGCCTCCTCGACGGCGAGTTCGCCTATGCGGAGCCTTTGCGCCTTGCGCTCCAGCAGGTCTCGTGGGGCCGGCCCAGCCCGCTCAACGAGGGCGAGGCAGTGCCGATCGACGTGCGCCTCTCCACCTCGGGTGGCGGCAAGGAGCTCTCGCAGCGCCTGGCCAAGATCGAGACCGCGATCTCGCGGCGCAAGCGGATCGAGTTCAGCTACTACACGATGCAGCGCGACGAGGTCTCGGACCGCAAGGTCGATCCGTACCACCTCGTCTTCCGCGACAGCCAGTTCTATTTGATCGGCTACTCGCACGAACGCGATGCTGTGCGCATCTTCCGCCTCAGCCGGATCAAGGGCAAGGTCTCCTACGCATCCAAGGCAGAGCACGACTTCTCACCGCCCGAGAACTTCGACCGCCGCGACTACGCCTCGCGCGCCGAATGGCAGATGGGCGAGATCCAGGGCACGGCGCAGGTCTTCGTCCGCGAACGGATCGCCTGGCTGGTCGAGCGCGATTTCGGCAAGTACGGCTCGCTTCGCAAGGTGACCAAGGCGGACGGGGTCAAAGGCCGCGGCATGGTCTATGAGACGGAGTACGCCTCGATCCAGCAGCTCATCTCGTGGGTCCTGTCCTGGCGCGAGAACGCGCAGGCCCTCGCGCCGTCGGACGCTGCCACCGCCGGCGCCGAGCGCATGGAGCTTCTGCGCGACCGCCACCGCGGCGCATTTGAGGTCGCGTCCATTGTCGCGCGGCCTGTGCTCGAGGCCGACGGGCGCCCCAATCGCTCCGGCGGATCGCGAAGCCGCGGCGAGGCGGTCATCCGCCCCGAGCGCTTCGCACGGCTGGTCACGCTGGCCGGTCTCATGATCGGCGCCGCGCGCGAGAACACCACCCTGTCCGTTGCGCACTGCTTGCGCGAGCTCAACATGGACATGTCGGAGCTGCGCGAGGACATCGACGTCCTGAACGTCGTCAACTTCGGTGGCGGCACGTACGTCCTCTACGCGGAGATCGTCGGCGATCAGATCGAGGTAGACCCCGACACCTACGGCGACAACTTCGACCGTCCCGCCCGCCTGCTTCCGCTCGAGGCCAAGGCGCTCGTGGCCGCGATCGACCTCTTCGGCGATCACCTGCCCCAGGCTGGCCTAGCTACGGCGCGCGGGAAGATCGTCAAGGCGCTCGGTCACGACCCGTCCGAGGAGGGCCTCGAGATCGCGCCCGGCCGCGACGACTCACATGTGGTCAGGACCGTCAACCAGGCCATCCACCTGAATCGGATCCTTGAGCTTCACTACTACAAGGAGAACGAGGACAAGTTCGTCGAGCGCCGCGTCGAGCCTTACCAGCTCGTGAACGGCCCGGAGGGCTGGTACCTCGGCTGCTACGACCTCGGCCCCTCCGATACGCGCCACTTCCGCCTCGACCGGATGAAGGAGGCGAACATGACAGAGGAGGAGTTCGAGCCGCGCGAAGGCATCGACGAGCGCCTTGCCGACCAGGAATGGCTTGCGCACGGCGAGGTCTCCTCAGCCGGAGTCGCGCGAGTGTGGGTCGCGCCCGAACGCGCACGCTGGCTCCGCGAGGAACGCACCGTGGTCGAGGAGCTGGCCGACGACGCCGTCGTCGTTGAGGTCCCGTATGGCTCCAAGGAGTGGCTCGTCCGCGAGATCCTGAAGGGCGCGGGCGACCTGGTCGTCCTCGAGCCCGACGATGCGCGCGAGGCCGTCTTCGCGGCCGTCAAGGAAGCCGCCTAGCCTGACCGTGGCCGTCGCCGAGCCTGCTCCGAGCGGCGCGGACTTCGCTCGCATCCGGGCGAACAACCCGAGCCCGATGACGCTTTCGGGCACCAACACCTATGTCGTCGGGCGCGACCCCGCGTGGGTGATCGACCCCGGGCCGGACGATGACGCCCACATTGAGGCCGTGCGCGCCGAGGGCGAGGCGCGCGGGGGCATCGGCGGCGTCCTACTGACTCACTCCCACGCGGACCATTCGGCGGGAGTCGAGAGCCTCGGGGCGCCGCTCCTGTGGGGTGCCGTGAGCTCGTGGGACGAGATGAACTGGCAGCCCGATCCGGAGCGCCGCCCCGCGAATGATGCTCCGCCCGAGTTCGAGGTCGTCCCGACGCCAGGCCACGCGGCCGACCACGCCGCGTTCGTGTGGGGCGACGTCTGCTTCTGCGGCGACATCATCCTCGGCGAGGGCTCGACGATCGTGCCCCCCGAGGCGTTCGGCGGCTCGCTCTCGGACTACCTCGCCTCCCTAAAGCGCCTGCGTGAACTCGACGCGTCGCTCTTCGCGCCCGGCCACGGGGAGTGGATCACCGACCCGCGGGCGAAGATCGACGAGTACATCGCGCATCGCGCGGCTCGCGAGCAAACGCTCCTTGTGGCCATCAACAGTGGAGAGCGCTCGCGCAAGGCGCTGCTCGACGACACGTGGCACGACGTGCCCGAGGTGCTCCGGGGAGCCGCCGCGCTGGCGATGCAGGCGCACCTCGAGAAGCTCGAGGCCGAGGGCCTGGTCGACACGGCCGCCCTGGAGAACTAGGCCGTAGGGTTCGACCGGTGAGCGTGGAGCGAACCAAAGTCGTCGAGGCGTTCTTCGCCGCATGGAACCGCCAGGATCTCGCAGCAGCGCTTGAGATTGCGGATGAAGACTTCGAATACGTCAATCCTCCGAACGCCGTCGAGCCGGGGACTCGCCGAGGAGCCGACGGGATCACCACGGTGATGACCAAGCAGTGGGAGGCCCTGGGGGATGGTGCATTGCTCGAAGTCGATCGGATGCACCATCTCGAGGATCATGTGATTGCCGAAACCCGGCTCTCCAGGGGAATGCCGGAAAGCAGTGCGCGGGTCGAGGTCAAAGCGGTCCTGCGTTGCACGTTCGACGGCGACCGCTTCATCCGCATGGAGGTCCTCGGCACCGGACCGACGTTCGACGAGGGGCTCGCCGAGGCGGGCGTCGGCTAGGTCAGCTTCTCGCAGCCGGAGACGTCGTCCTTCGAGTCGACGTCAGCCTTGTCTTCGCCGGGACCGCACTTCACGGTGTCCTTCTTGCCGTCGTCAGCCTTGACTACGTCGTCATCGGCGCCGGCATTGATGTTGTCGAACCCCTTGTGGCCGCGGATGGTGTCATCGCCAGCGCCCCCCTTGAGGAGGGAATCGGTGGCCTTCGGAACCTTCCCGAAGGCGCCTTCCTCGTCAGGCGGAACTCCTTTGCCGTCAAGGCGAACAGAGTCGTCGCCGGCGCCTAGGCTCGTCTCGACGCTCGTAATGGCGCCGACGTCGACGGTGCAGGAGTTAGACGACGCAGGTCCCCCTTCCGAGGAAACGTTCCGGCTGAAGAAGTTGTCTTGGTCGGCGTTGCCCGGCGGCGGCCCGGTTCCCGTCTGGAAGTGGTAGCCGAAGGAGATGTTGTCGCCCGGCTCGAACCAGTGATCCGAGAAGATGGTGCCCGGACCGCAGCCGTGGTTGCCGCCGCGGCGCTCGGAGGAGCCGTCGCTGATCGCCGGAACCACGCAACACGCTGCGACCGCGCACACCGCCAGCGCTCCTGCCCCCGCGAAGAACCTTCCCTGCATGGCCTCAGCGTAAAGCCTGGCGCTCTAGGCTGCAAGCCCCGTGAGCCGCCGCGACCAGATCACCCTCTCACCCGACGAGCAGGCCCAGCTTCTTGACGAGGAGCGCGTCGTGATCGTCTCGTCGCACGGTCCGCGCGGCTGGCCGCATTCGATGCCGATGTGGTTCACGGTCCGCGACGGCGAGATCTGGATCTGGACCTACGCCAAGTCGCAGAAGGTGAAGAATCTCGAGCGCGACCCGCGGGCGACGCTCCTGGTGGAGACCGGCGAGGAGTACGTCGAGCTACGCGGCATCCAGATCGAGGCCGAGGCCGAGATCATCCGCGACCCCGAGCAGGTGCTCGAATTCGGCAAGGACCTGACGATCCGCTACTCGGAGGGGATCGACTCCATCGAGGGCGACGCCGCCGAGGCGATGCGCGCCCAGGCCGCCAAGCGCGTCGCGATCCGCTTTACGGCGAAGCGCACCGCGACATGGGACCACCGCAAGCTGGGCGGCACGTACTAGTTCGGGGGCGCAGAGCGGACCGGACCCCGGGTAGCCTCCCCGCCCATGGATCCGCTCAAGGGATTGATCCTCTCGGGGGGCGCGGGGACGCGTCTTCGGCCGATTACGCATACGTCGGCGAAGCAGCTCGTCCCGGTAGCCAACAAGCCCGTGCTCTTCTACGGGATCGAGGCGCTGGTCGCAGCCGGCGTCACCGACATCGTGATCGTGATCGCCCCGGAGACCGGTGCCGAGATCCGAGAGGCAGCCGGCGACGGTTCGGCCTTTGGTGCCCAGATCACTTACGTCGAGCAGGACGCGCCGCGTGGCCTCGCACACGCCGTCCTCACGGCCGAGGAGGCGCTGGGCTCCAGTCCCTTCGTCATGTACCTGGGCGACAACCTCCTGCGCGACGGCATCTCCGAGCTCGTGGACACCTTCCGGGGCGGGGAGCACGATGCGCTCCTCCTGCTTACCGAGGTCGACGATCCTTGGCACTACGGCGTTGCCGAGCTGGACGGCGAGCGCATCGTCCGCCTCGTGGAAAAGCCCAAGGACCCGCCTTCGAACATGGCGCTCGTGGGCGTCTATCTCTTCGGGCCGCACATCTTCGATGCGGCGCGCGCGATCGAGCCATCGGGACGAGGCGAGCTCGAGATCACGGATGCGATCCAGCACCTAATCGACGACGGCTCGCGCGTGGAGAGCCGCACGGTCACGGGTTGGTGGAAGGACACCGGCCAGCTCGCCGACATGCTCGAGGCGAACCGCCTGGTACTCGAGGACATCGAGCGATCGGTCGAGGGCGAGCTCACCGACGCCAAGATCGAGGGGCGGGTTCAGATCGCTCCCGGGGCGGTCATCGAGCGATCCATCGTCCGCGGCCCGGCCATCATCGGGGCGGGCGCGCGCATAATCGACTCCTACATCGGCCCCTACACGGCCATCGACGAGGACGTAACGATCGAGCGCTCGGAAATCGAGCACTCGATCATCCTCTCGGGCTGCACAGTCTGTGACCTGGAGTCGCGGATGGAGGCGAGCCTGCTCGGCAAGAACGTCAAGCTCACCCGCGGCGAGAGCATCCCGCGCACCCTTTCCATGATCGTCGGGGACCGCTCCGAGATCACGCTGCCGTGAGGGTCGCGATCGCCGGAGCGGGCGGCATGCTCGGCCAGGACCTGGTCGACGCCTGCGTGGGCCGGGGACAGGAGGTGTTCGCGCTGGCGAAGGCGGACCTGGACGTCACGGACGAGATCGCGTGTGAGGACGTGATGACCCAGCTGCACCCGGACGCCGTTGTCAATTGCGCCGCATGGACCGACGTCGACGGCGCCGAGACCGAAGAGGCGGCGGCGATGGCAGTAAACGAACTGGGCGCGGGACACCTGGCCGCGGCGGCAGGGCGCCACGGGGCGCGAGTCGCCTACGTCTCGTCCGACTACGTGTTCGACGGCCAGAAGGGGACTCCGTACGTCGAGTCGGATCTGCTCGGCCCTCTCTCCGCTTACGGCCGGTCGAAGGCAGCCGGCGAGACCGCAACCGCGTTCGCGAACGACCGCCACATGGTGGTTCGCTCGTCCTGGCTCTTTGGAACGCGCGGGGGCAACTTCGTCGAGACGATGCTGCGCATCGGCTCGGAACAGCCCGAGGTAGTCGTCGTCTCCGACCAGGTCGGGGCGCCCACCTACACGCGGCACCTCGCCGCTGCTCTCGCCGAGCTGATCGAGACGGACCAGTACGGGATCCACCACGTCGCGGCAGCGGGCGAGTGCTCGTGGTTTGACTACGCGCAGGAGATCTTCGACCTCGAAGATTGCGAGTGCCGTGTGATGGCGGGGACCACCGAGATGCTCGGCCGCCCTGCCCCGCGGCCGGCCTACTCGGTGCTCGGGTCCGAGCGCCACGGCGCGCCCGTGCTGCCCGAGTGGCGCGACGGCCTCCGCCAGTACCTGCGCGAACGTGCCAGCATCGGGGGATGACCACCACCGACACATGCCTCTTTCGTGCTAAAGCACTCAACTTGTAAATGAGCAAGATCCTCGTCACAGGTGGCGCCGGCTTCATCGGCTCCGCGTACGTCCGTCACCGCCTGGGCGGCACGCACCCGGGCGACGAGGTGCGCGTGCTCGACAAGCTCACCTACGCGGGCCGGCGCGAGAACCTGGAGGGCATCGAGGGCTGCGAGCTGGTCGAGGGCGACATCGCCGACGCCGACGCCGTCCGGGGCGCGATCGAGGGCTGCGACGCGGTCGTCAACTTCGCGGCGGAGTCGCACGTCGATCGCTCGATCGAGTCGCCCGGCGAGTTCATCCAGACCGACGTCTTCGGCACCTTCGTCCTCCTCGAGGCCGCGCGCGAAGCGGGCATTCGCCACCTCCAGATCTCGACCGACGAGGTGTACGGGTCGATCGAGGAAGGCTCGTTCACCGAATCGTCGCCGCTCGATCCCTCGTCTCCCTACTCTGCGTCAAAGGCAGGCGGCGACCTGCTGGTCGGCGCCTATCAGCACACATACGGCTCCGAGTCCGTGATCGTGCGCGCCTCGAACAACTACGGCCCGCGCCAGCACCCGGAGAAGCTCATCCCGCTCTGCATCCTCAACGCCCTGGCCGGCGATCCGCTCCCGGTGTACGGCGATGGCCAGCAGGTGCGGAACTGGCTCTGGGTCGAGGACTTCGCCTCGGCCATCGACATCGTTCTGGAGCGCGGGAATCCTGGCGAGGCATACAACGTCGGCGGCCCCGACGAGCGTGCGAACATCGACGTCGTAAAGGAGATCCTCAAGCGGTGCGACCGCGATGAGTCGCTGATCGAATACGTCAAGGACCGACCGGGCCACGACCGCCGCTACTCGCTGGGCTCCGAGAAGACGCGCGCGCTCGGCTGGGAGGCGCAGGTCGGATTCGAAGCCGGGATCGCCCGCGTCGTCGACTGGTACCGCGAGAACCAGGCGTGGTGGGAGCCCATCCGCTCGGGTGACTACCGCGAGTACTACGAGCGCCAGTACGGAACAAAGTTGAATTGATGAGCGCCTTTAGGCGCGAAAGCGACATCTGCCAAAGGATGCATCTGTGAGTGTCAGCCGCATTCAGACCGAGATCCCGGACCTCGTCCTGCTCGAGGCGACGGCGCATGGGGACGAGCGCGGCTTCCTCCTCGAGTCGTTTCGCGAAGGCGTTTGGGCTGAACACGGAGTCACGGGCCCGTTCGTCCAGGAGAATCACTCGCGCTCGGCCAAGGGCATCCTGCGCGGCCTTCACTTTCAGACCAGCCCGGGGCAGGCGAAACTCGTGCGCTGCGTTCGCGGCTCGATCTGGGACGTCGCCGTGGACCTGCGGCGAGATTCGCCCACCTATAAGCGCTGGGAGGGCGTCGAGCTCTCCGACGAGAACCACCGCCAGCTCTTCGTTCCGGTCGGCTTCGGCCACGGCTTCTGCGTCCTGAGCGACATCGCCGACGTCGCCTACAAGCTCACGAGCACCTATGACCCCGCGACCGAGGCAGGGATCCGGTGGGACGATCCGGACGTCGGCGTCGAGTGGCCGATGGCGAATCCCCAGCTCTCCGAGCGGGACAAGACGGCCCCCACGCTCGCCGAGATCGAGGGCACCTTGGCCTAGTAGGCACCACGCCCTCAAATGCGCTACGCGCACGCTGAGGGCAACGAGCCCTCTGAGCGCTCTCGTAGACTCAGTCGGTTCGACATGGCTTCGAAACCGACTCCGAAAACCAACCCTCTTGATCCGTTTTCGGCGCCTGTTCGCCGCTGGTTCGAGTCGTCGTTCGAGGCGCCCACGCCCGCCCAGGACAAGGGCTGGCCGGCGATCGCGTCAGGCGACAACACCCTGATCTGCGCGCCCACGGGCTCGGGCAAGACGCTCACCGCGTTCCTGTGGGGGATCGACACCCTCTCCCGACGCGCCGCCCCCGACCCCGACGCCGCGACCGAAGACCCTGAGGCGCTCGGGCAGGGCGTTCGCCTGGTCTACGTCTCACCGCTGAAGGCGCTTTCCTACGACGTCGATCGCAACCTGCGAGCGCCGCTCAAGGGCATCGGCGCGCCGATCCGAGTGGGCCTTCGTACCGGCGACACGCCCCAGAAGGACCGGCAGGCGATGCTCCGAAAGCCGCCGGACATCCTGATCACAACGCCCGAGTCGCTCTACCTGATGATGACCTCGCGGGCGCACGAGATCCTCACCAACGTCGAGGCGGTGATCGTGGACGAGATCCATGCCGTTGCCGCGACCAAGCGCGGAGCCCACCTCGCCCTGACCCTGGAGCGCCTCGACCACCTCGTCCGCACACATGAGGACGGCCGCGGCCCCGACGCGACGGTCCAGCGCATCGGCCTCTCGGCGACGCAGCGGCCCCTCGAGCGCATCGCCAACTTCTTGGTCGGTCCGAAGCGCGAGTGCACCGTCGTCAACGCCGGCATCCGCAAGAAGCTCGACCTCGAGATCGTCGTTCCGGTCGAGGACATGACCGATCCCGACGGCTCCCGCCCCGCCCCCGCGAAGGACGGCGAGCCCGACATCGCCGACTTCGACGCTGCTCCCACCCAGAACTCGATCTGGCCCGCGATGTACCCGAAGCTCCTGGAGCTGGTGCAGGCGCACACCTCGACGATCCTCTTCGTCAACAACCGTCGCGGCGCCGAGCGCCTGGCAAAACGCTTGAACGAGCTGGCGAACCAGCAGGCCGAACAGGAGCTGCCGGCGACTGAGCAGGCGGGCCACTCCGACTTCGAGCCGTCGGAGCCCGCGATCGAGATCGCCCGCGCGCACCACGGATCGCTCGCCCACGAGGAGCGCCTGGTGATCGAGGAGATGCTGAAGGGCGGGCAGCTCCCATGCCTGGTCGCGACCTCCTCGCTCGAGCTCGGCATCGACATGGGCGCCGTGGACCTGGTGATCCAGGTCGAGTCGCCGAAGTCGGTGACGCGCGGCCTCCAGCGCGTCGGCCGCGCGGGCCACAACCTGGGCGACGTCTCCAAGGGGCGGATCTTCCCCAAGTTCCGGGCCGACCTCCTGGAGTGCGCGGTGGTGGCGAGGCGCATGCGTGAGGGCCTGATCGAGGAAACGGTGATCCCGCAGAACCCGCTCGACGTGCTCGCCCAGCACATCGTGTCGATGGTCGCCGATGACGAGTGGACCGTCGACGAGATCTTCGAGGTGGTGACCGCGACCGAGCCGTTCTCCGATCTCGGGCGCGAGCAGCTGGAGAACGTGCTCGACATGCTCGACGGGCGCTATCCCTCCGAGCGCTTCGCCGAGCTGCGGCCGCGGATCGTGTGGGAGCGCTCGGCGGGCACGGTTCGGGGGCGAAAGGGCGCCCGCCAGCTCGCCGTCACGAACGCGGGGACGATTCCCGATCGCGGCCTCTACGGCGTGCACCTGCCCGACGGCCGGCGGGTGGGCGAGCTCGACGAGGAGATGGTCTATGAGGCGCGCAAAGGCCAGACCTTTCTGCTCGGCGCGACCACCTGGAGGATCGAGGACATCACCCGCGACCGCGTGATCGTCACGCCTGCGCCCGGCGTGCCCGGCGCGGTCCCGTTCTGGCGCGGCGACGGCATCGGCCGCCCAGCCGAGCTGGGCCGCGCGATCGGCGAGTTCTCCCGCGAGGCGGTGAACTCGGACGCGAAGACGCTCGCCAAGGAGTACGACCTGGACAAGCTCGCGGCCGAGAACCTCCTCACCTATCTGAAGGAGCAGCAGGCCGCGACACGCGTCATCCCCTCCGACGAGTCGATCGTGGTCGAGAAGTTCCGCGACGAGATCGGCGACTGGCGCCTGTGCGTCCTCTCTCCCTTCGGCGGCCGTGTCCACGCCGCGTGGGGCCTCGCGCTCTCCGCGAAGATCCGCAACGAGCTCGACCTCGAGGCGGACGCCATCTGGTCCGACGACGGCATCGTCGTTCACCTGCCCGACGCCGACGAGGCGCCCGACGGCGACCTCGTCCTGCTCGAGCCAGACGAGGTCGAGGACCTTGTGGTCTCCGAGCTCGGTGGCTCAGCCCTATTCGGTGCGCGCTTCCGCGAGAACGCCGCGCGCTCGCTCCTCCTTCCGCGCGCGTACCCCGGCAAGCGCACACCGCTCTGGCAGCAGCGCCTGAAGTCGCAGAACCTGCTGGAGGTAGCGAAGGACTTCCCGCGGTTCCCCGTGATCCTCGAGACCTACCGCGAGTGCCTTCGCGACGTGCTCGACCTGCCGGGCCTCCAAGGCCTCCTCTCCGACCTCGGCTCGCGGCGCATCTCGCTAGTCGAAGTCGAGACCGCCTCGGCGTCGCCGTTCGCATCGTCGCTCCTCTTCGACTACGTCGCGACCTACATGTACGAGGGAGACACGCCGAACGCCGAGCGGCGCGCGGCGGCGCTGGCTCTTGACCGCGATCTCCTGCGCGAGCTGCTCGGCCAGGAGGAGCTCCGCGAGCTGATCGACCCGGAGGCACTCGAGTCCGTCGAGGCATCGCTTCAGCACCTGAACGACGAGATCAAGGCTCGCGACCGCGACGCGCTCCAGCAGATCCTCCGCCGGCTTGGAGACCTGACCGAGGAGGAATGCGAGGAGCGGGTCGGCGAGGCGCTTTCGGCCGCGTCGATGCTCGGAAAGCTCGAGGGAGAGCGCCGCGCTGCGAAGGTCCGCATCAACGGCGAAGAGCGCTGGATCGCCGCCGAGGACGCCGGCCTCTATCGGGACGCGCTCGGCGTGCCGCCGCCGGCAGGCCTCCCGGAGTCGTTCGGCGAAGAGGTGCCCGATGCCATGTCGAGCCTGGTCCGCCGATGGGCTCGTACCCATGGCCCGTTCCCGACCCGCCGCTTGGCCGACCGCTACGGAGTCGACCCGATGCCGGCGCTCCGCGAGCTGGAGCGGGAGGGCATCCTCATTCGCGGGGAGCTTCTGCCCGGCGGCACCGAGCGCGAGTGGTGCGACTCGGACGTCCTGAGGCGCGTCCGCCGAGCCTCGCTTGCGCAGCTTCGCCATGAGGTCGAGGCGGTTGACCCAGCCGAGCTGGCCCGCTTCCTACCGAGCTGGCAGAACGTTGATGCGCATCGTCCCGCTGGCGCCGGGCCGGATCGCCTGCGCGAGGCGCTCGTGCCGATGCAGGGCGTTGCCCTGACACCCGAGGTGTGGGAGCGCGATGTGTTGCCGCGCCGCCTGGGTGCATACAGCGCCGCGTGGCTCGATCAGCTAACCACCTCGGGCGAGGTCGTTTGGATCGGGGCCGGGTCGGTTGCCCGCTCGGGCCGGATTGCCCTCTACTTCCGCGATGACGTGCGGCTCGCAGGCCCGCCGCCGGCGAACGCGAAGCTCGAAGTCCCGCAGGGTGAGATCCACGATCTGATCCGTGAGCGGTTGGGCGAATCGCCCGCGTTCTGGATCGACCTGGTGGCCGAGCTCGAGGCCAGCCCCGAGGAGCTTCAGGAGGCGCTCTGGGACCTGGCGTGGGCCGGCGAGGTCACGAACGACGCCTTCGCTCCGCTTCGCGCGCGGCGCCTCTCGGCGGTCAAGTCGGCGGCCCGTCGAGGGCGCCGCTTCTCGTCGCGCCGGACCGGGGCAACTGGCACGGTCCAGGGCCGCTGGTCGCTCACGTCCTCGCTCTTTCGCGGTCAGCCGGAGATGGGGCCGCGGATGCGGGCGCAGGCCGAGCTCCTCCTCGAGCGCTACGGAATCGTCACCCGCGAGACGGTTCTGGCCGAGGGGATTCCGGGCGGCCTCTCCACCATCTATGGCGAGCTCTCGAACCTGGAAATGCTTGGCACTGCTCGCCGCGGCTACTTCGTCGAGGGCCAGGGCGGCGCGCAGTTCGCCCTCGCCGGGGCCGTCGAGCGCCTCAGGAACCTGCCGCAGGTGGACGAGGAGTACCTCGTGCTGGCTGTCACCGACCCTGCCAACCCCTACGGCTCGGCCCTCCCATGGCCAAAGCGCCCGGAGGGCCGGCGCCCAGCCCGGACCGCCGGCGCCTACCTCCTGACCCGCAACGGCAACCCGCTCCTCTACGTCGAGCGTGGCGGCCGCGGGATCCTGCGCCTCCAACAGGTCGACGGCCAGGAGCTGATCGACGCCGTCGCGCAACTTGTGGAGGCGGCGCAGAACTCGGTGATCCCGAAGCTCGCGATCGAGAAGCTGGACGGCGAGCCCGTCATCGGCTCGGGGTTCGAGGAGATCCTGCTCGAAGCCGGCTTCAACCGCCAGCCCCGGCGGCTCGTGGCCTCGGCCTAGCGACGTGCCGGAGGGCGACACGATCCATCGCGCGGCGCGGCGGATGGATGCTGCGCTTCGCGGCCGCGAGATCGTGCTGGCCGACGCCCCCAACCCACGCTCGCCCATCCACGGGCGCGCGAAGAAGCTCGAGGGCTCGGTGCTCGAGCTTGTCGAGGCGCGGGGCAAGCACCTCCTCGCTCACTTCTCTTCAGGCGACGTCATCCACTCGCACCTGGGGATGAACGGGCGCTGGTTCATCGCGGCCGACGGGCAGATGCCGTACGGAAAGCCGTGGCTGGTCCTCTCGTCCGGGCGCGGCATCGCCTCGCAGAACGGCGGCAAGCTCCTTAGGCTCATCACGGAATCGCGGGTCCGCAACGACCCCGGCCTGGCCCAGCTCGGCCCCGATCCCCTCGGCAAGTCGTTCGACGTTGCCGAGGCCGCGGCACGGCTTCGGCGCACGGGCGCCGGCCGCGAGATCGGTGACGCACTGCTCGACCAGCGGATCATCGCGGGCATCGGGAACGCGATCCGCAACGAGGCGCTCTTCCGAGCCGGGATCTCGCCACTTCGCCTGGTCTCAGAGCTCGACCCCGAGCAGCTCGAACGGATCGTGGCGGAGAACGAGCTGGTGATGCAGATCTCGATGAAAAAAGGCAAGCGGCCGCATTCGGTCTACCGAGCGAACCGGCGCGGCTGTCCCAAGTGCGGAGGGCGCATCGAGGTGCGAGGCCAGGGCGACGCCAACCGCATGGCGTACTGGTGCCCGTCCTGCCAGACGTGAAGGGGGCAGTCCCCACGCTTGGGGACAGTCCCCAAGCGTCAGCTCCGTCCCCCTTCGTCGAGCTGGGTCAGGAAGCCCTCGACGACCGATGGGTCGAACTGGGTCCCGGCGTTTCGTCGCAGCTCTTCGCGCGCCTCATGGCTCGTCATCGCCGGGCGGTAGACGCGGTCGGTCGTCATCGCGTGCCATGCGTCGACGACGGAGATGATGCGGGCGCCGAGGGGGATAGCCGCGCCCTCGAGCCCGGACGGATACCCGCCCCCGTCCCAGCGCTCGTGGCTGTAGAGGACCAGGGGCCTGACGCGCTCCAGCGCGGGGATGGGCTTGAGGATCCGGGCTCCGGCCTCGGTGTGGCGCTGCATGACGTCTCGCTCGGCGTCCGTTAGCGCGGCCGGCTTTCTGAGGATCTCGTCGGGCACCGCGATCTTGCCGATGTCATGGAAGATCGCCCCAAAGCGGAGGTCGTCCAGGTCCTGAGCCGGCACCCCCAGGCGCTCGCCAAGTGAAACGGCCAGCTCGGCGATCTCGCGCGCATGGTCGCCTGTGTAGTCGTCGCGCTCGTCCAGCGCGGTGGCGAGCGCCGCGGCAGTGCCCACCATCGTTTCCCGGAGCTCGCCGATCAGGCGCTCCCGCTCCTCCTCGCCCCACAGGCGCTGGAAAGCGAGGCTGACGCTGCGCATGACTGTCTCGAGCAGGGCCCGCTCGGCCTCGGGAAAGCCTTGGGTGTAGCGGCGAACGACGCCGGCGACAAGGCCACGTCTCGGCAGCGGCTCCCCCGCGCAGAGGAGGGCCGAGCGACCGCCGCGGTCCAGCAGGTCCTCGCCCCCTGCCACGACGGCGCGCTCTGAGACGAGCGCCTCCAGGACCGCTCCCCAGTGGGCCAGCGTGCCCGGATCGGGGGAGGCGCCCAGCGCGGCAAGGATCCGCCAGTCCGACTCGGCTGGGGCTGTCTCGGCCAGGAAAACGAGCTCTGCCTCGTAGGCCTCGCTCAACTCCTCGACAAGTTCGCGCGCGAGGTCGCCGGGCGTGCTAGCCGCGTTGACCATGGCCATGATCTCGGCTCGCCGCAAGGCCTCGACGAAGCGGCGACGCATCGCGTCCATCTCTTCCTCCGCGGTTGGATCAGGCGAGGACGACGACGACCAGGGCATGGTTGCGGTCTCCTTTCGCTCCCCTGATCCGTGCGATCTCCCCGTGAGTGAAGAGCCCGGCGAGCGGGGGCCGGCCGCCGGGGAATGCATTGAGGATTCCGTCGACCTCGTGCGAGAGGGAATCGGCCGCGGCCCTCTTTCTCCCGGCGCAGTCGAAGACGAGCGCCGCGCGGGCAGGCGCCTCCCCCAGCGAAGCGATGGCTTCTGAGACTCCCTGCCCCGCGGTTGCGACGACGGCCTCGGGGGTCTCGCGGGTGAACATGACCGCCGCGTTCTCCGGCACCCGGGTGGCGCAGACGAGGCTGGTGCCGTCCCGCCCCAGGATGTGACGGATTCGCTCGCTCCGGTTCAGCTCCGGCTGGGCCAGGGGGTGCGTCACCGCGAGCGCTTCGAAGTCGCCATCGTCCATCGCGACACCCGCGAAGCCCGTCTCCTCGAGGAAGACGTCCAGCGCCGGGCGGCCGTTCAGCTCGGTGATGACTCGGTCCTCCGAGCTGGTGACGATCGCGGGGGTGCCGATCATGTGGCACCCGTGCACCTGACTGAGGCCGATCTCGAAATCGGAGCCAAGCGCGACGGCCACGACTCCCTTCTCGATCGCCTCATCGCCGGCGAGCTGGAACGGCTCGGCGCCACCGCCCGCTCCGCCGGCGAGCCGGACCTCCGGGCCCGCCACCCCATAGGCGCCCGCCACGGCGTCTGCCTGGTCGCCGGTTCGGGTGTCGAGGAACAGGAGCAGGATCGTGTTGCGGGCCGTCACGCCGGCAAGCGCATCGTCAGCCGCGTCGCGCGTTGCGGCGCGCAGGTTCGAGCCTGCGTCCCGGCCCACCCCGATGCCGACCGATACCGAATTTGAGAGCGCAAGCGCCGCGCAGCCATTCTCGATCGCGCCCGCGGCGCCAATCGATCCGTTCCCGCTGATTCCCACGATCGGTGCTCCGGCTTCATTCGAGGCGCTAGCCGCGTCGAGCTCCCCCGCGGCGCAGCCCGAGGGAAAGGCGAACACGACGGAGGGCGCGCCGTCGAGGCCAGCGCTCGCCTGGGCAACGGCCTCAGCGAACGCCCCTGAACCGCTGGCGGCCCCCGCCGCCGCAAGCGGCGTCGCCCGAACTCCCCTCTCGATCGATGTTTCTTCCATCGTCAGTTCCAGGTATGACCATACGCCCTCTAGTCGCGGTTCCGACGCCCGCTGCGGGATACTTGAAAGTGGATGCACGCTAGGAGCGACGGGTGAGCGGACTGGGGAGCGAGACGCGTGACCTGCTTGCGCGGGTACCGCTGTTCGCGGACATGTCCCCGGACGAGCTCGACCGCATCGTCTCGGTCGCAATCCCGCGGGCATTTCCGAAGGGCGTGCGGGTCTTCCACGAGGGGGACGACTCGGACGCCTGTTACGTGGTCCGCTCCGGCGACCTGCGAGTGACCCGCGAGCACTCCGACGGCAGGGCCATTGCCCTGGCAACGCTCAGCTCCGGGGACTTCTTCGGCGAGTTGGCGATGCTCGACGGTGGCGCGCGCTCGGCGAGCGTCGAGACGCTGTCCGACGCCGAGCTCCTGGCGCTGCCCGCGATGGATATGCGCCGGGTGATCTCCCAGCACGGCGACATCGCCGCGAAGCTCATCGTCGCCCTGACGCGGCGCCTGCGCGAGACAAACGAGCGCGTCGCCCGCCAGTCCTTCCAAACCGTGCCGAGCCGCGTGGCGGGCGTGCTGAACCAGCTCGTCGCCGAGGAGTCGATCCCCGAGGATCGCGACGGGATCACGGTGCGGATGACCCAGGCCGATCTCGCTCAGCTGGCCGGCACGTCGCGCGAGAGCGTCTCGCGCTTCCTCGCGACCCTTGAGCGCGCCGGAGTCGTTGCCGTGGGCCGCGGGCGGGTGACGATCCTCGAGCCGCGCCGCTTGCGCGCCTACATCTTCTAGGGGTCAGCAAAAAGGCAGGCCGGCTTGTTGCGGGTCCCTGCCCTCGATGCCCGAGCACTTCGTGAGCCGGTCCACCAGCTTGTCCAGTCGCGCGGCGTCGTCCCGGGCTTCCTCGGTCGGATCGCCGAACAGCCTGTTCTGAAGCTGGCTCGGATCGTCGCGCAGGTCGTAGAGCTCCTTCTCGGGCGTCCGGCAGTCGCCGTGAACCCGTCCGTACCACCGGATGTAGGTCTCCTTGCCCCGATAGACACCCTCGTAGCCAACGCACTGTTTTTTCAGATGAACCCCGATCGGGCGGTGGTTTGGCCAGCGCCCGTCGTTGCCCTCCATCAGGCCCACGATCGAGCGGCCGTCCATGATGCGGCAGTCGCCGCTCTCAGTGCACGGCTCGGCGTCCGCGAGGTCGAGAATCGTCGGCGCGAGGTCGATGTTCGCGACGGGTTCGCTGATATGAGCGATGTCGCCGCCCAGGATCTTGCGCGGCACGTGCACGATCATGGGGACTCGGACGGTCTCGACGTATGGCAAGCCCTTCCCCTTCGCGATCCTGTGCTCGCCGAAGAAGTACCCGTTATCCGATACGTAGAAGATCACGGTGTCGTCGTCGATCCCGAGCTCGCGCAGCGTCTCCCGGATGTCGTGAACTCCTGCGTCGACCTCCTGCATTGCCGCGTACGTGCACCTGATCCGGTCCGCGGCATGCGCGGCGAAGTTCTCGCTGAGCGGTTCACGCCTCCGCACTCGCTTCGGCTTGTCGCTGACGTTGGCCTCGTTGAAGCTGTCGCTCAGCACGACGGGCTCATTGCGGACGTCCCGCCATGCTCCTGGAAGGAGGGTGGGGGCGTCCCGCCTGCAATGCGCGTCCTTCGAGTTCCGCACGTGCGGCGCAAAGTAGGAGGTCCACAAGAAGAAGGGGCTTTCGGCCTCCTCGCGGATGAAGTCCTGGCTCTCCTTGGTCACCACGGTCGTCGAGTAGTTCTCACGCTCCTCTCCGGCGGTCTCCACGATGCCCTGATTCGAGATCGAGTAGTTGAAGTAGCCGGTCGGCTGCATCAGCTCGAACCACGAGTCCCACCCGCCTGCGGGCGCGGGCGCGGGGGCGTACTCGTTCAAGTACTTCCCGACGAAACCGGTGCTGTAGCCGGCGTTCTGGAGCCAGGCGGGAAGCGTGTTGTCCGGCTCCTTGAGAAACCGCCAGTCGTTTTGAAGGACGCCGTGGTTGTGTGGGTATTGGCCTGTAAGAAATCCGGCCCGCGCCGGGCAGCAGAGAGGCGGGGATGCATAGCCGCGAAGCTGGGTGCCGGTTCCGCCCTGCGTCAACGCGAAGGTGTGCGGCATTCTCTCCTTCGAGAAAGTGTTGAGCGCCTGGTCATCGACCATCACCACGATCACATTCGGATCGTTCGATCCGCGCGCGATGTCCTGTCCGACTGCGCGCGTGGTGCCTGGATGCAGCCAGATAGCGAGCGCGATTACGGCGAGCGCCCCTGCCACCAGGACCCGCGCATTTGGCACCGAAGACAAGCAGCGAGTCTAAAGAGAAGCCCATGGCCGACACTCCTGAAAACAACTCCCTCCGACGGCAGGCGATGGTTTCAAAGCAGCTTCGCGCCGGCGGGATCGGTGACGAGCGGGTGCTGGCCGCGATGGGCCGCGTGCCGCGAGAGGAGTTCGTGCCCGAGGAGCTGCGCGAGCACGCCTACGTCGACGGCGCGCTTCCGATCCGTCACGGGCAGACGATCTCCCAGCCCTGGGTGGTCGCCGCGATCTGCTCGGCCCTCCAGCTCCATGGCGGCGAGCGGGTCCTCGACGTCGGCGGCGGCGCGGGCTACTCGACCGCGGTCATTGCGGATCTGGTGCGCCCGGGTGGTCATGTGCGCTCGTACGAGCTGGTCGAGGCGCTGGCGATACGGGCCGAGGCGACCCTCGCCCACCTCGGATACGACGAAGCCGAGGTGCGCTGGGGCGACGGCGCCAAGTCGACAGGAGAGATGTGGGATGCGATCGCCGTGCATGCCGCGGCACCAGAGGTTCCGGGGCCGCTGATCGATTCGCTCAAGCCGGGCGGGCGGTTGGTGCTGCCCGTCGCCAACTGGCGAGCGGACGTCCTGACTGCTTTCAGGCGCACGGACGACGGCTCCGGCGACGACGTGAGGCTTGAACAGACGGAGATCGCGGAGTGCCGGTTCGTCCCGCTCCTCGGAGAATCGGGATTTCGTTCCCGCGACAGATAGGCTCCCGCACGGTGACTGCCCTTCTCGCCCTCAACTTCTTCTCAACGGCCTTCATCGATCAGCTCAAGCGAGGCCGCAAGACCGCCACGATCCGGCTCGGCGACAAGGCGCACAAGTATCAGGCCGGCCAGGTCGTGTGGATCACCGTCGGCTACCAGCACTCGCCCCGCGAGAAGATCTTTTCAGCCGTAATCGACGACGTCGAGGTGAAGCGGATCAAGGACCTCTCGCCGCGCGACATCGAGCACGACAACCCCGAGTTCCGCTCGGTCGACCAGACCGTCGGCTTCCTCGAGCAGATCTACCGGCGCGAGGTGACTCTCGACGACACCTGCACGATCGTGCGCTTCTCGCAGATCATCGAGCCGGCCGCGCCGCAGCTCGGCAACGGCGGCACGCCGCACCGCAACTAGGAAGTTCCAGCCAGACGGCCCACAAAGTCGCGTAGCCGCCCTGTTTCCGCCGCGTGGCGAAGCCAGACTGCAACCAGCGGAACGATCACGAGCCCGCCGAATGGCTTGCCCGAGCTGGACAGCCAGATGACGACAGCCATGACCGCAACGGTGTATCCGAGGCGCAGCGCAAGCATGGCTTCGAGTGTAAGCCGGGTCGGGCACGGGCGCAAGTCACGCCGGTAGCGTTCCGGCCGTGCCGGCATACCGCTTTTCGACAACCTGGGTGCTGGAGGCAGATCGCGAGCTCGTCTGGGACGCGATCTACGACTCGGACTCGTGGCCCGAGTGGTGGCGCGGGGTGACGAAGACCGAGCGGCTCGCCGAGGGCGATGCCAGCGGGGTGGGCCAGCGGGGTGCCTATCACTGGCGCGCGAGGCTCCCCTACACCGTGCGTTTCGAGATCGCCTCGACCCTGGTCGACCGCCCGTACAGACTCGGTGGCGACGCCTCGGGCGAGTTGGCGGGCACCGGGTTCTGGCGGTTCTACGAGGAGGCGGGTACGACGGCGGTCGTCTACGACTGGAACGTCAGGACGACGAAGGCGTGGATGAACCTCGTCGCCCCGGTCGCGAAGCCGATCTTCCGCGCGAACCACGACTGGGTGATGCACAACGGCGGCGAAGGGCTGGCGAAGCTGCTGGGCGCAAAGCTGCTGCTGAACGACTAGGGCTCGGGCCGCTCGGCAAGACGAACAACGGCGCGAATCGCCGCGGCAAGACGAACAACGGCAGCAATAAAGGGGAGACATGGAGCCGTGCGCCCGTTCCGGCGCCCATTTGCGATACCGCACTCGCAACCTCGAAACCGCAATGAGTGGAGGGTTGTACGTCTATAAGCCGTCGAAGTCTCCACTCAACCGCGAATCGGCCTCCACGAGCCTCGCGAAGCGCCCCGGCGCCTCAACCCTCCCCTTATTGCCGCCGTTGTTCGAAGCGCCAGCACACTTCGGCCCTAGCGAGCGCGGACTACTCGGCGGCGGGCTCGTCCGGGCTCGGCTCGGCGGCTGCGCCGTTCGCGCCGGCGCCGTTCGAACCGCCTCCGCCGCTCCTGGGGCCGAGGTCTCGCGACTCGATGATGCCGTCGATCAGGCCGTACTCGACCGCTTGGTCGGCGGTAAAGAAGCGGTCGCGCTCCATGTCCTCGTTGACCTGCTCGATGCTCTTGCCCGTGTGCCGGGAGTAGAGCTCGTTGACCTTCGCGCGGAGGTTGAGCGCCTCCCGCGCATGGATCTCGATGTCCGTCGCCTGGCCCTGGAACCCGCCCGAGGGCTGGTGGATCAGGATGCGCGAGTTCTTGAGGGCCATGCGCTTGCCTTCAGCGCCGCCAGTGAGGAGCAGCGAGCCCATTGACATCGCGATGCCGAAGCAGACGGTTTGCACCTCCGGCTTAATAAATCTCATCGCGTCGTAGATCGCGAGGCCGGCGTAGACCGAGCCCCCGGGCGAGTTGATGTAGAGCGAGATGTCCTTGTCCGGGTCCTCGGACTCCAGGTGGATGAGCTGGGCGACGATGAGGTTCGCGATCTCGTCGTCCACCGGCTGGCCCAGGAAGATGATCCGCTCGCCGAGAAGCCGCGAGTAGATGTCGTACGAGCGCTCGCCGCGGGAGGTCTGCTCGACGACCATGGGGATCAGGGGCATGGCCGCAGCGTATCCGACGTGGCGCCCGTTACGGCGCGCGGTCGCGATCTGAGCGAATCTCACTTAGATCCTCGCCCGTTCACGGCCTATTCACTACACTTGCAGCCGATCCTGGCACTCTCCCATACCGAGTGCCAAAACTTGAAACACAAACCCCCCCACGGAGGTATACGAAAGATGAAGCTCAAGCCTCTCGGCGATCGTTTGATCGTCCAGGCAATCGAGGAAGAGGAGACGACGGCCTCAGGCCTGGTGCTCCCCGACACCGCGAAGGAGAAGCCGCAGCGCGGCAAGGTCGTCGCGGTCGGTGACGGCAGCTGGGACGAGGACGGCGAGAAGCGCATCCCGCTCGACGTCGCAGAGGGCGACGAGGTCCTCTACTCCAAGTACGGCGGCACCGAACTCAAGGTCGACGGCGACGACGTGCTCGTCCTCCGCGAGTCCGACGTCCTGGCCAAGGTCCTCTAGCCCAACTTCGAACGAAGGAGAAATCTCATGGCTCATAAAGAGCTGAAGTACGACGCCGAAGCGCGTCAGGCATTGCAGGAAGGGGTGGACGCGGTCGCGAACGCGGTCAAGGTCACCCTCGGCCCCAAGGGCCGCTACGTGGTGCTCGACAAGAAGTTCGGCGCCC
>JAWVEY010000048.1:0-167831 GCA_033856515.1 Solirubrobacterales bacterium
CGGCTCATTCATCTTCCTCGGCCCCTCCGGTGTCGGCAAGACCGAGCTCGCGCGCACGCTCGCCGAGTTCCTGTTCGGCGACGAGGAATCGATGATCCGCATCGACATGTCCGAGTACATCGAGAAGCACGCGGTCTCGCGCTTGGTCGGCTCGCCCCCCGGCTACGTCGGCTACGACGAGGGCGGCCAGCTCACCGAGGCCGTGCGCCGCAAGCCGTACTCGGTGCTGCTTCTCGACGAGATCGAGAAGGCCCATCCCGACGTCTTCAACATCCTGCTCCAGATCCTGGAAGACGGGCGCCTCACCGATGCGCAGGGCCGCACGGTCGACTTCCGCAACACGATCGTGATCATGACCTCGAACATCGGCGCCAAGGACATCGCCAAGAACGTCTCGTTCGGCTTCGCCGCCAACGACGATGCTTCCGGCACGTCCTATGAGGACATGAAGGGGAAGATCATGGGCGACCTGAAGAAGGTGTTCCGCCCAGAATTCCTCAACCGGATCGACGAGGTCATCGTGTTCCACAAGCTCGCGCGCGAAGAGATCAAGGAGATCGTCGACCTTCTGATTGCGCGCGTGCGTACGCAGGTTGCTGAGCACGATCTCCAGCTTGAGCTCACCGAAGAGGCGAAGGAACTGCTTGCAGAGCGCGGCTGGGACCCGTCGATGGGCGCCAGGCCGCTCCGCCGAGCGATCCAGCGCTACATCGAGGACCCGCTTGCCGACGAGGTGCTCCGCGCCGGCGAGCTCGCAACGGGCACGACCGTCTTGGTCGAGCGCGATGAGGCCGGCGACGAGGACGACCTTCCGCTCAAGCTGAAGCTCGTCAAGCCGAAGAAGCCGCGCGCCCGCAAGAAGGAGAAGGAGCCCGCTGGCGTCGGCGGCCGCGGTGGCTCGGACGAGCCGGCAGACGAGCCGGCCGACCCGGATGCCGTTTCGGATCCGGATCCGGCTTAGCTTTCTCGTTCCCCTCGCTCTCCTTGCCGCCACCGGCTGCGGGGAGGAAGAGGACGTCTCGCCGAGCTTCGAGGATCGGATTCCGCTGGCGCTCGAGCTGGAAGCCGCCGACCGGGTCGTCGACTGGAAAGACAGCACCACGCTCTCAGGAGTCCTGACCCAGGGAGATGAGAAGCTCGCGGGGGAGGAGGTCGTCCTGGAGGGTGATTCCTATCCGTTCAGCGGCGATTTCGCCGAGATCGAGTCCCAGGACACGGATGCCCAGGGCAGGTTCGAGTTCGAGGCCGCGCCGGACGCCAACACCGCGTATCGGGTCGCGGCCGGCGAGCAATCGGAGGCGACTTCGCGCGAGGTCCGCGTCTACGTGGATCCGCTGACCGAACTCGTGAAGGAGCCTGCCGGCAACGGCACGCGCTTCACCACCTTGTTCCGGCACCCGAAAGATCGCTCGATCCAGGGCTCGACCGTCTTCAGTTATGCAGCGACGGTTGCGGACGCAGAGGCGACCGGGAAGCTTCGTTTCATCAAGTTCGACCGGGTGGAGCAGGAGCGCCAGGGGCTGAGCGCCGCGTCGATCACGCTGCCGTTCGCGGCGACGGACGTGGAATACAAGGCGTGCTACGGATACGCGCCGGACTCAGGCATGGGCGTTCCCGATGCGCGGTGCTCCCAGTCGCGCATCGCAGCTGGCTAGCAAACGTCCGTCACTACGTCCTATGGCACGTACTCGCGGACGTTTGCCGCCGCTAGATGCCCTTGACGATCTCGCAGGAGGCGGCGACGGTGTCGTCCGCGTCCGCCTTGGCGACGTCGTAGCGGCCCTGGCCGCACTTGAGCTCGTCGGCTCCGGAACCGCCTACGAGGCGGTCGTTCCTGCCGCCGCCCGAGAGGACGTCGTCGCCGGCGTCGCCCTTGAGGCGGTCACGGCCCTTGCCCCCGTAGAGGCAGTCATCGCCGTCGCCCCCGCGCAGGCGGTCGCTGCCCCGCTGTCCGCGAAGTGCGTCTCCCGCGTCGCTGGGAGGCAGAGTTCTCGGTGTGTCATCGCCGTCGGTGCCGGCCTGCGGCAACGCGCAGGCGTCGCCCCCGGGGGGCTGACCGGTGTCGGGCTGGAACGCATCCGCGACGTGGGAGTAGGGGACGGGCAGCGCGTCCGGGGTCATCGTCACGCAGCCAGTGCGCATGTCGTCGCACGTTACCTCGGTGCCCGCGGCCGTATGGAAGTCAAAGCGCGAGCGCTTATAGAAGGAGTACAAGTTGGCGTCCCCCTGGGGGTCGACCTGCGCCGAGATCGGGTCCGAGCGCCAGCGGTCGGTCAGGAGCTGCGCGTCTGCCGCCGTTTCGCATGCAGAGCCGTCGGCGCACTTGATGTACTTGTCGAACCATGCGGTCGTGTTCCAGATGGCCATGTCCGGCCCGCGCAGGCTCGCTAGCCCCAGCGGGTGGACCGTCATTCCGGGGATGAACGAGTACTCGAAATGGGTCCCGCCTCTGGTGTTGACCTGCATTGAATCGATGCCGGCGTCCTTGTAGTCGGTAAAGCCACCGTTGGCGCCCTCGGGGTCGGGATCGGACATGTTTGGCGTCGCAGCCAGGCCGTAGTCGTTGGACATGCCGATCGCGGGCTTCGTGATCGGGGGATCGTCCGGGCGCGGCGCGGACCCCGATGGGCAATCGGGGTGGCTTGACGGGGCGCGCAGGTTGTCCCAGGCGACGATCGCGTCCACCCGCGGGTCGATCTGGCCGATGTACGAGACGGCTCCGGCGCCCAAGGAATGGCCCGCGATGCCGACCCGGTCGGGATCGACGTACTCGTAGAAGGGGTTGTATGCCGCGTTGAGGCCGTCGGCGACGCGACTGTCTTGTTTGGCCGAGTGGTCGGTCCCGGTGCCGCCGTTCGCGTTGCCACAGCTCGGCCGCGGGTCGTAAGGCTCGGTGGCGGTCGAGAGGGCGAAGTCCAGCGCGTCCTCGGTCCCGTCGTAGAAGGGCTGGCCGGACTGAGAGGGGACGCCCTCGTTGTCGTCAGGGGCCTCGCCGAAGGTGTCCGAGCGGCCTTGGCCCTGCACGTCGTAGGTGAGGACCACATAGCCGTGCTTGGCGAGAGTCGCCGCAAAGCCCCAATAAAGCGTCTCCGGTGCCTGCACGGACCCGGTCGTGATCACAATCAGCGGGCGCTTCGCGGGCCCCGCCTCGGTCCGCCACACGTTGCCCGAGAGCGTCGCCCCGCTCCTCCCGGTGAAGAGCACCGGCTCGACGACGCCAAACCCGTCCGGGCCCCAGTCGTAGAAACGCACGTCGCCCGCGCACTCCTGCTTTCGGTTAAAGCAGATGTTCGCCAGGAAGTTGCGCTCGGGGTCGTTGGCAATGATCAGCTCGGGCTGGCCGATATCGGCGAGGTTCTGCTCGGTGAGCCTCGCTTGGAACTCGGGCGTCAAGACGATGTGCTGGTTCCGTTCCTCGGTCTTGGCGAAGTTCTGTGCCTCTTGCGCCGGATCGAAGGCGCTTGCAGTGGCCGGCGCTATAAATGCGGCGAGCGCCGCAAGTGCGACGCTCGCCCACCCCTTTACGGATGTCCCAATCACAGCGGTGGAGTATGGAGCGATCTTCCGCTCTATGCGCCGGTTCCCCGGGGGTGAATCCGCCGGGCTCGCGCCTAGTGTGAGGGAGTGGCAAAGAACACCGCATACGTGTGTCAGTCCTGCGGGCACGAGGCTCTCCGCTGGGCCGGGCAGTGCGGCGGCTGTGGCGAGTGGAACACGCTCGTGGAGGCACCCCGTGAATCCGCGAAACCCGCGGCGGTCGGACGCCTCGGCCGCGCGAAGGGCGCCCCGGCAAAGCCGGTCGCGCTGCGCGACGTCTCGGCCCCAGCCGAGGAGCGGCTGCTAACCGGGATCGACGAGCTGGATCGCGTCCTGGGCGGCGGCCTCGTACCGGGCTCGCTCGTCCTCCTGGGCGGGTCGCCGGGGATCGGCAAGTCGACGATCACGGGGATGGCCCTCGGCAACATGGCCGCCGCAGGCCGAAAGACACTTTACGTCTCAGGCGAGGAGTCGGCCGCGCAGGTGCGCATGCGAGCGCAGAGACTGGGGGAGGGGGCGCTCGCCGTCCCGGTCGTCACCGAGACTTCCCTCGAGAACGTCCTCGCCACCCTCGAGGCCGAGCAGCCGGACGCCTGCGTGATCGACTCGATCCAGACGCTTCACTCCGACGGAATGACCGGCGCGCCCGGCTCCGTCGGGCAGGTGCGCGAGGCGGCCAACGCAATCCTCGAGGTCGCCAAGCGGATCGGCAGCGCCGTGATTCTGGTGGGGCATGTGACGAAGGAGGGTGCGGTCGCCGGCCCGCGCGTGCTCGAGCACCTCGTCGATTGCGTCCTGTTCTTCGAGGGCGAGCGCGAGCGCAGCTTCCGCACGCTCCGCGCGCTCAAGAACCGCTTCGGCGCCACCAGCGAGGTCGGCGTCTTCGAGATGCGCGGCGGTGGCCTGGTCGAGGTCGAGGACCCGTCGGCGCGATTCGTAGGCGAGGCGTCCGCGGCGCCCGGCTCGGTCGTCCTGTGCTCGATGGAGGGCACCCGCCCGCTCCTGGTCGAGGTCCAGGCTCTGGTCGCACCCACCGAGATCGTGCCGCCGCGCCGCGTCGCAAACGGCGTGGACCGCAACCGCCTGGCGATGATCCTGGCGGTGCTCGCGCGCCACGGCGGCCCAGGGCTCGCAAGCGCCGACGTGTTCGTGAACGTCGCCGGCGGCGTCCGCGTTGACGAGCCCGGTGCAGACCTGGCCGTCGCGCTCGCGGTCGTCTCGGCCCACCGCGGCGAGCCGCTCGCCGACTCGTCGGGCACCCCCCTCGCGTGCTTCGGCGAGGTCGGCCTCACCGGCGAGCTCCGAAGTGTCGGCCACGCTGACCGCCGCCTCGTCGAGGCGCACAAATTCGGCCTCTCGCCAGTCCTCGGCCCGGTAGAGCGCGAGCCCATGAAGGGCCTCGCTCCGCAGGCGACGATCAGGGCCGCACTGAGCTCGGCTTTTGGGCGCCACGCCGCCGCACGCGCCGCTTAAGGGGAGCGGCACGTGTGGCTACGTCGGCGCCGGGGCGGTCCGGTCAGAACGGACTGATCATCACGGCTGTGATTCTTCCGCCTTCGAAGAATTCCGCGTCTCCGAAAGGGTCGTTGCAGTCGATCCCGAACGTATAGTTGCCGGCCGGCAGCGGGTCGGTGATACCGCTTATGGTCACGGAGTTCTCACTGACGGTGGATGCGTCGACGTAGACACCGGTCTTGGTGCCCGCGATCGCGCCGGTTGTTGAGACCCCGAGCCGGCACATGCCGTACCCACTGTCGTCGCCGTCGTTGATGACGCCCTCAATCGTTCCAATTACGAGCGCGCGGCCGGAAGCGCTCGGGGTCAAACCGACGGTTGCGCAGGTCACGAAGGCCGCGCCCGTCGGGTCGCAGTTCGATCCGACGTCATTGGTCGAGCTTCGCCCGTACCCGCCGTGACCGGCGATCGTTGCGTTGGGCACCTCCCCGAGCGTGGATTCGGCGATGTCCGTGCCGTTGAGGGAATTTCCCGCGACTTCGGTTCCCGTCAAGGACTCCTTTGCCACGTCATCCGGCCTCACGGCACCATCTTTGATGTGCTTCGACTTGACGCTGTCGGGTGCGAGCGCCGAGGCGTATGCCCCGGCGCTCAGCGCAACGAAAAGCGCCACGTAGCCGACGATGTTGGCGCGGATGTGGCGAGCGAACCCCATAGTCCTCAAGCCTCCACGCCGGCTGGATCCGGCCGCACCACGACGGTGTCGGCGATGGGAATGATCTCGTCGACCGGCAGGTCGGCGCGGTCGGCGTGCTCGCGGATCTTCTCGGGGCTCGAGGCCTCGTAGATGCAGAGCGTTCCGACCGAGCCGCCGTCCTCGGCGAGCACGTAGCTCCGGATCCAGCGAATGTCCTCGGACATCTGCTCGTCTCCGACCTGGGTCGAGCGCCCCGCGGCTTCCTCGAGTTCGGCCGGGCTCTGCCAGCCGTTCCGCCGGATAATCGCGTATAGGTCCATGGGTTCCTCCTTGCGGTTGATTACGCCGGCAAGCCTCAAGGAGGGGCGTCTGACGCAGCGTTTGACGTTGTGCGAGATCGCCGCGAAGCAACGCGGCGGTCGACGGATTACGCCGCTGAAGCCGCGATTTCGGCTTCCAAGGCGGGGTTCGCGACCTCGGCGGCCATGAGCCGCGCGGCATCAAGAGCAGTCGGATCGCCCAGCTGATGGCGCAACAGGAACGCTCTCGCCGCCATTTCGCGCATCCCGGTCCTTCCCGCGAGTGACCGGAGGTCCTCGACGAGCGCCGGCGCACGCGAGGATCCGGACCTCACCGCGACTCCGGCCATTGCTTCGAGTGCGTAGGCCTCAACCCAGATGTAGCTGTCGGTGACCCGGCCCGCGCGGTGTCGTGCGTCCTCCAGAAGGCGCAGTGCCGCCGCACTATTCCCGTCCTTCTCCTCGACAATCCCCAGCCCTCGGCCCGCTAGGCCCTCCCAGCAGGGGTCTCGCATTTCGCAGCCAAGCGCGAAGGCGTATTCCATTCTGCGCCGGGCGCCTTCGAGGTCGCCCTCGCTGAGCTCGACTTCGGCGAGCCACGTTTCGGGAAACGCGGCGAAGGCGATCCAGTCGGTTTCGCGCACCAGGTCGAGGGAGCTTTCGAAGCTTGCGCGCGCGGCGGCGATCTCGCCCGTGAGGAACTGTGAACGGCCCGCCATCGTGTGGGCGTAGGCAGCGCGCTTCTTGTCCCCGGCCTTCTGAGCGAGGGTCACAGACTGCTCGGCATGGCGGATCGCGGCAGCGTGGTCACCCCTGTCGCCGCTAGAGAGCGCCCACACGGATTCCGTCGCCGCGAGCTCTTCGTCCGAGCTCGCGAGGGCCATGGCCTCATTCAGCCCCTGCTCACATCGCGCGTGCCTTCCCGCAAGTGCGTCGACGTAGCTGAGCTCGCGGACGGCGGCGGCCTGTAACTCGGCGAGCCCGGCTTCGGCGGCGAGTGCACTGGCGCGGCGCAGGATTGACGAGGCCTCTTCGTCGCGGCCTCTCACCGCATGGACAAGCGTCGAGCCGAGAGCGAACAGAGCACGCGCTTCGAGTTCCGTGGCACCCGCACCCTGGGCGCCCGAGACCGCGCGGCGAAGGGTCTGCAGCGCCCCGTCGACGGCTCCTGCCGCCGCGGCGGCCTCGCCTGCTTCGAGGAGCGCGGTCGCGGCCTGGGCGCTTGACGGGGGAGGAGAATCCGATCCGCCGGACACCGGGGGTTCGCCTGCAGCCCGCTCCAGCGAGTCGGAGGGCTCCCGCCCCAATTCGCCCCGGAAGAGCTCACGGCAGGATTCGAGCTGCCCCCGGGCGAGCTCCTCCTCACCAGATTGCGCATACGCGCGGATCGCCAATTCCTGGAAGTTCTCGTCGAATGGATCGAGCTCGAGCAGACGCTTTGCCAGGTGGGCTGCCTCTTCGGGCCGGTCAAAGGCGAGGCGGTCCAGCGCCGCCTCGTGCAGGGCCGACGCGGACGCCCCGATCAACCGCCTTCGCTCCTGCATGAGCCAGCCGTCGAAGCCGGGTGATGCCGAGAAGTCCATGCCGGCGAGGAGGTCCTGCCCTAGCCCTGGGAGGGACAGCGCCTCCTCGGGCGTCCCGCGCGTCAGGATCTCCACGTCGATGAGACAGTCGTGCGGGACGTTGACTTGGGCGCGCCCGGGAGGAAGGAACTCCTGCCCCACGACGCGCCGTAGCTCTGAAAGGTTCCACCGAAGCGAGCGAAGCGGATCGGCAGCCACCCGGAAGAGCAGGCCGGCGAGGTGCTCACGCGACGGGTTCTTGACCTCCGACAAGAGGAGGTATGCGAGGAGTGCCCAGGTCTTGTGCCCACGGGGCGCGACGGGCTCCGAGCCCTCACGCCTGATCTCCGGGGTGCCCAGCAGCCTGATCTCCAGCATCGCCGGCCAAGTATCCCTATCCGGCAGGCCGCGCGGGCGGCGTAGCCCTAGGCGGCTGCGGGCGCGGGATCGGGCCTCACGATCACCGTATCGGCGATCGGAATCACCTCGTCCACCGGAAGGTCCGCCCTCTCCGCATGCTCGCGGATCTTCTCAGGGCTCGATGCCTCGTAGATGCAGAGCGTCCCGACTGAGCCGTCCTCTTCCGAGAGCACGTAGCTCCTGATCCAGCGGATGTCGTCGGACATCTCATCGTCACCGACCTTGCTCGAACGGCCGGCGGCCTCCTCGAGGTCACCTCCTGTTGGCCATCCCTTGCGGCGAATAATCGCGTAGAGCTCCATGGGGCTCTCCTTTCTTTGACCTTGCCTGCCCGCTCACAAATACCACTCGGAGATGAAAACCGCTCCTAGCCCTGTGGCTTCACCCTCGACACCGCGCTTGACAAAGCCCTTTCCGATCTATCCACACGGATTTAACTCCGGCTTAACTTCAGCGGCGGTTCTGTCATCCTTGACTGAGCGATGGCGCTTCCTCCCGTTGATGAGAAGATTGAGCTGGAAGCGCGACAGGATCCGCGTCTACTCCGTGCGCTCGACACCGTCGCGCCCGGCACTCCGCTTCGCGAGGGCATAGACAACATCGTCCACGCCCGCACCGGTGGGCTGATTCTCGTCGGGGAGGCCGAGGAGGTCTCGTTCATGTTCTCGGGCGGCATCCGCCTGGATGTGGACTACTCGCCGGCCCTGCTGTACCAACTGGCGAAGATGGACGGCGCGATCGTCCTCGAGCCCGAGACCTACCGGATCCTGTGGGCGAACGTGCAGCTAATGCCCGATCCGACCATCCTCTCGATGGAGACGGGCACGCGCCACCGCACAGCCGAGCGCGTGTCGAAGCAGTCGAAGGCCCTGGTCATCGCGATCTCGCAGCGCCGCGAGGTCGTCTCGCTCTACGTCGAGGGCATCAAGTACATCCTCGAGGACATCTCGAGCGTCCTTTCGAAGGCAAACCAGGGACTCGCCACCCTCGAGAAGTACCGCGCCCGCCTCGACAAGGTCTCGGCTCGCCTGACGCATCTCGAGTTCACCGGCGGCGCTGTCATGCACGATGTCCTCTCCGTCCTTCAGCGCCTCGAGCTTGTCACCCGCATGGCCGCCGAGGTGGAGCGCTGGATCATCGAGCTGGGGGCAGAGGGCCGCATGATCGAGATGCAGCTCGAAGAGGTCGTCCACGGCGTGTTCGCCGAGCGGGCCGCCCTCGTCCGCGACTACGCAGTCGATGCCTCCGAGGCGGAGCTTGAGCGCGCCACAGCCGGCCTCGCAGAGCTCGGCCACCACGACCTCCTCGACTTCGGCCGCCTCGCCGAGCACCTCGGTTACGACCGCAAGACGAACACCCTTGACTTCCCTGTAGTACCAAGAGGCTTCCGCGCGCTGTCCAGCGTGCCGAGGCTTCCTCGTCTGGTGGCCCAGAAGATCGTCGATCGGTTTGGCGATCTCGAGGCCATCCTTTCCGCCACGGACTCTGAACTGGCAGCCGTGGACGGAGTGGGGGAGGCTCGAGCGACAGAGATCCGTGAGGGTCTTCGCCGAGCCGAAGAGGTCGACGTGGTCGATCGCCAGTCATGAGCCAACGAAGCTCCCGCGCCGAGCGGGCGTACCCCAAAGGAGGCACCCAATTCCGGAACTAGCTACTGAGGACGAGGTCGAGCTCGAGGAGATCGCGCCCGTCGAGTGCACGTACGAGGAAGGTGACAACGTCGTCTACCCGCATCACGGTGCCGGCGTCGTGATCCTGAAGGAATCGAGGGAGCTCATGGGCGAGACCCGCGACTACCTGACCATCAAGATCCTCCACAACGACATGACGGTGATGGTCCCGTGCGAAAACGCAAGCATCGCCGGGCTCCGTCGCGTGATCGATCCGAAACAGGTCGAAGAGGTAATCGCCGTCCTGACGGGCGAGCTCTCCGACATGCCGAAGAACTGGAACCGCCGGTTCAAGTACAACCGCGAGAAGATCAAGACCGGCGACATCTTCGAGATCGCCGAGGTCGTTCGCAACCTCGCTATTCGCGAGATGGACAAGGGACTGTCCACCGGCGAGAAGCAGATGTACACGCGGGCGAAGAAGATCCTCGCCTCCGAGTTCATGTACGCGCTCGAGAAGGACGAGGATGGCGCCGAGCAGTACATCGACGGGCTCCTCGAGGAGCGCTTCTCCGAGGCAACCGTCTGAGGGGACGCCTCGATGGGCGCTGACGCGCTCGCAACAGCCGTGATCGCGGCCGCCGGCTCCGGAGACAGGCTCGGAGCCGGCGGCCCGAAGGCTCTCGTCGACGTCGGCGGCCGTCCCATGCTGGCTTGGTCGCTTGATGCGATCGGACAGACGGCGCGGATCGGATCGGTCGTGATCTCGGCGCCTCCCGGCTACGAGGAGGAGATCGGCGCAATGGCCCCGAACGCGAGCGTCGTGACCGGTGGCGCCTCGCGCTCCGAGTCGGTCGCCCGGGCGCTCGAGCACGTCGAGACGGATCTGGTCGCGGTCCACGACGCCGCCCGGCCCCTCGCGACGCATGCCCTGTTCGACGCGATCGTCTCAGAGCTGGAGGGCGATCCGGGCTGTGACGCGCTGGTCGCCGCCGCGCCCGTCGCCGACACGCTGAAGCGCGCGCTCGCGGGACGTGTGATCGAGACCGTCCCACGCAGCGAGCTCTGGGCGGTGCAGACGCCGCAAGCGTTCCGTGCAGCGGCGCTCCGTAGCGCCTTGGACGCCGACCCCGAGACCCTGGCGGCCGCAACGGACGATGCGAGCTTGGTCGAGGCGGCGGGCGGAGTCGTGCGCGTCTTCGCCTGGGAGGAGCCGAATCTGAAGGTCACGACCAGCGTGGACCTGGCACTGGCAGCGGCGCTCCTTCCGCGCTAGCTCCTCTCGGGCTCGCTCGACAAGCCGGCGGCTTTCCGGCCGGCGTCTGAGCGGTGCTTTGCCTTGCGCCGGATGTAGAGCCGGCGCTGGATGAACAGCGTTGCCACGCCGGAAGTGACGATAAGCGAGAGGTTCAGCGTCAGCTGACCCATCGCTCCTACCCACTCCTTCGAGTCCCCGAGGGCTGCGGCAACGCCGATGTTTGCCGCGGCTGGGATCGTCGTCACGGAGATCAGCACGCCCACAAGGGCGCCCGACTTGGCGGACGTGAGCGAGAGGATGCCGGCGATGCCCGCGAGGACCGCGACGATCGCGGTGAACTCGTCGGGCTTTGCGATGAAGTCGGTGAAGGGGTGGTTGTGCTGTGAGAAGTCCTCAGGCACAAGATTGGCGAGATCGATCAAGAGCGTCATGAGAAACGAGGCGGTGATCGCGAGCGGAAAGCCGATCGCCAGCGCTAAGAGGGAGCGCTTCGCCACGTCTGGTCGCTTGTGGACCAGCGCCACGCACAGCCCCGCAAGCGGCCCGAACTCCGGGCCAACGACCATCGCCCCGATGATCAGGATGATCTGGTCGGTCAGGATGCCGACAGCCGCGATCAGGGTCGCGACGACCATGAACGCCAGGAAGCTGCCCGAGAGCTCGACGTTCTCCGAGGTACGCGACTCGACCTCCTCCCAGACGACCGCGTCGGAGGGAAGGCCCTTCGCCGCTTTCTCGGCGGCGATCGCGACATCGGAGATTTGCGAGTCGATGTCCTCGATCGCGATCGAGCCGCTGTGGTGGATGCCGATCTCCTTCAGGTCGGCGATCACGACGCTTGCCTCCTCGCGGGCGACGTCGCACAGGATCGCGTGGCCTTCGGGCTTGCGCGCGGCCCCCTCCAGAACGATCACGTTGTAAACGGAGTCGGTCTCCTCGAAGAGCGCGAGCGCTTTCTTAGCCTCGGCTTCCGGCGCCACGATCCTCAGGTGGACCATCGCTGGCTAGCGTATCCGCGGTGCTGACGGACTATCACCTCCACCTGCGCCCGGACGAGACGGACGCGAAGGCGTCGGAGTACTTCACCCAGGCGAACGCCGACCGCTATCTGGAGGCGGCGCAAGCGGCTGGCATCTCCGAGCTCGGGGTGTCCGAGCACATCCACCGCTTCGCCGAGTCGCTCGAGATTTGGGATCACCCCTTCTGGCGCGAGAACGCGGTTGACGACATGAGCGAGTACCTCGAGTTCGTTCGCTCGGCCGGCCTGCGCGCAGGAATCGAGATGGATTGGGTCTCGGGGCGCGAGGACCACATTGCGAACGTGCTCGACCGCCACGACCTGGATTACGTGGTGGGCTCGGTCCATTTCCTCCGCGACATGGCGGTCGACCATGATGCTTACGACGTGTGGGAAGAGATCAACGATCCCGACAAGGTCTGGGCGCTCTACTTCGAGACGTTCGCCGAGGCGATCCAGACCGGGATGTACGACATCTGCGCCCACCCCGATCTCGTGAAGGTCTGGGGCGAGGGCCGGCCCAGTCCGCGTCGCGATCCGCGCTTTCACTACGAGCCGCTCATCGAGGCGATCGCGGACACAGGGACAGCGGTCGAGGTCTCGACAGCGGGCCTTCGCAAGCCGGTCGGCGAGCTCTACCCAGCCGACGCGTTCGCCGAGATGTGCGTGGACGCCGGCGCGGCCTTCGCGCTCTCCTCGGACGCGCACCTGCCCGAGCACGTCGGCTACGAGTACGAGCGCGCCGTCGAAGCGATGCGGGGCTGGGGTGTGACCGAGCTCTGCGTCTTCGAGGGCCGCGAGCGGCGCCTGGAGGAGATCGGATGAGCGCGCGCTCGGGCATCGGCTACGACTCGCACCGCTTCTCGGAGGGAGGGACGCTGATCCTCGGGGGCGTCGAGGTCCCGCACACACACGGCCTCGAGGGCCATTCCGACGCTGACGTGCTTGCCCACGCGATCACGGACGCGGTGCTGGGGGCAGCCGGCCTGGGCGACATCGGGACGCACTTCCCACCGTCGGACGAGAGGTGGAAGGATGCCGACTCCGTCGAGCTCTTGCGCACCGCGGTGGCGATGGTTTCGGGCTTCGTCGTGAACGTCGACGCCACCGTCATCTGCGAGGAGCCGCGCCTGGGCGACCATCGCGCCGAGATGGAGCGGATCCTCACCGAGGCGGTCGGCGCGCCGGTGAACGTCAAGGCGACGACGAACGAGGGCATGGGATGGATCGGCCGTGGCGAGGGCATCGCGTGTTTGGCGATCGCGTCAGTGGAAATCGAGTGATTGCTACATGCCAGACCCCTTCTCCATAAGGTTGGCCGCGTGATCAGAGAGCGCTTGGGAAAGGTGCAGATCGGCTCGCTGGGCCTCCTGCCCGACGTCCCGTTCAACGTCAAGGTCCTCATCGATGCCGGCATCGTCCGGCCCACCCGGCCCGACCGGCTGGCCGGAGTTCTTCGCGAGCTACGCCGCTGGGGTGCTTCCCCCGCCGCGGGCGCCGCAGCCGCGGCGATCCGCTACCCGAACGAGACGATGATCATCGACGAGCTCGGCGAGCTCACCTTCGCAGGGGTTCATGAGCGCTCGAACAAGCTCGCGCATGCCTTTGCCGAGAAGGGGATCTCCGAAGGCGACGGCATCGCCATTCTCGCTCGCAACCATCGTGGATTCGTGGACACCGTGCTCGCGGCTTCCAAGCTCGGTGCGAACTGCCTCTTCATGAACACCATGTTCTCGGGGCCTCAACTCGTCGACGTGCTCGAGCGCGAGGATCCGAAGGCAGTCGTCTATGACGAGGAGTTCCTCAACGTCATGGAGAAGGCCGATGTCGACCTGAAGCGCTTTGTGGCGTGGTCGGAAGACGGCGAATCGGAGGATCCCACGATCGAGTCGCTGATCGAGGAGACCGACGACGCGTCGGACCTCAAGCCTCCCGAGAAGTCGGCCAAGTTCATCGTCCTCACCTCAGGCACGACCGGCACCCCGAAGGGCGCCCAGCGCGGCCAGCCCGACACGCTCGGGCCGATCGCGGCGTTGCTTTCGAAGATCCCGCTCAAGGCCCGCGAGACGACCGTGATCGCGGCGCCGCTCTTCCACTCCTGGGGCTTCGCGCACTTCTCGATCGGGCTCTCGCTCTCTTCGACCTACGTGCTGCGACGGAAGTTCGACCCCGAGGAGATGCTCAAGTCCATCGAGGAGAACAAGGCGGAGGCGTTGATCGTGGTTCCCGTGATGCTCCAGCGCACCATGCAGCTCGACGACGACGTAATCAAGAAGTACGACCTCTCCTCTCTCAAGGCGACCTGCGCCTCGGGCTCGGCGCTCCCCGGGGATCTCGCCACCGAATGGATGGACGCGACCGGCGACAACCTCTACAACCTCTACGGGTCCACCGAGGTCGCGTGGGCGACGATCGCGACGCCGGAGGACCTTCGCGAGGCGCCGGGCACTGCCGGCCGCATTCCCCACGGCACGGTGCTGAAGATCTACGACGAGGACGAGAATGAGCTCCCGCAGGGCGAGACAGGCCGGATCTTCGTCGGGAACGAGATGAAGTTCGAGGGATACACGGGCGGCGGCAACAAGGACATCATCGACGGGCTCCTGAGCTCGGGTGACGTCGGCCACCTCGACGAGGAAGGGCGCCTCTTCATCGACGGCCGCGACGACGAGATGATCGTGTCCGGCGGCGAGAACGTCTTCCCCCGCGAGGTCGAGGACCTGCTCGCAGGACACGAGGCCGTCGACGAGGTCGCGGTCATCGGCGTCGACGACGAGAAGTACGGGCAGGCGCTCAAGGCATTCGTGGTCACGACCTCGTCAGGGTCCCTGGACGAGGACGGAGCCAAGAAGTACGTCAAGGAGAACCTGGCGGGCTTCAAGGTCCCGCGCGAGGTCGAGTTCATCGACGAGCTTCCCCGAAACGCGACCGGCAAGGTCGTGAAGCGCGAGCTCGAAGAGAGCGAAGAGGATGACGACGGCGCCGATTCGGGCGACGCGGGAGACGATTCCTCCGACGGCTAGCGGGTATTGGCTTCACATGCCACCACGCGGAGTCAAGAAGGGCACCAAGCGTGCCCGTCAGTACGAAAAGATCAAGAAGTCCCAGAAGAGCCAAGGCGCTTCCGAGTCCAAGGCCGAAGAGGTCGCAGCGCGCACGGTCAACAAGGAGAAGGCGCGCAAGGGCGAGTCGCGTACGGCGTCGAAAACTTCCACTCAGGACAAGTCATCGGGCCAGCGCGGCGGTGAGCGCTCAGGCACGAACAAGCCCAAGGGGCGCACGAAGGATCAGCTCATGAACGAGGCGCGCCAGAAGAACATCGAGGGCCGCTCCTCGATGTCGAAGAGCCAGCTTCAGAAGGCGCTGGCCGGCAAGAAAAGCTGAAGCTCAGGCTTCGGCGGGCTCTGCTTCGGCCGCTTCGGCGACGCGCTGCTGGCGCTCCGACTCGACCAGCCGCTTGAACTGCTGGAGCGAGACGCGCAAGTTCTTCGAGATGCTCGGCGCCGAGAGGCGCTCGGAGAGCCATCCGGTGAAGCCTCCGCCCGCGACCCCGTACTGGTAGCGGAGCTCGACCCGGGTCGAGCCATTTCCGGCCGGGCGGAGGCGAAAGCGCCCGCGCTGGTCGATGCCGGTGACGGAGCTCCACGCGAGGTCGTTGGGCTCGTCCCACTCGACCATCTCGATCAGCCCTCCGACCTCGGCCGAGCCCGCCCTGATCAGCATGCGCCGGCGTGCGCCAAGGCCCGTCGTTGCCTCGCCGTCCGTGTCCCAGCGTGTGATGCCGGACATGAAGCGGTCGTAGCCATCGAGGTCTGCCAGGTAGCTCCAGACAACGCGTGGCGGCGAACCGACGACAACGCTTTCCGTCAGCCTCATCGTCTATCCGATCACGGGGTAGCGCCGCTCAGCGGCGAGCCCACTGAGCGCTTCCTGCATGACGCCGGTTACGTGCTCATAGACCTCGTCGATGTCGGGCTCCTCGCCGAACTGCTCGCGCAGGTGGATGGCGGGGAGGACGTCGCTGGTCATCTTGGCCGGAAGCGGGATCCGCGGCAGGAAGTCGCCAACGGTGAGACCCCACGGAGGCGCGATCAGGATCGGCAGCACCTTGAGGCGCGCGGTGCGATCAAGTCGAAGGAGCTTTGCGAGCCAGGCGCCTCGGTCGAGCCAAAGCGCGGTCTCCTGACCGCCGATGGTGACCACGGGGACGATCGGCACGTCCTTCTCGAGCGCGAGCCTCACAAAGCCGCGGCGCCCGCCGAAGTCGATCTTGGAGCTCTGCCAGCTCGGGCGGTGGACCTCCCAGTCGCCTCCTGGGAAGACGAGTACGGCCGCGCCTGCGTCGAGAGCCTTGAGCGCGTTCTCGTGCGACGCCGCCACGGTGCCGAAGCGGCGCAGGAACGGGCCGAGCGGAGAGGCGAGGACGAGGTTGTGGGCGAGCTGGTGGAAGCGGCGCTCAACCCCGAAGTAGGTCGAGAAGGCCAGGGTGAAGAAGATTGTCTCGGGCGCCATGTTCCCGCCGGTGTGGTTGCCGACCAGGAGCACCGGCCCCTCCTCCGGCACGTTCTTGAGGTTCCTTACCTCGGCGCGATACCAGATGGTCGCCATGAGCCACGAGAGGGGGAGGTTCTCGCGGATGTAGTCCGGATCGCGATCGTCGAGGTCTGCCTGCAGTCGCTTCGCGAGCGAGCGGGCTGCGCGCCCGAGCGCCTTGCCGGCGAGACCCTGGGTGGCGCGTACCGCGTCGCCAGTGGCTCGCCCGACGCTGTCGGCCAGGCCCTCGAGCGGCGCGCGCTCGGAGATCTTGGGCGAGTCGCCGTTCGTCGCGGCGTGGTGGCCGTTCGTCGAAACGTCGCTCGCGGGCTTGGGCGTGGAGGCCATGGGGCGATTCTATGCGCCCGCAGCAAACTCGCGCACGGCTTGGTTGAAACGGGCGGGCTGCTCGAGGTTGCTTACGTGGCCGCAGTCGGGGAAAACAACGAGCTGGGTGTCAGGAATAGCTTGGTCGAGCTGGTGCGCGACCGTCATCGGTGCGCGAGCATCGAGCTCGCCCCAGATCAGCAGGGTCGGCACGCTCACCTGAGGCAGCACATCGCGAAGATCAGCCCGCGCCATGGCGCTCAGCTGCGTCCGCATGCTTGCCGGGCGGACGGCCGCGCCGATCTCCAAGAGCAGCGGCACGAACTCGCTCGGCGGATCACCAGCGAACAGCCCGGGCAACTCGGGATCGAACTCCTCGGCAGAGGCGGAGAGCATCTCCTGAGCAAGGGCAACCCGGGCATCCACCTCCTGTTGCGGAAGCGATCCCTTCCAGCCGGCATAGCTGTCCGCGAGGATCAGCGTCGAGACGAGGTCGGGCCGGAGTCGGTAGAGCTCCAGCGCGACCGTGCCGCCCCAGGAAAGGCCCGCGACATGCGCTGGGCCAAGGCCGAGCTCCTCGATCAGCGTTGCGAGTGAGGTGGCGTAGTCCTCGAGCTGGAAGTCGCCTGGCACGTCGCCGGACTCTCCGGCTCCCGGCTCGTCCCAGGCGACGGCGGTGAAATCCGCGGCCAGGTCATCGAGCTGCGGCTGCCACATGCGGTGGTCGGATGCCGCTCCGTGGGCGAATACGAGAAGGGGCCCGGTCCCTGCGCGCTCGAACGCGATTTGGATCCCATTCGCCTCTACGAACTCCATTTGCGGCGCAAGCTATCGCGTCGACCTAGGATGAACCCCGCATGCGCGAGGTGAGGATCAAGGACACGCTCTCAGGCGAGGTGCGGGCGCTCGAGCCGCGCGAGTCCGGCAGGGCAGGGATCTATGCCTGCGGGCCCACCGTTTACGGGCGGATACACGTGGGCAACGCGCGGCCATATGTCGTCTTTATGCTCGTCGGCCGGCTGCTTCGCCACCTGGGCTACGAGACCACGGTCGTCATGAACGTCACCGATGTGAACGACAAGATCTATGACGCGGCGAAGGAGCTCGGGGTGCCCTCGGCCGAGCACGCAGCCGAGATGACCCGCCTATACACGGAGGACACCGGCCTCCTCGGCATCGGCCGGCCCGACTCCGAGCCCCTTGCGACCGAGACCATCCCTGAGATCGTCGAGATGATCGAGGCGCTGATCGAGCGCGAGCACGCGTATGAGTCAGGTGGCGACGTCTACTTCCGTGTCCGCAGCTTCGACGGCTACGGCAAGCTCTCGAATCGCGACCCCGACGAGATGGACCAGGGCGAGGAGGCCGGGACGCAGAGCCTCAAGGAGAACCCGCTCGACTTCGCCCTCTGGAAGGCCCAGAAGCCAGGGGAGGACACCGCGTGGAAGAGCCCGTGGGGCGACGGGCGGCCCGGCTGGCACATCGAGTGCTCGGCGATGGCCGAGAAGGTCCTAGGCGCGGACTTCGAGATCCATGGGGGGGGCGTCGACCTCGTCTTCCCTCATCATGAGAACGAGGTGGCGCAGTCCGAAGGTGCCCGCGGCCGCCCACTGGCCCGCATCTGGATGCACAACGGGATGATCCGGATTGCCGAGGAGAAGATGTCGAAGTCGGTCGGGAACATCTTCGGCCTGCGTGAGGCGATCGACGCGTACGGCGCCCACGCCGTGGTCGCGTTTCTGATCTCGGGGCACTACCGCCAGCCGCTTGAGTTCTCCGACGGCGCCCTGGAGGAGGCGAGCGCACGGGTCGATCGCATCCGCAACTTCCTGCGCGAGCCCGGGGTGGAGGGTGAGGACGACTTCGCGGCCGAGCGCGAGGAAGCGCTTGTTCAAGCCCTTTGCGACGACTTCAACACCCCGCGGGCGCTAGCCGCGGTCTTCGAGCTGATCGCCGAGGCGAACCGCAGGGAGGTGCCCGGTGCGCGCGCCGCGCTCGAGCGCATGCTGCCTCTGCTTGGCCTCGAGGGGATCCTTGCCTCGGACGAAGAGGCGGGTGAAGAGGCGCAGGCGCTCCTCCGTGAGCGCGACGAAGCGCGCGCCGCCCGCGACTTCGAGCGCGCGGACAATGCTCGGGACCGCCTGGCCGAGCTGGGCTGGGAGGTCCGCGACTCGGCCGAGGGGTCGAAGCTCGTGCGCCGTGGCTGAGGTCGTCTATGGACGCCGCCCGGTCGCCGAGGCGGAGCGCGGCAAGCGCCAGGTGCTGCGTGTCGTCACCTCGGAGGACGCCAGCCCAGAAGAGCTCACTCGGCTCGCCGGCTCCCCGGACCATCAGGGGATCGTTGCCGAGGTAGAGCCATATCCATACGCAGATGCCGACCAGCTCGCCGCGGCGCCCGATGCGCTGATCGTCGCGCTCGACCAGGTCCAGGACCCCCACAACCTCGGCGCCGTCTGTCGCTCGGCCGAGGCCGCCGGCGCGACCGGGGTCGTGATCCCGGACCGCCGAGCGGTTTCGGTGACGCCCGCAGTCTGCAAGGCCTCGGCGGGAGCGGTCGAGCACCTGGCGGTTGCACGCGTTCGTAATCTCGCCGATTGGCTCGAGGTGGCGAAGCAGCGGGCTGGGCTTTGGGTTTATGGCGCGGCCGCGGAGGCGGCCGACCCATACACGTCAGTTGACCTCAAGGGCCCGGTCGTTCTGGTGATGGGGAGTGAGGGCTCGGGCCTTCGGCCGAGGGTCGAAAGCATGTGCGATGCGCTCGTCTCGATCCCCCTGCGGGGGAGGGCAGCCTCGCTCAACGTGTCGGCGGCGGCGGCGATCCTGTTGTTCGAAGCGGTTCGCCAGAGGGGTTCGTAGAGGACCTTCCGGATGGACCCCGTTTCCTGCAACGGAACGTGCAGTCAAAAGTCGGGGTTGACAGAACTACGCTTACCTGCATAAACTTACGCGTCAGTAAGGGTGAACTAAAGGTCGAGCCTTAAGCGACCGATAGAGATCTCATAGGTGAGGGGCGCCCCCGGGGAGGAGTGGCGCCACCGAATTCAACCGAGAGGAATTCTGGTGGCCGTTTCTGCTTCCCATAATGCTGTCCAGCTGTCCGAGCCCGCGCCGGCCATCGCCGCCGCGACCGCTCGCCGCCCCAGGTCTGAAGCTCGACCCGAGCTTGATGATCACTACCTCGTCGCCCTCGCAAAGCGGGGATCCGCCGACGCCTACGACCGGCTGATCCGCCGTTATCGCGGATTCGTGCGGCTCAAGGCATCGTCGTACTTTCTCCTCGGAGGCGACTCAGACGACCTGATCCAGGAGGGAACCGTCGGTCTCTACAAGGCCATTCGCGACTACCGCACCGATCGCGAGTCGAGCTTCCGCAACTTCGCGGAGCTCTGCATCACCCGCCAGATCATCACGGCCGTAAAGACTGCGAGCCGTAACAAGCACGCACCGCTCAACCAGTACGTCTCCTTTGCGCAGACGCCGGCCGCGGCGGGAGACTCGGATACGACCCTCGAGGACATCCTCCCGGGCCCGATCTCCGACGATCCCGCGGACCGCGTGATCGCCTCGGAGGAACTGTCGAGCCTGGTGGCCTGCCTCGGTGACGTTCTCTCCGAGCTCGAGAGCGAAGTGCTCGCCCTCTACCTCGACGGCTACAGCTACGAGGTCGTGGCCGAGCGCCTCGAGTGCGACACGAAGACGGTCGACAACGCCCTCCAGCGCGTCAAGCGCAAGGTCGCCGCGCACATCTCGGGTCGCGAAGTCCTGCTCTAGGCGGAACGGATCTAAGCTACCCGGGGGCACGCCCGGGTAGCTCAATTGGCAGAGCATCACATTTGTAATGTGGAGGTTGCGGGTTCGAGTCCCGCCCTGGGCTCTTGAACGACGAGATCAACTGGCACGACGGCGACCGGCGGATCCGGTTCGCCGACGACGCCCTCGAGGCGGCACCGGCCACCCTCGCCGAGGCCGGATGGGACTCCTACGAGCTGTTCTCGACCGAGCGCGCGCTGGCGGATGCGCCCGGCGTCCTGGCGGAGAATGCAACGCGCGTCCACCAAGTACCCGCGGGCGCCGTGAACGAGATCTCGGCCGAGCTCATCGAGGAGGTCACTTCCGGCTCGCTCGTCGCATTCGGCGGCGGCCGGGTGATCGACACCGCTAAGGCGATCGCCGCCGTGACCGGCGGGCGCGTCGCGGCGATCCCGACAACGCTCTCGGGCGCCGAGATGACCCGCATTCACAAGCTGCCCGATGGCCACACCGCGGACGGCCTCAACCGCCCGGTGCTGGTCATTGCAGATCCGCGCGTGATGACCGCTCAGCCCGAGTACGAACGACGAGCGTCGGCCATGAACGCGCTGGCGCACGCCGCAGACAGTCTCTATACACCGCTGGCTCAGCCGGTCTCGCGTCTTTCGGCTCTCGAGGCGGCGCGATTGATCTCCCAGGGAATCGAGGTCCCATTGGCGCGCGATCTGGCGTATGGGTCCTTGCTAGCGGGATACGCCATCGATAGTGCCCTGTTCTCGCTTCACCATGTGATCTGCCAAAGCCTCGTCAAGGTCCTTCGGATCCCGCACGCGGAGACCAACGCGGCGATTCTGCCGCGCGCGGTGGAAGCACTCCTGCCGCGGGCTCCGAAGGAGATGGCCGGTCTGGCAGGTGCGTTGGGCACGGACTCGCCCGGACTCCCGGAGCGGATCGAGGCGCTGGGCGGGGGCCGAAGGGGTCTCGGCGAGATCGGCGCGGACCGCGAAAAGCTCGACGATGCCCTTGACGCGATCCAAGCTCGTGGCGAGCTCGGAATGACGCCTGACACGCCTGATCGCGACGAACTGCGGCGCATCATCGAAATCGCCTGGTAACCAGGCACGCTCAGGCGTGTAGCCATCTCGATGGAGGATCGTCCGCGAGCCTCGTCGCCGCCGCCGCGCGGTGACGACGTCATAACCCAGGAGCGCTTCGACGCGTACCACCGCTTCGCGCGCGAGCATGGGACGAACCGCATTCTGTACACGATCGTTCGCTGCCTGTTCCTGCCGTTCTTCCTCGTCTGGTTCCGGCTCGAGCGCCAGGGGCGCGAACACGCTCGCTTCAAGGGCGGGCTCATCGTCGCCTCCAACCACCGGAGCTTTCTTGATCCGTTCGCGATCGGGGCGCTACTTCCCTGGCGGCGCTCGATGCAATTCGTGGCAAAGGTCGAACTCTTCGAGAACCGCTGGCAGGGCTGGTTCCTCAGCCGCCTTGGCGCCTTCCCGATTCGTCGCGGCCAGTCCGACGAGACCGCCGTCGAAACGGCCAGGCTCGCTGTCGAGCGAGGCGGCACCGTCGTCATCTTCCCCGAGGGGACCCGGATCCGCCAGGGCTCCCTGGCCAGGCCGAAGCGCGGCGTCGGCCGGCTCGCCCTCGAGTCGGGCGCGCCGGTCATGCCCGTTGCCGTGATCGGCACCGAGCACGTCCGCGACGGCTGGCGCATCCGCCCGCGCAAGGTCCGCCTGCGCGCCGGCAGCGCGATGACCTTCCCGCAGACCGAGCGCCCGTCGCCCAGCCTCGCCCAGACCGTCACCGAGCGGATCTGGCCGAACATCGAGCTTCAGTGGGAGTACCTGGGCGGTTTGCCCCCGCTTCGCAAGGCAGCCGTGATCGGCGCCGGCAGCTGGGGCACGGCCATCGCGGCGCTGATGGCTCGCGGCGGCCTGGAGGTTCAGCTCGGCACCCGGGACGAGGCCAAGGCGGCCGAGATTGCCAAGCGGCGTGAGAACGAGAAGTACCTGCCGGGCGTGAAGATTCCCGACGGCGTCGAGGTCAAGAAGGCGACCGACATCGAACTCGCGGGCTGCGACCTGGTCTGTCTCGCCGTGCCGTCGAAGGCGATCCCACAGGCCGTCGGCACCTACGGGGACAAGATCGGCTCCCGCGCTGCGGTCCTGCTTCTCTCCAAGGGCCTCATCCAGCCGATGGGCATGCTCCCGACTGACTACGTCTCCGAGCGGGTCAGGGCTCGCGCGATCGCGTGTCTCGGCGGCCCCGCTCACGCGCGCGAGGCTGCGGCCGGCATGGCCGCGCTGGTCCTCGGCTCGGCTGACGCCGACCTTCGCGTTCAGCTCGGCGAGGTGTTCGACCGCGCTGGCCTGGTGTGCGAGCGGACCGACGATGTCGTGGGCGTCGAGATGGCGGGTGTCGCCAAGAACGCCGCCGCCCTCGGAGCCGCCGCGGCCGAACCGCACGGTCTCAACGCCGCGGGCATCGCTGCCGCCGGGATCTGGGCGGAGTGCATCGACTACGGCGTTCTCAAGGGCGCCCGGCCCGAAACCTTCGCCGGCCTTGCGGGCGTCGGCGACCTCACCGCAACGATCCTCGCTCCCGGCAGCCGCAACCGGCAGGCGGGAGAGCTCTTGGGCAAGGGCACGCCTGCCGAGCAGATCCCCGGCAAGATCGGCCAGGCCTCTGAGGGCCTCGACTCGGTGCCGCTGATCGCCGAAACCGTGGTCCGTGAAGGGATCGACGCGCCGCGCCTCGAAAGCCTGGCCTCGCTCATCGCCGGCGACATCACCGCCGGTGAGTGGATTGCAGGACTCCGCCGCGCGCAGCGCGCGAGGAAGGCGGCATGACCATTCCGCGTCTAGGCTCACGCCATGCCCCCGGGGGACACCGCACCCATCTCCAAGGCAGAGCTCGACCGCGAGTTCTCGGAGCTCTACCGCGCGCATCTGCGCGACGTGTATTCGTACGCGTACTACCGGGTGGGGAACCATCACGACGCCGAGGACCTGACCGAGCAGGCGTTCCTACAGGCCTACAGGCACTTCGAGCGTGCGCGCCGCGAGTCGGCAGGGCGCCCCATGCGACCGTGGCTCATCCGCATCGCCCACAACCTTGCGTCAAACCTCTACCGCGACCGCTCGCGCAGGCCCACGGCGAACATCGAGGCCGTCGAGCCGCCGGCGCATCCGCATTCGACGGAGCGCGTCGTCGAGGGTCGCGAGGAACTGCGGCTGCTCATGCGAAAGCTCGACGGGCTGCCCGAGGAGCGTCGCGAGGCGCTGATCATGCGCTTCGCGCTGGGCATGGACAACCGCGAGATCGCTCGCGCCATGGGCAAGACCGACGGCGCGACGAAGGTGCTCATCCATCGAGCTCTCAAGCAGCTCGAGGAGCAGATGGAAGCCGAGCGAGGGGAGCCGCGAGATGAGTGAGCCAGGACAGATGGAGCCAGGACGCATGGACCTCGAGGCGCTGCTCGCCGACGCGCTACAACCGTTGGATCCACCGGAGGATCTCGCGAGCCGCGTCGAGACGACCCTTTCCGCGATAACCGAGCAGGCTGCGGCCGCGCTCGGGACGTGGGCCGAGGAACTCACTGACTCAGAACTTCAGTCCCTTCGTGACCCGCGCAACTGGGTGCGCCCCGTTGCAGCCGTCGCCGTTGGCGGCGTAGCGGCCGGAGCGCTCGTCGTGCTCGGCGCCCGTCGCCGGCGGAAGCCCGCCGGCCTGCGCGCAAACGCGAGCCGCGTGATCTCAGATATCGGCGGCGAGCTCCGCCGCTAGGCGGTTCGCTCGCGGTTGCGCCGCGAGCGGTCGCGCTTCTTGGCGCCGCCGGGCTTTGACGTGGCCGCGCCCGCGGCCAGTCCCGTCAGCCCAAGGATCAGGTGGAGGAGGTTGTCCTCGGTGTTCACCGGCACGGTGGAGAGCAGCGTGCCGAACCCGTCGTCGATGATGAGGAAGCCCCAGACAGCGATGATCGTGTAGGCGAGGCCGAGCGCGAGCGCGTAGGTCCGCGCTGCGTACGCCGCCGCCGCCAGGCCCAGGAGGCCGGTCGCGATGTGGACCAGGTTGTGCCAGCCGTTCACCGCGAGGATCCCGAGGACCTCCTCGGACTCCCGTCCCACCGGCTTGCCGGTCGAAAATCCCGAGCTGTAGAAGAAGCCGAGGATCCCCGCGATAACGAGGGCTCCGCCCACGAGGGTCGCGTAAAGACGTGCTGGAGTTGCGTCGTTCATGATGTGATCCGGACTGCGGTCTTCCGCGTATCTATATACGCACACCCATCCACAAGGCTTGTGGCCCGGCGGCGGGACCCGGGTTGCGAGCCCTGTGGAGACTTTCAAGACCCGCACGAAAACCCCTCTATGAAGCGCGATGAGCTCAACAGGCTGGCTGACGAGGACCTGATGGTCCTGGTCGAGCGCAAGGACCCCGCAGCGTTCGAGATCCTCTACGACCGCCACGGCGGCGCCGCCTACTCGCTCGCGCATCGCATCGTCGGCAGCCCCGAGGCGGCCGAGGACGTCGTCCAGGAGGCTTTCCTCTCGATCTGGCGAAGCGGCGCCCACTTCGACTCCGCCCGCGGCAGCGTCCGCTCATGGACGCTCGGCGTGGTCCGCAACCGCTCGATCGACTCCCTTCGCCGCCAGTCCGGCAAAGCGCCCAAGCTCGACTTCGACGACGACGCGACCCTCGAAGCGCAGGATTCCGGCGAGCTGACCGATGCCGAGGCCATCCGCCGCGACACGGCGAGCCGCGTTCGCGGCGCGCTCAAGGAGCTCCCCGACGAGCAATCCGAGGTCATCGGCCTCGCCTACTTCGGCGGCTTCACCCATTCGGAGATCGCCGAGATGCTCAGCATGCCCCTGGGTACCGTCAAGGGGCGGATGCGATTGGGCCTCGAAAAGGTCCGGCTCCTCCTCTCGGAGGGAATGGGCATCCGCGACGCGTCGGAGGCGCTGCCATGAGCGACCATCGCGAATACCGGGACGAGCTCGCCGCCTACGCGCTGGGCGCCCTCGAGACGTCCGAGAAGCTCGAGGTCGAGCGCCACGTCGCCGGCTGCGACACGTGCCGCGAGTACCTCCTGTGGCTCGATCCGGCCGTCGACCTTCTGCCTGCCTCCGTTACGCCGCGGACTCCACCCGCCAGCCTCAAGCGTTCGCTGATGAGCGAGGTCGAGGCCGACCTGAAGGCAAAGCGCCAGGCCGAGAAGGCCAAGGACCGCTCCGAGCGTGGCCTCTGGGGCACGATCTGGAGGCCCGTGACCGCGGGCGTCCTCTCGGTCGTCCTCGTCGCCGGCGTCACCACCGGCTGGCTCCTGCGGGGCGACGACCCCGAGAGCACGTTCATCGAGGCAGAGAGCCTCGCGAGCGTCGGTCCCGAGATGGAGATGAGCCTGGAGGTTCAGGGCGATCAGGGCACGCTCCACGTCGTCAAGCTGCCGGGCTTGGGACCCAATCAGGACTATCAGGCCTGGATCCGGCGCGACGGTGAGATGGACGCCTCGAGCACGTTCGATGTCCGTGAGGACGGCGAGGTGCCGATCGAGGGTTCCCTCGAGGGTGCCGAAGGCGTTTACATCACACGTGAGCCCGAGGGCGGATCGGAAGCCCCGACAGAAGACCCCATCATGGGCGTCGAGCTGTCCTGAGCACGCACCTAGCCTCCAAGTAGATTCGGCCGCCGATGGCCACCTGTTACCGCCATACCGACCGCCAGACGAACGTCGCCTGCTCCAACTGCGGGCGGCCGATCTGCCCTGACTGCATGACCTCGACGCCCGTCGGCATGCGCTGCCCCGAGTGCGCGCGCCAGAAGACGAAGGTCGTCCGCTCTCCCACCGGAATGCTCGGCGGTGCGCATCCCGTCACGATCGGCCTGATCGGCTTGTGCGTCGCCGCCTTCGTCGCGCAGGTCGCGGGAGGCATGGGCATGGCCACCGGCGACCCCGCCGGCACCGTCACGATCGACTACGGCCTGATCGGCTGGCGGCCCATCAGTGTCGGGCAGGCCATCGGCGTAGGCGAGGGCGAGTACTACCGGATCATCACCGGCGGTCTCCTTCACTCGGGCCTGATCCACCTGGCCATCAACATGCTCGCGCTCTTCTTCCTCGGCGCGCTCCTCGAGCGGGCGATGGGCGGGTGGCGATTCGCCGGGATCTTCTTCGTCTCGCTCCTCGGCGGCTCGCTCGGGGCGCTGATCCTCTCGCCCGAGGACCTGACCGTCGGCGCCTCGGGCGCCGTCTTCGGGCTCATGGCGGCGGGCTTCATCGAGGCCAGGGATCGCGGCCGGAACGACGTCGCGCAACAGATCGGCTTCTACGTGATCATCAACCTGATCTTCACCTTCAGCGTGCCGAACATCTCGGTCGGCGGCCACCTTGGCGGCATGGTCGCCGGTGGTGTCCTGACGCTGCTCTTGGCTCAGATCCGTCGCTCGGGCGGCTCAGGCGCGCGGTCGGCCGAGATAGGGGCGATCGTGGTCATGGGCGCCGCGCTCGCAGTCGCCTGCGTCGTAGCCGGAAACGCGGCCGTGCCCGCCGGCCTCTAAGCCAGTGCCCTAAGGGGTCAGACCCCACGCTCGGGGTCAGACCCCACGCTCGGGGTCAGACCCCACGCGTGGGGACTGTCCCCACGCGTGAGCTCCGTCTCCCCGCTAGAGCCGTCGGAACTCCAGGCCCGGCGGCGCCTCCGCCCGGTCCGGGTGGAGAAGGTGCGCCAGGAGCTCGACTCCGTCGACCAGGCGCGGGCCCGGTCGCGAGAACGACGAGGCAGCGTCAACAGCCCAGATCCTCTTCGCGTTCAGCGCCTCCAGCTCGCCTGCGTGATCGCCGGCCTGCGCGGCCGCTTCGTCGGCGTAGAGGCCGCACGGCATCACGACCGCCACGTCAGCCGCGGCCGCGCGGAGCTCGTCCCAGGTGCCGGTGCGCGACTTGACGCCCGCCTCGCCGAGCGCGTCGACGCCCCCTGCAGCCTCGATCATTTCGGGCACCCAGTGGCCGCCGATGAATGGCGGATCGAGCCATTCGAGCGCGACCACGCGCGGCCTTGGCGCGCCTTCGACCGCCGCGCGCACAGCATCGAGGCGCCTTCGTAGATCGCGGCGAAGGCTGTCACCCCGCTCGGGCACGCCGCACTCGGCGCCCAGGCGGACCAGGTCCCCCAGCACCTCGTCGAGGGTCTCCGGGTCGAGCGAGAGCACGCTCGGGTCGCCCGGAAGCGCACCGGCGATCGAGCAAACGTCGTCGTACGAGACGGCGCAAACGGCGCAAAGCGCCTGGGTCACGATCAGGTCAGGCTCCAGCCGTTCGAGCTCGGCCGAGTCCAGCCCATAGATCGCCTCGCCTTTGGCGGTGAGCTCCCGCACGGCTTCGTCGATCTCGCGGGGCGAAAGGCCCTCAGGGATCTCGCTGCGCGTCAGGCGTGGGCGCTCCAGCGCTGCGGCCGGCCAGTCGCACTCGTGGGTTACCGCCACCACGTCGTCGCCCAGTCCGAGCGAGAACAACGCCTCCGTGGCCGATGGGACGAGGCTCGCGATGCGCATGCTGAGGAGAATATGGTTGACGCATGCCAAAGCTCGACGATTCAGAGATCGAAAGCCGCCTCGCGGACCTCGAGGGCTGGGAGCGCTCAGGCGACGCCATCCACAAGGCGTTCGAGCGGAACGACTTCGTCGGCTCGGTGGATTTCGTGAAGGCGATCGTCGGGCCGGCCGAGGAAATGGGTCACCACCCCGACCTCTCGATCTCGTGGGACACGGTCGAGGTGACGATCACCACCCATTCAGAGGGGGGCCTGACGGCCAACGACTTCGAGTTGGCCGAGCGCATCGATGGCCTCGCCTGAGACCGCGACCGACACCCTGAGCCGGACCGAGGTGCGCTTCCGCTCGGGCGAGACCGAGTGCGCGGGCGTCTACATCCGCCCCGCGACGACCGAGCCCGTCCCGTGCGTGGTCCTCGCCCATGGCTTCGGCGCCGTCAAGGAGGGCGGCCCGATCCGCTCGGCCGAGCGCTTCGCCGCCGCGGGCTATGCCGGACTCGCCTTCGACTACCGCTACTTCGGCGAGAGCGGTGGAGAGCACAGGCAGCTCCTGAGCGCCAAGCGCCAGCTCGAAGACTGGCGCGCGGCGATCGACTACTCAAGGACGCTCGACGGCGTTGACCCGGGCCGGATCGCACTATGGGGCTCCTCGTACTCGGGCGGACACGTCATCGCGCTCGCAGCGGAGGATTCCTCGATCAAGGCAGCCATCTCGCAGTCGCCGCACACCGACGGGATCAAGACACTCGTCAACCTGGGGCCTGCGGGAAACGCGCGACTGACCTTCGCCGCCCTTCGCGACCTTGCCGCGGCGGCTCTGGGGCGCGGCGGCTGGAACATCCCGATCGTCGGCCCGCCTGGCTCGATCGGCGCGATGACCACGCCCGACGCTGAGCCTGGCTACACCGCGATGTACGACGAGGGCTTTGAGTGGCGCAACGAGTTCACGCCCCGCGCGGCGTTGGAGCTGGCGCTCTACAGCCCCGGACACCGCGCGAAAGAGGTTGCCTGCCCGCTTCTCTTGCAGGTCTGCTCGGACGACGCGATCACCCCGCCTGCGCCGGCGATCGAGGCCGCCGCTGCGGCGCCGAAGGGCGAGCTCGTCACCTACGCGGGGGCCGGTCACTTCGACATCTATCGCGGCGAGGTCCTCGAGCGCGCCGTCGAGGACCAGATCGACTTTCTGAACAGGCACCTGGCGGCTTGACGCGCCTTCTCCACGTCGTCGGCACGCGGCCGAACTTCGTGAAGATGGCGCCGGTCATCGGCGCCTGCCGCGAGCGCTTCGGCGAATCGTCGAACGTCGTCGTCCACACGGGGCAGCACTACGACCGCGCCATGTCAGACGTGTTCTTCACCGAGCTCGGCGTGCCCGAGCCGGATCACATGCTGGGCGTCGGTTCGGGCTCCCACGCCGAACAGGCGGCGCGCGTCATCGAGCGGCTGGAGCCCGTCCTGCGCGACGAGCGCCCGGACCTGGTCATCGTGCCCGGCGACGTCAACTCCACGCTCGCGGCGGCGCTCTGTGCGGCAGGCCTGGGCATCCCCATCGCCCACGTCGAGTCGGGCCTACGGAGCTTCGACCGCGAGATGCCCGAGGAGATCAACCGAATCGTCGTCGACCACCTCTCCCAGATCCTGTTCCTCCATTCGGCCGAGGCAACCGACAACCTCGCGGCGGAGGGCTCGCCCCCCGAGCGTGCCCACATGGTGGGCAACACGATGATCGACACGCTCGCCGCGCTCGAGGACCGGATCCGCTCGCGAAGCGCTGCCGCGGCCTTGGGGCTCGAGCCGGGCGGCTACCTCCTCGTCACCCTCCACCGGCCGGCGCTCGTGGACGGCGAGCTCTTGGCGGATGCAATGGGCTCGCTCGCCTCAGTGGCGAGAGAGATGCCCGTGCTGTTTCCCGTCCATCCGCGCACCCGGGCGCGCCTAGGGGCGCTCGGGCTCGATTCGCAGGAGGGCGTCACCCTCGCCGAGCCGGCCGGCTACCTCGACTTCCTGTCGCTCGAGGCCGAAGCCGGCGCCGTGCTCACGGACTCGGGCGGGATCCAGGAGGAGACGACGTGGCTGGGGGTTCCCTGCTTCACGCTCCGCGACAACACGGAGCGCCCCGTGACAGTCCGCGCGGGCACGAACACGCTCCTCGGCCTCGACCCTGAGCGGATCACGGAGATTCCAGCGCTCCTCGAGGGGATCAACGCAACCCCGCAACGTCCGGATTTATGGGATGGCCATGCGGCCGAGCGCATCGCTGACGTAATCGTCGATTGGTAGCTTCCCGACGATGGGCCTTCCGTCCCTGATCCCCAAGGACAACGTCTTCTTCGACCTCTTCAACCGGTCGGGGCAGAACAGCCTGCAAGCCGCACGGATGCTGCTGGAGATGCTCGAGGGGTGGCCTGCATCCGAGGGGCTCGCCCGCGAGATCCTCCTTGCCGAGCAGGAGGGCGACAAGATCACGCACGAGCTGATCCAGCGCCTCAACTCGACCTTCGTGACGCCGATCGACTCCGAGGACATCTACGGCCTCGCCTCGGCACTCGACGACGTCACCGATTACATCGAGGAAACGTCCGACTTCATGGTCCTCTACAAGATCGAGGCGCCGATGGAGCAGGCGGTCGGCCTGGCCGCCGTCCTCGTCAAGGCGTGCGAGCAACTTGCGCTGGCTCTCGACCACCTCCGCGGCTTCAAGGACCTCGATTCGTATCTGATCGAGATCCACAGGCTCGAGAACGAGGGTGACCGTCTCTACCGCGATGCGGTCGCGTCTCTCTTCGCGAACGGAATCGACCCGATGGTCGTGATCCGCTGGAAGGACCTCTTCACGGTCCTCGAGCGTGCCGTCGACGCCACAGAGACCGCTGCGCACATCATCGAAGGCATCGCGATCAAGAACGCCTAGGCAGGCGCCGGGCTATGACAGAGGCCGATGTAATTCTCTACATCGTGATCGGGACGGCGCTCGCGTTCGACTTCACGAACGGCTTCCACGACACCGCGAACGTCGTCGCGACCTCGATCTCGACCCGCGCCATGTCACCGCGCGTGGCCGTGACCTACGCCGCGATCCTGAACTTCGCCGGCGCCTTCATCTCGCTGGAGGTGGCAGCGACCGTCGCCGCCGATGTCGTCGAGGGCAGCGCGATCACGCCCACGATCGTCTTCGCGGGCCTGGTCGGCGCGATCATCTGGAACCTCGCGACCTGGTACTACGGGCTTCCTTCGAGCTCATCGCACGCGCTCATCGGAGGCGTGGTCGGCGCAACGTTTGCGGCAGTGGGCTCGAGCGCGGTCATCACCGATGGCGTGATCGGCAAGGTGCTGGTGCCGGCGGTTATCGCGCCCATCGTCGCGTTCGCGGTCGGTGCGATCGCGATCGTCATCTGTTACCGCGTGGTCGGCCGCCAGCGCCCTGGACCGGTCACGCGCGGCTTTCGCCTGGGGCAGGTCGTGTCCGGGGGGATGCTCGCGCTCGCACACGGCACCAATGATGCTCAGAAGACGATGGGAATCATCGCGCTCGCCCTCATCGCCAACGGCAGCCTCGACTCCGGATCCGACCCGCCGACGTGGGTGATCGTCTCGGCCGCGACCGCGATCTCGCTGGGGACCTATATGGGCGGGTGGCGAATCATCCGCACCATGGGAACGCGCATCATCAAGATGGACGCGGCGCAGGGATTCTCGGCGCAGGGTGCCGGCTCAGCGGTGATCCTTGCCTCAAGCCACTTCGGATACCCCCTGTCGACGACCCAGGTGATCTCCGGCGCCGTCATGGGAGCGGGTGCCGGCAAGCGCGTCTCCGCGGTCCGCTGGGGCGTCGCGGGGAACATCGTTACGGCTTGGCTTCTGACATTTCCAATTGCTGCCGCGATCGGGGCGGCCACGTACGGGGTGACGCAGATCTTCGGTGACAGCGCAGTCGGGGTCGTGCTGATCTTCGCCGCGGGAGTCGTCCTGACCGTGATTGCCGTTTTCCGCCGATTCAGGACACCGGTTCCGGCATGAGCCTGATCGCGACGGTCGTGGACTGGGACGCCTTGGGGCAGACCATGCTCGCTTCGCTCCTCGCGGGGGTCGGCGTGGCGTTCTCGTTCTCCCTCGGACTCCTCGGCGCGGCGAAGCTCACCGATTCGTCGCGGGTCCCCGGCCTCTTCGGCATCGTCGGCTACGCGGTGCTGGCGATTGCAGGGTTCGGGGGGACGATCGCAGCGATCGTCTTCGGCCTGGTCGTAATGACGAGCTAGGGCGCCCCTGGCGCTGGGAGCCGTAGGATTCCCAGGCGTGAGGGCCGCACGGAACATCGCGATCATCATGCTCCTGGCGCTGATCGTCGCCGAGGTCCCGGGCGGCGGCAACCTCGCCGACGGCATCTTCGCCGCTATCACCGTCGGGTTCATGGTCGCGATCGCGGCAACCGTGTACTTCGCCTACCGCCAGAACCGGCTCGCCTACATCACCTTGCCCGACCGCAGCCGCGGGATCCTTCTGGGATCGGCCGGCGCGATCACACTGGTCGTGGCGGGCTCGGAAGAAGTCGTGGACTGGCCCGGAGGGGTCTTCATCCTCCTTGGCGTGATCGGGATCGGCCTGTATCTGATCTACACGGTCGTCATGGAGGCGCGTTCGATCTAGCCCGTTCGGCGCCCGCCATTCGGCGCTGAATCGTCACACTCCGCCACCCACTCGCGCGCCGTTGCGACCTAGCGTCGCCGGGCGATGAGACGGATGGCCTCACAGCGCGCTCAGGTGTCGGCCGAGCTGATCGCGATCGTCCCGCTCCTCCTTGTGAGCGCGGTGGCGCTCGCGCAGGCGCTGGTCGCGGGCTGGGCGCTCCTCAGCGCCGGCGAGGCCGCCCGCTCCGCCGCGCGGATCGCGCACGTCGGCGGCGATGCGGAGGAAGCGGCTGGCGATGCACTGCCGTCGCTTCTCCAGCCGGCCGAGGTGGATGTCGAGGGCGCCAAGGTCCGGATCGAGGTCCACGCCCCGGCGCTCCTTCCCGGCGTTCCCGAGATCCCCGTGGCAGCGACCGCCGCGCTGGACCCGGAGGGCGGCGGATGACGCGGCATGGCGGTGACATGCGGCCGCGAGACGATGGACAGGCTTCGCTCGAGCTCTTGGCGACGGTCCCGGCGATGGTCCTCGGGGCGATGATCGCGCTGCAGCTCGCGATCACCGGCTACGCGCTTCATCTGGCGGACGGCGCAGCCGAGGCGGGAGCCCTCGCGGCCGCTGCCGGAACCGACCCGGAGGCTGCGGCCGTCGGAGCGCTACCGGGCTGGGCCGCCGAGCGAGTGGACGTAATGGTGGATGGCGGCCGGATCGAAGTGGCGGTCCGCCCGCCCGCTCCGCTCCCGGAGATCTCGAACGCGTTGGAAGTGACCGCCCAGGCATGGGCGCGGAGCGCCGATGGAGGCTGAGACGCCGCTCGTCATCGCCGTCACGGCACTTCCAGGCGCCGACGGAGCGGCCGCTACGGCGGCCGCGGTCGGAGTCGCGATTGCGCGCACCGGTGCTAGGGAGCCACTCGGAGTAGTCGTCGTGCACCCCGAGACCGGCTCGCGGCCGCGGCCGACGCTGGTCTCGTCGGCCGCCGCGCGCGACTTGGAGTCGAGGCTGCGCACGGACCTCCCCGCCGTGGCACGCGGCGCCATTTGCACGGTCAGCGCCGCCGAGGAGTCGCTGCCGGACGCCATCGACTGCTGCCGAGCCTCCGGGGCGGCCGCGGTCATCGTCCACGGGGAGCCCTCCGTGTGGCGGGAGCTCATCGACACGGGCGAGATCGGCGCGGCCGTCCTGCGGGCCGACACGAAGGCCTCCCGTGCGCTCGCGGCACTCGCTGCGCGAGAGCTGATCCGCGCCGGCACACCAACGTGCGTCATGCCGCGTCCTCCGGGGCTGGTGGCGACGCGCCGCGCGCTTGCCGGCATTGAGCCGGGCGGTGAGCTCGGGCGTCGTGCAGGGCGATTCGCCCGCCGGTTCATGCGCGGGCAGGGAGGCCAGGCAACCCCGATCACGCTCTTCCTCACGTTGGCGGCTATCGCGGCGGGGCTGTTCCTGACGCTTGCGGGCTCGGCAGCCACCGGCGCGTCTCGCTTTCAGCGCGCTGCCGACCTGGCGGCTGTCTCCGCGGCCCGCTCGCTTCGCGACGACCACCACCGCCTCTTCCTCCCACCCACGCTTCCGAGCGGCCTTCCGAATCCGTCGCACCTCAGCGACTCCGAGTACCGGCAGCGGGCGACCTCCGCGGCCCTCGAGGCTGCAACGGCCAACGGCGCTGACGAGAGGACGGCCACCGTGACCTTTCCCGGCGCGACCTATGCGCCGACCCGTGTCCGCGTCGATCTGAGCGCGTCTCCGGCCATCGCCGGAGAGAAGACGGGATCCGACGTGCAGGTGAGAGCCACCGCCGAGGCCTACCCGGCCAGCGCCGCTCCCGTCACGGCCGAAGCGTCGGGTGGCGGCTACTCGGGTCCGCTCGCGATGCGCCAGGGGGAGGGGATGCGCCCGGACGTGGCCGGGGCCTTCGACTCGATGTCAACCGCGGCGTCGGCTGCCGGCCATGCCCTCGTGATCAACTCCGCGTTTCGCTCCGACGCCGAGCAGGCCGCGCTCTTCGCAGCCAATCCCGACCCCCGCATGGTCGCCAGGCCGGGCACCTCGCTTCACCGCTGCGGCACCGAGCTCGACCTCGGCCCGCCGAGCGCGTATGGCTGGCTCGCGGCGAACGCGCAGCGCTTCGGCTTCGTTCAGCGCTATTCGTGGGAGGCGTGGCACTACGGCTTCGTGCGCGGGCCTGCGCCATGCTCCTCGTCGGGCGATCATCTCGCGCAGGAGAGCGACGGCGCGAGCTCCCAGGTGGGCCTCCCTTCGTTCGTCCCCACTCGCTTTCGCGAGCCGCTCGCGCGCGCCTCGTCGCGCTGGAACGTGCCGGCCAACGTCCTTGCGGCGCAGCTCCTCGCCGAGTCGAACTTCAACCCGCTCGCCGTCTCGCCGGCCGGCGCCAGTGGCATCGCGCAGTTCATGCCAGGGACGGCGGCGTCCTACGGCCTTGCCGACCCCTTCGACCCGGAGGCCGCGATCGACGCCCAGGCCCACCTGATGTCAGACCTCATCCGCCAGTTCGGCGACGTCTCACTAGCCCTAGCGGCCTACAACGCGGGACCCGCGCCCGTCGCGGCCTGCTCGTGCGTTCCGTCCTATCCCGAGACCCAGGCATACGTGGCGCGGATTCTGGGCCTCATGGGCGGGGTGGGGGCGAGCGCGCCGCCGGCTCTCGAGGTGCGTCTGATCGGGTGAGCTGCACGGGCCTCAATAGGCTCCAGCTGATGGACCTCCCGGTCACGATCAGGGGCATAGAGGGGATGCAGGCGCTCCTCGGCGAGCCGATCGGCCCGACCGACTGGCGCGACGTCACCCAGGCCGACATCAACACCTTCGCCGACCTCTCCGGAGACGACCAGTGGATCCACGTGGACGTCGAGCGCGCCAAGGCCGAGAGCCCGTTCGGCACCACGATCGCCCACGGCAACCTGACGCTCGCGATGATCGACGGCTTCCGCATCCAGCTCATCAAGGTCGAGGGCGTCAAGCTCGGCGTGAACATGGGCTGGAACAAGGTCCGCTTCCCGGCGCCCGTCCCTGCCGGCTCCCGCGTCCGCGCGACAGCGGAGCTAGTCACCGTCGATGAGCTCGACGGCGGCTGGTATCAGTCGGTCACGAAGTTCACGCTCGAGTGCGAGGGCCAGGAAAAGCCCGTCTGCGTCGCCGAGTCCGTCGGCCGCGCCCTCGCGGGCTGAGCCGAATACTTGCGCTCAGCCCGCAGCGGGGGTAGGGTGGAGCCATGGCGGCTCGGGGGTTGGGCAGGCTGACGGGAGTGGCGATTCTCATCGTGATCGTCGCGCTGGCCGCGTCGCCCGCGGCAGCCAAGCCGCCCAAGGAGTGCCCGAAGAACACGTCGAAGGAGTTCTTCGCTAACCCGGTCGTGGATCGAGTCAAGGGGCTCAAGCCGACGGGTGTCTCCAAGCCGGCGGAGTGCACCTTCCCGACCCTTAGCGCAGCTCTGAAGAAGGCGAACAGGGTGGAGGGCACGGTGATAGCCAAGGGCTACAAGCCCGGAAAGACGGCCGTCTTCGACAAGGAGCCTGCGTTCCCGTTGGTTGTCGGCAACCGCACAACCCTGACGACCTACGACGACCCCGATCCCAACCGCAGCATCAAGGCGGGCCATTACGCGGTGTCGAACTTCAGTGGCTCACCAACTCTCGACCTCGGCGAAGGCAGTGTCGTCCACGATTTCACGCTTCTCGACGACAGCAAGAAGTCCGCGGACGCGTCGATCGTCTGCGATCAGAGCGGCGTCGACCTGGCCGATCTGAAGCTCGATGGCAAGGGCAAGAAGGGCACAAGGATCGTGACCGGCATCGAAATGGAGAGTGAGTGCTCCGCGAAGGTCACCAACGTCGAGATTGAGGGTTTCGCTGGCGACGGGATCGTCATCGGCGGCGAGGCGACGCTCGACGCGGTCACGGTGGAGGGCAACGGAGGCAACGGAGTTGTGGTCGATACCACGAACGCGGTCTCCATCAACAACCCGCACTTCGTGCAGAACGCAAACCACGGGCTGATGGTCGAGGGAACCGGAGCCGCTTCTCTGACCGTCACAGGCGACCGGCCCACCCTCAGGAGTCTCGCGGAGATCTCGGGCAACGGCGGCGACGGGGTCCACGTCGGCGACCCAGGCGCTACCGGCGACATCCACGCCAGCATCTCAGACCAGGACATCTTCGAGAACGCCGCCGCCGGCATCGAGGTCGAGGACCAAGGAGCGCGGACCTACGAGGTCATCCTTCTCGACAACGACGTCTTCACCAACTCCGGGAACGGGGCATTGATCGGGCCGTCGCACATCGGGCAGAGCACGGAAGACACGGGCACGCCCGGCACCCCGACCTTCGCCCAGAACAAGTTCCACAACAACACCCTCAACCAGGTGGTATTCGACGGTGGCGGCGGTAGTGGCTTCACCTTCGAGATCGACAGCCCCACTCACCAGTGCGACGCCGGCGCCAACGCCGTCTACTCCTACGTCGCCAAGCAGGTCTTCGGGATCTTCGCTCAGGGCAACGCGAACGTGATCGTCCGCCACACCAGCTTCGAGGGGGGCGGCACGGGCCTAAATGACTTCTCGTATCAAGCCGGTAGCACGATGAGCGTCACGAACAACTGCACGGCGATCACGATCACGCCCTGACGTCCGGCCGTACCCAGGGACTACTCGACGGTGAGCGTGCCTTCCATGCCGGCGTCCTGGTGCCCTGAAACCGAGCAGTAGAAGGTGTAGTCGCCTGGCTCGAGCTCGACCTCGGTTGACGTGCTGTCCGTGATCGTGTCCGTCCGCCGACGTCGCCATCCGGTCCCTCGATCTCGACGTTGTGCGGGGTGCCCGAGGGGTTGTCCAGCTCGACCGTGACGGTGCCAGCCTCGGTCATTCGACCTCGGGATGCGGCGGCAATCCCAAGGCCTATGCCTCACCCAGATCGTGCCCGCTAGTCGCGCAGGCGCTAGCTCGATCGCACCAGCTACTCGAATCCGACCGACCCCGAGGCTTTCGTGGTCCACTCGACGAGACCGCTGGCTGGATCGCTCGCTCTTGGCGCCCAGCCGCGCGCCCTCAGCGCCGCCCGTACGCTTGGGTAGATGGGGATGAACTGCCCGTCGCCGACGAAGACCTTGTCGCCGCCGTCGCTGTGCAGCACGCCCAATAGATCGTCGAGCTGATTCCCAGTGACTAGATGGGCGGGGTCGCCGATCGTTGAGACGTTCCGAACTCCAGCCCGCCGGGCGAGCAGGTGGCCGTTCTCGTGCATGATCAGGATCGCCTCGCCAGCCTGCGTTCGCGACTCGACGAAGCTCTCTTCGGCCTCGAGGTCGAAAGGTGACGCGAGCTCACTCTCGTCGGACAGCCGCGCCGCCTGCTGCCAGGGTGCCGGTGCTTCGCGTAGCGCGGATGCCGCGAGTCCAAAGCCGAGTAATGCGCTCAGGGCCAGCGCCCCGGTGAGCGTTAGTACGTCGCGGGGGTGAATCCGTTTGCTTGAGATCCAGCTGAAGGAGATCCAACCAAGTAGGGACACTGCGAATGCCCACGCCGGGAACATGGCTATCAGGGTCAGAACGTTTGACCGGCCCGCGTAGTAGATGCCTGCGCCGAGCCCGAACAGCCCCACATATGCCAGCAACCCGGTGAGGTCCCGGTCAGGGTGTCCACCGTGGTGGCGGACAGCCGAGAGGACCAAGGCGGCTCCGAAGGTCACGTAGGGGACCAGGTAGAAGCCGGGAGTCGGCATCGGTTGTAGCCCGTAGCCCTGTGACGCAAAGAGGCGCGAGTAGAAAGTCATGAGTCCGGGGTCCGGAAGCGATCCGCTGCGAAGCAACGTAATAAGGGTTACGAAAACGGTCGCCAGCGCCAACCCAAGAGCGGCGCGGCCCACAAGCGTCCCGACCCGCCGGATCCCGGCCTGTTCGCCGCCCATGATTACCGCCGCTGCCGCTGCGAAAACGCACGGAACGCCGAACTCTGGGTTGTTGAGCAAAGCCAGGCCGGCGACGAAGAACACGGCCACCACGGAGCGCGGCCAGAGCCCGCGCAAGTGTCGCACGCACAGCCATGCGACCACGAACGGCAGCAGGTAACGCTCGGGAAGTATCTGCACCAACGATGCGTTCGACACCCTCTCGTCGCCGATCTCGATCGTAGGTCGCACCGCGAGGGCAAGCACCGGCAGGAACAGCAGGACACCGACGGCCTCGCTCCGAACGACAATTGCGAGCGATCGCCAAACCGCGAGCAAGGCAATTCCGGAAAGGACGGCCATCGTGACCGTGAAGACGCCGGGTGCGTAGTCGAAAGCCGAGAGGAACGGGTGGAGCCCCCACGGCAACAGGTTGGAGTACTGACTCGAGAAGTCAGCGAATGGCGTGAGCCCGTTGCCGAAGGCAGCAAAATCGGCGTGCGTAAAAGGCAGATGAATCAGGGTCGCGTCTATCGCGTCGGCAAGCCCCTCGTCGCGGTAGACCGCCGGCAGCAGGAACATCGCGGTTGCCCCCAGGGCAATCGCACCGCACCCCATTCGGCCCGCCCGCGAGTGTGGGGCACCGGCGGCAACGGCGTCGCGCGCGCGGCCAAAGAGCGAGGTTGGTCCTGCGAGCAAAGCCACGGCCACAAGAGAGCCGGCGAGAACCAACCCGATAGCGAGGTCACGTTCGCCGAAGGCGGCGGGCGGGAGCCCGAAGACCGCGGGCTCCGACTTCGAGAACCAGCCGACTCCGATGAGAGCGAGAACGAGGAGAGGACCGATGACATCCGAGACGCGTGAGACCTGGGTCCCGATTCGGTCTTCGAGCCGACCAAACACCAGGAAGGCCGCGGTCGCGACCGGTACGGCAATCGCCAGCGCGAAGCGGACGAGCTCGGTGGGTTCGGGCCTGACTAACGCTTCAAGCGCCTCATCCGGCCAGAACGCGATGGGCTCCGGCTGGATCAGCGTTCCGAGCGCTGGCGCGAGAGCGAGGCCGAGAACGAAAGCCAGCGCCCCAATCGCTAAGGCAAGCGTCCAGACGATGCCGTCCGCGCGCACGCTGGTTGGCGCCGTCTGCACGGCCGCAGCATAACGACGGTTGCGCCCCTGGTCGCCCTCTAACCCGGAGGAATTCCAACTTCGTCTGCACCGGTCATCGATGACGATGGATCCGGACTTGTGGCATTGATGCGCTCGTGGACGACGTAGAGCGGCCGTTGCTTGACCTCGTCGTAGATGCGCCCCAAGTACTCCCCGATGATCCCGATGGTGATCAGCTGGACGCCGCCGAGAAACAACACCACGAAGAGGATCGTGCTTACTCCCGGCAGTTCGGTGGCACCAGCGAGGCGGAGAATCACGACGAGGGGCAAGCCGAGCAGGGCGATTCCCGAGACGATGAATCCCGCGCCCATGGACAACTGCAGCGGCACGTGCGAGAAGGATGCGATCGCATCAAGGGAGAACCGGACCAAGTTGCGCAGCGAGTACTTCGTTTCGCCGGCATAGCGAGCGTCGCGGTCATACGGAATCCCGAGTTGCTTGAAGCCAATCCAGGCACTCATGCCGCGCAGGAACCGACGCCGCTCGGGCATCGCCAACAGGGCATCGAGCGCACGGCGATCGAGCAATCGGAAGTCTCCAGCGTTCTGCGGAACGTCGAACTCGGTTAGCCGTGCCAGGAGACGGTAGAACCAGCGTGCGGTTGTGAGCTTGAACCGAGATTCGCCGGCTCTGGCGGCGCGCACCATGTAGACGACGTCGACCCCCGTGCGCCAGTGGGCAACCATGTCCGGCAGCAGCTCCGGAGGGTCTTGGAGGTCACCATCCAGCATGGCGACGGCATCTCCGCGTGCGTGCTCAAGCCCTGCCGAGAGTGAGGCCTGATGGCCGAAGTTGCGCGACAACAGGATCACCCGCATCCGCGAGTCGGCTTGTGCCATCTCCGCGAGACGCTCTGCGGTTCCGTCCGTGCTGGCGTTGTCCGTGAAGATCAATTCAAAGGGCATCGTTCCCAGGCTGGCGACGAGCCTGCGGTAGAGCTCGTCGAGCGCTTCAAGCTCGTTGAAGACGGGGACCACGACGCTGAGCAATGACAACTCGCGGAGCTGCTGTGATTCATCCTGACTCGCTGACGGTTTCACGCGAGGTATTCCAGCAGGAGTCGAGGTGGGGGGCGCGGTTCCCTCCCTTGGCTGCTTGTAGGCTCCCAACTCGTCGGCCAACTCCTTCGACTGATTTTCGGTGCTGCTAAACATGGAAAGATCGAGGGTTCTTGTCACCGGAGGAACGGGCTTCATCGGACGCCAGGTAGTGCCGCTGCTTTGCGCCGAGGGATGCGAGGTGCATGTCGTTAGCTCTCGCCGGGACGTTGCTTCGGTTGGCCCAGCGATATTGCACCACGTGGATTTGTTCGATCCTCACGCCCGGGCTGCGCTCGTCGCGGAGCTGGCTCCTGAACGGCTCGTGCACCTCGCCTGGTATTTGCAGCCCGGACAGGTTTGGAGTTCACCCGAGAACGTCCGTTGGGTCGAAGCCAGTCTTGGGTTGCTGCAAGAGTTCGTAGCCGCAGGTGGGCGGCGGGCGGTGCTGGCGGGGTCATTTTCAGAGTACGGCCCTGGCGCTGGGCGCTACATCGAGGAGTCGACGCCGTTGCTCCCAAGCAATCTGTACGGCATCACCAAGAGCGCCCTTGGCCAAATCAGCCTCGCTGCCGCAGGCATCTGGGGGATCGAGTTGGCCTGGGCCCGAATCTTCTCCGCCTACGGCCCCGGCGAACACCCAGCGCGCCTGGTCGCCTCGGTCGTGCGCAATCTCCTGTCGGGGCACGAAGCGCCATGCTCGCATGGACGCCAGGTTCGCGATTACCTCTCGACGATGGATATCGCCGCTGCGCTCGTGGCGGTGCTCAACTCCGATCTTCAGGGCCCGGTCAACGTCGGCTCAGGCGAGGAGGTGACCCTGCGCGACCTGGTGGAGCTCACCGCCGAGATCGTGGGGCGCCCGGATCTCCCTCGCTTTGGTGAGGTTGTGCCTCCGCCGGATGATCCGCCGCTTCTAGTCGCCGACGTCACGCGCCTTCGGGATGAGGTGGGATGGTCGCCGAGGTACAGCCTCCCCGAGGGTCTTGAGGTCACTGTCGATTCGTGGCGTCAGGCAGAGTGAAAGTTGACTAACGCTCTCACTTGAAGACCGCAAGAATCGAGAGGCCCGCTGGGAGACGCATACCCGCAGCAAGCATCCGCGCCTCGGTCCGAAGTGGCCACTCCAGAACGCCATTTAGCACAGGCGACGTGCGCGTGAAGTCTGAGGCGACGTCGTCCGGCGCGCGCCTTCGATCCATGAGGCGGCGAATGCCCGCGGCCGGTAGGAGAATCGAGTTGAAGTGGGTCACCAAGAGTGGCGTCCAGTCCGTCGCCTCGGCGGCGGCGATCAGCGTTCGGCGGAGATACCGCCGCCGGTGCTCGTTCACGATGTCGTGAGGACCCCAAAGCCGGGGATAGGCCGGAACCGTGATGAGCAGAAAGCCTCCCGGCTTGACGACCCGCCGCAGCTCGGCCAGCCCCTCGCGGTCATCGTCTAAGTGCTCGATTACATCGAGCGCCGCCGCCAGGTCGAACTCGGAGTCGTCGAACGGCATTTCCTCGAGCGTTCCCTGAACCACCGTGCCGACTCCCCGTGCACGCGCGGCAGCCAGCGCATCATCCGAAGGCTCAAGCCCAACGATGGTCCCGAAGCGCGCCAACTCTGGAAGGTTCGCACCACCACCACAGCCGGCGTCCAGACACGACGCCGGGTCGGGCAGCGGCAGCGATTCGAGCGCGGCTCTGACGACGCGACGTCTTCCGCGGTACCACCAGTGCTGGTCCTCGGCCTCCAGCGTGACATCGCGGTACGTGCTTCTCACGGCCGCAACTTAAACGAGTCCCACAAAGCGACGCCTCCTTCGATCCGAGGAGGACGTCCGAAGAGTTCAGTGAATAGCCGCACGGCATCATCCGCGCCTGGACTGTCTAGAACACCGGCGATCGCGTCGACCTCCCACGTTTTCAACTCCGTCAGGATCTCTTCGCGGGCCGAGGGAGTTAGGCGGCTTGGAGCATCGCCTTCGTAAAGGCTCGCAAGATACTCCTGCGTAAACCCCTTGCTCCCTTGGAGTGTGAACGAACCTTGCTCGTCGGGAACGAACCCATAACCACCCACGATCCGGTAGTGCATGTCAGCATTGGCTTGCCACTCCATGGTCTCGGCAGTCAGCGGCCCAGGGAACGGGTAGGTCAGGAGCACACTGCCCGTCGGCAGCGCGTCCTTCACCTCGCGCTCGAAGAATTCGGGGCGCTCGACGTCGACCATCCGGTAAGGGCCGGGCACGAGCGGTACCAGGCATACCGCGATCCCAAACGCACCGACCAGGGCAGGTCGGAATCGGTGAACATGGTTTGCGAGCCAGCGATCGCGGTGAAGCCGGTCGATGCCGATGCCCAGCACGATGGCGAGCCCGAGGAACATTTGTAGGGCGAACCGGTCAGGACTCGCAGATTCGAGGAGCGGAAGCTCTTCGAAGATCCGTGTCGGTAATGGTATGCCGGTTGCCTTGTCTGCGATCGTCAGCTCTGGTCCGAGGTAAGCAACGAACATGAAGACCGCCATGAGTGCAAAGAACCGGACGGATGCTGTGCGTCTGTACCGCAGCACGATGAATGCCAAGAAGATGAGGAGCGGCAGACCCACGTAGCCTCGCGCCGTCGGCGCATAGCCATGTCCCATTAGCTCGATGACGTAACCGTCGAGCCGATCGCCGAGATCTTGGAGCCACGTCGGGGACAGCAGCTGGTTCGCCGTTGGGATGACTGGGCCCAGTAGGTCACCACTGAACAATCGCGTTGGCACTTGGATGCTGACGCTTTGTGGTCCATTGAGGAGGAACCAGATTGGGTATGCCAGCAGGACGGCGCTCACGGCCACCCCGGTTGCGATGCCCCTCGTCGCATGGTGGAGGCGGGACCTGACCTGCTCGCGATAAAGCAGCGCGAGCACCAGGGCACCAACGGCGCAGGCGATGGCCGTGCCGGCGAGCATCTCGGCCGATACGAAGAACTGGGCCGTCACAAGGAGACCAAGGGCTGCACCCCACTTCCTCGGGGAGTGCTCCTGACGCACTATCAACTCGTCCACGACGAGCACGATGAGCGGGGGCAACACCGCAAACATCAACGTGAGGTGGAATAACCCCGAGGAGATCATGTAGGCGGAAAACGCGTACAAAAGGCCCCCCCAGAAGGCGGCGGGCTTCCAGGTCGTCCATCGGCTCACCAGGCCGTACATCGCCAACCCCGAACCTGCGAATGCGAGGGTCTGCCCAACGTTGTAGCTCGCGATCGGACCGAGCGCGAGCGTTACTGGGGAGAGAAGTACCCCAAGTAAGAGGGAGGCGGTGTTGTTCAGCAGGTTGACGCCGTCGGGATAGTTGAACAGGTCCGTGAAGAAGGGGTTCTGCCCGTGTGTGATCGCGTAAGGGACCCACTGCAGGCCCCAGAGATAGACCGCCTGGTCGCCAGTCGCGAACTGCACGGTGTCGGTTGGACCTCGGACCCACGCGTGGATCAAGAGCGCGACCGACACGAGCAAGTAGAGAAAGAATGCGGTCAGCCACGGGTGTTTCGCTGCGACCCGAACGACTGGTCCTATGCAACGCGGCGGCGCGTTCCGCAAATCCTCCATCTGGGTAGTGGATTCGCCCATTAGGGAGGTGCGCAGCTTAGCCGTGGAACCTCGACGGTCGGGTGCCTACCCGACCTCGTCCGCAGCGGCGGCAGTCAGCTCCAGCTCCATGCCCGAATCGGGCGCTGGGACGTCCTCGGGCCTAGCCGGCGCCGTGCGGACAACTACGAATAGCAAGGCGCAGAGGAGGGCTGCCCCTGCTGCAAATCCCACTTCGATCCTCAGGAACAGGTCGAGGGCCCCAGTGAGGTTCCACACGACAAACAGCGTGGCGCAGAGCAACCAGCACCCGGCTGCGCGGCGGACCTTCCCTTGCGCCAGCGCAGCCTGGTTGAGCGTCGTTGCGGAGAGGTAGAAGCCCATGCCGACGCCCACGAGAACCAGGCCGAGCCGGTCGTACTCGAACTTGTCGCCGAACGCGATCTGCATGACGTCCGGTCCGAACGCGAGCAACCCGAGGCAGGTGGCGCTCGCAAAGGCGGCAATGACGCCCAGCGTGACTTGAAGCGAGTGGTAGAACGAGTCGCGGCTTGTGCTGTCCCCCCTCGTCTGAAGTCGAGTGAGGTGAGGCAAGAGGCTCGCGGCCACGGCCTGAAACAGGACTACCGGCGCTCGAGCAACCATCAGGACATTGAAGATGTACCCTGCCGCCGCCGCACCCTGGTCGGCCTGTGCGAGCAATGGGCCACTGTTCAGGAGCGCCTGTTCGCTCAGCATGATCGCGAGCACTGCTGCGGCAAAGCCTCCGCCCTGGGCCAGGGTGAACTCCGGTGCCCCCTCGACCGCGACCGGCCGCCGCGAATCCTCGGCGGCGATCGGCATGCGCGTCGTTGAGCGGCGGAGCCCAATCGGGATCACGATCATGCTGACGAGTGGGGCGACTGCGATGCCGAGCGCGACAATCTCGGTGTCGCTCGCAATTCCGAGCGCAAGCGCGAGCGCGAACGCGAGGCGGACGATCGCGTCCACAACCAAGAGCGCTCCGTAAAGCACCATGTGGCGCCGGCCCGCCATGTACCCGCGTGCGAAGTAGCTGCCCCCGAAGGCAAGGACGGACGCGAGAAGCAACCAGAAGAACGTCGCCTCGCCTCCGAATAGCTCCTGCTCGATCTGCCCACGCAGTGCAAATGCCACAGCCACGAATGCGAATGCCAAGACGAGCTGGATCGTCGCCGCAACTCGTAGTACGTGGCGGACGGAAGAACCGCGCTCGTCGAGCTCGGCGACCGTCCGCATGAGGAGTTGCTCAATCGGCCGGAAGAGGACTGAGACCGTGATGAATACAGCGGACCAGAGGACGACGACCCGCCCATAGTCCTCGCGATCGAGGGTGTGCGACGCCATCGCAAAGAAGGCGTAGGTCAGCACTCCCGCCGTCGCAAGGCTGATCGTCAGAAGGCCGACGGAACGACCGTACTCGCGCGTCTCGCCGCTACCCGCCCTCAACATTCCCAGGCAACGTATCGGCCGGAGTCCGGCCCTCGCTCCAGCTAGCCCACTTCTTGAGCTTGCGGGTCACATCCGGGCAGCCGTTCCAGTCACCGGGCAAGAGACGCATATCCCGCGCCTGGTCGGTCACGCACTCGCCGGTGGCGAGCGCGCTGCTCAGCCCTACTCGACGGTGAGCGTGCCTTCCATGCCGGCGTCCTGGTGGCCTGAGACCGAGCAGTAGAAGGTGTAGTCGCCGGGCTCGAGCTCGACCTCGGTCGACGTCGTGCTGTCCGTGATCGTGTCGGTGCCGCCGACGTCGCCATCCTGTCCCTCGATCTCGACGTTGTGCGGGGTGCCCGAGGGGTTGTCCAGCTCGACCGTGACGGTGCCAGCCTCGGTCTCAGCGGAGTCCTCCTCGAAGGCAAGGCTGCCGTCCTCGGCAGCGGTGAAGGTGACCGTGCCGCCGCCTCCCGAGCTGGCGGTGTCCTCGGTGGTCGACGTTTCCTCGGTCGTGGTCTCGGTGGAACCGGACTCGGTCGACGAGTCGTCATCGTCGTCTCCGCATGCGGCAAGTCCGAACGGGACGATTGCGGTGATGGCCAGGGCGATCGAAAGCTTCTTCTTCACGAGGAGGTCCTTTCTCGGGGGAACACCGGCAGTGTAATCGCCTCTGCCTAACCTTGAAGGCATGGCGGAAATCGAGATCGAGCGTGACCTTCAGTCGGCTGAGGGCGCCTCGATCGCCGAGCAGCGCAGGACACTCCCCGACGAGCCGGGCGTCTACATCTTCCGCGATGAAGAGGGCAAGGTCCTCTACGTAGGCAAGGCCCGCTCGATCCGGAAGCGGGTCGGCGGACACTTCTCGGGAAAGACCAGAACGCGAGCGATGACCGAGCAGGCGTCGTCGATCGAGTTCCTCGTGACGAACACGGAGGCCGATGCGCTCCTCGCCGAGCAGCAGTTCATCAGGCGCCACCGGCCGACGTTCAACATCCGCCTGCGCGACGACAAGTCCTACCCATACATCGGGATCTCACTCGACGAGGAGTTCCCGCGCGTCTACTTCACGCGTGAGCGCCACCGCTCGGCGCGCCTCTACTTCGGTCCGTACTCCAACGCCAAGCGCACGCGGGAGACGCTCGAGATCCTCGGCAAGCTGTTCCAGTACCGCACCTGTGAGGGGCCGGAGCCCGGCCGGCGCTCGGGAGTGCCGTGCCTCGACTACTACATCAAGCGCTGCCAGGCCCCGTGCGTCGGCTACATAGACCGCGAGGAGTACCGGCGCAACATCGACGCGATCGCGAGCTTTCTCTCGGGCCGCTACCGCGACGTCGAGCGTGACCTCGCGCGAAAGATGGAGGAGGCGTCGGGAGAGGAGGAGTTCGAGCGCGCGGCCGTGTACCGCGACCGACTGGAGGCCGTTCGCTCGCTGATGGAGCGCCGCAGCGTGGCGGGGGAGAGCCTCGACAACGCCGACGTGATCGCGGTCGCGACGGAGGACGACACCGCGAACGCGCAGGTGTTCCAGGTGCGCGACGGCATTCTGGCCGAGCGCCAGAGCTTCTACATGACCAACGCCGGCGGGCGCGAGGAAGGTGAGGTGATCGAGGAGTTCGTCGCCCAGTACTACTCGGCGGCGCCGTCGATCCCACGGCTCGTCGTGGTCGGTGAGGGCGTGCGAAGCCGCGTCAAGGTCCTGGAGGACGCGCTCGCCATCAAGCGGGGCGGCCCGGTCGAGGTCAGGGTCTCCGAGCGCGGGGACAAGCGCAGGGTCCGAGAGCTTGCCGAGCGGAACGCGCGCCTGGCGCTCAAGCAGGACAAGCTCCGCTCCGAGCGCAGGCGCTCGCAGCGAGTTGATGCGGTCGCGGCGCTTCAGGAGGCGCTGCGGATGGACAACCTGCCGATCCGGATCGAGGGCTTCGACATCTCGAACATCGGCGGCGAGCACACCGTCGCCTCGATGGTGGTCTTCGAGGGAGGCGCCCCGAAGAAGTCCGACTACAGGCGCTTCCGGATCCGCGGTGACCGCACCGGCGGCCCTGACGACTTCGCCTCGATGAACGAGGTGCTCTCGCGGCGCGTGTCGCGCCTGGTGGAGCAGGCGGACCGGTCGCCGCACGACGCCGAGCGCGATCCGAGCTTCGCCGCCATGCCGGACCTGATCATGATCGACGGCGGAAAGGGCCAGCTCTCGTCGGGCATGAAGGCGATCGGGACGCTGACCGACCGCGGGGTCGTGGTGATCAGCCTCGCCAAGCGCCTCGAGGAGATCTACGTGCCGGGCCGCTCAGCCCCGCTCGAGATCCCACCGGACTCACCCGCGTCGCATCTGATCCAGCGCGTGCGCGACGAGGCGCACCGCTTCGCGATCGACTTCCACCGCAACCGCCGCGACAAGGCGATGACGCGGTCGATCCTTGACGAGCTTCGGGGAGTCGGTCCTGCGCGCAAGCGGGCGCTGATGACCCATTTCGGCTCGCCCGAGCGGATCGTTGCGGCTACGCGCGAGGAGATCGAGGCCGTCCCGGGCATCCCTGGCAAGATCGCCCGCGACATCCACCGCCAGCTCAACAAGTCCGGATGAAGACCCAGTCCGAGCTCTTTCCAGAGCCGGTCGAGCTTTGGGTGATCACCGGCTATTCGGGAGCCGGCAAATCGGAGGCGATCGCCGCGTTCGAGGACACGGGCTACTTCTGCGTCGACAACCTGCCGCCACGGATGATCGGCTCGTTGGGCGAGCTCTTCCGCCACGACGGGTCCATGGTCCGCCACGCGGCTGTCGTAACCGACGTGCGGGGGCGCGGCTACTTCGACGAGCTCCAAGCCGTCATCGGGGAGCTCGACCAAGACGGCCTGGACCTGAAGGTGCTCTTCCTCGAAGCGGGCGAGGAGACGCTCATGGACCGCTTCAAGGAGACGCGCCGCCGCCACCCGCTCGCACCGGACGGGCGTGTGATCGACGGGATCAGGGCGGAGCGCGAGGTGCTTGGACAACTGCGTGAGACGGCCGACGTCGTGGTCGATACCTCGGATCTCACTGGAGCGATGCTCAGGCGGCGGATCGCAAACGAGCTTCTCGGACCGAAGGACGAGCGCCGCCGCCTCGCCCTGACCCTGCTCACGTTCGGCTTCAAGAACGGCCCGCCGCGCGACGCCGACTTGATGTTCGACGTCCGCTTCCTGCCCAACCCGCACTACCGCGAGGACCTGCGTCCGCTCACGGGGATGGACCCTGCCGTTGTCGAGCACGTCGAGGCGGGTGATCTCGCGAGCGAGTTCTACAGCCGTGTCCTGGGTCTCCTCGACTTTCTGCTGCCCGCCTACGTCGCCGAGGGCAAGACGCACCTGACGATCGCGATCGGCTGCACGGGAGGCCGCCACCGCTCGATCACGGTCGCGAACCGCATCGCCAGGCACCTCCAGGACCGCACCGAGGTCGCGGTCCGGGTGGTGCACCGCGACACACGGCTCGACTGAGAGCCGTCTACCCCTTCTTTGCGGTCCAGTCCACTATGCCCGAATCGCACCCTTGGGCGTCGAAGTGGTAGAGAGCGGTGCCTTCCGCGCTCTTGCCCTTGAACTTACCCTTGACGTACCCGTAGAAGCCGTCGCCCGGGCTCGGGACGTTGAACTTGCCGCTGTCTTTGATCTTCCCCTCGAGACCTGCGTACTGCGTGCCTCCGGGTCCTCCGCACGGCGGCGCGATGAACTCGAAGAAAACAACGTTCACCTTTGTCTTCGACTTGTTCACGCTGAGTTGAAGATTCGCGTCCTGGGACGTCTTTCCGGAGTAGGTGCCGGACTTGAAGCCCGCAATTGCGGGCGAGATCGCGACGGCGAGCACAACCAGCGCGGCGATGACCAGCGCGGCCCCCTTTCGTCGTGGTCGTCCCTGCCGGGTGATGTCGCTCATGATCTCTCCGTTCGTTGCTTCGGGACTCTGATGCTACGCCTCAGCGGGCCTTTTGTCAGGTGGCCGAAGGCGATTCACCACAATGGTCCGCCGTGACCGCCATTGAGATCAAAGACATGCGCAAGTCATACGGCTCGAACGAGGCTGTGCGCGGCATCGACCTCTCGGTCGAGGTTGGCGAGGTCTTTGCGTTTCTAGGGCCCAACGGCGCGGGGAAGACGACCACCGTCGAGATCCTCGAGGGCTATCGCGAGCGGACGGCAGGCGACGTCAGCGTTCTCGGCGTCGATCCGAAGAACGGCGATCGCGAGTGGCGGGAGCGCATCGGCATCGTTCTCCAGGAGTGCCGCGTAGAGCCGCTCCTGACAGTGCGAGAGACGCTCGAGCTCTACGCCGGCTACTACCGGGCGCCGCGAGACGTCGATGAGACGATCGCACTCGTCGGGCTCGAGGGCAAAGCGGATGACCGCGCCGGCAAGCTGTCGGGTGGTCAGCAGCGCCGCCTTGACGTCGCCATGGCCCTGGTTGGGGATGCCGAGTTGCTTTTCCTCGACGAGCCGACGACCGGGTTCGACCCGTCGGCGCGTCGCCAGGCATGGGAGGTCATCGCGAGCCTTCGCGAACTCGGGAAGACGGTTTTCCTCACCACCCACTACATGGACGAGGCGCAGTTCCTCGCCGACCGGGTGGCGATCATCCGCGACGGGCTGATCGTCGCCGAGGGCGCGCCGAATGAGCTCGGCGGTCGTGCTGAGCGAGCGAGCGCGATCAGGTTCTTGCTCCCGCCCGGGGTTACCGCCGGGGACCTGCCCGACGGCATCGGCCGGGTCGAAACCGAGCTGCGCGGCGCAGGTGTCGCGATCTCGACCGACGACCCCGTTCGCACGCTGAACGCCCTCACGGGTTGGGCGATGGAGCTCGGCCACGAGCTGAGCGGACTCGAGGTCACGCGACCGAGCCTGGAAGACATGTATCTCGAGCTGACCGAGGAGCCCGCGTGAGCGCTATCACACTCGTCAGGCACCAGTACCGCTACGACAGGCGGGTCTTCTGGCGGAGCCCTGCGTCCGTGTTCTTCACGGTGATGCTGCCGCTGATCTTCCTTTTCATCTTCTGCGAGATCTTCGGGAACGACACGATCGAGGAGCGCGGGAACATCTCGATCGCCACCTACTACGTGCCGGGGATCATGACGCTCGCGATCGTGTCCGCGACGCTGGTGAGCCTTGCGATCTCGCTTGTCGAGGCGCGGGACAGCGGCCGGCTCAAGCGCGTTCGCTCGACGCCGTTGCCCACCTGGGCGACCGTTGCCGGACGGGTCGGCAATGCGGTCGTCATCTCGCTCCTAATGACCGTGATCGTGACCTTGATCGGGTACGTGGTCTACGACGTGGAAGTTCCGACCTCGACGGCCCCAGCGCTGTTGGTGGCAATCCTGGTCGGCGCCGCCTCGTTTTCGTGCCTGGGCTTCGCCCTGACCGCCGTGATCCCCAGCGAAGATGCCGCGCCCGCGATCACGAATGTCGCGGTCCTCCCCCTGTACTTCCTCTCCGGGGTGTTCATCCCCGACACGGAGATCCCTGATGGAGTGCTCGACGTCGCCTCCGTGTTCCCGATCCGCAATTTCTTCGAAGCGTTGTTCACGGCGTTTGATCCCGCGACGACGGGCGCCGGATTCGAGTGGGGCAACCTCGGCATCGTGGCGCTGTGGGGAGTGGGCGGCCTGCTCCTCGCGATGCGCTTCTTCCGCTGGGCGCCTCGCGGCTAGCCACTGAATAGATTCTTCTGAGTGATCCACCACGTGAGTGTCGAGGTCTCCGAGTTGGAGCGAAGCGGGCGGTTCTACGACTCCGTCGTGGGCGCGCTCGGCTGGCGACGCCACGTCGAGTCGGACGATCAGATCGGCTGGGGCATCGTGCGCCCCGTCTTCTTTGCCTCGACCCGTCATGCCCCAAGTTCTGGAAGCGGGCACATCTGCTTCGCTTCACCTGGGATCTCAGGTGTCAAGGGCGCCTGGGAGGGAGGCGTCGAGAATGGCGGCAAGGACGATGGACCCCCAGGACAGCGCCCCGAATACGGTGCTACCTACTACTCCGCCTACCTCCTCGACCCGGACGGCAACCGGATCGAGATCGCAGTCGGCGCTCACTAGAAACTTAAGAAACCAACCAGGAGGAAACGAGACATGGCAGTCAAGGTCGGCATCAACGGGTTCGGGCGCATCGGGCGCAATCTCTTCAGGGCAGCGCACGAGTCCGACGCGGACATCGACATCGTGGCTGTCAACGACATCACCGACAACGCAACCCTCGCCCACCTCCTGAAGTACGACTCGATCCTGGGCCGCTTCCCGGGCGAAGTCACCGAGGGCGGCGGCGCGATCGCGGTCGACGGCAAGGAGATCAAGGTCTTCGAGGAGCGCAACCCCGCCGACCTGCCCTGGGGCGACATCGGCGTGGACGTCGTGATCGAGTCGACCGGACTCTTCACCAAGCGTGACGACGCGAAGAAGCACCTGGACGCGGGTGCGAAGAAGGTCATCATCTCGGCGCCGGCCACCGAGCCCGATGTGACTGTCGCGCTCGGCGTGAACTTCGACTCCGCTTACGACGCTGACTCACACCACATCATCTCGAACGCTTCGTGCACGACCAACTGCCTGGCGCCGATCGCGAAGGTCATCAATGACGCGGTCGGCATCGAGCACGGGCTTATGACGACGATCCACGCCTACACGGCGGATCAGCGGCTTCAGGACATGCCGCACTCGGACCTGCGGCGAGCCCGCGCCGCGGCGCTCAACCTGATCCCGACGACCACGGGCGCAGCCAAGGCCGTCGGCCTGGTCCTGCCCGAGCTCGAGGGGCGCCTCAACGGCTTCGCGATGCGGGCCCCAGTCGCCACGGGCTCGGTCGTCGACCTTGTCGCCGTCGTCGGCAAAGAGACCTCGAAGGAGGAGATCAACGCCGCCATGAAGGAAGCCGCGGAGGGCCCGCTCCAAGGGATCCTCTCCTACACCGAGGATGAGATCGTCTCGACCGACATCGTCAAGGACCCGCACTCGTCGATCTTCGACGCCGGCCAGACGATGGTCATGGAGGGCACCATGGTGAAGGCCGTCTCCTGGTACGACAACGAGTGGGGCTACTCGAACCGGGTCGTCGAGCTCGCCACCAAGGTCCTCGGGTAACGCGCAGGTTGGCCCAAGGCTTTCGCAGCGTCCGGGAGGCGCCGGCCGAGGGCAAGCGCGTCCTGGTCCGTGCTGACTTGAACGTGCCTCTCGCCGACGGCGAGATCACGGACGACACCCGCATTCGCGCGGCCCTGCCAACGGTCCAGCTGCTCTTGAAAAGGGACGCGAGCGTCGTTCTCGTCTCGCATCTCGGCCGGCCGGAGGGCCGCGATGAGCTCTCGATGCGACCCGTGCGGGATCGGCTGGCAAGGCACCTCAGCGTGCCCGTGGAGCTCGCCCCTGGCGTGGTGGGAGCCGATGTCTCTGCAGCGGCAGACGCGCTCGAGTCCGGGCAGGTGCTCCTGCTCGAGAACAGCCGCTGGGAGAAGGGGGAGACGGAGAACGACCCGGACCTCGCCGCGGCCCTCGCCGACTTTGCCGACCTCTATGTAAATGACGCGTTCGGCGCAGCGCATCGTGCTCACGCTACGACCGAGGGCGTGGCGCACCTCCTTCCCGCCTACGCAGGCCTCCTGCTCGAGCGCGAGCTCTCCGAGCTGACCGCGCTCCGCGACGATCCGCAGAGGCCCCTGGTCGTGGTCCTCGGAGGGGCCAAGGTGTCGGACAAGATCGGCGTGCTTGACCGCTTCCTCCAAATGGCGGACAAGGTCCTGATCGGCGGCGCGATGTGCTTCGCGTTCTTCAAGGCGCGAGGCGTTGGCATTGGCGACTCGCTTCTCGCCGAAGAGGACGTGCCCCTGGCCGAGAAGCTCCTCGAGAAGTCGGAACGCTCGGATTGCGAGCTTCTACTACCGACGGACCTCGTGATCGGCGACTCGTTCAGCGCTGACGCTGAGCGCAAGGAGATCAAGGGGATCGAGGTGCCGGATGGCTGGATGGGCCTCGACATCGGGCCGGAGACCTCGAAGCGCTACGCCGAGTCGATCGAGGCGGCGGGCGCCGTCCTTTGGAACGGCCCGATGGGAGCGTTCGAGATGGACCCGTTCGCAGGCGGTACTCGCACTGTCGCCCAGGCTGTTGCCAAGGCGCCGGGCCACACAGTTGTCGGAGGTGGAGACTCCGCCGCCGCGCTCGTGGCGTTCGGCCTGGATCAGGACGTGGATTGGCTTTCGACCGGCGGCGGCGCGTCGCTCGAGCTGTTGGAGGGCAAGGAGCTGCCTGGCGTTGCCGCGCTCGCTCACAATGATGGGAACAACGAAAAGGACGTGACATGAGCGAGCGCAGGCCGTATCTGGCGGCAAACTGGAAAATGCAGAAGACCGTGGAGGAGACCGAGGACTTCCTCGACCGCTTCCTCGGGGACATCGGCGACCTCGGAGACACCGACGTCGTGATCTGCCCGCCGTTCACGTCTCTAGTGACAGCGGTGGAGCGCTGCAGGCGAAGCCCGGTCAAGGTCGCGGCCCAGAACATGCACGAGGCAGACTCCGGCGCATACACCGGCGAGATCTCGGCTTCGATGCTGACCTCCATCGGGGTCGAGGCAGTGATCCTTGGCCACTCGGAGCGCCGCGCGCTGTTCGCCGAGACGGACGAAGCTCTCGCACACAAGCTCGTCACCGCGCTGCGCGCCGAGCTCCAGCCGATCCTGTGCGTGGGGGAGTCGGATGAGGAGCGCGAAGAAGGGCTCACCGAAGACGTGCTTCGCAGGCAGCTCGAGGCCGACCTCGAGCAGGTCGAAGACCAGCACCTGCCGCTGATCGTGATCGCCTACGAGCCGATCTGGGCGATCGGGACGGGCAAGACTGCATCGCCTGAACAGGCCGAGGAAGCGGTTGGATTCGCTCGCTCGATTGTCGCCGAGCGCGATGAGGAGGCCGCCGCGCAGATTCGGATCCTGTACGGCGGGTCGGTCAAGCCCGATAACGCCGAGGAGCTCCTCGGTCGGGATGAGATCGACGGCGCCCTCGTGGGCGGGGCAAGCCTCGAGCCTGCGGACTTCCTGGCGATCTGCGAAGCGGCGTGAGCCTTCCACCCGGACCCGGCGACCTGCCCGCGCCCTCCGTGGCGCTGGTGATCCTGGATGGCTGGGGCCTCGCCCCCGGCGGACCCGGCAACGCGATCTCCCAGGCCGACACACCGATCTTCGACGAGCTTTGGGCCGGATACGCGCATACGCAGCTCTCGGCGTCTGGGCGCGACGTCGGGCTGCCCGACGGGCAGATGGGCAACTCGGAGGTCGGGCACATGAACCTGGGCGCCGGAGCCGTGGTCAAGCAGGACCTCGCGCGAATCGACGACGCGATCGCCGACGGCTCCTTCTTCGAGAACGAGGCGCTCGTCGCGGCATGCAAGGCGGCACGCGAGTCGCCGCGCGGCCGGTTGCACCTGATGGGCCTCGTCTCCGACGGCGGCGTCCACTCGGGGTGGGAGCACATCGAGGCGCTGATCGAGCTCGCCGCCCGCGAGGGCGTCCCGGACCTCGTAGTCCACGCCTTCACGGACGGCCGCGACACCCTGCCCAAGTCATCGGCCGGGTACATCCCGGAGCTGGAGCGGTGGCTGCGGCACGCGGGGCGTGTGGGGACCGTCAGCGGCCGCTACTACGCGATGGACCGCGATACCCGCTGGGAGCGCACCAAGCTCGCCTACGACGCTCTGGTGCACGCACAGGGCGTGCGCGCCGCAACGGCGGAGGAGGCCGTGAAGTCCGCGCATGATGGGGGCGAGACCGACGAGTTCATCAAGCCGGCCGTGATCGGCGACTACGACGGCATGGCACCCGGCGATGTCCTCATCCACTTCAACTTCCGCCCGGATCGCACCCGCCAGCTCGTCCGCTCCCTTGCCGAGCCGGGCTTCGATGAGTTCTCGCGCTCGGGGGCTCCGGAATTCGAGCTCACCACACTTACCCAGTACCGCGAGGGCTGGCCTTACCCGATCGCCTTCCCGCCCAAGACGCCCGATACGACACTGGCGGAAGTCCTGGCGGGAGAAGGCGCGGGCCAGCTCCACGTCGCCGAGACCGAGAAGTACGCGCATGTCACCTACTTCTTCAACGGCGGCCGCGAGGAGGAGTGGGAGGGGGAGGAGCGTCGCCTCGTCGAGTCGCCACGCGAGGTCGCCACCTACGACGAGAAGCCCGAGATGAGCGCGGGCGCGGCCGCCGATGCGTTCATCGACGGTTGGAAGGAAGCCTCGCCGCGCTTCGGCATCCTGAACTTCGCGAACCCCGACATGGTCGGTCACTCCGGCGTGATCCCGGCGGCGGTCAAAGCGGTTGAAGCCGTTGATGAGTGCCTCGGCCGCGTCGTCGCAGCGGTGCACGAGAGCGGCGGAGCGCTGATCGTGACCGCCGACCACGGCAATGCCGACAACATGCTCGAGCCCGACGGCTCGCCCAACACCGCGCACTCCACGAACCCGGTGCCGTTCATCGTCACCGCGCAGGGCGTGCAGCTCGACGACGGCGGGATCCTCGCCGACGTGGCTCCCACCGCTCTCGACCTACTGGGGATCGATCAGCCCGCTGAGATGACGGGCCGCTCGCTCGTCTCCCCGTAGCGATGCGCCAGGATCCAAACCGCCTCAGCTTCGAGATTGAGGCGCGCGATGGGACTGCCCGCGCAGGCAAGCTCGTGACCCAACACGGTGAAGTCGTCACTCCGGCCTTCATCCCGCTGGCTACGACAGGCGCGGTCAGGGGACTCGATACCGACGAGGTAGCGGCGCTCGGCTACGAGATGGTTCTCGGTAACACCTTCCACCTCGACCTGCGTCCCGGCCACGAGCACATCCGCTCGCTCGGTGGTTTGCATAAGTTCATGAACTGGGACCGGGCGATCATCACGGACTCGGGCGGCTTCCAGGTCTTCTCGCTCGCGCACGGCAACGTCGCCGACGAGATCAAGGGCCGGCGCGGCAGCGCGGGCAACCACGGCGCGATCCTCGACATCGCCGAGGAGGGAGTCCGCTTCCGTTCCTACCTGGACGGGGTCGAGCGCTTCATGGGCCCCGAGGAGTCGATGGGCATCCAGGCCGCCCTCGGCTCCGACATCGCGCTGGTCTTCGACGAGTGCACTCCGTACCACGCCGACCTCGACTACACGGCGCGATCGACAGAGCGGACGCACCGCTGGCTCGATCGTTGCCTCAAGTGGCACGAGAGCGAGGGGCCTCCAGGCCAAGCGGTGTTCGGGATCGTCCAAGGCGGCGTCCATGAGGAGCTTCGCCGGAGCTCAGCCGAGCGCGTGAGCGCCGCGGCGATCGACGGCATCTCGATCGGTGGCACGCTCGGTCGCGACAAGGACGAGATGGCGGGCGTGCTTGAGTTGACCACGCCGCTCCTCTCGGTCGATGCGCCGAAGCACCTGCTCGGGATCGGCGAGCCCGACGACCTCCTCAACTTCATCGGCCTGGGCATCGACGTGTTCGACTGCGCGGTGCCCACACGCCTGGGAAGGCATGGCGTGGCGCTCGCGCCGCTGCCAGACGATCGCTTCCGCATGAACGTACGCTCGCCTGACCTGGCCGCGGACGAGGCCCCGCTCGTCGAGGGTTGCCCGTGCCCGGCGTGCGCCCGCCACACTCGCGCGTACCTCCACTACCTGACCCGCGCAGAGGAGCTGACGGCGGTCCGGCTTCTGACCCTGCACAACCTGACCTATCTGGAGCGTCTGGTGCGGGGCGCGCGCGAGGCAATCGCGGCGGGTCGCTACGAGGAGTACCGCAGCGCCGGTTTGGCCGGCGCTGCGCCCTGGAGCGCCTGACCCCTACTGGGTGTTGTCGCCGACAAGCTCCTTGAGCTTGTCGATCTGATCGTTGATCTCGTCCGAGATGAAGTCGCCGAGGTCGGTGTTTTGCCCGGCGTCGGTGAGGACAAGGACGACGATGGCAATCACGGCCGCCAGGATCGCGACCAGGAAGAGCACTCCAAGCGCGCGCAGGAACCGGGAGCCGCCCGAAGGCTTCTGCGCCTGGACTGGGGCTGGTGCGGGCGCCGCAGCGGCCCGGCGGGGCGGGCGGTAGGCCGGCTCGGGCGAGATCGGCGTTGCGATGTCGGGCGAGTCCATTGCCCGCGTGGCGGCTGTTGCAGCGCCGCCGGCGATGAGCGCCCGGGTTGGCATCTCGTCGGAGGCGACCGGCGGCTCGCGACCGGAGATGCCCGCGCGCAGGGCGGCAGAGAACTCCTTGGCCGTGGAGTAGCGATGGTCCACCTCTCCCTCCAGCGCGCGCAGCACGGCGGTCGAGAGCGTCTCGGGCACCGCCGCGTCGTAGGAGGTGGGAGGGAGGGGGCTTTCGGACTCGCGGCGGATCGCGAGCTCGGCGAGGCTCGAGCCCTCCCAAGGAAGGCGCGCCGTGAGCATCTGGTAGATCACGACGCCCAGGGCATAGACGTCAGCGGCGGGGGTCGCCTCGCCGCCGCGCGCCTGTTCGGGGGCGAGATAGGCGGCCGTGCCCACGACGGATCCGACCTGGGTGATCCGAGTCTGCTCGGCCGCTCGAGCGATGCCGAAGTCCGTCAGCTTGACCGTCATCTCGTCAGTCTGCGGATCGTGCGAGCCCTGAGTTTGGCGTCCGGCCGGGCCGCCGATCACCATCAGGTTGCCCGGCTTCACGTCGCGGTGGATGATGCCCTGGCGGTGCGCGTACTCCAAGCCCGCGCAGGACTGCACGCCGATCGAGACGGCAACCTCTGAGCCGAGCTTTCCCTGGCGCTGGAGCAGCTGCGCAACCGAGCGGCCTTCGACATATTCCATGACGATGTAGTGGCGGTCGTGATCGACGCCCGTGTCATAGACCTGGACGATGTTGGGATGGATGAGGCGCGCCACGGCGAGCGCCTCACGGCGGAAGCGCGCGACGAACTTCTCATCGTCGGAGAGATGCTCGGCGAGGATCTTCACCGCGACCGTGCGCTCGAGCACCCGGTCGGTCGCCCCGTAGACGGTCGACATGCCGCCGGAGCCCAGGCGGTCACCCAGCTCGTAGCGGTCGGAAATGAGGCTGCTGCCAGGACCTGCCATCAGGGCGCCACGCCTTCCTCGCCGGTCGCGCCGCCAGTCTCATCCGGGGGCTCCTCGGCAGGCACACAATCGTCGCGAACGAGCGTGACAAGCTTGCCACTCGCTTCCACAAGGGTCTCTTCGAGCTCGCCTTTGACGGTGTTGATGCCGGCGATAGCAGCCTGGATCTGAGCAGCAGTGGCCTCGGCGGTATCGCACTCGCCGTCGTCTACCTGCGACTGGACTTCATCAAGCTTTGTGACGATGTTTTCCCCCGTCTGCAAAGGGATGGTTCCTTCGTCGACCTCGTCGCCGCCTCCGCACGCGGCAAGCACAGTGGCGCACACAATCGTGCTCATCGCGCCCAGTGTTGCGCGTTTCCCCAGCACACGAGCGAGTCTATGTAGTCCCCTGGGCCTCATTGCCCGACCGCCAGGCGTCGCCCGAGGTGCTCGGGGAGGCCCGCTTCGATGATTGACTCGGCCGCTTTGTCAACCGGGTACTCGATGCGCGCGTAGGCGGCCGTCCAGGCCTCCGTATCGAGGGTGAGCCAGGCTGCCCGAGGGTCGCCGTCTCGCGGCTGGCCGACGCTGCCGGGGTTGAGAAGCCATCGGCCCTCGCCGACATCGAGCGTGGTTCCCGCGGCGACCTGGGCGCCCTGCGTCGCGTCCACGTCGCCGTCATCGTCGGCCCGGAAGCAGAGGGCAACGTGGGAGTGGCCGACCATGGCCACACGGCTTGCCTGGCGCGCGATGCACGCGCCCGCCTGATCGGGCCATAGGACATATTCCCAGATGGGGTCACGGGGCGAGGCGTGGTAGACGGCCACATCCCGGGACTCGTCGGTTGGCTTCAGGCTCTCGAGAAAGGTGCGCGAGTCGTCGTCGAGCTTGCCGCGGGTCCAAATCGCAGCCTCCGCCGCTGCCGGCGAGAACGACGAGATGTCCAGCGCGCCCAGCGCCGCGAGGTCGTGGTTCCCCGCCAGGCACAGATCGGCCCGCTCGGCGACGATGCTGGAGCACTCGTTCGGTTGCGCGCCGTAGCCGACCACGTCGCCCAGGCACCAGAGCTCGTCCGGCGGATCCCGGTCGATCTCGGCCAGGACGGCCTCGAAGGCAGGCAGGTTCGCGTGGATGTCGGAGATGACGGCAACCTTCATACGGGCGGACTATCGTAGGAGCGGATGGCTATTTCGGGCCTCCGTCGCCGGATCTCGGGCTCTCAGGCGGCGCGCGCGGGGCTGTGCTTCGCGGCGCTCATCGTCGTGGCTGAGGGGGCTGTTCTGCTGCTTGCGCCGTCCGAGGAGGGGATCCCGCCGCAGGCCGTCGAAGCCGGCGACTACTTCGATCCCGCGGAGCTCGAGCGCGCCACTGATTTCCGGGAGGGCCAGCGGGTCCTCTTGGTGGGCGGCCTCGCCGCTCAGGCCCTCGTCATCGGCGCGCTCGCGGTCGGCCGCCCCCAGGGCGCCCGCGACCTCCTCGCTCGACTCTCGTCGCGAAGCGTGCTGGGCACAGCCGCTGCCGGAGTCCTGGTGGTCGTGGTCGCGGAGGTCGCGGCGTTCCCGATGACGCTCGCTGCGCACGAGCGATCCGTCGATGTCGGCCTCTCGACCCAGACACTCGGGCCGTGGCTGGGCGACCAGGCCAAGGGCCTTGCGATCGGCGCCATCATGGCCGGGGCCGGGGCCGCCGCTCTCTCGGCGTTGATCCGCCGCTCGCCTCACCGCTGGTGGATCCCGGGATCGATCGTGGTCGTCGGCTACGGCGCCGCGATGAGCCTGCTCGCCCCCATCCTGATCGCCCCTCGGTTCAACGACTTCGATGAGCTTCCGCAGTCCAGCGAGCTTCGCGCCAATGTCGTCGAGCTCGGCGAGCGAGCGGGCGTGGAGGTTGGTGACGTCTATCGCGTCGATGCCAGCCGCCGCAGCACGGCACTTAACGCCTACGTCGCCGGCATCGGGCCTACGAAGCGCGTCGTGCTCTACGACACGCTGATCGACGGGACCAGCGAGCCCGAGCTGGAATCGGTGGTCGCACATGAGCTCGGGCATGTGGCCCACTCGGACATCCCGCGCGGAATCCTGTTCGCCGCGCTCGTCACCCCGCTGGGGCTGTTGCTTGTCCGCGAGCTCTCGGGTTCGCTGTCGCGCCGGTCAGCGGCGGAGCCGGGTTCCGCGGCGGCGGTACCGGCGCTGTTGCTGGCGATCGCAGTTGTGTCCTTCGCGGCTAACGTCCCTGCCAATCAACTCTCGCGAGAGGTTGAGGCGAGCGCCGACGCGTTCGCGCTGCGAATCACGGACGACCCGCAGGGACTCGTGGATCTTCAGGTCCGGCTCGCGGGAAAAAACCTCTCAGACGTCGATCCGCCAGCTTGGGTGACAGCCCTTTTCGGTACGCACCCGACCACGCTCGAGCGGATCGGGTCCGCGCGGGCGTGGGAGGATCGCTAGTAGACCGGCTCTTTCCGCTCAGCGATGGCCGAAGTGTGCAGTTGCCAGAATCGATCCATTCTTCACGCTGAGACCCACACCAACGTCCTCGTAGGTTGACTTCGTGATGACGGCGGCGTGTGGGGAGCTTCGCATCCATTCGTCCACCATCTGACCAGGAGTGATGTAGTCAACCGCGTACTTCAGGATCTCGCCCACCGCCGGATCGGCAGCTCCCTTGAGGTATCCAGTTTTCGCGATTCGCGCCAACAGCGATGGCTCACCGGGACAATCGTGAGCAAAGCATTCCTTGCTACGCATCACTGCGCTGTGAGTCTGGGCAGATTGCTCTAGCCTGCCGTTCTCTTTCAGATTTAGACCGCGCTCCTTGTTGAAAAGACAGACGATTGCGTCTCGAGTTGACTCTTTTGACATCCGGTTGACTTGGTCGCCGGCGTGCGGACAGCCCGCCTGCGCGACGCTGGCAGCGGCTCCCGTGAGAGCGACTGCCAAGGCCATCGTTCCGAGGCAGCAAGTCAGTCTGTTGAAAATTCGTCCCATCTGGACGTAGATCGGCACGCCCACGCCAAGCAATGAGAGAATTGGTTCTATGCTCCGTCATCCGTCCATGCACCTCGGCAGAGGCCTATGAAGCCACGTCTCGAGCCCATTCGGCCGTAAGCCGGAGTCCGTCCTCGAGGGAGGTCTTGGGCGCCCACCCCAGTCGCTCTCGGGCCAGCTCGGACCCGATGGCAATGCGCTGCACTTCACCTGCCCTGGGGCCGGCCATCTCGGGTTCGAATCTAGTTCCGTAGGCCGTGGCGATGGCATTGCCGACGTCGAACACACTCGCCTCGCGACCTGTTCCGATGTTGACGGCCCCCGTCAGGTCGCTCTCCGATGCGGCGATGAACGCGTTCACGACATCGCCCACAAACACGTAATCCCGGGTCTGCTCGCCATCCCCAAACACCTTTGGGGTCGAGCCCTCCAGAAGTGCACCACAGAAGATCGCTACTACGCCTGCCTCGCCGTGGGGGTCTTGGCGAGGTCCATAGACGTTGCCGAGTCGCAACGCCACCGTCGACAGACCGTAGAGCCTGTTGTAGAGATCGAGGTAGCCCTCGGCCGTTAGCTTCGACATCCCATAGGGAGCGTCCGGGCGGCGATCGGCGGTCTCTGGAAGCGGCAGTTCCAGTCCCATGCCCTCGCCGTAGATCGCACCACCGGTCGAGGCAAAGAGAAAGCGTTCGCAGCCGGCGTTCGCAGCAGCGCACAGAAGGTTGATCGTGCCGCCCGCGTTCACGCCGAGGTCGAAGGCGGGGTCCTTAACCGATGCTCTGACATCGATCTGTGCGGCAAGGTGGAACACCCGCTGGGGTGTGTGCGTTTCGAAGACAGCCTCAACCGTGCCTACATCGGAGACGTCGCCTTCCGCCAGTTGGGCACCGCGCTCAGTGGCCGTGTCGAGGTTTGACCGCGTGCCGGAGGAGAGATCGTCGAGAACGACCACCTCGTCTCCAAGCTCGACGAGGGCGTCCACGAGGTTCGAACCGATGAATCCAGCACCGCCAGTAACCAATGAGCGCACTCTCGCAGCCTATTTGTCCGCGTACACTCGCGATCCGATGCGCGCCGATCCGTTCTCAGACTTTCGCTCGTCGGTGGAGACTGCGGTCGTATCGATCGGCGAGACGACTCAGCAGCCGACGATCGAACGGCCGAAGCGCGCTGATCAGGGCGACTATTCGACCAACGCCGCCATGCTTCTAGCGCCGGGCCTCGGGAAGCAGCCGAGGGAGATCGCGGCCGATCTTGCCAAGAGGCTTCAAGAGCTGCTGGCCACGGAAATCGAGCACATCGATGTGGCTGGGCCGGGGTTTGTCAACGTGTTCTTGTCAGATGCCTGGCATCGTGGTGGCGTTTCGCAGATCCTCTCTGCCGAGAGGTTCGGCTCAGGACCGGAAAAGCCACCGGCGGTGCTCCTCGAGTTCGTTTCCGCCAATCCCACTGGTCCCCTGACCGCCGCGGGGGGGCGAGGTGCCGCGTTCGGAGATTCCCTGGCTCGCATCATCGAGATGGGTGGGCAGGCGGTGTCCCGCGAGTACTACCTCAATGACGCCGGAACCCAGATACGCTCATTTGCCGCATCGATTGCGGCCCAGATGGATGGTCGCGAGCTACCTCAGGACGGGTACTCAGGCGAATACATAGCCGAGCTCGGCGAGGAGTTGGCAACCGCAGGTATCAGCTCGGGCGATCTCGACGGGCTCGCTCGCGCTGGAACCGAAGTAATGCGATCGAGGATCGAGGCGACCCTCGATCGGTTCTCGGTGCATTTCGACGCGTGGTCTTCTGAGAAAGCACTTCACCAAAAGGGTGCGCTCCAGGCGACGCTCGACGAACTCGGATCCAACGGCCACTCATACGAGTCGGACGGAGCCCTATGGTTGCGCACCTCCGACTGGGGAGACGACAAGGACCGCGTACTGGTTCGTTCTGATGGGGAACCGACCTATTTTGCGTCCGACATCGCGTATCACCGGGACAAGCTCAATCGCGGAGCCCAGCAGATGATCGTGCCGCTTGGCGCCGACCATCACGGCTACGTGCCGCGAATGAAGGCTGCGGTAGGGATGCTCAGCGGTGATCCGGATCGCTACGAGGCGCCGATCATGCAACTCGTGAACGTCGTTGAGCGTGGAGAGCGTTCTCGCATGTCGAAGCGCAAGGGTGAGTTCGTCGCGCTTGATGAGCTGATCGACGACATCGGAGCGGATGCAGCACGGTTCTTCCTTCTCCAGCGTTCGAACGACACGGTCATAGATCTGGACCTGGAACTGGCGCGAGAGGAGTCTCAGGAGAATCCCGTCTACTACGTCCAGTACGCCCACGCACGCATTGCCGGGATTCTTAGCCGGTCCAACGCGGTTGCAGGGGAGCAACTACAAGAGGTGCCCTGCGCACCCACGGAGAAGGCGCTCATCAGGAGGCTCCTGGAGTTTCCGGGCGAGGTGCGGTTTGCCGCGGAGAGACGAGCTCCACATCGAATCTGCGCATACGCGATGGCTGTCGCGGCCGATTTTCACTCGTTCTACCGGGATTGCCGAGTCGTTGATGCGGACCAGCACACCGGCATCGAAGGACTGGAGGCCGCTCGAGTAAACGTGTGCAGGGCAACACAGCGCGTTATCGCGGAAGCGCTGGAGTTGCTAGGTGTCTCGGCGCCCGATGAGATGTAGAACCGGCTACTTGTGACCGAGAACAACAGTGGCGAGAATCGAATTGTCCTTCACGCTTATGCCGGCTCCCGCGTCCTCGAAGCTGTTTCTCAAAATAAGCGCCTCGTGAGCGTCGCTTCGCATCCATTCATTGACCATCTCCCGGGGGGTTATCTCATCCGCGGCGAACTTGAGGACCTCCCCCAGCTGCGGATCAGACGCGCCACGTAGGTACCCGGTACGGCGAACGCGTTCCTTTAACGCTGGCTCGCCCGGGCAATCGTGCGAGAAGCATTGCTCTGAGCGCATTGTGTCGGTGTGTTTTTGTGCTGCTTCTTCAAGTTGATCGTTGTGCTTGAGGTCACCTCGACCGCCTCGTTCATTGTTGAATAGGCAGATGAGGGCAGCCCTTGCCTTGTTCTTGTTAAGAGATTTGACTTCCTCGCCCGACCCAGAGCAGGCCGCCGAAGCGGCGTTGGCGCTTGACAAGACCAGCAGACAGACCGTAAGGAGAGTCGGCGCAAGATACTTCAGATTCGTTCGCACGATCGTTTGATCTTACGAATGTCCTGTCGCGTGTCACCGATACGGCGTGTGAGGCGCTTCACGGCCCGCTGTGAGGGCTTGTGCCCTTGGGTGGCATACGGCTGGTATACGGCGCGCTTGGTCTTTAGTTTTGCCTTCCGTGCCTTTAGCTTCGCGATCTTGGCCTGGCACTCGGCGCTGAGCTCGTCCCCGTCGTCATCCGGGTCACCCGGATCGTCCGGGTCACCCGGATCGTCCGGGTCTATGTCTGGGTCGATCTCACCCGCTTCGGAGCCTGCGGGAATGACGGGCTCCCAAAGCGGTGGGCACCCAGCAACAGCGGGTCCCGGACCCCGATTGGAGAAAGCGCAATACACGGGCTTCACAGGAAAGCCGGGATTGTGCAGGCGGAATCCGTAGCCGCGGTTGACGTTTGAAGCCGGGACTGCGGAGAGCTCGACCAGAGCGTTGATCAGCATCGCATCAACGTCCTTCATCGTCATGAAGCGCCGATATTGCCGCAGCAAGCCGTCAGCCTGCTCCTGCAAAGTGCGCGGAGTCGGGCCCGTCGTTGACAGCCCAGCCTCGGTCACCCAGATGCGTCGGGCAGAGTCGTCGTACTTGGCCTTCATGTCCCTAACGTCGTCGAAGACCTTTGCGAGCAGGTAGCCGGCTCCGTATGTCAATTCCTGCGAAGTCGTGTGAACTGAGAGCGCATCCATGTTGTGCTTGATGCTGGGGTGCGCGCCATAGGCTTGGTCGAGGAAATCGCGGAGTGGGATCGCCGGGCCGGTGGTCGCCGTGCCCCCATAAGACGTCGTGTTGTTGTTGATACCCCCAGCAAGGACCTTCATCGAAGGCCGTACGGACTTGACGGCGTCATGCGCGAAGTCCAGGATCTCTGCAAATCGCTGCGGGTCCGGGCCCGACTTCCAGAACTGAGGAATGTTCGGCTCGTTCCAGACCTCGATGACGCCTGCGGGGAAACGTCTTGCGACCTCAGCCGCGAACTCAGCCCATTCCTCATTCGCCCATTGCGCCGGGGGATATCTGCAGTCTGCCGAGCCGCAAAGCTGAGGCTCTCCCGATTCCCGTGCCCAGACCGGAGCAAATCCAATGTTGAGGATCGGCTTGATCCCCTCGGCCAATAATTCGTCGTAAGCCTCTTCGTAGAGGTCCCATGTCCCCTCGGTCCACTCGTCACGTGTGCGCTCTAGCCAGCGCCAGTCGAGATTGAGTCTGTGCGCATTGGCGCCGACGGGGAGGGACATCTGCGCGTAATCAGACGCGGAAATGAGCTGCCAGTCGGCGCCCGCGGAGTTATCTATGAAGCCGAAGTACTTCCCATTGGGCGGCGGAATCGGTACATCTATCGCCTCGCTTCCACCGGGGTTCGGGGTCCCGGGGAACGACTGGGGCGGCGCCGCCGCGGTGGCAAGGGCGGGCCCGCCCAAGAGGAGACAGACCCCGATCAAGGGGACCCCCAAGCGCACAAGATCGCGCCGTTGACATCCTGTCGTACTTCCCCCTCGTCGCAAGGTCACGGAACGGTACTTCCCACCTGCCAGCGTTGTCAACAGACAACCGGAGGGCCAAGAGGAGACCTCTCAACCTCAGGTTAGATCCCGCTTCGCCTCGCCACGTGGCCGATCGTCAGAAGCAGAATCTCGATGTCGTTCCACAGGGACCAGTTCTCGACGTACTGATAGTCGAGCTTTACCATCTCGCGTAACGGGATCCGGGACGACCCGAGGATCTGCCAAGGCCCCGTGATGCCCGGCCGAATGTCAAGTCGCCGTCGGTGCCAGCCTTGGATGCGCCGATCCTCTTCGAGTGGCAGCGGCCGAGGACCCACGAGCGACATCTCCCCCTTCAACACATTCCAGAGTTGAGGCAATTCGTCGAGGTGGAGACTTCGAATGACACGGCCGACGCGAGTGACGCGCGGGTCGTCCTCGATCTTGAAGGTTTGCTCTGCGCCCGCTGTGAGATGGCGGAGGTCATCACGCATCTCATCGGCTCCGTTGACCATGCTCCGAAACTTCAGGATCATGAATGGTTCGCCATCACGGCCGGCGCGGGCGCCACGGAAGAACACTGGCCCACGCGAACCAAGCTTCACGGCGAGGGCCGTAAGCAAAAGCGCAGGCGACAGGACGAGCAACGCCAGCACCGAGCCGGTGACATCGAACGATCGTTTGATGAGTCGCGAGGACAACGTGATCTCGAACTCCGGCACACCCAGGAGAGTGAGTCCGTTGAGCCGATCCAGGTCCGGACGTGAGGTCACGACTCGCGCGATATCGGGGAGCACGCTGACTTTGAAGCCGCTGGCCTTGACGCGCCGAACCGCATCCAAGAGATCCTCTGAGTCTCCCGGGCGTGGTCCCAGAATCACACGGTGCACCTGGCTTGAGTTGGCCAGGGCTCGAACTCGCTCGGCCTCATCTTCTGCCTCGGCAATGGAGGGCTGCCACCCCACAAGCTCGGCCTTGACCGCGCGTAATGATGCGAGCTTTTCACGGAGCCGCTCGGCGCTCGGCTCGTCGCCGACGAACAAGCAGCGCTCGACGGGCGTGGTCGCTCGGGCCAGCGAACGCGCCATCGGGCGGAGGACTATCAAACCAAGGAAGAGGGATCCCCACATCGCGACGACCTGCCCACGGTCGATGTTCCCCTCAACGACTGCACCATCGGCAAGCCATAGGAGAAGCGTCACCAAGGTGGCGAGGCCGAAGAGGGAGGGGACCTCGTCCAGGGTCGTCTTGTGCAGAAGGTGAGCATCCCTGTCGTAGAGACCCATTGCCTTTGCAAGCAGGACGACGACGAATGGAGCAGCCAGCGCTGCAATTCGCAGGCGATCGTCGCCTACGGCCAGCGACGCGAAGGCGAGCGCCGTCGAAATGGCAAAGGCGTCGGCGAGGCCGAGCGCCCGGCGGAATCTGGTGTCTCGACCCTGGACGAGCGATTTGACGTCCGAAAACTCGCCGCCGTTGCGATCGCCTGGGCTGTCTCTGAGGCGAGTGTCTCCACTTGTGCGTCGCTCAGGCAGCGCGACTACCTCGAGCGATCTCAGTTCTTTTATGCGTTCAGCCAAGCTCCATCCCCTCTATCTCGGCTACCTACGTTGGCCAGGCAGCCAAGGCTAGAGGACCATTCACTGCAGCGCAAATGGGAACCGGATACGGCGCCGGGTCCTTGCAGAGTCGGCGAGGGAACGCCCCTCCCGATTTCTACAGATAGTGGTTCGGACCGCGCTCTGTTGAGAGTCGCTTGCGAATCGCGGTGTAGCCGCGAATCGCGATTGCGGTAGCGAACAGGACGATCACGAGCATGAGGAGGGGGGTCATGGGGTAACCCGTGAACGGCAGGTTGCCGTCTGTGTCTCCGGTCCCCCCGTTGTCCCCGTTGTTCCCGTTTCCGTCATTGTCGCCGGGAGGCTCTTCCTCGTCAGGCAACTCACATTGGGGAAGGTCTGGGTACTCCTCGCAGATGGGTGGAAGCTGAGCAGCGGCAGGCTGCGAGGCAATCAAAGCAAAGCCGAGCGAGGTGAGCATCGCAAGCGCGAAGGCCCACGTCAGAGTGCGATGGCGTTCGGTTGTTGTCAATCTTGACACTGGTTGCACTTTCTTCGGCCCGACGGCCGGGTTCTTGACTTCAGCCGCGCCGAAGCTAGCCTGAAATATACCCTTCCTGCGGACGACATGTTGCACTTCTTCTCGATCGGCCTCCTGCGTCCTCCCAGGGTAGCCAAGTTTTGATAGTTCACGAGGCGAGGAAACGTCGCCCCCGCACGAGGCTGCGGAGCAGCCATTCTCGCATCGGGCCGGCCAGCGAAACTGAGCAGGCGATCTGCTTCTTGATGGCGGCTGCGCTTGTCAGCTTCCTTGCCCTTAAGGATGCCGGTTACGACATCGTCGTTCGCCAGGAGGTCTTCCTGGTCGCGTGGTGGGCCCTCGCCCTGGGGGTCGCGTTCGGAGTCCTCCCGCGGGCGTCCCCGCATGCAAGCTATCGCTTGGTCATCTGCGGCCTGCTCGCGGCAGTGTCCTTTGGAGCACTCTCACTGATCTGGACAGGAAGCGCGGAGCTCACGATCGACGAGATCGCCCGCGACTTGGGATATGCGGGCCTGATCTGCTTGGTCTGGTTGAGCGTCGGCCGGGACACTTGGCGTGCGGCAGCGTGCGGCTTGTTCGTCGGCGCAATGGCGGTCTGCGTGCTTGCCCTCGGAAGCCGGTTATCGCCCAACGTGCTGCCCCTTGATCAGTTCGATCTGACTTTGCAAACGCCGCGCCTTTTCCAACCTTTTGGTTACTGGAACGCACTTGCCACTTGGTCGGCGATGGCCGTGGTCATGTCGCTGGCGTGGAGCGTCGATGCTCGCCGAACCCAGACGCGTGCAGCGGCCCTTGCCTTTGCGCCGATCGGATTCATAGTCCTGTACCTGACTTATTCGCGAGGGGGCGTGGTTGAGCTCGCGATTGGTTTGGCAGTCGTGCTCGCGCTCTGCCGAAACCGGACACGTGCGGGCGTTCATGTACTTGGGGTTTCGATGACGTCGGCGGCAGCGATTCTTGTAGTACGAAGCCAGGGGGAGATCGCACAAGGTGCCGGTGACGATGGCGCTCTCTTGGTCGCCGGGGCATCGCTCGTGGCTGCAGGGACGTGCTGGGCGATTGGCCGCGCTACACGACGGCTCGGCATTCGGGCGGAGTCCGGGACTAAGAATCGGCACGTCCCTCGCTTGGGAAGGCGGTCGAGATTTGCGGCAGTCGCGGCCGCAGTCGGTCTGGCCGTCCTTGCGATCCTCGTTGTCGCCGCAGGACGGGATGGGTTGGGGGCCAGAGGCGACACCGCTGCTTTTGATTCGGACGATCCAGCGAGCCGGTTTACCACCGTGGCTGGAAATCGGTCGGCTTATTGGTCCGAGGCACTGCGCGCGTTTGGCGATCAGCCGCTTCGCGGCACCGGCCCCGGAACCTTTCGCTATGGATGGGCAAAGAATGGCTCTGAGCCGGAACTCGTGGTGGACGCTCACTCCATGCCGCTTGAGCTGCTCGCCGAGAGGGGCTTGCTCGGACTGCTCGCTTTTGTCGTTGCTTTTGTCGGGCTCGCCGTTGCCGCGCGGCATGGCTTTCTGAAAGCTGCAGGAGAGCCAGCCGCAGTCGCCATGGCGGGATCTTTTGTCGTTTATCTGATCTCGACGTCAATTGACTGGATATGGGAGGCAACGGCGGTCACGGTTCTGGGGCTGGGGTCGGTCGTTGTCCTCGCGGCAGCGGGCTCGGACCACCGTTTTCGACGGGAGCGCCTCGGCTCGCGCGGCCGGTGGTCGCCGGCGTTGATCGCGATCGCTGCGGCTTCGATCGCGGCCGGGGCGGTTCAGATACCTGGTGTGGTTGCGACGGAGCATGTTCGGGATGCGCAGGTGCTTGTTCACGCCGGGGATCTTGAGGCTGCTCAGGAGGCCGCCACGGACGCCATCACCGCTGCGCCTTGGACCGCTTCCCCTTTCGCGGCGAGGGGCGAACTCGAGCTGAGGCTCGGAGACCTATCTGCGGCGCGGCGCAGTGCGTTAACTGCGGTGGAGCACGAGTCCGAGGAGCCGGCGCATCGTCTCCTGCTTGCGCGGATTGCCTTCGAGCAAGGTGATGAGATTGAGGCCCACAAGCAGCTGACCATCGCACGAGAACTGGCACCACTCACTCTTGGCGGCGTTGGTAACGCGAGCGAGGAACTCCAGGAACGGCTCCTGCCTTGACTCGAATTGGCCCGACTGTTACGGCGTGCCACTGTGGCAAACTGTCATCCGCGGCAGGCGGGTGAATGACGCTCAGTCACGCCTGATTTGACGATGCCCGTTCTCTCTGCATCTCGCGAGACATGACTCCGCACCAACCCAGATACACAAGCCTTCGCGACTACATCGCGCTCCTTCGCCGTCAACGGTGGATTGTGCTGGTCGTGACCCTGGTGTTCGGAGCGGTCGGGCTCGGTCTCTCCCTAGGCGCGACCCCCAGCTACACGACCAGCGCGTCGATCGTGTTCAGGGATGTCGCTGCTGACCTGCCTCTTCTCGGCGGCCAGGTACGCCAGGAATTGTCACCCGCGGAGCGAGCGGCGCGAAACCGAGATCTAATCGGTACCGAAGAGCTTGCGAGAGCGGCGAAGCGGCTTCTCGACACCGATGTTTCAGCCGATGCCCTGAGCGCAGCGGTCACTGCGCGGGTCGGCGTCGAGACGAGCTTTGTGCTCGTGGATGCCAGTTGGACAGAGCCTCAGTTCGCCGCCGACATCGCCAATGCATTTGCTGAGGCGTCAGTCGCGCGGGCTACCAAGGAGGAAAACGCTCGCCTGGATTCCGCAATCGACGGTCTGAAGGACCGCGTCCGCGATGCGAGACCCGACTCCGTACTTGGTCAGTTCAACCTCTCTCAACTCTCCCAGCTCCAGGCGGTTCGAGAAATTTCCGATCCGGCGGAGGTCACACAGTCTGCCGATGTTCCGGAATCTCCGAGCTCGCCCCGCACGGTGCGAAATACCGCCCTAAGCCTGCTCGTGGGCCTCGCCTTTGGCCTGGTCGCCGCCTTCACGAGAGACGCACTCGACCGCCGTATTCGGACGCCGCACGACGCTCATGACGAACTTGGTCTGCCGGTGCTAGGCAGGATCGGGCTTACCGCTATGGGGACAACCGGGTTCGCGGAGAACGGACGCCGGGTCCTTTCGGCGGCTGATCTAGAAGCGTTTCGCATGCTGCGAACCAACCTCGCATTCTTCGGGACCGACAAAACGCCCAAAACGGTGCTCGTCACGAGCGGACTTCCGCAGGAAGGCAAATCAACAACCGCCGCTGCGCTTGCAACGGCGGCGGCGGCTGCGGGCCAAAGCACCCTTCTGGTGGACTGCGATCTTCGCCGTCCGGCCCTGTCGGCGCGGCTTGGACTGAATGAGACCCCCGGTCTGGCTGAGTACTTGGCGGGAGATGCCAAGCCTGGGGAGATCCTCCAAGTCAAGCCTCTGGTGTTACAAGGCGAGGCAGACAATGGGTCGCGGAAGGCCTTTGGGACGGACGAAGGCAAGAGGAAGGCGTCGGAATCCCGGTCTCTCGTCTTCATCTCTGCCGGAAAACCGCCGGCGCTTCCTGCTGAGCTGCTCGCGTCCGCGCGGTGCGACGACTTCTTCTCGAAGGTGGGCCGCGCCTACGACCTCGTCGTGATCGATTCGAGCCCGATTCTTGCCTCAGTGGATCCGCTCAACCTCGCGTCGCTTGTCGATGCGGTCCTCGTTTGCGTCCGCGTCTCATCTTCGACGCGCGAGGAGATGCGTGCGGTGAAGGCTGCCCTTGCTCGGCTACCTGAACGGCCAGGCGGCATCGTGGCCACTGGTCTCAGGACGGGTTCGTCTGACGACTATGCCTATTACGGCTACGAATACATACCCTGACGGGCGTGCAGATCCCCTCGTGGCAGGGAGGGTTGTGGCGGTCGTCCCGAACTGGAATGGGCGGGATCTTCTCGACGCCGTGCTCGAGAGCCTGGTTGCGCAGGACCTTGACCAGGTGGGGGTAATAGTCGTCGACAATGGTTCCGATGACGGGTCGCTGGAGCACTTAGCGCGTCACTGGCCCGCAGTGGCCGTATTCGAGAACGAAAGCAACCTTGGGTTCTCGCCGGCGGTCAACCGGGGAATCGAGAACTCCGCCGGAGAGTTCGTGGCGCTTGTCAACAACGACATGCGCCTGGAGCCTCAATGGGCGAGCCGGCTGGTCAAGGCGCTCGAGATGAATCCAAATGCAGCGTCCGCGGCATGCAAGATCCGCATGGTCCACGAACCTGACCTCCTTGACGGGGCCGGGGATCTCGTCGGCTGGGATGGCTATGCCGCTCGGCGCGGGCAAGGCGAGCCCGACCATGGCCAGTACGACGAATCCGAGATGGTGTTCAGCGCATGTGCCGGCGCGGCGATGTACAGGCGCTCAGCGCTCAAGCGGATCGGGTTGTTCGATGAAGAGTTCTTTAGCTACATGTGCGACGTCGATTGGGGCTTTCGCGCGCAACTCGCCGGCTTCGACTGCGCTTATGAGCCGCGTGCGGTTGCGCACCACCTGGGAGCGGCCACATCAGGCAAGGTGTCGGGGTTCGAACTCTTCCTGGCGCACCGCAACATGATCTCGATGATGGTGAAGGACTTCCCGCTCCTCGCGTTGATCCTCAACCTTCCGTCGTCACTTGCCCGTCGCGCGGGATCGCTCGGGAAAGCGATCAAGGGCCGGCAGGCTCGGACCTTGCTTCGCGCATGGCTCGCGGGCATGCGAGAGGTCCCGCGCAGCCTTGCGGCTCGACGTGGGATCCAGAGCCGTCGCGTTCGTGGATACCGGGAGCTGAACCGCCTCGTGTTGACCCGCGCTCCGCGCCGCCGCGGCCGCGCCCCTTGACGGGTTCGGGAAACGATTAACTCAGCTCCGCCTCAGTAGACGGCGTCCAAGCGACGCTCGTAGCCCGAGCCCAAGGAGAGGAAGCTGGCTGAAGCGCGGATCAAGAGCGGGACGAGCTTTGCCGCGGACGGTTCGCCTTGCCTCTATGCGCCCGCGAAACGCCCCGATATTGCGATCAATCACCACCTTGCCGGCATAGACCACGATGTCGGTGAGTACCCCGCTCGCCCGTTCGCCCATCGAAAGGTTCTTGCCGTACTTCCAGAGCAGATACCCGCGGGCGAATCCGAGCAACTCGTTCTTCCGCGAGCTACGGGCACCCACGGTCGCTGAGTGCTCATGCCACACGAAGGCCGTCGGCACGGGTACGCATGTCATCCCGGCTAGCCGCATGCGAATCGCGAGGTCTACGTCTTCGTAATAGATGAAGATGGCTTCATCGAAGCCGCCGAGGTCGAGGAACGCCTTCCGCAAGTACGCGGCGGCGCCGCCGCAAGGCCCGAGCGGTTCTGCCTCGAGGTGGGTGGTGAATTCGGCCCCGTGGCATGCGTCATAAGGATTCAGAGCGCGGTCGACCTCGACTCCCAGCGACTCGACCTGCCCATCCGGAGAGCGCAGGCAGGCGGCAACCATCTCAGCGCCGGTCTCTCGCTGGGCGTCGTCAATCCGTTCGATGAACTCCGGGTCCGCGACAGCGTCGTCGTTAAGGACGACCAGCAAGCGGGCGCGGCTCGACCGCGCGCCGACGTTGACTCCGACGCTGTAGCCCATGTTGCTTCCGAGCTCGACCACCCGCACGTGCGGGTAGTCGCGCTTGAGCATCGCCACTGAATCATCCGTGGAGCCGTTATCAATCACGCAGATCGCCGTTGGCAAGGTCTGTTTCCCAAGAGCATCGAGCGCTCGCCTCATGTCCTCTCCGCCGTTGTAGTGCGGGATTAGAACCTCGATCTGCAAATCAGGCCCACTCGGGTGGCCGGTCCCTTCGGCTCCCGTCATCTACACACGATCAGCGCGACCCATAGACACCCTGCATCCAATCGACCGTGAGGGGGATGCCGGTCTCGAGCGTGACCTCGGGCGCATGGCGGAGGTCCGCCTCTGCTCTAGTCACATCGACGATCTTGTCCTTGGTGGTGAGGGGTTCGGAGTCCTGATATGTGACATGGGAGTCGTCCAAGCCCAAGGCGGCCAGGATCATGTCGTTGACCTCTTTCATGTCATGTAGTTCCCCGCCTCCGATGTTGTAGACCGAGCCGGGCTTGAAGTTGTCGACGATATTGGCGAGGGTGCGGCAGGTGTCCGACACATACGTCGAGGTCCGGCGATGGTTGAGGAAGATCGTGAGCGGCTCCCGGTGCATCGCCTTGAAGATGAACTTGCAGACCGCGCTGCGGTACTCGGAGAAATACTCGCCCGGGCCATAGGTGTTGAACAAGCGCACGCGGACCAGCTCTGCCTGCCATTCATCCGCTGCGTTCAGCGCCTGCATCTCGTTGACCCATTTTGACATCGCGTAGTCGTTCAGCTGTCGGATCGGCACCTGTTCGAGCACGTCCTCGCTCATGGTGCCCTCGTAGTCGCCGTAGACCTCGGATGAACTGAAGAGAATCGAGCGGAACCCCAGCCTCCGCTGAAGCGATAGGAGGTTCTTGGTCCCGACTGCGTTCGTCCGCCACATCGACTCGTAGAAGTCCTCGCCATTACGACGTCCGAACTCCCCTGCTAGGTGATAAACGAAATCAGGCTCGGCACGCTCGACCACGCTCTCGAGCTGTCGGTATTCGCCGATGTCACAGCGTAGGAAGCGGCCCTCGTGGTAGTGGCCACGATCGGTCCGCCATACTTCGTGGCCGCGGGACTCAAGTGTTTCTACAAGGTGGGTGCCGACAGCCCCCCGTGAGCCTGTGACCAAGATTCGCACCGAATTTGCCTCCAAGCGCTAGTTGTCTGACCTGACGAAGCAGGCAAGATACCTCGCCGTCGCCGCGATGTTGATCATCGGGTTGGTCGCGTCGGCCCGGATGCTGATCTCCGGTGAATCCGAGCGAGTGTGCCCGCTCACACCGGATGAATGCGCAGATGCTGAACGATCCGCCCCTGACCCGGGTGGTGACGAGGATGCCTTGGTCTCAACGCCGCCGGAAGGCTTCGCTTTTGGCTTCAACGACTCGCCATCCCCAGAAGGCGTGGAACAAAACAAGCTCGAGCACCTAGCCAGTGTCGCCGGCGCCAATGCGCGACGCTTCCCCGTCGATTGGCAGCAGCTTGAGCCGGAGCGCGACGTTTGGAACGAAGGGGGATGGCTCTATTACCAGCGGGTCTATGACGCGATCCTCGCCGCCTCGATGAGACCGGTTATCAACTTCGGGAACGCCCCGGCTTGGGCGCGGGATCCGGGGTCAGCCCAAGAATGCACCGACTTCTTCGCGTGTCGGTACCCGCCAGCCCGCTCAATGGACGAAGAGTGGAGCGAACTGGCCACCGAGGTCGCAAGGCGGTTCCCTCAGGCGGTGTTCGAAATATGGAACGAACCCAACCTGGCGATCTTCTGGCGCCCCACTCCTAACGCCGCGCGGTTCGCGGAGCTACAGGTACTCGCCTACGACGCGATCAAGGCCGTTGATCCGGAAGCGATTGTCCTCGCCGGAGGGATGGCCGCCAACGGCGAGTATGAGAGCCGCGTCGCGCCGGCTAACCCAGGCGACACGCCAATGAAAGAGTTCCTGGAGGGTGCGCTGTCGGCGCATCCGAGCATCCGGAATCACATGGACGCGCTGTCATTTCACCCATACCCGTATGGCGTCGAGCTCGGCGCTGGCTCATCATTCGCGAAGGCGTTCGAAGACGTTCGCGAGACCCTGGCTAGGTACGGCGAGTCCGGCCGGCACCTGTGGGTCACCGAAGCAGGGATCCCCAGCACCGGCGACTTCGCGGTGGGCGAAGAGGAGCAGGCGGCCCTTCTCGTCCGTTTGGTGCGACGAGTCGCGACCATGCCGGATGTCGATGGACTCTTTCTGCACAGACTTGTCCCGCCGGCGAATGAGCCCCCAGGGTCGACGGAGCAAGGTTACGCTCTCTTCCGTTCGACGGCCGAACCCTTCCAGCCAAAACCCGCCTACTGCGCGCTGGTGGACCTGGCTCAGAGCCACTATCCGGATTGCCCGAGCACCTCGCGGTAATGATCCAAGAGTCTTTGGGTGTTCCGGGCCGGGTCGAACAGTCGCCTCGCTGCCTTTGGACCGTTGCGCGAGAGTGTTGAGCGGAGGTCGTTGTTCATGAGCAGCTCCTCCGCTCGATCTGCGAACTCGGCTGGATCGCCGGTGTGGGTCTTCAGCACCTCAACGCGATCAGTCAGGAGCTCACCGGCCCCGATCGCGAACATGATGCAAGGCGTGCCCGAGGCGAGATAGCTCTGGAGCTTTGACGGCAAACCGAATCTGTTGAAGTTGGTCGGTCGCCCTGGCTGCACGAGGATCGAGGCATTCCTGAGCAGCGGCGGGATTCGGGAGAAGGGCAGCGTTCCGAGCTCGACAAGCGTGTCAGCCTCTAACCCCGCGTCCGCTGCCATCTCCTGCAGGCTGACCTTCGCCGTGTTTCGGCCGGCGTGCACGAACGCAACGCGATGCCCTCGGCGTTGGAGCAGACCCGTCGCTTGCACGCCGATCCGCACATCGGGCACACGGCCGAAGTTGACATCGCCGGTGTAGAGAAGCACGCTTCGCGAAGCGAGCGATTGCGGAAGCTCCGGCGCGGGAGCGTCGTGTGTCTGCCATGCCTCCGGCGCGGCGGCAGGAAGAACGACCGCGCAGCTTTGGGACGTCCGGGAGCGGACCTCCCGAGCCAGCTCTGGCGTTATTGCGTCGAACGCTGCTCCCTCCGCGGCCCAAGCGAGGGAACGCTTTGTGGAGAGGTTCCAGAACGGAGGGTGCCAGCGATGCATCCCACGCCGCACGATGTGCCGCAGCCGCTCCGCCGCCGAGTTTGCAGGAAGCCCAGCGAGCTGACCCCACTCGTCGTCCTCCCAGTGGATCAAGACTGGAGCGCGGGTCGCATTCGCATACGCCCGGCATGGGCTTTCCACAGGCGGACGCGAGTTCCACGCATGAAGGATGTCAGGGCGAAATCTCTGAACGGCGCGAACATCGGCTGCCCTAACCCGGCCTGCCCGGAACCGGTGCCAATGGATCTGAAGCTCCGCGGCTTCTTCCACGTGCTCTCCGTCGGCTGTCTCGGGGTCGCCATGGAGGCTGAGCATTGTGGCGTGGCCGCTCTGGGTGAGCTCGCGAGCGAACCACAGCGCCTGCTTCTCGCTCGGCGATGCGAGATCGCCTCCACATACGAAGACGATTCGGAGTCGCCCCTGCGTGTCGGTGGAGCTCACCTGCCAGATGCGACCGCGCCCGGCCGCCGGAGCTTTGGCGGGCCATGAGCCCGAGGTGCCGAGGGTAGATCGTCGGCCTGGGGCGTGACCGCGATCTCCGCCACAACAGTCGATCGTTCTTCGCGGGCAACGAACGCGACTCCCAGGCCGATCAGCATCCACGCTCCGAGCGCAAGGAGGTCCTCGTTGTACATGCCGGAATAAAAGAGCACCCCGGTCGAGGCAAGAGCGCCGGCTGCGCCGATGCCTATGGTCGCCGCATCCCGGCTTTGCACGCGCACCGAGCCGGTCGACAGTCTCAGCAGAAGGGCGAGAAGACTCGCACCGAGTAGGAGCGCCACGATCACACCCTGCTCATAGGCGATCCTGAGAAAGGAGTTGTCGAGGCTGAAGCTCGCGATGTCGATGAAATCCGGCCGCAGGCTGTAGTTCAGACTCGCAGTCCCAAGCCCGTGGCCGAACGGGTGCTCGGCAATCTCCGGCAACGCCGCTGCAAGCTTCTGCTCGCGACGGAGATACGCGGGGTCTTCAGATGGGTCGAAAATCGCGTCGTATCGATCCAGGCCGCCCTCACCGCCGGCGGTCACGAGTAAGGCGCCCGAGAGAATTCCGAGGCAACAGATTCCGACAAGGACGCTCCGGCCGATGTCGAGCCTGGGCGTGCTCGCGGCGAATTGGTAGAGCAAAAGAACGATGCCCGAGCCGATCACAAGGCCGAGAAATGCTCCGCGCACCTGCGATGCGAGCACTGCAAAGACGAGAGCGGTGAAGGCAACCGCGGCGATTGCGCGCCAGCGGCCCCGCCAACCGAGTGCAGCTGCAAGGCAGAACGGGGCAACGACACCGGTCCAGAAGCCGAGCTGGTGACCTGAGCCGAATGAGCCGAACGTGCGAAGCTCGCCATCCACGAAGTTGAACGCCCCACCGACCTGGCTTGCGTAATCAAACTCGGCGCTCGCGGGTCCGATGAACCAGCGAACCATCGCATATGCGCCGACAAGCAACCCGGTGACGATCGCGCCCCGTGCGATTCGCGTGTACGAATTGGACGACCAGCCAGCGAACGCAATCAGGATCACCGCGAGCAGATACCACGTCGAGAGCCGAAAGCTGAGAAGGGCGGGGGCGAAGCTCTCGGCGCTGAGAACGTCGACAGCGGTCACCGCGATGTAGAAGCCGAGCAGCAGGATCGCAGGCCACACGATTCCGGTCTGTGTACGACCGCCCGCCATGCGCGACAGCAGTAGTCCAATCCACATCCCGCCGAGCAGAATGTCTGCCCCCAGGATGCCGGAGAGGCTGGTGAACGCTTGGAGCGAGCCGTAGAATCCGGTGAGGGCGAAGAGGATGACAGCGCTGCCCGCGGGAAACTTTGCGCAGAGCACCGCGCTCACAACTACTGCGACCGGTGCGAGCGCAAGAGTAGGTGCCGTGAGGATGAGACCGGCCATCACGGTCGCACCGAGGAGCAGGGCGGTCCATCCGGCGCATAGGCGCGACAACACCTCCGATTCTTCGGACATCAGCACGAGGCCTATCAAGCCGATCGGGACGCCCACCAAGATCGCGAACGACATGGGGGGTACGGTCACGTCAATCACTGTGGCGCCCACCCAGGCAGTCCACGCGCCCGTCACGGCAAGGATCACTGCCGATCGCACCGGGCGGACACGAAGTTCAGCGAGGATCTCGGGCATCTCGATCGTTGCGGTGAAACAAAGGACCGGTACGGCCTCTGCGAAGTGGGCTAGATGGGCAGTCTAGGGTTCGCCCCGCGTTGGCTCGACCCTTGACATCCGAGAGCACCCTGGCCGATCGCCCCCCTGTGAGCGTGGTCGTGCCGTTTTACGGCACAGACGGCGAGGCGCGCGATCTCGTCTCCGCGCTGGCGACTCTTCAGCTAGGGCCCGGCGACGAGATCATCGTTGCGGAGAATCTCGCAGGAGGTCCGTTGGCGGCCTTGGCTCCGGAAGGAGTCCGAGTCCTGACCGCTGCCGATCATGCGTCGTCCTATTACGCGCGCAATGTCGGCGCGGAGGAGGCTCGCAATGAGTGGCTTCTGTTCCTGGACGCGGATTGCCGTCCCGCGGCGGATCTCGTCAGCGCTTACTTCGACCCTCCACCAGGGCCGCAATGTGGGGCGCTCGCGGGCGAGATCGACGGGATCGGCCAGGGGCTTCTTGCGAGGTGGGCCGACTCGAGGGGCCTGTTGCGCCAGTCAGTCACCCTCGCACACCCGTATCGCCCCTCGGCGGTAACGGCGAACGTTCTGGTGCGCGCGGATGCTTGGCGTGCCGTGGGCGGCTTTCAAGAAGGGATCCGATCGGGCGGTGATGGCGACTTCGCGTGGCGCCTTCAGGACGCCGGCTGGGAGCTTGAGCAGCGAGAAGACGCCGTCGTGCGGCACGTGCATCGCGAGCGGCTGGGAGGGTTCGTCCGCCAGCTTTCGCGCCACAGTGCCGGGGCCGCCTGGCTCAACCGCCGACATCCGGGTTCGAGCCCACCCCCGAAAATCGGCCGCGGGCTCGCCCGCTGCGTCGCCGGCGTCGTCGCCTGGACCTTCACCGCGCGATTCGAGCGCGCCGCATTCAAGGCCATTGACGCGGTAGCGATCGCAGCAGCGGCTTGGGGTTATACACGCAGCAACGCGCCGCCCCACCGGACTGTTGTCCGTGGCGCCTCGACGAGCATCGTGGTATTTGCGGATGCCTTTCCACGGCTCTCGGAGACATTCGTCCTCAACGAGGTGCTGGCGCTGAGAAGGCTTGGGCTCAATGTCCGCGTCGAGGCCATCAGCCGCCCAGCCCGCCCGCTGCGCGGCGGCACGCGGGGCCTGGACGTGAACTATCGCGAGGACGACTCTCTCATGCGCAGGGCATTGGACGGCCTGTGGCTCGTTGCGCGGCACCCGTTCCGCGCTCTCCGCGACGTCCGATCACAGAGTCGCTGGCGCCAAGGAGGCGACCACGTCACACGCCTTCCCTCGATCGCGCTTGCTGCTCGCCGTGTCAAGACCTACGGGGATTCCCATCTCCACGCCCATTTCGGCGCGAGCGCTGCACTGGAAGCGATGCGTGTCAGCCGGTTCAGGTGCATCCCGTACAGCGTGGCCCCTCACGCGTTCGAGATCTTTGCCCGTCCGACAAATCTCATCGAGAAGCTCACCGGCGCCAAGTTCATAAGCACTGACTGCGCGTACAACGTCGAGCATCTCCAGAAGCTCTTGCCGCCTCCCGACGCCGACCGCGTGCACGAAGTAGTCCTAGGAATCGATGAAGCGCGATTCACCAGGATTCGACCGCTGCCTGGGACTAGGGTTGTCGGCGCAGTCGGGCGCCTCGTCGAGAAAAAAGGGTTCGCTCACCTCATTTCGGCGATCGGACAGCTCGAGGGCACCGGCCGGGCCGTTGACGCGCTTTTTCTCGCCGGCGCTGGGCCCCTGCGTGAGGAGCTGCAAGAGCTTGCGACGGACTTGGGCGTCGCGGAGAGGGTCAGGTTCCTCGGCTCCCTTGAGCCGGCCGAGGTCCTCGAGTTTCTCCATGAGATCGACCTCTTCGCGCTCCCGTGCGTGATCGCGCAGGACGGCGACCGGGACTCGATGCCAGTGGTTGTCAAGGAGGCCATGGCCATGGAGCTGATGGTGGTGGGAAGTGACGTCGTGGGGTTGCCCGAGATGATCCATCCGGGTTGGGGACGACTCGTGCCGCCCGCCGACTCTCCTGCGCTGGCGGACGCGATCGACGAGTTGCTCAGCCTTGCCTCGGCACAGCGGGCGGAGATGGGGATTCGCGGTAGGGCCTTTGTGCTTGACCATTGCAACGTCGATCTCGAAGCCGAGAAGGTCGCGAGGCTAATTCGAGACATGCCTCCATCGCTGAGCTAGATTCGACGAACGGATGGAATCCGCCCCGAAAGTCGCCGTCGTCATCCCCACCCGAAACCGGGAGACGAGGGTTGCCTTTGCCCTTGAAGCGATCGGCGCGCAAACGCTTCCTCGCGACCAATTTGAGGTAGTGGTCGTCCGCGATTCCTCCCAGGCGGGGCCGTTCGCAAAGCCCCCCGAGGGACTCACGGTCAGGTACCTGACCTATTCGGGGTCATCCGGTCCCACCGCGAAGCGAAATGTGGGCTGGCGCAGCACCACCGCGCCGCTCGTTGCGTTTACTGACGATGATTGCCGTCCCGCTCCGGATTGGCTCGAGCGCATGATCCAAGCAGAGGAAGACGGAACCTTCCTCACCGGCCGAACTGAACCGGATCCTGACGAGATTCACCTACTCCGCGGACTGGCGCGCAGTCGGACCGTAGTGGGTCCAAGTGAGTGGTATCCCTGTTGCAATGTCGCCTATCCCCGGGCGATGCTCGACCGGCTGGACGGCTTCGATGAATCGTTTTACTTCGGAGGCGAGGACACCGATCTCGCCCTACGCGCCCGGAAGGCCGGCGCCCGCGCTCAATACGTGCACGAGGCTCTCGTCTGGCACGCGGTCCTTTCCAGAACCTTGATCGATGCCTTCCGGGAAGCTGTCGCCTGGCCTTCGCTGCCTCTCGTGATCTCACGCCATCCTGAGCAGCGCCGCCACCTGTACCTCTCCTTCTTCCGCAACGAAGCCCACGCCAAGTTGGCACTTGCAGTTCTGGGTTCAGCAGCGCTGCGCGCACGGCCGGCGTTTGCGTTGGCGATGTGGCTGCCCTACCTCGCCCACCATCTGCGGAGCGAGCTCCATACTCCCTCTCCTGTTCCGGTCAAGCTCGCACGTGGATCGCTACGGCTTCCAAGTCTCCTCCTCGTTGAGCTGGTTGAGATGGCGGCAACGGCAAGGGCCGCTTGGCGCCACCGCGTCGCGGTCGCTTAACGTTGCGCATCGCCCTGCTCCAGCTCGATGGGGGAGACCCGGACAATGAGCTCCCGGTAGCCGGACTTCGGGACGCGCTTGCGGCCCGAGGCCATGATGTCGTCCTCATTCGTTCGCCGGGCCCACGGGCCCGTGACGGCTTCCGCGACGCTGGCACAGTTTGGCTGCCAAATCTCCAGGTGCCTCGTGTGGCCCGGCACTATGAGGACCATCTCGCGCTGTCGCCTTTCATCTGCTGGGAGATCATGCGCCGTGATCTGAACGTTGTGCACGCGTTTCAAAGTGCGGGAGCATGGGCCGCAACGATGGCTATTCGCGGCAAGAGCCCGTCTCTGGTGTTCTCCTTGCAGCGCACCCCGGATCGCCGTTTCCTGACGGCTCGCCACTTCCGGCTCGAGATGCTCTTGAGGGTGGCCGAGAAAGCGGCTGCATGCACTGTCCCGGACATCGAGGCAAGCCGAACGTTCGAGCGCTACCTGCTGCGGCATCCCGAGGTCGCTGACACGGTCGGTGACCTCGAAGTCGCGAAGATCGCGGAACGCTTTGAGCAGATCTATCGCGCTTCCGGGGGCGGAACCTGAAACGCTCGGGACCGTTGCGATGCTAGATCATGGGGTGGCGGTATCGGACCGCGGCGCGCACGATCGCCCAGCACTCCACGATGTCGTGAATCAGGTAGTAGGGCAGGATCCAGGGGCCTGCACGATCGTGCTGCCGGCGATGCTCTATCTCTTGGAGATACGGAAGTCCGAGCCACGGGCCAAGCCACCTCAAGCGCGCGGGCAGGAGAACGGCGAGGGCCGCACGGGCGAGCAGGTAGTGGCTTCCTTTCCAGAACAATCCCTTCACGAAGTGCGCCCGGCGGAGTTCTGGATGTCGGACATACGCTCTCATCGGGGTGGTCCATCGTCCTGCAACCCGAAGCTTCCCGACTGGGCCGAGTTCGTTCACCGCGTGGTAGACGAGAGCCTCGGGCTCGAACTTTGCGCGTGCTCCAGCGGCTAGAACGCGCCATCCCAAGTCTGCGTCTTCCCCGCCCGGAGCCCGGCCGAACACTGCTGTGTCGAAGCCGTCGACCTTCTGCAACAAGGCCCGCGGGTAGAAGATGTTGCAGGTCTGAAACCCGGCGTCCTGCTCCCTCACTTCAATCGTCCGGGTAAAGGGGCCGATGCGTCCTCGCTCCGCAGGGATCGGCTCGGTCCGTCCCTGCACAAAGGTTCCTGGCGAGGCACGAAGCGACTGGAGACCGCTGGTCAACCAATCCGGGTCGGGTTCGCAATCGTCGTCAGTGAATGCAATGACATCCGACCGGGCGGCACGCCACCCGCGATCCCGCGCCTGCGCGGGGCCCTGAGTGGTTTCGTTTCTCAGGATCGTGAGGTCCAGGTCTCCGCGAGTGAGCTCCCCCTGCAAGACGAGTTGCGTGGAATCGTCGGAAGCGTCGTCGACGACGATCACTTCAAGCGCGTTGCGACCTATGTTCTGAGTTCGCAAGGCTCGGAGGAGCGCTTCGAGCCGGACGCTTCGGTTGTGCGTCGCGACCACAATGCTCACCTGCGGGGTGGAAGTAGTGCTTGCAGCGATCACGGGGTCGGGTGGTCGACCTTCCGAAGCAGAACCGAGCAGAATTGGGTGTCCTGACCAACGATGTTCTCGACCTCGGTTCCTCCGTCGCCTGCAGCGTCTCGGAGGTCAGCGATTTCCACTGACGATCCCAGCCACGCCGGGTGAGCCTGCCCCTTTGGGCCTCGCCTGAGAAGCGCGCGCGCAATCACCCCGGCTCGCCGGGCGGGTGACGGGGGACGGTGGATGTCTGGCGCAGCGGATACCTCGAAGGCCGCCCAGCCACCTGGACGCAGCACGCGTCCGATCTCCCTGATGTAGCCCAGCGTGATCTCGGGATCGGGGATGTGCTGAAAGACCACATGCGAGGTGCAAGCGTCGGCAGAGCAGTCGTCGATCCCGGCCAGCGAGGTCCCGTCCCCCAAGATCCAATCCACGTTGTCCAGCTGAGGGTTCAATTCACGTGCACGGGCCAGCATTCGTTCTGAAACGTCGACGGCTCGAACGGACGTGCCTCTAGCGGCCAGGACGCGGGTGATACGACCTACACCGCACCCGATCTCGACGATTTCATCATCGTGGCTAATCGCGGCCCCGACTCGGCCGAGCGCGACATCGAGCGACTCCTCGCCGCCCGTCCAGAAATCATCGAGGTCACCCTCGCGGTACATGCGACGGTTGTCGATGAAGAAGAAGGGATCTTCGCCAGCACGCTCGTCCCAGAAATCTTTCATCGAAGTCCTTTTCATCAATGGGCAAGCGTATTCGGGCGCAGGGCCTGGACTACGACGGCAGAAGGATGCCGTTTAATTCAGGCGGTGAACAAGGTGAGCGTAATCGTGCCAGCGTTCAATGCGGCTGGAACTATCGCGAAGACGATCCGTGCCCTTTCGATGCAAGATCTACACGAGGCGTACGAGGTAATCGTTGTGGACGACGGATCGACCGACGGAACGGCGGAACTCATCGAGCGAGCGGGACCGCCGGTCAGGTTGGTCCGTCAAGTGCAGCAGGGACCAGCGGCTGCTCGAAATCGCGGCGTCGCGGAGGCGGAGGGCCAAGTCATTGCGTTCACTGATGCGGACTGCGACCCCGAGCCCGGTTGGTTGCGCGCGGGCGTCGCGGCCCTCTCCCAGGCCGATCTGGTTCAAGGAATGGTGCTTCCTGACCCCGGTGTCCTCCCTCAGCCGTTCGATCGCAGCGTGACCGTGACACGGGAGTACGGCCTCTATGAGACCGCGAACCTCCTCGTGACGCGGGAGTTGTTCGAAAGGATCGGCGGATTTGAGGATTGGTTACCGGCGCGGATAGGTAAGCCACTGGCTGAAGATGTCTGGTTCGGTTGGCGAGCCCAACGAATTGGCGCGAACACAGTGTTCTGCTCTGAAGCGGTCGTCTATCACGCCGTGTTCAGGCGGTCCCCATTCGGCTACATCCGCGAGCGTCTCCGCCTTGTCTATTTCCCCACGATGGTGGCGCAGATGCCGGAGCTCCGAGCGGTCTTTCTGCATCGCCGGATTTTCCTCACGCCACGTACCGCCAGCTTTGACCTCGCCCTCTTAGGCGTGGTCGGGGCGTGGATTGCCGCGCGGCACGGACGGCCGTGCAGGGCGGTAGCCGCCACATTGGCAATCTGCCCCTATCTCCAGAAACACCTGGTCGATGCCCAGGCGTGGGGTCGCCGAGCGCCGTTCGTGCTCCCGACTTACTTCGTGGCCGATCTCGTTGGCTTCGCCGCGCTTGCATGGGGCACCCTTCGCCAGCGCTCGCCGGTCCTCTAATGCGAATACTTACGGTGGGCAATATGTATCCCCCTCACAGCTTAGGGGGATACGAGATCGTCTGGAAATCCGCGGTCGCGCATCTGAGCGAAGCTGGCCATGACGTGCGTGTCCTCACTACGACCTTCCGTCTTCCGGACGTGGTTGACGAGGCGGAGCATGCCCCAATCTGCCGGGACCTCGACTGGTACTGGCGGGATGGGACCTGGCCGCGTCTCAGCTTTCGCGAGCGGCTGCGTATCGAGCGGAGGAACGCTCGTACGTTCGAGTGGCAGCGGCGCGACCTCCAGCCGGAGGTAATCTGCTGGTGGGCGATGGGAGGGATGTCATTGTCGCTGATCGAGCGAAGCCGACGTCACGGCGATAGTTCGGCATTCGTCGTTTGTGACGACTGGCTTCTGTATGGCCCTCAGGTTGACGCGTGGTTGCGCGCTACGAACCGATTCCGACTTCTGAACGCGCCAATCGAGCGCCTGGTCGGTCTCCCCGCCCGGATCGATATCGAGGACGCCGGCCCGTGGCTTTTTCCCAGCGAAACAGTCCGAAAGCGTGCACTCGATGGAGGGTGGCGATTGGGAGACACGACTGTCTGCCACCAAGGGATCAACCCTGCGCTCTTCCGTCCCGCGCCGCCCCGGGACTGGCAGGATCGCTTGCTCTACGTAGGGCGCCTTGACCCCCGCAAAGGCGTCGACCTGGCCATCCGGGTACTCCCTGAACTCTCCGACTCGACAACCCTGAGGGTCGTGGGTGAGGGGGACAGATCGTATCGAAGCGAGCTGCGCGAACTCGCTCACACGATCGGCGTGGCTGACCGGGTCACGTTTTCGGCAGTCCCGCGCGAAGAGTTGCCGGCCGTCTACGCGGCCGCGGATGCTCTGATCTTTCCCGTCCGCTGGACGGAGCCGTGGGGCCTGGTCCCGCTCGAGGCGATGGCGGTCGGAACGCCCGTCATAGCAACTGGGCGGGGTGGCTCCGGTGAATACCTCGAGCCTGGAAGCAACTGCCTCCTTTTCGACCCGGAAGCTGGGCCTGCTGCGCTCGCAAAGTCGGTCGAGGCGCTTGCGAGGGACAAAACGCTTCGCTCGCGATTGCGCGAGGGGGGAATGCAGACATCCGCGAAATTCGGAGGAGACGACTTCAACCTTGCCGTGGAGGACATGATCGAAAGAGCCGCGCGTTGACCCGGGAGAGCGACGAACATGTGCCCGCCGTGGCCGCACCGGCAAGCTCGACTGATCTCAGCCCGGTTGGTGGAGACCCGAGTGTGCCGGAGGTGGGTCGCCGGACTCGTGCTGCACGCGGCGCAGCGATCAACTCCGCGTTCTTCGCTGGTATCGGCGGCCTCAACCTGCTCAAGAGCTTCATCATCGCGGGCTTCTTGAATGCATCGGCGTTCGGGATCTGGAGCATCCTGCTCCTCGCCGCGATATTCGTCAGTGCGATCAAGGCGGTAATCGTCACCGACAAGTTCATCCAGCAGGACGAGCCTGACCAGGAGATCGCGTTCCAGAAGGCATTTACCCTCGAACTGATGTCGGCCGGAGCTCTGGCCGCAGCGATGCTTGTTCTAGCCCCCGTTCTCGCGCTTGTCTATGGCGAGGAGGATCTGCTCCTACCTGGCCTGGCGCTCTCGCTCCTACTGCCCGGGCTGGCTTTTCAATTCCCCATCTCAGTTTGGTATCGGCGCATGGACTACTTTCGGCAGCGCCTCCTCATGAGCGTGGATCCAGTAGTTGGGTTCGTTGTCACGGTGGCACTGGCCGCCGCAGGCTTCGGATATTGGAGCTTAATAGTCGGAATCGTGGCCGGCGCGTGGGCCGGCGGCGTAGTGGCTCTCGCCACATCTCCGTATCCCATCGCGTTGCGGTTCGATCGCGGAATTGTTCGCGAATACCTCGCGTTCTCGCTGCCGCTCGTCGTCGCGGTCACCGCGGGGCTGTTGATCGCGCAGCTCTCGATCTTCTTCGGAGACGTTGCACTCGGGCTCGCGGGTGCCGGCGCTATTGGACTCGCTGCGACCTACACCGCCTACACGGACCGTGTTGATGCGATCGTCACGCAGGCGCTGTATCCGGCACTCTGCCGCGTGGCGGAGCGGCGCGAGCTGCTGCTCGAAGCGTTCGTGAAGTCGAATCGGCTCGCCCTGATGTGGGGGGTCCCGTTTGGAGTTGGTCTGACGTTGTTCGCAGCTGACCTTATCGATTTCGGCCTTGGCGACCAGTGGAACGAAGCGTTGATTTTGCTGCAGGTTTTTGGCGTAACCGCGGCGGTCAACCACATCGGCTTCAACTGGTCCGCCTTCTTTCGAGCGACCGGCAACACGGTCCCGATAGCGAAGGTGGTATTTGTGGCGTTCATCGTCTTCGCCGCGACAGCAATTCCGCTGCTTCTCGCATACGGACTCGCTGGCTACGCTGCGGGTGTTGTGGTCATGACGGTCTTCTCACTGGTCGCCCGCTTTTACTTTCTCAACAAGCTTTTCCCAGCGTTTCGGGGAGTGGTCCACATAGTTAGGGCGTTCGTGCCGACGGTGCCGGCGGTGGCAGCAGTCCTAGTGATCCGAGTTGCTAGCGCGGGCGAAAGGGCGCTCGAGGATGTTCTGTTGGAACTCGCGATCTACGCTGGCGTAACCGTAATAGCGACGCTCGGTTTCGAGCGAGCGCTTCTCGCCGAGGCCGCGTCCTATCTTCGAAGTCGACGACCATTTGTGCAACCGGGCTGACTGGCCCGAGGGGTCTGAGGCTCGGACCGGTCCCATCCCGTCGAAAGGTCTCGCCAGCGGGTAGGTTGAGCTGCCATGAGGATTGCGCTGACACACGCGTTCTGTCAGCCCGAAGTGAGGCGGGGGGCCGAACGCTTTGTTCCCGGCCTGGCTGCCGCGCTCTCTCGTAAGGGGCATGACGTCACGCACATCTCCGCCGCCTGGTCATCCGGCACCGAAACGGTCGCTGGCGTGCGCACCGTGAGGCTCAGAAGGGTATTTCGCGATCAGTTCCGCCACGAGGCAGACTTCGGCAAGCGTCTGCTGCCGCGACTCGCGCTCGGCCGCTTCGATGCTGTGCACTCGATGGGTCGCCACGATGCTGGAGCATCGGTCGCCGCCGCGCGCCTTCACCCACGTAGACGGACCATGATCACCGATCTTGGGCTTCCGAATCCGGCCAGCTGGGCGCACTACGGCAGGCGGGAGGTGGTCGCGGCCCAGCGAGCGGTCGATGGCCTCGATGTCTATAGCTGCATGTCCCAGACGGCGGTGCAATGCCTGGTAGAGAACTACGGGCGCCAGGACGGGGTGGTCGTCCCCGGAGGGGTGGATCTCGCTTCATTCGAACCGAGTGCGGAGCGCGAGCCTAACCCTACGATTCTCGTGTCCGGGGCAATTACGGAACGCCGAAAGGGAGTGCCCGTGCTCCTCGAGGCGCTACCGCTGATTGCGAAGGCGGAACCCCGGGTGGAGCTGTGGCTCAGCGGCCCGGGCGATCCTGAGGAGATGCTTGCAAACGCTCCCGTCAAAGCTCGAGCGCGGACTAAGGTCCTTGGAGTTGGCGATAGCGAACGCCAGCATGAGCGATATGGAAGAGCGTGGATCACTTGTCTGCCGTCCACGCATGATTCGTTCGGGATGGCCTTGCTGGAGTCGCTTGCGTGCGGAACCCCGATCGTCGCGACGACTCATTCCGCTCCGAAGGAGCTCGTGGCTCCTGGTTTCACAGGCGAGCTGTGTGAGCCCGACGATCCGCGAGATCTCGCCGACGCCTGTGTAAGGGCATTCGCCCTCACCCAACGGCCTGGCACTGCGTCCGCCTGCAGAGAGTCGGCCGCTCCATACGACTGGGATGCTGGGCTTGCACCTCTTTGCGAAGCACTGTATCGCGGCGAGGACCCCCCGGTAGTGTTCCCGCCCCGCCCGCCGGCGGAGGCGATGAGCGACGACAAGATCCCACAGATCCAGTGACCGAGATCCTTGTAACGGGGGCTGGCGGCTACGTAGGCGGACGCCTCACCGGCGTTCTCAAACAGAGGGGGTGCACCGTGCGTGCCCTTGTCAGGGAGCCGGCGGAGCGTCTGGGCGTTCCCGAGTTCGTCCTTGACCTCGCCGATGCCCACACGACGGCCCTTGACGAGGCCTGCAATGGAGTTGACGCCGTCATACATCTCGCGGGTGAGAACGAGGTCACCGCCGCACGGCAGCCCGCTGCGGCCCTTGCATCCACCGTCGTCGCGACCGAGCGGCTGGCGGAGGCGGTGGTCCGGACCGAGGTTCCGCGCTTCATCTACATGTCCACCGTTCACGTGTACGGGGAACGGATCGCACCGCAGGTTCGGCTTACCGAGGACCTGCGCGCTGAGCCTAGGTCGAGCTACGCGATCTCCAGGCTGGCGTCCGAGCACGCTGCTGCCAGCCTTGCGAATGATGCTTTTGATCTCGTCGTGTTTCGGCTCACCAACTCGATCGGCGCCCCCGACCATCCTCGTGTAGACAGGTGGACGCTGGTCGCCAACGATCTTTGCCGGCAGGTCGTCAGGTCCGGTCGGCTGGAGCTGAGGAGCGCTGGGGTTCAGTGGCGCGACTTCGTTCCGCTGCTCGACGTTTGCGAAACGGTCGCGACTGCAGCCACTTCGCAATCCCTAGGCGCCAGCACGTACAACCTCGGATCGGGCGAGTCCCATACGATTCGCCAACTCGCCACGATGATTCAGGACGAGTTCGAGGCTGTAACGGGTTCCCGGCCGCCGCTGGATGCGCCGGACGCCGGTCCGGAGGACACCTGGCCAGAGCCGTACGAGGTTTCGGTCGATCGTCTGCGAAGCTCAGGACTTGTAGCGACGAGCGAGCTCACCGATGCAGTGGCGGAGATCGTGGGGTTCTGCGTCGAACATGAGGAGGAATTGCCGTGAGCGAAATCCATGGGGTGTCAGTCAAGCCGCTGCGCCGGATCCCCGACGAACGCGGCGCGATCTTCCACATGCTGCGCGAAGATGACGAGGTCTTCGAGCGTTTTGGCGAGATCTATTTCTCGCTCGTCTACCCGGGCGTCATCAAGGGATGGCACATACACAGCAAAATGACTTTGAACTACGCGGTTCCGGTGGGGATGATCAAGCTCGTTCTCTATGACGATCGCGAGGACTCCCCGACAAGGGGAGTCCTGCAAGAGCTTCACCTGGGACACCTCAACTACGCCCTCGTAACGATCCCGGTGAACGTCTGGAACGGCTTCAAGGGCATAGGTACTGAGCCGGCGCTCGTGGCGAACTGCGCGACACTTGCCCACCAACCTGACGAGATCTCGAGGCTGGATCCGTTTACGCACGAGATCCCATATGACTGGGATCTGAAGCACGGATGAGTCCCGAGAACCTCGCCCAAGAGGCGGCAAAGTATCGCTGGTATCACACGCTGGATCTCGGAAACGGAGTAGTCACGCGGGGGATGTTCGACCACCGCGACGCAATCGAAAAGCACATGCTGCCGACCGATCTCGCAGGAATGCGATGTCTAGATGTGGGCACGATGGACGGGTTCTGGGCTTTTGAGATGGAGCGCCGGGGCGCCGATGAGGTCCTGGCTGCCGACCTGGCGGATCCCGACGAGCTCGACTGGCCGCCCCGCTGGAAGGTCAAAGTGGAGCCGACGCTCGACGAGACCAAGAAGGCCCGCTTCGAACTCGCCCGTCGCGCGCTCGGCTCTTCAGTGAATAGGGTCGAGCGGTCGGTCTACCGGCTCGACCCCGAAGATCTGGGTCAGTTCGATCTGATCTTCTGCGGCGACCTGCTCGTTCATCTGAAGGATCCCATCACTGCCATGGAGCGGATGTTCTCGGTTTGTCGCGGCAGCACCATCGTTTGCAATCCGATCAAGCGCTTCCCGCTCGCGCGGGGGCGCGCGATTGCCGAATTCGACGGCATCGACGAGTTCCAATGGTGGCTCTTGAGTGAAGCCGCGATGGAACGAATGATGCTGGCCGTCGGTTACCTGCGCGTCCGGGTTGGGGATCAGTTCGAGTTGCCCGGAACCGCGGGCGGGAAGTGGCGCGGGGTGCGTGGCGTCATGACCGGAGACGTTTCATGATCGTGCCGGAGACGCCAACCAAGTGTGGAGACGGTAACGATGCGCGGACGGCCGTCGCAGCGCACCCTTACTGGTATCACACGATCGAGGTGGCACCAGGCGTGGTTACGCCGGGATGGTTCGACCTACGAGGCACTGTCGGTGATCTGCCATGGCCCGACGTCGAGGGGAAGCGGTGCTTGGACGTGGGGACAGCAGACGGGTTCTTCGCGTTCGAGCTTGAGCGTCGAGGCGCTTCTGAGGTGGTGGCTGCGGATCTTGCTGATCACACACAGTGGGACTGGCCTTCGCACCTACGTGATCGCGGTGTGGAGTTTCTGCGCTGGATCGCAGGACCACGAAAAGGAGTGGGTCTTAGGCTCGCAATCGAATTGCGGGGGTCCGCCGTGGTGCCAATCGAACGAAGCGCATACGAGCTTGCCCCAGACGACCTCGGCCATTTTGACGTAATCACTTGCGGATCCCTTTTGCTGCACCTTCGCGACCCGATACGCGCGCTTGAGGCTATCCGCTCGGTGTGCGCCGAGAAGCTCCTGGTCACGAACCAGATTGAGCGTTCCCCGCTCCTCTCACGTCGGCGTCCCGTTGCAAGGCTTGACGGAGCGAGTGACTTGTGCCAATGGTGGCTACCCAATATCAAGGGACACGAGCAGATGGTCCGCGCGGCCGGGTTCGAGATCGACATCAGCTCTGGCGCGTACGCCGTCGGATTCGGATCGTCACACCCCCCGAGTCGCAGTCCCGTGAGATATCGGGTGCTCAAGCGCGCAATTGGCGGAGGCGAAGGGGTTCCACATCACGCGATTCTCGCTCGCCCTTCCTCTTAGCGTCCCGCCCCGTTGTTAGCCTCCGCGCCGTCCCTGACCTTACGAAGGAGGAGTTCACACGTGACCAAAGCTGAATTCGTCGAGAAGATTGCCGGAGAGTTCGATTCGAAGAAGGCGGCTGCAGATGCGGTCGACACGATCCTCAATGGCATCCAGGATTCCCTCGTCGGCGGCGACGACGTCAACTTCACCGGCTTCGGCAAGTTCTCCGTTGCCGAGCGCGGCCCGCGCCAGGGCGTCAATCCGCGCACGGGCGAGCGGATCACCATCGCCGGAGGCAAGGTGCCGAAGTTTTCGGCCGGCGCCGGCCTCAAGGGCAAGGTCAAGGCGAGCTGACCCAAACCCCGCGTAAAGCCTTCGCAGATCGGCTCGCGGCGCTCGTCGAAGAGCGCTCGAGCCAGATCTGCGTCGGCCTTGATCCTGACCCCGCCGTTGCGGGGGAGGCGTACCCCGATGCTGCGGGCAACAGCCCGGCCGAGCAGTCCGCTGAAGCAATCGCTCAGTGGTGTGAGCGGGTCATCAGCGTGGCCGGACCGGCATGTGTGGCCGTCAAGCCGCAGCTGGCGTGCTTCGAGCGGCTGGGTGCCCCAGGATGGACGGCCCTCAGCCGTGTCGTCGATGCCGCGCAAGGGGCGGACCTTTTGGTCATCGCCGACGGCAAGCGCGGCGACGTACCAGTGAGCGCCTCGGCCTATGCGCAAGCGCTTTTCGGCTCCACGCCCAGCCCGTTTGGAGACGTCCCCGGTCTCGGCGCCGACGCGGCGACCCTGAACGGCACGCTTGGGCGCGATTCCCTCGAACCCCTGATCGAGGGCGCTCTTAAGACGAGCGGTGGACTCTTCGTCCTCGTGCGAACTTCGAACCCCGGCGCGTCGGATTTGCTCGACCAGCCGTCCCCGGATGCGCCATTTCACGAGCGACTCGCCGAGATGGTGACCGAGCTGGGCGCCAGCCTTCCGGGCCCTGAGGGGCTTTCTGGGCTCGGTGCCGTCGTAGGAGCAACCGAGCCCGCACATATCGCCCGGCTTCGCGAGCTGATGCCCGCCGCGCCCTTTCTCCTGCCCGGTGTAGGTGCGCAGGGGGGGAGCGCTCAGGACCTCGGCCCAGCCTTTGGATCGCACCCTGCATCCGCGATCGTCACTGCGTCGCGGTCGATCGCCGGGGCGGATGACCCGGCAACGGCCGCAGAAGCGCTTCGCCAAGAGGTTTGGGAAGTGGCTTGCCGGGCTCTTGACACCGGCTAGTCCGACGATGAAGCAGGGGTACGATCGCCGCGAGCCTGGGGCACTCGAAACCGATGGAAAGCTCGACCCGATTCTCATCCAAGCTGGGCAGGCGCTCGATCGTCGCTCGCCTGGCAGCGCTCCTCGCCTTGGTGGCGTGCGGTGTCGCGATCTATCTGGTCGTGATGGCGTTCACGGAGGACGAGGGTGGGGACGGCTCGAAGAACGACAAGAAGGGCCGCTCGGAGCAATCCAAGGACGAGAAGGCGGCGAAGGTGACCAGCTACACCGTCGCTGCCGGCGACACCCTCTCGGCAATCGCAGTGGACACCGGGGTGTCCGAGCCCAAGATCGAGCGGCTAAACCCGGATATCGACGCCGAGAGCCTCAACGCAGGACAAACTCTGGCGCTTCGCTGAGGCGCTCGCTCGCTCTTGCCCTCGCGGTCGCCGCGATCGCCGCGATCGCCGGGACGTTCGTCGAAACGGCGTCGGCCGCTACGCCGGAGCCGCCGGAGTCGCTCCCGGCGGCGAGCTGGAGCCTGATCGACTCGGAGTCCGGCGACGTCCTCGCCGCGCACGACCCTGCGGCGGCACATCCGATCGCGAGCGCGACGAAGCTCATGACTTACTACGTCGCCGCGGATCAGCTTCGGCCCGGCCGGGAGATCGTCGCCGCTCCGTATGACCCGGAGCGCGGCGAGTCCCTCGCGGGCTTCGAGCCGGGAGACACAGTGACGGTCCGCGATGCGCTCTACGGGCTCATGGTTCCCTCCGGTAACGACGCCGCTCTGACCTTGGCGCTCGCGGTCTCCGGCTCCGAGTCGGACTTCGTCTCCCGAATGAATTCCGTCGCCGACGAGCTCGGACTTGCGGAGACCGAGTACCTGGACCCCATCGGGCTGAACGCGGGCAACATCTCCAGCGCGCGCGACCTTGTCGACCTCGCCACGAAGCTCCAAGAGCAGGGCCTCTTCCGCGAGATCGTCGATACGCCGCGCATCACACTGAAATCGACGGCCGAGCCAACACGAATCGAGAATCGCAACGCCCTCGTCCTCGAGGAGCCCTTCATCGATGGCATCAAGACGGGAACGACGGTGGAAGCCGGCTACGTCCTGGTCGGGTCTGGGACGCGGAAGGGTGTTGGCCTCATCTCGGTGGTCCTGGGCTCGCCGGACGAGGGGTCGCGTGACGGAGCGACCCTTGAGCTAATGGATTACGGCTTCTCGCTTTATGACGAGCGAGCACTCGTCACCCGAGGCGAGCGCCTGGGATTCGCGCGACTTGCCGAGGGAGGTCGGCTCCCGCTGGTCGCGGCAACGGGAGTGAAGGAGATGGCCAGGGCAGACCAGAACGTGGAAGTGAGGCTGGGGAAGACCCCACTTGTTGAAGCCCCGGTCACGGAGGGTGAGCCAATGGGCGTCGCGGTCGTGCGGCTCGACGGGGAGCGAGTGGGACAGGTGGACGCCGTTGCGGGTCGAGCGGTGGTTGGCCTCCCCGAAGCGGAAGAGAGGAGCACCGGCCTTCCTATGTGGGCATGGATTGTGTTCGGAGGCGCGGTGCTGATCTCCCTTTTGCTGGGTCTCCTTGCCGCTGGGGTCCACCGTCGCGAGTAGCGGTACGCTTCGAGATCCTCGCGTGATCCTCACCGTCACCCTCAATGCAGCGATCGACCGAACGGTCGCGGTCCCAAATTTCCGGCTCGGCCAGCGCCACCGCGCGGTCGAATCGCGCACGGTCGCGGGCGGCAAGGGTGTCAACGTCGCGCGAGCCCTCAAGCTCCTCGGCCGACCCGTGATCGCGACGGGCCTCGTCGGCGGCTCGGCTGGGACCCGCATCGTCGAGCGCCTCGGCGAGGAATCGATTCTCAACGACTTCACGCGGATCGCCGGTGAGTCCCGCACCAACCTTGCGGTTGTCGATCCGACCACTGGCGAGCAGACCGAGATCAACGAGCGCGGCCCGCAGGTCACGCCGGAAGAGGTGGACCGCTTCGTCGAGAAGCTCCTCTACCTCGCGCAGGGAGCCTCGATCTGCGTTCTCGCCGGATCGATCCCTCCCGGATGCGACCCCGATGTCTACGCGCGACTCGTGACGGAGCTAAAGACCCTCGGGGTGACGACGGTCCTCGACACCGATGGCGAGCAGATGCGTGCCGGCCTGCGCGCCGAGCCGGCGGTCGTAGTGCCGAACGCGCTCGAGGCCGAGGAGGCCGTCGGCTACGAGTTCAATGACTCCGACGACCGTGTAATGGCGCTGGGCGGCCTCTTGGAGATGGGTGCCGGAGAGGCGATCATCACGAGCGCCGAGGGTTGCGCTGCGATCGTCGGCACCGGGCCGGACCGACGCAGGTTTGAGGTCGCAACCGACCAGATGGAACCGATCTCAACCGTGGGCTCAGGGGACGCTTTCCTTGCCGGGTACGTTGCGGCGCGCTACGAGGGCCGATCCTCTCGCGACTGCCTCGCTTACGGCGTCGCCTGCGGCGCGGAATCGACGCAGCACTTCGGGGCTGGAACGCTTGATCCTCGCGAGGTGGAGCGAATCTATTCGCGGGTTAGCGTTTCGGAGCTTGATGTCTCGGCCGGCGTCGCCTGAGGGCGCTCTTGCTGCCAACCAGCAAAGACCGGATCCTCGCCGCTGTTTCAGAGAACGATCTGGTCCTCGACGTAGGTGGCTGGGCTCATCCTCTGTCCCGGGCAGATTGGGTCATCGACCTCATGCCCTACGAGACGCGGGGCCTCTATGGCGATAAGGACCCGGATCCTGAACGATTTTCTCAAGGCACCTGGGTGGAACGTGATATCTGCGACAGGAAGCCTTGGCCGTTCTCTGACGATCAGTTCGACTTTGTCATCTGCTCACACACCCTCGAGGATGTGCGCGACCCGATCTGGGTCTGCAATGAGCTGAGCCGCGTCGCACGTGCTGGCTACGTGGAGGTTCCTTCTCGACTCGAAGAGCAAACCTTCGGGATCCACGGGCCATGGGTTGGTTGGTCCCACCATCGCTGGCTAATCGACCTCGATCAACGCGGTCTGACGTTCGTTTTCAAGTCACACGCGCTACACGGGAGCAAGAGCTTCAGGTTCCCTGAGGGGTTCGCAGACACTCTCAGCGCTGAGGAGAGAGTCCACAGCTACTTCTGGGAAGGTCGCATCGAAGCAACCGAGCGCATCTTCCTCACGGCGGAGGAACACGACGATTACGTTAGTCGTCCCATTCGGCAGGGCGGAGGTCAAGCATCAGGGGGACGGCTCAAAAAAAACATGAATAGGGCTAAACGCCTCGTGGCAAGGTCGAGAAGCCGCCTTGTGACGCGTTCGTCCGGCGTGGGCTCAGGCGGCCGATAACCTGCCAGCCGTGTCGGCGAGGGACCGGATCCGAAATAAGCTGCCCAGTCCGCGCGCGGCCGCCTCCGCAGCGCTCGCAGGAGTCTGGAAGAAGACGGCCAGCAAGACCGTTGCGCGCCTGTTTCAGTACGACCTCGTCGTCCGCACCGGGAACTTCGGAAGAACAACATGGGTCGGCGTCCCGATCTGGCAGAACGTTCTTGACGTTTGGACCATTCAGGAAACCATCTCCGAGGTCAGGCCTGCGCTGCTGATCGAAACGGGGACTCATCGCGGAGGGTCCGCGCTCTTCTACGCCCATGTCATGGACGCGCTCGGTACGGGTGCCGTGGTCACGATCGACATCGTCAAGCGCCACGAAGTCGAACATCCCAGAATCACCTTCCTGGACGGGAGCAGCACCGACCCCGCGATCGTCGAGCAGGTCTCCGACCTTGCGGATTCGGCCGACGGACCCATAATGGTGATCCTGGACGGCAACCACGATCGAGACCATGTTGCCGCAGAGCTTGAGCTCTACGCGCCCCTCGTCACGCCTGGAAGCTATCTCCTGAGCCAGGACGGCGTTATCGACAAGATGCGGATCTTCAGGGACAGCCGTCCAGGTCCTTTACCGGCGAATCGCGACTTCTTGCGGCGTCACCCCGAATTCGAGCATGACGAGGAGCGCGATCTCCGCTTCAACCTGACCCATCACCCGCTGGGGTGGATGCGGCGCCGCGCGTAGAGACGCGCCATCCGCTGCGCCTCGCGCCGAAACAGCGGATTCCGGACCACCTCGAGGGGCCGGTCATGTGCCGATCCGGCCCGGGTGAAGATCGAGATGGTGTCGATCAGATGTGGACCATGCTCCCAGCTCAGCTTCTCTTGAGCGATGCACGACAGTCCTGCTCGCTGGCATTGCTCCACAAAGAGCTTCGCGCTCATGCTTTCTGCGCGCCAGGCTGCGACGTCGAGCGCAATTCCCCGGCGAACCAGCGAAGGAAGAGCGCGCCGCGGCGCTCGCCTCGAGATTGATGCTAATCGGCGCAACTCGCCGGCGTTCGAGTGATGAATCAGACCGACCCCGTTCGGTCTCAGCTTGGTGGCGAGATCACGAAGATAGCTCTCGATTGCGTCCGCCTCCACATGGACCAGTGAATCGAAGCTGAAGGCGAAGTCGATTGAATTGTCCTCTACCATTCCCAACGAGCGACCGTCATTCACGTGGTACTCGATGTGCGACTCGTCCGCAAAACGTGTGCGGCAATGCTCGATGCATTGTTCGGTGAGATCGACCAGGATCAAGGAATCGCAAAAGTCCTTGAGGTACTGGGTCCACCGCCCGAATCCCGGAGCGATCTCGAGGATCCTCCCGGTCGGAACAAATGGATGAATGCGAGGAAGTAAGGCCCCGTACCACATCGCTTCTGTCCCGCCCCACCAAGCCGACCATTCGTCGCCTTCTTGGCTCCAGTCCCAGCGGTTCCAGATCTCCAGATTTTGCTCTACGTTCGCCATAAAGGTTCCATCCGATCAGATGATGAAGGGCCCGCAGGGTATTCGAGGAGCCTAGACTGCGCCCTCTCGTGGATGAGGACAGGCAGACTGAGGGTGCTAACGCGGCTGAACTCGAGAGCGAACCCCTCGAGTTCCCGCTAGAGCGTGGCCGCAACAAGCGTGCCGCTCCACCCTGGCATCCGTACGCGTACCACATTCGCGCCCTGCCTCGAGGCCTGCGAGCGCTGGCACCGGACCTGCGCGTTCCCTCGGGGGGGAGTGTGCTCGACTACGGGTGCGCCGACGTTCCGTACCGGACGTTCTTTGAAGAGAACGTGGACTTCGTGGCGGCAGACCTTTCGGGAAATCCCGACGCAACCTTGGACCTTCTCCCCGATGGCCGGGTGCCGGTGGATGATGGGGTCTTTGACGCAGTGCTGTCAACCCAAGTACTCGAGCACGTGGCGAGCCCTTCCGACTACCTCGCCGAGGCCTACCGCGTTCTCAAGCCCGGGGGCCGGATGCTTTTGTCCACGCACGGGATCTTCATTTACCACCCGGATCCGATCGATCTCTGGCGCTGGACTGGCGCCGGCCTGGAGCAGTCGATCAGCGCTGCAGGTTTTCAAGTCGAAAGAGTCGAAGGGATAATCGGGCTTGGGGCGACAGGGCTTCAGCTTGTCCAGGATTCCATCTGCCACAGAGTCGGCAGCCGTCGTTTCTCCCAGTTGATCTCGATCGTCTTTCAGGCCTTGATGCGGCTCGCGGACAAGTTCGAGACCGACGAGTCACGGCGCCACAACGCTTGCGTCTTTGCGGTCGTGGCCGAAAAGCGCTAAGGGTGAGAGCCCCGTGCCGGTGATCGACCTGGCCTGCGGGGCTGAAAAGAACTACGTCGCCCATAGCGCGGCGATGCTCAGTTCTGCCATGGACAATTGCGGCGATCACCTGCTGAGAGTGAGCTATTTGCATCCTCCGCGATTCCCTCGTCGTGCAAAGGGTGCACTGGAGCGCATGGCAGCGGCTCGCGAGGTCGAGATCTCCTTTGTCGAAGTGCCCGACTCCATGGTCGCCGGCATTCGGACCAAGGATTTCACGAGGAAGGCGACTTGGTATCGGATCTTTCTAGCCGATCTCTTGCCGGACAGCGAGCGCGCGATCTGGCTCGACGCCGACACCCTCGTCCTGGATGACATCGTCCCGCTCTGGAAAACGTCTTTGGAAGACCGTTACCTTGCGGCGGTCACGAATATCTTCCAGCCTGACCACGTCCATAGGACAAGGAAGCTCGGAATCGACCCGCGCGACTACTTCAACGCGGGCGTTCTGGTGATGAACTTGGAGATGCTGAGAAGGGAGGGGATGACAAAGGCGCTCAGGGACTTTGCGGTCGAGCACGCCGATCGCTTGACGTGGCGCGACCAAGACACCCTCAACCTAGTCTTGGGAGAGCGCCGCGTTCATCTGCATCCCCGCTGGAATCTGATGCACAGCGTGCTTCGCTTCAAGAGCGCGATCGATGTATTCGGCGAGGAAGATGTTCGCGAAGCGAGAGCAAATCCCGCCATCCGTCATTTCGAGGGTCCCGGACCGAATAAACCGTGGCATGCCCTTGCGGATGAAGGCGACCGGGCTCTTTACAGAGCACACAGGCAAGGCACGCCCTGGCCGGTGGTTCGGCTTGAAGGCGGAGGGTCGGCAGCCCGGATGAAAAGAATTGCCGACGCTCTACGTGCCCGGCGCTGATCCAGGTTCACCTCTTGCGTATCCAGAACGGCTGGAACCGTGTCGGCCCAGAGCGAGTTGGGTGGCCCGATGCGAGGCATCGCGATGATGCGTCCCAGGCGCTCTCGCTCACGGTGATGGAGCGCACACGCCGCAATTCGGACCTCCCAGGCCTCGTTGATAAACAGGATGTCTCCGTCATCCAGCTCGGTGAAGCGATCCTTTGGCAGCTGACGGTCCCGTCGCTCGATGCGGCTCAGGCCATTGATCTCCTCTGAGATCCTGGTACGCGGGAATGCGACTCTTATACACCGGGTTTGACGGCGAGTCTGCCCGTGTAATCGACGCGAGACAAGAAGGGTCGCGGGCCATGCTGTTCGAAGTACTCATCGACCGCACGACGGGCTCCATCCCAGTGCCCATAGTCGTCGATGATCAGGACGCCGTTGGGGGTCAGTCGGGGATAGAGATGCTCAAGCTCGTGGCGCGTCGACTCATACCAGTCGGTGTCGAGCCGCAAGAGGGCAATGGATTGCGGGGCCGCGGCTGGGATCGTGTCCTCGACGCGCCCCTTCACCAGTCGGATCCGGGAGGTGGGGTATCCCGTATCGGCGAGAGTGGCGCGCACTCCGTCCTCGTTGAGCACTTCGGGTCCGAACGCCTCCTCCCAGGGCCTGCCCCCCGATTTCTCCCAAGTCTCGAGGGCAGGCCGGTCAAAGCGCGAGACATCGTGAGCGGTCGGTTCGGTCATCCCCTCGAATGTGTCGAAGAGGTAGAGGTCGCGGTCCTCTACTCCCAACTCTTGAAGGGCCAGGATCATGGCGAGAACGGAGCCCCCGCGCCACACTCCACACTCGACGAGAGCGCCTGCCACACCTGCGCGGCCCACGTGACGGACGGCGTCGACCACCGCAGTGAGCCTGGCTGGACCTGTCATCGAATACGGAAGGCATCTCTCGACGATGATTTGGTCACGCGGATCGAGCGCGTCGACTGACTCGGCGCTGGGATCGGGTGAATGCTCCTCTCGTCGCTTGCCGAAGTGGAGCGCTCGAGAAAGCTTGCCGACGGGCCCCATGGCGCGTCATCGTGTCAGATGGCGCGTCGGTTTATTGGTGCGGGAGAAATTCGGACTGCCCACGCATGGCAACAGGCTTTCAGAAGTGCCCGGCATCGCGACCCACAGCTTGCATCGTGCGTCGCTCGCAAAGCTAAGCTGGCGGCATGCTTTCGGTGGACCGGTCGCTGAGGCCGCGATGACAATGGCCCAGAGCAAGCCCAGCGATGACGCGATTGATTCATTGCGCTGGTACCACACGCTCGAGCTTCCCGGGGGAGTCGTAACCCCTGGAGAATACGACCTACGAAAGGCGATCGAGAGGCTGCCGATGCCCGACTCCCTGACGGGAGCGCGGTGCCTTGACGTTGGTAGCCGCGACGGTTTTTACGCCTTCGAGATGGAACGTCGCGGGGCCATCGAGGTCGTGTCCTTGGATATCGAGGATCCCGCCGACATCAACTTTCCTGGGAGGGGCAGGCCGAGTACGGAGGTGATTCGAAAGGAACTGGACGACGGGCATCGCGCGTTCGAGACGGCAAGTCGCTGGCTGGACTCGAATGTGACGCGACGGCGACAGTCTGTGTACGACCTTGATCAGTCAGTCGTTGGAACGTTCGATTTTGCCGTCATCGGAACGCTGCTTCTGCACTTGAGGGACCCGGTGCGGGCGCTTTCCGCGATCCGCGGAGTTCTTGCAGGCCAGCTGCTCATGAACGAGGCGGTTATCCCCGGCCTCGCTTCATTCGATCCTCGCCCCAAAGCCGAGATGTTGATGCCGGATGGGTTGCCTTTCTGGTGGCTGTGCAATCCCGCTGGACTGCGTCGACTCGCAGAGGCAGGCGGCTTTCGCATCATTAGCTGGGGGCGGCCGTACGTCATCCCTTGGGGCGCTAGCTACAGCCCGCCAAGCGTGAGCTCGATCATGCGAGAGTCCCGCCGCGGTTTACCGCGGCGTCTGCTCCAGCAGCGCTTCGGCTCGTTGCACGCGTGGGTGCTCGCCGCATCCGATGCGCGGACTACGGCGGCGGACTAACGCGGCGGCGCGTCGTCGGCGGAGCTTGGCGTGGCCATCTCGAGCCTTCTGAGCACACTCGCTCCCGACGGCGCCCAGGTTGACCCTTGTTATCATCGCCAAGACCTTGGAGTTCCCGGGTCTGGCCCCGCAAAATGCGCGTTTCGAGCCCCTTTCCGAGGGGCTTTTTTCGTCCGCGATCGGACCTAGCCTGAGTGCTCACGAAATAAGGAGCTGAGAACGGGTGGAAGTTGAGATCGGTCGAGGGAAAAAGGGCAGGCGGGCCTACGGGTTCGACGACATCGCGATCGTGCCTTCGCGCAGGACGCGCGACCCCGACGACGTCGACGTCTCCTGGAACCTCGGCCCGTACCGCTTCGAGCTCCCGCTCCTCGCTTCGGCGATGGACGGCGTCGTTTCGCCCGAGACGGCAATCGCCCTCGGGCAGCTCGGAGGGCTCGGAGTCCTCAACCTTGAGGGCATCTGGTCGCGCTACGAGGACGCCGACGAGCAGCTGGAGCGCATCGCCTCATCGCCGCCCGACCGGGCCACGCGGATCATGCAGGAGATCTACGAGGAGCCTGTCAAAGCCGAGCTGATCGCCAAGCGCATCGAGGAGATTAAGGCCGCCGGTGTTGTCGCGGCCGGCTCGCTCACACCGCAGAAGGTGACCGACCTCTACGAGGTGGCGCTTGAGGCCGGCCTAGACATCCTCGTGATCCAGGGCACAGTGATCTCGGCCGAGCACGTCTCGACCAAGTCCGAGCCGCTCAACCTCAAGGAGTTCATCGCCGAAGTACCGGTCCCGGTCGTGGCCGGCGGTTGTGCCTCGTATTCGACCGGGCTCCACCTCATGCGCACCGGCGCCGTTGGCGTCCTGGTGGGCGTTGGCCCAGGCGCCGCGTGCACCACGCGCGGCGTTCTCGGGCTCGGCGTCCCGCAGGCAACGGCGATCGCCGACGTCGCGGCCGCCCGCGCCCAGCACATGCTGGAGACCGGCGAGTACTGCAACGTCATCGCCGACGGTGGTATGCGCACCGGTGGCGATCTGTCCAAGGCGATCGCCTGCGGCGCGGACGCCGTGATGATCGGCTCACCGCTCGCCCGCGCCAAGGAGGCGCCGGGTCGCGGCAACCACTGGGGCATGGCGACGTTCCATCCCACGCTGCCTCGCGGAACGCGTGTGGTGACGCGCCAGGACGGGACGCTCGAGGAGATTCTCATGGGTCCCGCGCACGAGAACGACGGCACCTTCAACCTTATGGGAGCGCTTCGGACCTCGATGGCCACATGCGGCTATGAGGACATCCGCGACTTCCAGCGGGCCGAGGTGATGGTCGCCCCGGCACTCCAAAGCGAGGGCAAGCAGCTCCAGCGCTCACAAGGGGTCGGGATGGGCTCAAACGGCAAGGGCGTCGCCGCCACGAACGGAGCCGAGAACGGGGTCAAGGTCGCCGATGGCTGATCCCGCTTCGGGTGTCGCCGCGCCGCCTGACGGCGAGGTGCGCCCGGACCGGGCACCGGAGGTTCCGGGATCCGCAACGGCGGCCCGCGAGATCGTCGAAGGTGAGCCCGCGGCCCCTGAGACGGTCGACGTTCAGCCGCCCGAGTCGGCGCGTGAGGAGGTCCTTGTCCTCGACTTCGGCGGGCAGTACTCGCAGCTGATCGCCCGGCGGATCCGTGAATGCGGTGTATTCGCCGAGTTGCTGCCGGCTGACGTCTCGATCGAGCGCATCCGGGACCGCGCGCCGCGCGCCCTCGTCCTATCGGGCGGGCCCGCATCGGTCTACGCGGAAGGCGCGCCGCGCATGCGGCCCGAGCTGCTCGAGTTGGGCGTCCCGGTGCTGGGCATCTGCTACGGCATGCAGGCGATGGCGCTGGAGCTGGGCGGGAAGGTCGAAGGCGCGGAGGCAGGCGAGTTCGGCCGCACCACCCTCACGCTGACGGGCGACGGCGGCAAGCTCCTTCGCGACCTCCCCGAGGAACAGCAATGCTGGATGAGCCACCGCGACGCCGTGATGGAGGCGCCCGAGGGCTTCGAGGCGCTCGCCGCCAGTCCCGGTTCGCCCGTCGCCGCCTTTGAATCGTCTGAGCGTGGCCTCTACGGCATCCAGTTTCACCCCGAGGTCGTCCACACCCCTTACGGCACCGAGGTGCTCGAGCGCTTTCTGCGCGAGATCGTCGGTTGCACCGAGCGCTGGTCGCCCGCGTCGGTGATCGAAGAGCAGGTGGAGAAGGTCCGCGCGCAGGTCGGCGAGGCAGAGGTCATCTGCGGTCTCTCGGGCGGAGTCGACTCCGCGACCGCCGCAGCCTTGGTCCATCGCGCGATCGGAGATCAGCTCACCTGCGTCCTGGTCGACCACGGCCTGATGCGAAAGGGCGAGTGCGAACAGGTCGTCAAAGCCTTTCGCGAGGAACTTGGGATCAAGCTCGTCCTCGTCGATGCCGAGGAGCGGTTCCTCTCGAAGCTCGCGGGCGAAACGGAGCCCGAGGCGAAGCGAAAGATCATCGGATCCGAGTTCATCCGGGTCTTCGAGGACGAGGCGCGCAAGCTGTCCGACGCCAAGTTCCTCGTCCAGGGCACCCTCTATTCCGATGTGATCGAGTCCGGCGGAGAGGGCCACGGCGCCGCGACGATCAAATCTCACCACAACGTGGGCGGACTTCCCGACGATCTCGACTTCGAGCTCGTGGAGCCGCTGCGGATGCTCTTCAAGGACGAGGTCCGGGCTGTTGCCTCTGAGCTTGGCCTCGCGGACAAGCTGGTCTGGCGCCAGCCGTTCCCCGGGCCGGGGCTCGGCATTCGCATCGTCGGGGGCGAGGTCAACAAAGAGCGTCTCGACATCCTGCGCGACGCGGACGCGATCCTTCAGGAGGAGATCCGCGCGGCGGGGATGTACCGCGAGCTGTGGCAGTCGTTCTGCGTCCTCCCGGTCGTCCGCTCGGTCGGTGTCCAGGGTGATGGACGGACTTACGCCTACCCGATCGTGATCCGCGCCGTGACCTCCGAGGACGCTATGACCGCCGACTGGGCGCGACTTCCCTACGACCTGCTCGAACGGATCTCGAACCGGATCATCAACGAGGTTCCGGGTGTGAACCGCGTGGCTCTCGACATCAGCTCGAAGCCGCCGGCGACGATCGAGTGGGAGTAGCAGCGAAGCCAGTTTCGTTGATCTCCGTCGTCATTCCAGTCAAGAACGGCGGCGAGCGAATTCGCCGCTGCCTGGAAGCGATTCGGGCGCAAGTGATCGCTGACGAAGTCGAGATCATCGCCGTCGACTCGGGTTCCACCGACGGCACCCAAACGCTCGTGCGTTCGTTCGGAGGGCTGGTTGAGGAGATAGAGGCCAGGGATTTCAACCACGGCGAGACGAGGAACCTCGGCGCACGACTTGCTCAGGGCGAGATCGTGGTCTTTACGGTTGACGACGCCCTTCCCGTTGGGACAGACTGGCTGGAGCAACTTGTCGCGCCTCTTCGCAAGAAAGGCGAACTTGCCGGAACCTACGCGCGTCAGGTCGCCTATGACGACGCTCCGGCTCACCAGCACTTCTATATCGATTACCGCTACGGAGCGGAGCCCCGCCTTCAGCGAGCGTCGGGTCCTCAGGACCTAACCGTCTCGAACGTCTTGTTCTCGAACGTCTCGTCGGCCGTCAAACGCTCCCTTCTTCTCGAGTTCCCGTTTGCAAGCGACATCGTGATCGCCGAAGACCTCGAGTGGTCGGCGCGGGTTCTGCTGGCAGGACATGCCATCGCATACGTGCCGGACTCAGTGGTTCGGCATTCGCACGCCTACACCCTGCTCGATGCGGTCAAGCGCTACTTCGATCAGGGCGCCGCTGCTGAGCGCAGCTATATGAGCGGGGAAGCCTCCCCTGGCAGGGTGCGACGCGAAGGCCTAACACTCGTACGTCAAGAACTAGCGTGGCTCTGGCAGAACGAACGCAGCGCGATTCCGTACGCCTTGGCACATGAGATCGCACGCTTTGTCGGCTTCCAGCTTGGAGTTCACCATCAGCATGTACCACGCGCGTTGCGACCACGGCTGTCGCGGACGCCGGTCTATTGGCGTTGACCACCGACCGCCTAAGCCGCTCCGTTGACGCGGTACCTAGTGTTAGATAGACAATGACTTTGAAAGCTCTGCGCGTAGCCAGCGCGCTCAGCATTGTTGCTCTCGTTTGCGCTGCGCAAGCTGGAGCCGAAACGTTCGAGGTAACTGACCGCAACGATCCGGCGCCGGGCGACTGCACGAAGAACCACTGCACTCTGCGTGAGGCCATCAACGCGGCGAATGTCCGGTCGGGGGCTGACCGCATCAAGGTTGAAGGCGGCGAACGCTACGTCCTCGCCGAGCAAGCTGGCCCGACTGAGTACTTGTATTGGTACGACCCGCTGTCGATCGTCGCGTCTGGTCGCCACCTGGCGACGATCGATGCCGCAGGGATCGACCGTGCCTTCTACGGCGGCACGAAGCTGAGCTTGGAGAGCATTCGCGTCACGGGCGGCGTAGGTGAGGGCGATCCGGTCTTTCCGCTTGGGTTCGGCGGTGGGATCGCGGCCCTCGACGAGGTCGAGCTGATCGACAGCAAGGTCACCGGCAATCGTGCCGGCGAGCAGGGAGGCGGAGTGTTGGTCGAGGGCTTCCTGACCATGAAGCGCTCGCAGGTGACCGGGAATGAATCGGGTGACGGCGGCGGCGGCATAGTGATGGTGGCCGGCGGGCAGATCCAGGATTCGCGAATCACCGGGAACACGGCCGGGAACTTCGGTGGAGGGCTTCTGATCGGGCCTCCCCTTGGGAACACCGTGACGATCTCGCGCACGACCGTCTCGGGCAACCATGCCGTCCTGGTCAGCGGTACCGATGCTGGGGGCGGCGGGATCGCGATCCCGAGTGGCCTGGCAAAGATCACAAGCTCCACGATCAGCGGCAACACATCGGATCGCACGGGTGGGGGCATCCGCGTCACCGGCGCCAACGCCGAGCTCCGTATGGAGAACTCCACCGTCGCGGACAACGACGCTCGCGAGCATGGGGGCGGGATCAACGCCGCGAACGGGCCGACAATCGAGCTTGAGGCCGTCACCATCGTGCGCAACGACGGGGACTCGGATGACGACTCCGTTGGCAGTGGAGGGGGAGTGCACCATGTGGCGACGGCCGGCTTTTCGGTCGCAAACTCCCTGATCGCGCTGAATGCGGCGTTTGCCGGTCCGGACTGCGGCGGTGACCCATTCGCCTCCGGTGGTCACAACCTGATCGGCGACACGGCAGGGTGCTCCGGCTTCCCCGTGGCCGGTGATTTGGTCGATCTGGTTCCGAAACTGGGATCACTCGCCAACAACGGGGGCCCGACGCAGACGGTGAGGCTCAAGAAGGGCAGCCCTGCGATCGGCGGGGCTGGGGCTAGCGCTCCAGCGAAGGATCAACGTGGCGCTAAGCGCGACGCGCAACCGGACATAGGTGCGTACGAGCGCTAGCTGTCGATCCAGCTAGGCGGTAGATTGCGATCGATCTCGATCTCGCCCTTGAACCGGACCGGCTCTCGCGCTCCGTGTTCGCGGACCCACGAGGCCATGCGCTCGATGCCGTCTCGGATATCGATGGGATCCTCGAGCTCCAGGGCCCCGCGCACTTTCGCGTGGTCCGAGAACGCATGAACGACCTCGTTTCGGGCTTCGAGGTGTGTGACGTTGAGCGGGGCGTCGAACGCCTCCGCGATTACCTCGGCCAGCTCGAGGACCGTTACGGGCTGGTCGGCACCGATGTTGTACGTCTCGTTGACCGTTGCGTCTACCAATGGGCTTCGCGCGATTGGCGGCGCGACGTCGGCGATATGCGAGAAGGCACGGGTCTGCAGCCCGTCGCCGAACACTGGCATCGGCTCATCGCGCAACACGGAGTTCATGAAGATCCCGACGACGTTGCGGTATCGGTCGGAGATGTTCTGCCGCTCTCCATAGACGTTGTGTGGACGAAAGATCGTGTACGCCAGACCAAACATTCGGTGGGCGGCAGCCAAGTCCATCTCGGCCGCGTACTTGGCAATGCCGTACGGATCCTCCGGTTCCGGCTTGAGGTCCTCGGTCATCGGAAGCTGATGAGCCCCATAGACCGCAATCGAGGATGTAAATACGAACCTCTTGACGTCGCCGAGAATTGCCTGGTTTACGAGGTTCGTCGTGGCTTCGAGATTGTTTCGGTAGTTGAACGAGCGGATGAAATGAGACAGGCCCTCGGCTGCATAAGCGCCAAGGTGGTAGACGTAATCGAAGGGTCCGTGATCCCCCCAGAGCGACTTGACGAAATCACCCTCGCGTAGGTCTCCTTCGGCCCAAGTCGCTTCGGCGGGCACGTTCTCAAGAAAGCCGCCCGAGAGGTCGTCGTTAGCCACGACTTCCATCCCGAGGTCGAGACACTCGCTGGCCACGTGGGAGCCAATGAACCCTGCGGCGCCGGTGACCAGAGCCTTGCGCTTGCCGGAATCGTTCATCGAGGCCGCGCAGGCTAACTCATTGCTGTCGGCGAGATGGAGGCCGTTGCGCCATCCTCTATCCTCACAAACCCGCGCTGCGGCACCTTGCCGGGCGCGGTTTCGCGCGTAATCGAGCCATGAAGACCTACGTTGCCACTCCCGAGAATCGCCAGCGTGACTGGGTGCTCGTCGACGCAGATGGCAAGACGCTCGGCCGCCTCGCGACTCAGCTCGCCGATCAGCTCCGTGGCAAGAACAAGCCCGACTACACGCCGCACTGCGATACCGGCGACTTCGTCGTCGTCGTGAACGCCGAAAAGATCGCGGTCACGGGCAAGAAGCTCGAGCAGAAGACCTACTACCGGCACTCGGGTTATCCCGGTGGCCTTCGCCAGCGCACCCTCAAGGAGCAGCTCGACCGCCGGCCCGAAGAGGTCATTCGCATGGCCGTCAAGGGCATGCTCCCCCGCAACCGCCTGGGCCGCGCGCAGCTCACGAAGCTGAAGGTCTACGCCGGCCCTGACCACCCCCACACGGCTCAGCAGCCGAAGCCACTGGAGATTGAGACTTGAGCGACGACCCCACGCAGGAAGAGGGCGCGAGCCCGGAGGAAGACGCGCCCGTCGAGGAGCCTGCTGCTCCCGAGGAAGAGGCAGCGCCCGAGCCCGAGGAGCAGGCCGCTCCGCCCGATGAGGCACCTGAGGAGGAGCCGGTAGCCGAGGCTCCTGCCGAGGAGACCCCTGAAGAGGAAGCCCCCGCGGAGGAGGCACCCGCTGAGGAGGAAGCGCCCGCCGAAGAAGATGCTCCCGCGGAGGAGGCACCCGCTGAGGAGGAAGCCCCCGCGGAGGAGGCTGCGACCGAGGAAGAGGCTGCGACCGAGGAAGAGGCTCCAGCCGAGGAAGCGCCCGCTGAGCGCGCTCCCGCCCCAGACGGCAAGAAGAAGGACGTGGCCCCCGGCGCCGACCTCGAGCCGCTCCTGATCGAGGACGAGCGTGAGCTCTCCGCCGAGGAGCGCGCCCGCTTGGAGGCCGAGCAGGAGGAGGCTGCGGCTGCCGCAGCCGCCGAAACCGATGTCGTCGCCGAGGAGCCCGCTCTTCGCGAGGGCGCAAAGCTTGATCTGCCCGAGGGCACTCGCATCCAGGCGACCGGCAAGCGAAAGACCGCGATCGCCCGCGTCGTGGTCGTCCAGGGCGGCGGCGAGTTTCTCGTCAACCGCAAGTCCGTCGAGGACTACTTCCCCCGCAGCCTTCACCAGACGATCGCCCGCCAGGCAATCGTCACTTCCGGCTACGACAGCCAGATCGACGTCAAGGTCCGCGTACACGGAGGCGGCGTCTCCGGCCAGGCCGATGCAGTGCGCCACGCCACCGCGCGCGCTCTGATCGAGATCGATCCCGAGCTCCGTGGCGAGCTCAAGCGTCGCGGCATGCTCACGCGCGACGCTCGTGAGAAGGAGCGTCGCAAGGCGGGGCTCAAGAAGGCTCGTAAGAAGCCGCAGTTCAGCAAGCGTTAGAACTCCTGCGTGGCTAAGCGTCTTTTCGGCACCGACGGGGTCCGCGGGGTCGCCGGCGACGCGTTGACGGCCGAGCTTGCCGTTGCCCTCGGGCGCGCAGCAGCCGACGAGGCGCGGGCCGAGCGCCCCCAGGTCCTGATCATCCGTGACACCCGCGAGTCAGGTCCAATGCTCGAGGGCGCGCTCGCGTCAGGCGTCGCACAGGGTGGGGGAGACGCGCTCATAGCGGGCGTCGTTCCAACCCCCGCCGCGTCGATCCTGGTTCGCCGCTTGGGTCTGGACCTCGCGGTCGTCGTCAGCGCATCTCACAACCCTTGGCAGGACAACGGGATCAAGTTCTTCGGGCGCGACGGCGCCAAGCTCTCCGACGAATCCGAGGAGCGGATCGAGGCCGCGGTGCGCGCAGACCTCCGCCCGCCCAAGGCTGTCGGCCAGGTGCGCGTCCTCCACGGCGCTCCGGATGACTACCTCCGCGAGCTGGAGGGAACATTCCGCACACGCCTCGACGGCTTGAAGGTGGTCCTCGACTGCGCGAACGGGTCGACCCACTTTGCCGGGCCGGAGATCTTCAAGCGGCTGGGAGCCGAGACCGAGATCCTGTGTGCCGACCCCGACGGCAGGAACATCAATGAGGCGTGCGGCTCGACTCACCCTGAGTCGCTAGCCGAGCGGGTCGTCGCTTCCGGCGCCGACATCGGCTTCGCATTCGACGGCGATGGCGATCGCGTGGTGGCCGTGGACGCAGCTGGCCAGGTGCGGGATGGCGACGAGTTGATCGTCCTCGCGGCAAGCCACCTTGCTGAGGCCGGCGAACTCGGCGGCGGCGTCGCCGTGACGGTGATGTCGAACTTTGGCTTTCACAAGGCGATGGAGGACGCCGGGATCGAGGTGTCGATTACCCACGTCGGCGACCGCCACGTCTCCGAGGAACTCCGCGAGCGCGGTTGGACGCTCGGCGGCGAGCAATCAGGGCACATCATCTGGACCGGCTTCGCGCCGACCGGGGACGGAATCGCGGCCGCGCTACTCACATGCCGCGCCTTGGCAGGACGTTCGCTCGCCGATGCGATCCCGATGGAGAAGCTCCCACAGACGCTTGTCAACGTAGAGGTGGCGGATCGCGACGCGATCGAGGACGCGCAGGCCTTCTGGGACGAGGTCGAGTCAGAAAGCGCCGATCTCGAGGGCCGCGGGCGCATCCTGGTGCGCCCGTCAGGCACCGAGCCGCTGGTCCGCGTGATGGTCGAGGCGCCCACGCAAGATGAGGCGGATGTGGTCGCCAGCCGCCTTTCGGCCTCGGTCGAGCGAGAGCTCGGCTGAACGCCTCTAACCTTTCGGAACCATGTGCGGCATCGTCGGCTACGTGGGGAAGCGGCCGTGCCGTGACCTCCTAATCCAAGGACTCCAGAAACTGGAGTACCGCGGCTATGACTCGGCGGGCATCTCCCTGCTCGAGGACGGCCACATCGAGAGCGTGCGCGCCGTCGGGAACCTCGCGAACCTGCGCGAGGCCGTTGCGGCCGATGACCGGGCTCAAGGCGAGGGCGGCGTTGCGGTGGCGGCTCCGCCGGCCACGATCGGTCTAGCCCACACCCGCTGGGCCACGCACGGCCGCGTCACCGAGGAGAACGCGCACCCCCACGGCGACTGCTCGGACGAAGTTCACATCGTCCTCAACGGGATCGTCGAGAACCATTCGGAGCTTCGCGCCCAGCTTCGCGAGGAGGGCCACGTCTTCTCCTCCGAGACGGACGCCGAGATCGTCGCCCACCTGATCGAGAAGCACTACTCGGGCGACCTCACCGACGCCGTCCGCGCCGCCTTCGCTGACCTCCGCGGCCATTACGCCTTCGCGGCCATGCATGCCGAGCACCCCGGCACGCTTGTCGCCGCCCGTCAGGAGTGCCCGCTGGTCGTCGGCCTCGGCGACGACGAGACGTTCGTTGCTTCCGCGATCCCTGCATTCCTGGCCGAGACGCGCAGCGCGCTGTCAATCGAGAACGGCGAGATCGTCACCGTCACCTCCGACGGCGCGACCGTCACCAAGGCCGACGGCGAGCCCGTCGAGCGCGAGGCCGACGAGGTGACCTGGGACGAAGACGCCGCCGAGAAGGGCGGCTACGCCACCTTCATGCGCAAGGAGATCGACGAGCAGCCGGACGCGGTAGCCGAGACGATCGCCGACCGCCTGCCTTCGGCCGACCGCGTCGACCTCTCCGAGCTCGACATCGATCCCGAGTTCATCAAGAACATGCGCCGCATCGTCATCGTCGCGTGCGGCACCTCGTATCACGCAGGCCTCGTGGGCCGCTACGCGATCGAGCAGTGGGCGCGCGTGCCGGTCGAGATGGACATCGCCTCCGAGTACCGCTACCGCGACCCGGTGGTGAACTCAGACGACCTCGTCATCGGCATCACCCAGTCGGGCGAGACGGCCGACACGCTCGCCGCCATGCGCCTCGCCAAGGAGCGCGGCGCCAAGGTCCTTGCCCTCACGAACATCATGGGAAGCCAGGCCACCCGCGACGCCGACGCCGTCCTCTACACGCGCGCCGGCCTCGAGATCGGCGTCGCTGCAACCAAGACGTTCACGTGCCAGGTCGCCGCCATGTACCTGATCGGCCTTTGGGTCGCGCAGCAGCGCGGCACGCTTACCGACGAGCGGCTCGGCGAGCTGATCGCGGAGCTCAAGAGGCTTCCCAACTCGATCCAGGCGACCCTCGACACGGTTGAGGACCAAGTGAAGGCCGTCGCGCGGGCCGAGCACAAGGGCCGCTTCTTCCTCTACCTCGGGCGGAACATCGGCCTCCCGGTGTGCCTCGAGGGCGCGCTCAAGATGAAGGAGATCTCGTACATCCCCTCCGACGCGTATGCCGCCGGCGAGATGAAGCACGGCCCCATCGCGCTCCTCGACGAGTCGACTCCCGTCGTCTGTGTGGCCACCGACAGCCCGATCCTCGAAAAGATGCTCTCGAACGTCGAGGAGGTCCGTGCGCGCGGCGCCGACGTGATCTCGATCGCGACCGAGGGCACGCCAAAGGTCGCCGAGGCGTCCGACCTAACTATCGAGGTGCCGCGGACCGACTGGATCCTCCAGCCGATCGTCGCGATCATCCCGCTGCAGCTTCTCGCCTACCATGTCGCCCGAATGCAGGGGTTGAACGTGGACCAGCCGCGGAACCTCGCCAAGACCGTCACGGTCGAGTAGCCGTGACGAACCCGTCCCGCGACCGTAGTGAGGCCATGAAGAAGACCCTTCTATCGACGACCGCTGCCCTTGCCATCGCCTTCGCCGGCTGTGGCGACGAGGGCTCCGAGCCGGCTTCCGGGCCCGCGTCGGTCATCCCCGCCGACATGCCCCTCTACATCGAGGCCACCGTCAAGCCCGAGGGCGAGCAGGCGGAAAACCTGGACGCGCTCCTCACCGAGCTCAGCGACCTTCCGCTCCCAGGCATCGTGGTGGGGGATCCAGGGGATCTCATCGTCACGCAGCTCGAGTCCCAGGCGGCAGCGGCGGGAATCGACTTTTCGTACGCAGAGGACGTCGAGCCATGGCTCGGCGAGAAGGCCGGATTCGGCATCGCCGAGGACGCGGAGGGCGAGACTAGGTTCGTCGCCGCGCTCGAGACGACCGACGAAGACCAGGCCAGCGAGTCGATCAAAGCGATCCTCTCTCAAGATGAGGTCCCGTACGAGGAGGACGAGTACGAGGGCGTGACCTACATCTCTGCTCCGGGCGACACATACCGCCTCGGCGTCTTTGCCGGCCACGTCGTGCTCGCGCCTCCCGCCGACTTCGAGGCCTCCGTCGACGCGTCGGAGGGCGACAGCCTCGCCTCCAACGACAAGCTCACCGAAAGCTTCGACCAGCTCGGGGACGAGGGGCTCGCCTCGCTGTTCATCGACCTCGAGCAATTCACAGAGCTCGTCTCCACCGACCCTGAGGGGCTCGAGCAGGCCAAGGCCGTCGTGCCCGAGTTCTTCGAGAGCGGCATGGCCGTCTCAGTGGGTGTCTCCGCCGGCAGCCAGGTCTACCTCGACTACGTGACACCGCTTTTCGAGGGCCAGCCCGAGGCTGGCGCCAGCGATCTGTTGGGCTCCGCGCCCGACGACGTCTTTGGTGCAGCCGCTATCGAGTCCATCGGAGCATTCGGCCCGCCCGTCGCCGACCTCCTAACGCGAGCCAATGAGGCCGGCGCTGAGCTCGACGAGTTCCCCAAGGAGGGGCTTGAAGCTGCATTCGAGGACCATGTGGGCGTGCCACTCGACGAGGCGGCCGATGCACTCGGCGATGCCAGCCTGTGGGTCCGCGGCGAGCTTCCCGACGCCCTCGAGGTCGCGGGTGAGATCGAGGTCTCGGACACCGAGGCCGCGACCGCTCTGATCGAAGCGATCGAGCAGGAGGTCTCCGAAGAGGAAGGCGCCAAGCTCGGACCGCCGGTCGGTGGATCGGATGTCGGCTTCTCGGCGCTCGCAGGCAGCGCGTCCTTCGACAGCCTGCCGAGTTTGGTGGAGCCGGGGACGACTGACTGCACGATCGGTGTGGAGCCCGCCGAGGGTGAAGGCGGCGCCGAGGTCGAGGAGATCGTCGAAGACGGTTGCGCGATCCCATCAGACGACTACGGGCACGCCGACCTGCCGTTCGTGAACGTCGAGCTCGACGGGGACGTCGTCCACTACGGATTCTTCAAGGACGAGAAGGCAGCTCAAGCGTCCGACCCGGACGCCGCGGGCGACTTCGGCGAGACCGAGGCCTATGCTGCCGGCGAGGAGGCTCTGGGAGGCGACTTCGAGTACATCGGAGCTATCGATCTAGCGCCGATCCTCGACGAGTTCGTTGGCGGGGCCGGGATCGGCGATGTGCTTTCGGGTGATTCGCCAGAGGAGCTCATCACAGGCTTCCTGGCGCAGAAGCTCGGCGTGGTCGCGTTTGGCATCCGCTACGAGGACGACGCAGCGATCCAGCGCTACGTCCTCAGCCTGGCCGAGTGACCGCCGGCGCCGGCATCGACCTGATCGAAATCGAACGGATCGAACGCGCGCTGGAACGGCGGCCTGCTCTGGCCGGCCGGATCTTCACCGAGCGCGAGCTGGCGGAGGCAAATGAGCGGCCTCGGCCGGGGCGCCACCTCGCCGCGCGCTTCGCCGCCAAGGAAGCGGCGCTGAAGGCACTGGGCCTCGGCGGCCTGCGCCTCCACGAGGTCGAGGTCGAGGGCGGCAAGGACTCGGCTCCGGCGCTTCGCCTCTCGGGCTCAGCCGAACGGGCTGCCGCGGAGCGCGGGGTGGACCTGGACGTCTCGCTCACGCACTCGCGGGATCTCGCCGCAGCGGTCGTCATCGCCCGCCCGCGCAACGGCTAAGCGCTCCACGACCGGTGCCAGGCACCCCGCGTAGTGCCAGGCACACGCCCCGTGCCAGGCACGGTGCCAGGCACCATGCACGAGGCCGATCCCGTCTACGCTGCGGGCGATGGGCCTTCTTGACTGGCTGGATCCGCTTCACGACGCCGAGAGCATGCGTGCCGCCGACTCCGAGGCGATCGGCGAGCGGGGCATTCCCTCGCTCCAGCTGATGGAGTCCGCGGGCGCGGCGCTCGCTGAGGCGGTGCGTGACGTGGCCGAGCCGGGGCCGATCCGGATCGTGTGCGGCAAGGGCAACAACGGCGGCGACGGGCTCGTCGCGGCGAGGCTCCTGGCCGAGACCGGCTTCGAGGTCGAGACGCTCCTCCTCTGGCCAGCCGGCGAGCTGTCGGAGGACTCGGCTGCGAACCACGACCGGCTGACAGGGCCCGGCCGTGAGATCGAGCCGGGCGATATAGCTGCCGCGCTCGAAGGCTCGGGCTGCGTCGTGGACGCGATCTTCGGCACCGGCTTCGATGGCGCCCCGCGCTCGCCCGCGAAGGAGGCGATCGAGGCCATGAACGGCTGCGGCGCGCCCGTCGTGGCGGCGGACATCGCCTCCGGCGTCGACGGCTCGACCGGCGAGGTCGAGGGCGTCGCCGCGGGCGCGGACGTCACGGTCACCTTCCACGCGGCGAAGCTGGGCCACCGCATCGCGCCGGGCAAGCGCTCGACCGGTGAGCTCCGCGTGGCGGACATCGGCATCCCGGCCGACGCTGGTAGCGAGCCGCCTGGCGGGGCGATCACGGCTCGCGTCCTGGACCGCATCCCGCGCCGTGGGCCGGACTCGACCAAGTTCACGTCGGGACAGGTCGTCGTCGCGGGCGGCTCGCGCGGCCTCACGGGCTCGGTTGTGCTGTCGGCGAGCGCCGCGATCCGCGCCGGCGCGGGCTATGCGACCGTCGCTGTTCCGGGCGAACTGGAGGCGATCTTCGAGGCGAAGCTGACCGAGGTGATGAGCCGCGGCTGCGCCTCGGCCGACGGCGCCTTCGGCGAGGGCGCCGCGGAGGAGATCCTGGAGGCGTGCGAGAAGGCCGCCGCCCTTGTTCTTGGCCCTGGTCTGGGCCGCTCGGACGCCGCGCTCGCGGTCGCTCGCAACGTCGCTGCCGGCGCCGGCCTCCCGCTCGTGATCGACGCCGACGGTCTGAACGCCCACGCGGGAGCACTCGAGAGCCTGGCCTCGCGATCTGAGCCCACGGTGATCACGCCACATGCCGGAGAGCTCGCTCGCCTGCTCGACAAGGATTCGGACGAGATCGGCGCGCACCGCCTGGCTAACGCACGCGACGCGGCCGAGAGGGGCGGATGTGTCGTCGTCCTCAAGGGCGACGACACGATCGTCGCCGCACCCGGCGGGCCTGTCGCGGTGAGCGTGGTCTCGGCGCCCGGACTTGCCACCGCCGGCACCGGCGACGTCCTGGCGGGCACCATCGGCGCCCTCCTCGCCCGCGGTCTCGAGCCATTCGAGGCGGCGTGTGCGGGTGTGTGGGCGAATACGAGCGCCGGGGTCGCGGCGGCCGATCGGGTTGGCGCGGTCGAGTCAGTAATCGCAAGCGATGTCGTTGATGCGCTCCCCGCGGGGCTCAGCCCATGAAGCGCGCTGTCGCACGCATCGACCTGGGCGCGATCGAGCGGAACGTCGCGCACCTCATGGGTGTCCTGCAGGGTGGAGCCGCGATGTGCGCCGTTGTCAAAGCGAACGCGTACGGACACGGGATGGCCGCAAGCGCTAACGCGGCGCTCCACGGTGGCGCCACGATGCTCGCCGTAGCGACTGCAGGGGAGGCTCGAGCGCTCCGCCCGGACGTCCCCGACGCCCCGATCCTGGTGATGGGCTCGGTCGCGGGCGAGGAGATCAGCCAGGCGCTCGCTGCCTGGGCCGAGGTCGCGATCTGGCGCGACGCGTCGCGCGAGCTCCTGGGCGCCGTTGCGGAAGAGCTGGGAGTAGTGCCGCGCGTCCATGTGAAGCACGACTCGGGCATGGGACGGCTTGGCCTGCGCGATCCCGGCGAGGTCGCTGCGCTGATCGACGCCGTCGCGGCCGACGAACGGATGGATCTCGCCGGGGTGTGGACGCACTTCGCGACTGCTGACGTGGACGAGGCATTCATGCGCGAGCAGCTCAAGCGATTCCGGGTTGTCGCCGAGGCCGCGAAGGAGCGCCACCCCGGGATCACGGTTCACGCCGCGAACAGCGCCGCCACGCTCCGCGATCCGGCGACCCACTTCGACATGGTGCGCTGCGGTGTTGGGATCTACGGCCTCGACCCGTTCGGCCACGACCCGCGCGACCACGGACTCGAGCCCGCGCTGGAGCTTCGCTCATACGTCGCCGATGTGAAGCGCTTCGAGCCTGGCGCGAGCGCGGGCTACGGGCGCTCGTGGCAGTCCGAGGAGGAGACCTGGGTCGCGCCCGTGCCGATCGGCTACGGCGACGGCTGGCGCCGCGGGCTCTCGAACCGCGCGAGTGCGCTCGTCGGCGATCAGAAGCGGCCGATCGTTGGGACCGTCTCCATGGACAACATCACGGTCGACCTGGGCCCCGAGACGAGCGTCTCGGCCTTCGACGAGGTGGTCCTGATCGGAGAGCGGGCCGGTGGCCGGATCCTCGCCGAGGACCTCGCGCGCGAGTTGGGAACGATCAACTACGAGGTGACGACCGGGCTCTTGCCCCGGGTCGAGCGGGAATACGAGGGCGGATCGTGAGCCGGGTGGGGGAGGCGCTTCGCGCGGCCCCTGGGCTGGCGGTGGCGCTGGATTCGCTGGACGGCGGTTGGGTCGTTGGCGGCGCCGTGCGCGATGCCTTGCTCGGCCGGGACGTGATCGACATCGACCTGGCGGTCGAGCCGGGGCGCGAAGAGGCAGATGCGCGAGCGGTCGCCAAGGCCGCCGGCGCGGCGGCGTTCCAGCTCTCCGAGGAGTTCGGGACGTGGCGAGTCGAAGCTCGCGACCACTCCTGGCACCTCGACGTCACGCGTCTGCGCGCCGACGACATAGAGGCCGACCTCAGGCTCCGCGATTTCACGATCAACGCGATCGCCGTGCCGCTCTCCGACACCGACGCGGACGCGATCGATCCCACAGGCGGCATCGGAGACGCAGAGTCTCGAGTCCTTCGCGCCGCGTCGGATCGCGCCTTCGCCGACGATCCACTGCGGCTCGTGCGCGCCGCCCGGATCGCGGGCGCGCTGGGCCTGGAGATCGAGCCGGGAACCATCGAACTGGCGCGCGCCGAGTCCGGACGCGCCGAGGAGCCGGCCGGGGAGAGGCGGCTCGCCGAGCTGCGCCTTCTGATCCGCGCCGACGATCCCGTTCGCGCTCTCGACCTCCTCGACCAGCTGGGCGCCACTTCCGGAGTCCTCCCCGAACTGGATGCGCTCCAGGGCGTCGAGCAGAACCCGAACCACCACCTTGACGTCCACGGGCACACGATCGAGGTCCTGCGCCAGCTCCTCATCATCGAGTCTGACCTCGAGCAGTACGCGGGGGAGAGTGTGGACGGAGTCAGGGCGCTCCTGGCCGAGCCGCTGGGCGACGACTTCACGCGTGGAGACGGCCTTCGCCTCGGCGCCCTCCTCCACGACTCGGGGAAGCCGGCAACGAAGGGCTCACATGGCGGCTACGTCACCTTCATCGGCCACGACTCGGTCGGCGCAGAGATCGTCGACGAGGCGCTAGGACAGCTCAAGGCCAGCCGTGCGCTCCGCCGCTACGTCGCGGGGCTCACGCGCCACCACCTCCATCTGGGCTTCATGGTCCACGAGCGCCCGGTCCCGCGGCGGCGCCTCTTCGATTACCTCCAGAAGTGCGGCGATGTAGCGCCGGACGTGACCCTCCTCACCGCCGCGGATCGCATGTCGGCGCGGGGGTCGGGTGCGATCGCTGCGCCAGAGATGATCGAGGCGCATCTGGAACTCGTCCGCGAGGTCCTCCCTGACGCACTCGAATGGCAGCGCTCGGGCCCGCCGGCGCTGCCGCTGCCCGGCGACGAGCTCGCGCGGGAGGCCGGGATTCCCGAGGGGCCAGAGCTAGGCAGCCTCATCGAAGAGATCCAGGCCGCGCTGTTCGCGGGCGAGGTCTCGGGGCGCGACGAGGTCATCACACACGCGCGCAAGACGCTCGCGTAGGCTCGTCGGCGCATGGCCGACCCCGATTGCCTCTTCTGCAAGATCGTCGCTGGCGAGTTGCCCGGCGAGATCCTCGCCGAAGACGAGAAGACAATCGCGTTCATGGACATCAATCCGGCGAATCCGGGGCATGCGCTGGTGATCCCGCGCGAGCACTCGAAGGACCTCCTCGACATCTCCGACGACGACCTCGCCGCTTGCACGCTCGCCGCCCGGCGCCTGGCCCAAACGATGAGCGAGGCGATCGACCCGGAGGGTTTCAACATCCTCAACTGCTGCGGCTCGGCCGCGTGGCAGACGGTCTTCCACTTTCACCTTCACGTGGTGCCGCGCAACCACGACGACCCGCTCGAGCTGCCGTGGATTCCCCGGCCGGGCGATCCCGAGGAAATCAAGGCAACTGCCCAGACGATCAGAGGAGACAGCTGATGGCAGCGATTACGTATGAGAGAGACGGCGACATCGGCGTCATCACGCTTTCGAATGGGGACCTCAACTTCTTCACCGCTGGCGCCTTCCACGAGCTGGAGGAATGCGTCGCCGAGATCGAGGGCTCAGACGTCCGCGCGGCCGTGTGGCGCGCGGATGGAGACGTCTTCTCGGCCGGCGTTGACGTCCAGATCTTCAAGGACGCCGCCGAGGCGGGGGAGGGCTTCCCGTCGCTGGTCGGCCCGGTCCAGCGCCTGGAGGCACTGCCGATTCCCACGCTCGCAATCTGCCACGGCCTGTGCCTCACGGCGGGGCTCGAGGTAGCGCTCGCCTGCGACATGATCTGGGCCTCGGAGTCGGCGAAGTTCGGCTTGGTCGAAAAGGTCGTCGGGCTGACGCCAGGCGCCGGCGGCACACAGCGGATGGCCGAGCGCGCAGGCCCCGCGCGGGCGCGCGAGTTCGTGATGACTGGGCGCCTCTTCGACGCAACGACGCTTGAGCGCTGGAACGTGGTCAACCGGGTCCTGCCCGACGCCGAGATCGCCGAAAAGGGCATGGCGTTCGCCCGCGAGCTCGCGGCCGGCCCGACGGTCGCCCACGCCAAGACGAAGCAGATCGTCCGTGCCTACCTCGACGGCGGCATCGACCACGCGGACGAGGTGACGCCAGGCGTGTTCGCCGAGCTCTTCGAGACCGAGGACCTGAAGAACGCGGTCGAGTCCTTCCTGAGGGAGGGCCCCGGCAAGTTCAGCGATTTCAAAGGGCGCTAAGGGCCCGAGTAGAGTCCTCCGCGTGAGGGCGAAAACCTGGGCGGGGACGATTGCAGTAGTTCTGCTGACATTCACAGCGCCCGCCAGCGCCGCCACGGTCCACGTTTCGAACACGCATGATCACGGCAGGGGCTCGCTGCGGAAAGCCATAGAACGTGCCAACCCGGGTGACCGTGTCGACGTTCCCGGCGGGCATTATGTGCTCACGACGGGGGAGCTCCTGGTCGACAAGGAGCTGAAGATCACGGGGGCCGGCGCGCGTGAGACGATTCTCGATGCGAATCGCGACAGTCGCGTGATGAACATCGACTACGCGGGCCCCGGGACGATGCGCGTCTCCTCGCTGACCGTGCGGGACGGTGACACGAACGCGGATTCCGGCGGAGGCGGCATCAACGTCGACGCGATAATGATCAAGCTGGTGCTCACGCGCGTCGCTGTCCTCAACAATCGCGTGATCACGAATACGGACATTCAGAATGGCGGTGGCGTCGACAGCCCGGGCGACGTTGTAATTCGGCAGAGCCTGTTCGCGGGAAACCACGCCTACAACGGCGGTGCAGTGGCCGCTGACCTGATCAAGGCTTCCGACTCGACCTTCTTCAACAACTTCGGCGGCAACCCGAACCTCAACGGCGACGGCGGAGCCTTCGACGACGAGGTCGAGTTGACCGACAGCACCGTCTTCGGCAACCAGTGCTTCAACAGCGACGGCTGCGGTGGGGGACTGTATGGAAGCGACGCGACACTCAAAGGAACGATCGTGGCCGGCAACCGCGCGTATGAGCCGAATGGCATGCCCGCTGGTTCCGCCGGCAATCCCGGCACCTCCGACAATTGCGCAAGTCCCGTCACCTCGCTCGGGCACAACCTTGACGATCACAACGATTGTGCGTTGGGTGGAGCCGGTGACATCACGGGCAGGAATCCCAGGCTCGGTGGCTTGGAAAACAACGGCGGTCAGACCAACACCCTCGCTCTCGCATCGAACAGCCCAGCGTTCAACGCGGGCGCTGGTAACTGCACCCGAAAAGACCAGCGCGGCATCAGGCGCCCCCAAGGCAACCGCTGTGACATCGGCGCTTTCGAGCTCGTGCCGTAGCGACGCGGTGCCATAAACCGCTCAGACAAGCCAATTTCCGGCTTCTGAGCCGGTGTCGGTGCTACCCTCCGCCGCCGATGGGCAAAGAAGAGAAAATCGAGATGGAGGGCGAGGTCACCGAGGCCTTGCCCAACACCATGTTCAAGGTGACTCTCGACAACGACCACGAGGTCCTGGGGCACATCTCAGGCAAGATGCGCCGCCACTACATCCGCATCCTTCCCGGCGATCGCGTAAAGATCGAGCTCTCGCCGTACGACCTCGACCGCGGCCGCATCACCTACCGCTACAAGTAGCGCTTTCGTAGCGAAGTTCGCACACTGCGCGTCCCACGCGCGCGCTTCGGTGCGCCACCGTGCCCCCATGCCCGCCGAGAGTCGCCTGAGTCGCCTATCTGGCGACGGAAACGACTCTCAGCGTGGGAGGGTGACTTGGAGGCTCGCCGAAGTTGGAAGCGCGACCACAATGCGCTCTCGCTCGACGACCTGAAGGCCAGCGGGCTCACTCGTTCCGGGGTCCATCGGCGTGTGCAGGCGGGCGAGCTCTTCCCGATCTTCCCCGGTGTCTACGCCTTTGGCCGCCCAGATTTGACCGCGGCCGGAAGGCGCATGGCGGCGGTGAAGGCCTGCGGAGTGAAAGCCGCGCTCTCGCACGCCACCGCGGCCGCGCAGCGAAAGATGCGGAAGAGCAATGCCTCCTTTATTGACGTCGTTGTTCCCGCAGGGCGACCCCTTCTTCGGATCAAGGGAATCCGCTGCCACCGCGCCAAGCTGGCGCCGCAGGACATCGGGGTCGTCGATGGGATCCCGTGTACATCCGTGTCGCGAACGCTGCTTGACCTTTCAACGCGCTTTGGGGATGACACCGTGGCGAGCGCTGCCAACGAGGCCGTCGTCCTCGAAATCTTCGACATGCGCGAGGTGGAGGACTTGCTCTCGCGATCAAGAGGCCATCGCGGCATCCGCCGTTTGCGCCGAGTGCTCGAACGCGGTGATCTCGACGGCGAGAATCGACCTATGTCCGGATTGGAGATGCACTATGCGGCGCTCTGTGCCGAAGCCGGTCTGCCGAAACCCGCTATGAACCGCTGGATCCTCCTGGCAGACGAGTACCACCAGGTCGATTTCCTGTGGCGCGCTCAAAAAGTCGTCGTCGAGGTCGATTCGTCGCGCTACCACCGATCAGGATGGAAGCTCGCGCGCGACGAGCGGCGAACCCAACTCTTGCGAGCCGCCGGATTCGGCCACAACCGCGTCCACGAGGACCTAATCAAGGCCGATCCAGCCGAAGCGGTCGCAGTGGCGCGGCGCCTTCTCGACAAGCGCTGAGCGCGCCGAGTGTCGCCTGAGTCGCCTACCTGGCGACGCAGACGACTCTCGGCGAGGGGAGGCCGGTGCAGGCTCTAGGCCGGAAGCCTCCAGAAGCCTTCGGCGCCGACGTGGCGCTCGTCCGCGATACGTCCGAGTGCTTCGCGCGCTTCTGAGCGCGTGATGTCCATGACCCTCGCCACCTCCTGCGACGCGAGCGGCGTTCCAGCCCATTCGAGCACCGCATGGGCGCTCTCCGCCGGGTCCCGGCGCTCCAGGTTCGGAAGCAGGTTCGCCAGCACGACGTCGTACGCGGCGAACGGCTGGAAGCCGGGAACCGAGATCTTCACCCCGTCCGCCAGTCGCTCGATCTCATAGCTCGGACACGTGTAGCGACGACCGCCAGACCAGTTCGCCAGCTTGTAGTCGAGCACTCGCGCGGCGGGCATCGGCGCGCGAGCTCTCTCCATGTCCTCGCCGAGCACGCGCTCAGTCTCCTTCTCTTCCATCCAGCCCTCGAGGTCGTCGGGGTCGAGGCCGGCCGTTGCGGCAGCAGCCCGGATCAGCTCCCGGTCATCGAGCATCCCCCCGGCGAAATAGTCGACCCTCAGGCACCGAAGGAGTTGGCGCTCGTGCTCGGGTGAGTTCAGGCGGGCGGCGACAACGGCACGGCAGGCGTCAACGGTTGCCGAAACGTCCTCGCGCTCACGGGTGTCCATCGGCATCCCGTGGTCGCGCGAGATCTCCTTGAAGTGTTCGGCCATCGTCTCGGGCGTAAAGCCCTTTTCTCTTTGTTCCGCACGTGTCTCGGCGAGGCCAACCACGTTGATTCGCCACTCAAGCCCCTCCCCGTAGAGCCAATCCAGGCGCCGGCGAGACGGCTCGGCGCTGTACGCCCAAGGGCAGCCAGGATCCGTGTACTCGGTGATCCGAACTTCGATGGCGGACATCAGTCCGCCATGTGCTGCATTCCCCGCAGCGCGAGGTAGGCGAAGATCGTGACCAGTCCTGCGAGCGCGACGATGCCGGGCCACGTTTCGCCCCAAGTCACGCCGCCCGTGACGAACCCTTGGCGGACCATCTCGAGGATCTGAGTGACGGGGTTGATCTCGGACACCGTCTGGAGCCAGGGCTGAAGGAGCGCCTTCGGCGCGTAAGAGGTCGTGAACAGGATCGCCACGAACATCCCGGCCTGCATCAGCGGCGCCGCTCCTTGGGTGCGGAACTTGAGGGCGAGCCAGCACCCGTAGAGAGCCGCGACGGTCCCCATCGCCATCACGCCGAAGAACGCAATGAGGAGGCCGGGAAGCCCTGGCCAGTTGGCCCCGACCGCGAAGGCGACGCTCAAGAGCACGACCGCCGGCACGAGCGCGCGCACCGACGCGGAGAAGACGAGGCCGGCCAAAAGGGCGGGCCGCGGCGACGGCGAGGCCAACAACCGGTCGAACCAACCCAGCTCGATGTCGCGCGCGAGGTTGACGCCGGTGGCCGCGCCCGTGAACCCGGCGCCCTGGAGCAGTGAGACCGGGATCAGGAAGCTCGCGTAACTGTCGGTCGTGAAGCCGCGGAGGTTGGTCAACTCGCCGAAGACCGAGGTGAGGCCGAGAAAAAAGATCGTCGGCGCGAGCACGCCCGGGATCGCCGCGCCCGGCACGCGCAGAAGCTCGTTCGCGGAGCGCCTGACGAGTGCCGACACCGTCGGCCAGCCGGCCTGGATCGCCGCGGCGGTCATCCGCCCGTCCTCAGGCGGTGTCTGAGCGCCCCCGCGCTCAGCCCGAGGCTGAGCACGATGATCCCGATGATCGAGATGAAAGCCTTCAGCGCGTCCTCGCCCGTGAGCGTCGAAATCACCGGGTCGCGCACGCCCTCGACGATGAGCGAGACCGGGTTGTACTCGGCGATGCTCGCGGCCGGTTCCTGCATCAGCTCATACGGGAAGAAGGCTGACGAGAGGAACAGGATCACGAACACGAGCGGGAAGAGGCCCTGGACGACCGAGGCCGACCCCGAGCGGATCGCGATGGCCGCGCCAATCCCTCCGAAGGCCACGGCCGAGAGGGTGACGAACACGATCATGAGGACGATTCCCAGGACGCCCTCCTCGATCTGTGCGCCGAAGATCAGGCCGAGCACGATGTAATAGACGGCCGAGAAGGCGCCAAGGGCCGCGGTTCCCGCGAGGCGGCCCAGCACCATCGCGAAGCGCGAGATCGGCGCGGCGAGGAGGCGGTCCGTGAAGCCCATCTCGATGTCGACCGCGAGCGCGATGCCGCCCGAGTTCCCCGCGAGCAGGCAGGACTGGATCATCGCTCCTGCGAGCATGAAGTCGAGGAAGCCATTCACTTCGGGAAAGCCGGGCAGATTGACGGCTCCCGAAGCGCCGCCCGTTTGCACCGCCAAGAGCAGCGTGGGGAAGATGATGATCGGCGCCATCAGCTGGGGGCGCCTGAAGGTCTGGCGGATCGAGCGCCTGCCGAGCGCCGCTACGACCCGTGCGTTTTGCGCGAGCGCTCCCAAGCGCTAACTCTCGGCCGGCACCGGCTCGGCTTCGGCCGTGGCCTCTTCGTCGTCGCCCTCCAGGTGGTAGCCCGTCTTCTGGACGAACACGTCGTCGAGCGTCGGCTCGACCAGGTCGAGGCCCTCCACAGCCAGCCCGGCATCGTCGAGCGCTCTCACGACGGGCGCGACGCCACTGGCGCCACCGCTCAGCTCGAGCATCAAGAGGCCGTCCTTGGAGGGCAGTGGCTTCCCCAGTGCGGCCACGACCTCCTGCGCACGCTCCAACTCGCCGTCGCAGATGGCGATCTCCAGGTGGGCTGTACCGATCTCGGCCTTGAGCGCGGTCGGCGTGTCCTCCGCCACCAGGAGCCCGCCCGCGATGATCCCCACGCGGTCGGCGAGCTGGTCGGCCTCCTCCAGGTACTGCGTGGTCAAGAAGATCGTTGCGCCGTCGTCGTTGAGCGCCTGCACCTCCTCCCAGATCGCCTTGCGGCTGACGGGGTCGAGGCCGGTGGTCGGCTCGTCGAGGAAGAGGACGCGCGGCTGATGGACGAGAGCGGAGGCGAGGTCGAGCCGCCGCTTCATCCCGCCGGAGTAAGTGCCGACGCGCCGGTCGGCGGCGTACATGATGTCGACGCGGTCAAGGAGCTCTTCGGCGCGCTTTTCGCCCTCCGCGCGGGACAGGCCGTGGAGGGTCGCCTGGAGGCGGATGAGCTCGCGCCCGGTCATGAGCGGATCGAGCGCTGCCTCCTGGAGCGCGACGCCGATCGACTTGCGGACCTCGCTCGCCTCGGAGACGACGTCGTGGCCCGCGACCTTCGCGGTTCCGCCCGTCGGGCGCAGGAGCGTGGTGAGCATGCGGACCGTGGTCGTCTTGCCGGCGCCGTTCGGTCCGAGGAAGGCGTAGATCTCGCCCTCGGCCACGTCGAGGTCGATGCCGCGGACGGCCTTGACCTCGTCACCGAACGCCCGTTCCAGCCCCCGAACCTCGATCGCATCCATTGGCGCCCGAGTCTAGGGAGCCGCCCGAGAGGCGAATGTGCGCGCTGCACGCTCCGTCCCGAATAGGCCCTGTCAATCGAGCGGCGCGGTGTGCCTGGGTATCGTTTTCAACCGCAACTCGCGCCCCCGATCGCGTGTTGCCCTTAAGAGTCCGAACGTGAACCGATCCGCTTTTTCAATCATTTCCGCGCTTGTGGCGACCGCCCTGGTCGTTGCGGCCGGAGCTGCCTTCGCCGCCGGTGGCGGAGGGGGCGGGGGAGGCTCGAAGGTCTTCGGAGCGGGCGACTCGAAGCTCAAGCCGTTCTGCCAGAAAAGCCGCGAGCGTGGCACCTGCCAGGTCGTGGGCAGTCTCACCACCTTCATCAACCGGCTCGGGGAGAAAAAGCATCCATTCGTCGCTCCCAGCGACGGCAAGATCGTCGCCTGGGCGATCGAGCTCGGTCACAAGCCGGCTCACAAACCGCCGAAGAACGATCCTGATGGCAAGAGCAACCTCCAGTTCTTCCAGGACACCTTCGGGAGCGACAAGTACGGCAAGGGCCCGGTGGCGCGACTCGCGATCCTGAAGCGCCAGGGCGGCGGCGTCGAGTTCAAGCTCGTCGATCAGAGCCCCACCCAGAAGCTTTCCGGCCCCTTCTACAACAAAGACACGGTCATCACCCTGGACCGGCCGCTGCCGATCAAGAAGGGCGAGGTCGTCGGCCTGTCGAGCTTGACGTGGATCCCGATGCTGAAGCCCCACAAGAAGGGCGACGGCAAGTCCGCGTGGCGCGCGAACCTGAAGAAGGACGCTTGTAACGAAGAGGGCATCCTGGCCGGCAAGCCTCAAAAGAAGGTGGATTCAGTCCGGGAGTACGGCTGCCAGTTCTCGGACCGCCTCTTCTACAAGGCGTACTTCGTCCCGAACTAGGCCGGCTGGCCGAGCGGTACCTGGCGCTTGCCGCAGTACGGGCAGTCGGCGACATCGACGCCGAGCATCTGCTCGCAGCGTGAGCAGAGCCTCAGGTTTTCCGGCGTGCGGAGGAGCTTCGAGGGTGACTCCGCGAGCGGAAGCGTGCGAGCGACGGGCTCCATCTCTTCGCCGGTGACCGAATCGACGTAGACGCCGTCGGGGCTCACGGGCGCGATCGCCTCACGGCCAGAGGCCGGGGCGCGAAGGCGGTATGTCTCCTTCTCTGCCATCGCGGGGAAATCTATCCGAGCGGGTGGCGGTGAAGCGCCTCGGGCCCCAGCTCGGAGGGCCGCGTGTAGCCGGTGAGCGCCATCGTCAGGTCCAGCTCGGCCAGGAAGCGGCGCAGGACCTCCTCGACGCCCGCCTCGCCGGCGAGCGCGAGGCCCCACAGCCACGGCCGGCCGAGGAGGACGGCGTCGGCACCCAGGGCAAGGGCCCGGAAAGCGTCGGAGCCCGAGCGCACGCCCGAGTCGAGCAGGATCGCGAGGTCCGAGCCGACTTCGTCCGCGATCGGGCCGAGCGCGTCGATCGACGCGATCGCTCCGTCCACCTGGCGGCCGCCGTGGTTCGAGACGACGATCCCGTCCACGCCGCGCTCGCGCGCTTCGGCGGCGTCGTCGGGGTGGAGAATCCCCTTGACGAGGATCGGGAGCGACGTCCACGAGCGCAGCCGCTCGAGGTCATTCCAAGTGAGCGACGGGTTGACGTAGACGCCGAGGTAGTGGCCGACTGCGGCGCCCAGGTCCTCCTCGGGCGTCTTCTCCAACGCGCTCAGGAAGACGGGGTCGGTGAAGAACTGGGCGACGCCGACGCCCTTGATGAATGGCAGCTCCGCGCGCTGGAGGTCGCGCGGCTTCCAGCCGGGGATGTAGTTGTCGGCGGTGACGACGATCGCGCTGCAGCCCGACGCCTCCGCGCGGTCGACCAGGCTCCGCGCGATTCCCTGATCGGCCGGCCAGTAGAACTGGTACCAGCGCGGCCCCTCGCCCGACGCCTCGGCGATGTCCTCCATCGACGTGTCGGACGCTGTCGAGATCACCATCGGCAGCCCGAGCGTGGCTGCGGCGCGAGCGGTCGCGCGCTCGCCGTCGGGATGGACCAGCGTCTGGACCCCGACCGGCGCCAGCAGCACGGGCGCGGGAAGTGTCTGACCGAGGATCTCGGTCGTCAGATCGCGCTCGGCTACGTCGCGGAGCATCCGCGGCACGATCCGGAAGCGCTCGAACGCCTCGCGATTCTCCCGGTAGGTCTCCCCGGTTCCCGCGGTGGCATAGACGTAGTCCGCCGACGCCTCGGGCATCGCCTCCTCAGCCGCCGCCTCGAGATCCGCCCAAGCCACGGGCAACTCCGGCTTCTCACCGGCAAGCCCCTTGAGATAGATCGCGCGGTAGTGGTCTCCGTAGTCCATCGCGCGGCGATCCTAAGGGGACAGGCCCCTTAACGCGCCCGTGAGCCTTTCGTCACAACTGTTAAGCATGCCTGGCACCGAGCGTGGTGCCTGGCACGTTTAGGGTTGCCGCGTGCGCGTTCTGATCTTCCATGGGTACCTGCTTTCGGGGACTGGGTCGAACGTCTACAACGCGAGCCTGGCCCGTGCCATGCGCGGGATGGGCCATGAGGTCCACCTCGTGTGCCAGGACCGCGACGCTCGCAACCTCGACTGGGTCGACTTCGCGGGCGACTGGGACTCGGGCGAGCTCCAGGTCCACGGCGCTGGGGCCGACGAGGTGCCAGGCACGGTGCCTGGCACCGGGGCGGGGTCGGCGACCGTGTACACGCCCGACATCGGCGGCGTCTTGCCGGTCTTCGTCCGAGATCGCTACGCGGGCTTCGAGGTGAAGACCTTCTCGGAGCTGACGGACGAAGAGATCGAGAGCTACGTCGAGGCGAACGCCCAAGCGGTGCGCGACGTCGTCGCGCGAGCCGGGCCGCCTGATGCGGCGCTCGCGAACCACCTCGTGACCGCGCCGCTGATCATGGAGCGGGCGGGGGTGCCGTTTGCCGTCAAGGTCCACGGCTCGGACCTCTCCTACACCGTGATCCCCGAGCTCGAGCGCTTCGGGCCGATGGCGCGGGACGGGGCGCGGGCAGCGCGGGGGATCCTGGTCGGTTCCGACCACATCGCCAAGCGCCTGCGCGAGGCAGTCGACGAACCCGAGGTGAACGCCAAGGTGAGGCTCGGTCCTCCAGGAGTCGACACCGAGCTGTTCGCGGCGATCGCACGCGAGGACGCGCCCGAGCGCCTGCGCGACCTCGCTGACGATCTGGAACAGGGCAAAGACGCTGAAGCCGAGGGTGAGAGCTCCTGGGACCGCGATCGCGCCGAGGCCGCGGCCGCCGTGCGATGGCTCGCGGCGACTGAAGGGCCGCGGGTCGTCTTCGTCGGCAAGCTGATCGTCTCCAAGGGCGTCGACCTCCTGGTCGCGGCGTGGCCCATGGTCCACGCCCGCCACCCCCGGGCGCGCCTCATCCTCTGCGGCTTCGGCGCCTACCGCGAGGGGATCGAGAACCTGATGACGGCGCTCGCCGAAGGAGACGTCGAGGGCGCCAGGGGAATCGCGCACCGCGGACGCGCGCTCGAGGGCGGGCCGAAGAAGCCGCTCGAGCTCCTCACGACGTTCCTTGCCGACCCGCCGCCGAACTACGCCGAGTTCGCCAAGGACGCCGCGGGCTCAATTGCCCTCAGTGGCCGCTTGGAGCACTCGGAGGTCGGGCAACTCGTTCCCGCGTGCGATGCCCTCGTCTTCCCGTCGACCCACCCCGAGGCGTTCGGGATGGTCGCCGCCGAGGCAGCCTCGGCTGGAGTCCTGCCGATCTCGGCCGCGCACTCGGGTGCACTGGAGGTCAGCCGGGCGCTCATGGGCGGCCTGCCCGACGAAGCGGCCGGCCTGGTCTCGTTCCGCCTCGACGACTCAGCGATCGAGTCAATCGCCGCCCGGCTCAACATCTGGCTGGGCCTGGATCCGCACACTCGCCGCCTCACACGGATGGGCCTTCGCGACACGGCGAAGCGCCTGTGGGGGTGGGAGGAGGTCGCCCGCGAGGTGATCGCCGCCGCGAAGGGCAATCACTAGTGCCGATCGTGGCCTGAACCTCCGCCGAGTCTGAATAGAATGCCGCGCGGTGACCCGGGCCACCTATCTAAAGCTGATCGGACTCATGCTCGTCCTTACGGTCGTGCAGTCCGTGATCATGTTGATCCCCGACTGGAACGGCCTGCAGGGCTCGGCCGAGGCGGACGAGATCGACCTGCTTTTCGACGTGATGATCGTGCTGTCGTCGTTTGTCTTCTCGATCGTCATCGTCATGCTCGGCTACTGCATCTACAAGTACCGGGCGAAGCCGGGCGACGAGTCGGACGGCAAGCCCATCCACGGCAATACAAGACTCGAGATCGCCTGGACCCTGATCCCCACGGTCATCGTCCTCTTCGCGGCGGCCTACTCGTGGGTCATCCTCGACGACATCGAGGCCGAGGCCTCCGACCAGATGCCCGTGAACGTCACCGCGCAGCAGTTCAAGTGGACCTTCGAGTACCCCGATACGGGCGTCGTCACAGATGAGTTCCACGTCCCGTCCGGCACTCAGCTCGAGCTCCACCTCACCTCGCTCGAGGTCCTCCACTCCTTCTGGGTTCCCGAGTGGCGGATCAAGCGCGACCTGGTGCCGATCGCCGAGGGCAACCCGTCAGACGTCGACAACGTCGTCCGGGTCACGCCTGACGTCGAGGGCGAGTACACCCTGATGTGCACCGAGTACTGCGGCTGGGGCCACGCGACGATGCGGGCGCCCGTTGTGGTCGAGTCCCAAGAGGAGTTCGACGCCTGGATGGCGGACCAGGAGGCAGCACAGGCGGGCACTGGAACTGAGGCAGCCGCCGACGAAGAGGCGGCGGCCGAGGACGAGGGAGCGAGCGACAAGTGAGCATCCTCTGGCGTAACCCGGGCATGATCCGCGCGCTCTTCGGCTTCGTGGTCGGCGGCGCGCTCGGTTTCGGCCTCGTCGTCGCCCTCCGCGCTGTCTCGGGCCTCGAGATCTTCCAGACCGAGCAGACCGGCTACCCGCACGTCGTCGTACCCGGGATCACCGCCCCGCTGGGCTTCCTGGTCGGCATGGGCTGCTTCTCGTACTGGTTCCGCTGGGCCGGCGGCGCCCCCACGATCCCAGAGGACCACTCCCAGCACGGGGCCAAGGAGTGGAAGGACTACTTCCGCTTCAACACCGATCACAAGGTGATCGGCATCCAGTACATCTGCACCACCTTCTTCTTCTTCATCTGCGGCGGCATGGCGGCGATGACGGTCCGCGCCGAGCTCGCCAACCCCGGCACGCAGATCGTCGATCCGGGCTTCTTCGGCGGCCTCTTCTCGACGCACGCCGCCTTCATGATCTTCTTGTTCATCATCCCCGTCTTCGCGGGGATCGCGAACTACGTCCTGCCGCTGATGATCGGCGCGCCGGACATGGCATTCCCGCGCCTGAACGCCCTGTCGTTCTGGATGCTGCCGATGGCGGGCGTGCTGTTCATGGCGTCGTACTTCGTCCCGGGTGGCGCCTTCGACGCGGGCTGGACCGGCTACGCGCCGCTCTCGACCGGCGCGCCGTTAGGGCAGTCCTTCTTCAACCTGGGAGTGCAGTTCGCCGGCGCCTCATCAGTGGCGACCGCCCTGAACTTCCTTGTGACGATCATCACGATGCGTGCGCCAGGGATGACGTTCTGGCGCATGCCGCTCCTCGTCTGGGCGAACCTTTCGACCTCGCTCCTGGTCGTGGCGGCGACGCCGTTCATCGCCGGCGTCCAGTTCATGGTCCTCTTCGACCGCGCCCTCCACACCAACTTCTTCAACGAGGCAGCCGGAGGTGACGTGCTGAGCTACCAGCACATCTTCTGGTTCTACTCGCACCCGGCCGTCTACATCATGATGCTGCCCGGGTTCGGGATCATCTCCGAGGTCTTATCGACCCACGCCCGTAAACCCATCTTCGGCTACCGCCTGATGGCGCTCGCCCTGATCGGGATCGTCGTCCTCTCCTACACCGTGTGGGCGCACCACATGTTCGTGTCGGGCATGTTCAGCTGGCTGCGCGTGCCGATGATGATCACGACGCTGCTCATCGCGGTGCCAACCGGGATCAAGATCTTCTCGTGGTTAGCGACGCTGTTCGATTCTGTGCTCCACCTGAAATCGACGTCCATGCTGTTCGCGCTCGGGTTCATCGTGACCTTCGTCGTGGGCGGGATCTCGGGCGTGATGCTGGGGATGATTCCGCTCGACATCCACATGTCGGACACGTACTTCATCGTCGCCCATATCCACTTCGTGCTCTTCGGCGGGTCGGTCTTCACGATCTTCGCCGGCATCTACCACTGGTTCCCGAAGATGACCGGGCGCATGTACGACGAGCGCCTCGGGCGGGCGCACTTCTGGCTCACTCTGGTCGGGATGCTCGGCACCTTCGTGCCCATGCACTGGATCGGCCTCGAGGGCATGCCTCGCCGCGTCGCCGACTACGCGGAGCAGTTCGCCGAGTGGAACCTGGTGATCTCAATCTTCTCGTTCATCCTGGGCGCCGCGCAGCTGATCTTCATCTACAACGTGGTCGTCAGCTGGAGGTGGGGCCCGAAGGCGGGCGACAACCCGTGGAACGCGAAGACGATCGAGTGGCTCGTCTCATCGCCACCGCCGGTCTACAACTTCGACGAGATCCCGCGCGTGGTCGGCGGCCCGTACGAGTTCGGCGTGCCCGGCGCGCGCCACGCGATCATGCACGGCGAGGAGGGGCATGAGGTCCCAGAGCCCGAGCCCGCCACCGTCGGCACAACGTCAGGTGCTCCAACGTGACCGAGGTAGCTCACAACGGCGCCGATGCGACCGCGCCGGACGTCGCGGGCGGCACCATCCTCGTCTTCCTGAACGAGGTTGCGGGTGGCCGCAAGCTCTTGAGCCAGGTCCGCGAGCGGATCGAGGCCGGCGCCGAGCGCGTCGCCATCGCCGCGCCGCAGAACCAGCCGGTCGCTGGGCAGATCGTCGACCGCGCCGAGCTTGCCGACGCTGCCAAAAGCCGCGTCGAGGTGACCCAATCCGTCTTCGCCGAGTTCGGGATCGAGGCTGAGGCCGCTGTCATGGACCCCGATCCGCTGCTCGCCATCGACGACGCGATCCGCGCCTTCGAACCGGCGGAGGTGCTCCTCTCGTGTCTCACGGAGTCCCGCTACGGCCTGACGCGCCGCAACCTCGTCGATTGGGCGCAGGCCGCGTTCGAGATACCCATCACGCACGTCCCGGTTCGCCTCGACGACGATGCGATCCGCTGGGACGTCACGCACACGCTCGTCGTGGCGACCCAGACCGTCGCCTCCGGCGATCTCTTGGGGCGTCTCAAGTCGCGCGCCGCCGAGAGCCCGCACCGCTACACCTTCATCTGTCCCCGCTCAGGCCAGCTCTCCCGCGAGGAGGTCTGTGAGCGCCTCGCCCGCACCCTCGCCGAGATGTACCGCTCCGACATTGACGCCACCGGCCAGCCGATGAGCCCCGCGCCCTTCGCTGCCGTCCAGAATGCGATCGAGCACTACCGCGTCGACGAGATCCTGATCTCGACGTTGGCCGGCGAGCAGTCCGTCTGGCTCGAGGAGGGGCTGATCGAGCGCGTCCACGACATCACCGACAAGCCCGTCGAGCATGTTGAGGCGGGTGGCGACGTCGCTCCGCCCGCAGTCCCCTCGCCCGACGCTTCTGAGGCGCCCGGCGAGGACCGCCCGGAGGGCGTCACGGTCGGAGACACAGCTGGGGAGGCCCACTAATGGAATCCGCTTCTGTCGCAGCCGGACACGAGCATCACGGGCCGCCTGAGGCGCACCAGAGCTCGCGGATCGACCGCCAGACGCTCGGCATCCTCCTCTTCATCGTCTCGGAGATCATGCTGTTCGGCGCGTTCTTCGCCTCGTACTTCTTCATCCGCGTCGTCGCCAACCAGGGTCCCTGGCCGCCCGAGCCCTATGAGCTCCCCGTCGCGGTGGCCGGCGTGAACACGGCGATCCTTATCTCCTCGAGCTTCACCGTCCACCTGGCGCTGGAAGGCGCCAAGCGCGGCAACCGCAGGGCGATGCAGATGGGCCTCACCGCCACCTGGCTCCTCGGCGCGACCTTCCTCTTCATCCAGATCAACGAGTATGTCCATATCGGCTTCTCGGCCCGCGACGGCGCCTTCGGCTCGATCTTTTACGGCCTCACCGGTCTCCACGGCGCCCACGTCTTCGTGGGGCTCATGCTCCTCACGTTCGCGAACATCCGCGCGTACAAGGGCCATTTCGGCACCGCGGCGAAGGACCACCTGGGCGTCGAGGTGCCCGGCATCTACTGGCACTTCGTCGATGTCATGTGGATCATCGTGTTCGTGACGATTTACATCTTGTAGCTGCGCTCAATTCGGCGTAGGATCCAGAACATGCGGGGTGGGCTCAGAGGGGTTCTCAGTGCAGGGGCGGTCGCGTTGGCCTGCGCGGGGTGCGCAGCCCTGTTCGCGTCCGAGGCGAGTGCTGCGCTCACATGCGACGACAAGCCGGTCACGATCCGCGGCTCCAACGGCGATGACGTCATCAAGGGGACCAAGAAGAAAGATGTGATCGCTGGGCGCAATGGTGCCGACACCATCAAGGGTCTGAAGGGCAACGACACGGCGTGCGGCGGCGAGGGCGCCGATCGGCTGCTCGGGGGCAAGGGCGACGACCGCCTCCTCGACGACTCGGTCGAGGCCGACACGCTTACCGGCGGGCCTGGTCTCGATGTGTGCACGCCTGCGGTCGAGGACACGGTGGACTGCGACTTCAGCACGGAGGACCCGCTGGTCTTCGTCCCCTTCAACAAGTCACCATCGCCAGGGACATTCGACGTGGCGGCCTCGACCGAGATCCCGATGGTGGACGTCTACGCGATCCTCGACCGCTCGGGCTCGATGACAACCGAGCTCGCGGCGATCAAGAACAACTTCGCGACGGTAGTGAATTCGCTCCAGTGCGATCCAGTCGGGTCCGGCGAACCGGGGGAGTGCATCTCGGATCTCTGGGCAGGCGCCGGGACGGTGGGCTATGTCGGCGGTGGGGCGACTGCGTTTCAGAACTTTGTCGACGTTCAGCCGAATCCGAGCTTCGCCGGCCTTCCCACAACCGAGCCCGCGGGCTGCTGCAGCGAGCCGCTGACGTACGCGGTCCACGCGACGGCCACCGGCTCGGGGGGCGCCAGCTTCGGGGTGTCGGTTCCGGCGCGTACAACGTGCACGGGCTCGCCGGCCCAGATGACGGGCTACCAGACGTTTGGCTATCCCTGCTTCCGGACCGGCGCCCTGCCCGTGATCGTGTTGGCCACCGATGAGGCCCCGATCAATCCGGCGAGCGACACTCTCAAGAGCCCCGCCTGGTCGAGCACCGTCAAGCCCGCGATGAACTCGGCCGGCGCGCGGTTCGTCGGCCTGCTGGGGGACTCTGCCGGGGCGGGAACCGAGACGGATCTCGAGACGATGGCAACCAACACCGGAGCCGTGGACGCCACCAACGGCAACGCACCGCTGGTCTTCGACGCCGGAGGCTCGAACGCAGCCGCTGTCTTGGGTGACGGGATCCGCGCGCTTGTAAATGGCATTCCCCTGGAGGTGGGCGCGGAAGCCCGAGACGATCCATCGGATTCGGTGGACGCAGCACTCGCTTTCATCGACCACATCGAGGTCTTGTCGAGCGGCTCCGTTGAATGCCCGGATGGCTTTGCTGAAACCGACACCAACGGCGATCTCTTCCCGGACCTGTACAACGACGTGCCGCCGGGCACGCCGCTCTGCTGGCGCGTTGTCGCGCGTCAGAACCAAACCGTGCCCGCCACAACCGATCCGCAGGCTTTCAAGGTGACCGTGGAGATCATCTCCGACGAAAGGCTGCTCGTCGACGAGCAGGAGATCTACTTCGTCGTGCCCGGGGCCAACTGAGCCAAGCGCGGTAAGTTCGGGCCGTGCGCATCACCGAGGATCAGATGTTCAGGGTCGTCCTGATTGTGGGGATCGCGATGGTTCCCGTGATCCTGCTGGCACTCGTGATCGATCCGCTCGCGGGAGCGATCCTGTTCGGCATCGAGATCGGCGCCGGCATCGGCTACCTGTACCAGCGCTGGCGAGCCCTCGAGCCGCGCGCCGCCGAGGTGGCTGCGGTGCCCGACGACGGCGTCCACCGCGTCCTCGTCGTCGCGAACGAGACGGTGGGCGGGCGTGCCCTTCTCGCCGAGCTTCAGAAACGGCTCCAGGGCGAGGAGCGCTCCGAGCTCCTGGTCGTCGTGCCGCCACTGGCGGGATCCGCGGCCGAGCACTGGTCCTCGGACGTCGATTCGGCAATTCCGGAGGCCAAGGAGCGCCTGAAGGCCTCTGTGGCGGCCATGCGCGCCGCAGGCATAAACGTGACCGGGCGCCTTGGTGACCACCACGATCCCAACCAGGCGATCGAGGACGCGCTCAAAGAATTCCCGGCCGATGAGGTCGTGATCTCGACCCATCCGCCCAAGCGCTCGCGCTGGCTCGAGTCAGGCGTGGTGGAGAAGGCGCGGGCGGAGCTCCCGCAGCCCGTCACCCATGTGGTCGTCGACCTCGATGCGGAGGCTTCAGGGCCTAGTTAGCCCGCGCAGTCGTCGGACAGCTCGTCCGCCGTGCTCTTACTGTCGACGGACTCGAGGAGGAAGTTGATGAGGTCCTTCAGGTTCTCCTGCGGGATCGTGTCGCACGAGAAGACGGGCATGATGCCCGCCTCGAAGCCCTCGGCGATCTCGGCTTCGGGGTCGCGAATCGACTGCTCGATGAACTCGGCGTCCTCGTCCGCCAATGCTTCGTCCAGGTCAGGCCCAACAGTGCCCGTTGTGCCGGCAGCCTCGAGTGTGTGGCAGCTGCCGCAGCTCGTGGTGAAGATGTCCTGGCCGTCGCCCAATGGCGGAGGCTCGATCCCTTCGACGCCGGCAACGCTCGCCACGTACGCGGCGACGTCCCGAGCGTCCGAGCCGGTGTAGATGTCGGAGGGCATATAGGTCTGGGTGTAGTCCTGATCCCCCTCGTCGACAGGGCGCGGATGTGCGATCTGGTCTTCCACCACGCCCTCGATCGTGTCCTGGTCCATGCCGTCGGCGCGAGCCTGGGCGAAGGCGGCATCCAGGTTGGGGCCGGTCGTGGCGCCTGTTCGGGCCTCGGCGAGCGTGTGACAGGTCCCGCAGCCCGTGGTGAAGAGGTCGCGGCCGCGATCGAGGTCGGCCTCCTCCTGGGTGTCGCAGCCCGCGGCCAGAGCTCCCGCCGCGAGGGCGAGCGTGGTGACTAGGACCGCCTTCCCGCGGGCGACTGACACGAGGCGTGGCACGCGCGCAATCCTATCTTGCGGGACGGCACCGACATGCGTACCGACGCACGAAGTTTCAGGCTTGGATATGTTTAGAGCGGATTCGCACTAATAACGGCTGAGAAGGGAGTTGGAGCACGCAGATGGAGGTCAGGGACGGTATGTCTGGGGTGGTCTTGACCGTAGGACCGGGACACACGCTTCGCGAGGCCGCGCAGAAGATGACCGAGCGCGAAGTCGGCGCCGCGGTGGTGATCGACGATCAGCTTCCCGCACCGGGCGTTCTAAGTGAGCGTGACATTCTGATCTCGCTCGGCAAGGGCGAGGATCCCGACTCAGAGCGAGTGGGCGACCACTTCTCCGACGCGATCATCTCGGCCGCGCCGGATTGGAGCCTCGAGCGCGCGGCGATGGAGATGTCCCGCCGCCACATCCGCCACCTCGTTGTCGTCGAGGGCGGCGAGCTCGTCGGCGTCCTCTCGATGCGCGACATCATGCGCGTCTGGACGTCAGACGGGGCGACATCCAACATGACCTCGCCGGAATCGGAAGCCTCACACGCCTGAGCGGCGCGGCATGGCCTAGGAGCTGGGCTCGGAGCTCTTGCGCTGAACTGCGGGCAGGACCGCCGTCGTCAGCTTCTGGCGGCGTGGAAGGCGGGCGACGCCGTCCTCGGTTCCGCGAAGCATCCGCACGACCGCAACGATCGCAACAATCGCGCCGATCGCGCCGTACGGCCACCAGACGAAGATCCCCGCGATGACGGCGGCAAGGCCGAACGCGAGGAGCGCCGGGAGCCACGAGGGCTCGGGTATGTAGACGAGCTCGGTCGGCTGCGGATCTTCGTCAGCCATCGCTAGGCGAGGTAGTAGTTCGCGAACATGAACGCGAGCGCGAAGACGCCGACCGCGATCGCAGCCGCGAACAGGCCGGTTCTGAGGTTCTTGTCGGCGAGTCGTCTGTCCATCGGGGCTGAACTCTATACGGCGCGGTCGATGGCCATGGCGGTGAAGAGCAGGGCCAGGTAGGCGAGGGAGGAGAGGTAGAGGCGAAGGGCGGCCTGCCGCGACGGCGAGCGCATGAGCTTCACGGCGAGGACCAGAAAAACCCCGCCCAGGATCAGGGCTGAAGCGAGGTAGAAGCTGCCGAAGAGGCCCGTGGCGACCGGCGCGAGCGTGAGTGCGACCAGGAGCACCGCGTAGACGACGATCTGGCGGCGCGTCGACTCCTCGCCGCGCACCACCGGCATCATCGGCACGCCGGTCCTGGCGTAGTCGTCCTTGATCAGGAGCGAGAGCGCCCAGAAGTGGGGCGGCGTCCACATGAACACGATCGCGAATGGATAGAGCGAGTCGAGCGTCAGGCCGCCCGTCGCCGCGGCCCAGCCGACGAGGGGTGGCACGGCGCCCGCAGCGCCGCCGATCACGATGTTCTGCGGCGTCAGCGGCTTCAGCCACATCGTGTAGACGAAGACGTAGCCCAGGAGCCCAGCCATCGCGAGGACGGCCGACAGCATGTTGACCGTGAGCGCCAGCTGGACGAACGCGAGCGCGCCCAGGACGATGCCGAAGACGAGGCCGTGGACGGGCTCGATCCGCCCCGAGACGAGCGGGCGGGAGGCCGTGCGGGCCATGCGGGCGTCGCGGTCGCGGTCGAGGTAGTGGTTGATCGCGCCGGCGCCCCCGGCGGCGAGGTAGCCGCCGAGCATCGTCCACAGCACGGTCGAGAGCGCGAGGCCCTCGGGCATCGCGACCACCATCGTCGCAACGGTCGTGACGAGGAGGAGCGAGATGATCCGCGGCTTCGTGAGCGCGATGTAGTCGCGCACGTGCGCCATGAACGACGGGCGCGCCTCGGCGCCGTAGCGCTCGACCAGCCCCGCGTCGCGTGTCGCTGTCGCCGACTCCATCAGACGGTCACCGCCTTGGTGGACTCACCGGTGCCAGGCACGGTGCCTGGCACCGGGCGTGGGGCGGGGATTCGCATCAGGGTGGTGTTGGCGTAGACGATCGTTGCCCAGATCGCGGTGCCCAGGCTCAGGTGGGCGATGATCAGGCCGGCGTGCTTGCCGAGCCAGACGTTGGCTGCGCCCAGGAGGATCTGCGCCGCCACCAAGCCGCCGACGGCCACGAACGACCGGCTTGGGGCGCGCTGCCGGATCGCGACTGCGACCAGCGCCAGCACTGCGAGCGCGGTCAGGTACATGAAGAGGCGGTGGACGAGCTGGATGTCGATGAGCCTGTCGATCCCGAACGGCATGAACTGATCCACGCAGCCCGGGAATTGTTCGCCACACGCCGTGTGGGCGCCCAGGGCCGGCTCGGTGGGCGTACCCTCGCCCTCTGTGCCGGCGACCAGCCCGCCCGCGACGATCGTCGCGAGGACGAGCACGGCCGTGACGATGGAGAGCGAGCGCAGAAGGCCGCTGCCACTCGCGCGCTTCGGCTCGGGCTCAGAAGCCAGGCGCCGGAGCGTGAAGAGCGTTCCCAGGAAGATCATCGCGAGACCAAGGTGCCCGGCTACGAGGTACTCGTGGAGCCCCTCTTCGACGGTGAGTCCGCCAAGCCCCGCCTGCGCGAGGACCAGGACGCCCGCGGTGGCCGAGAGGCCGACGATCCAGCGGTACTCGCGGAGGCTTCGCCACGCGCGCCAGGCGACCATCAGCATCAGGACGGAAACGAGCCCCGCGGCGATCCGGTGGGAGTACTCGATCATGGACTCCGCCGAGTTGGCCGGGATCACGCCGCCCTCGCAAAGGGGCCATCCGTGCGTGCCCGAGCCCTCCGGGCCGCAGCCGAGCCCGGAGTCGGAGACCCGCACGATTCCGCCGATCAGGATCAGGACGAAGGTGGCGACGATCGTGGCGGTGACGAGGCGCTTGAAGCGCCCCAGCTCAGCGGCCGAATCCATCGGGCTCAGGATACGGGCGGGGTGTCGGCGCCTGAGTCCGCGGCATCGTCTTCGACTGTGGGGTCAGACCCCTCAACAGGCTCAGCGGTCTCTTCCGCTTCGGTTTCGGGGTCAGACCCCGCGCTCGGTTCTTCCGCTTCCACTTCGGTTTCGGGGTCAGACCCCGCGCTGGGTTCTTCCGCTTCTTCGGAGACGATGTCCTCGGGGTCTGCGGTCGGGGTGTCGCCCTCGATCTCCGGCTCGGGCGGCTCGGTGGCCTCGAGCGGCTCGGGTGGGACGAAGGTCGCCTTGCGCTCGCGGATCGCCTCGCGGATGTCGCTGAGCGGCTCGGCGCTGCGTACGTCCGGGACGGCGTCGAAGTTGTGCGCGGGCGGGGGCGAGAGCGCGAACCACTCGAGCGTCGTGCCCTGCCACGGGTCGTGCCCGACCGGTCGGCCGCCACTGTAGGAGCGGACGAGGTTCACCAGCTCGATGAAGATGCCGACGAAGAAGAAGAAGGAGGCGATCGAAGCGATCAGGTTGAGCGTCGAGACGCCGTCGTCCTCGAAGTAGCGGAAGACGTCGACCGGCTGCCCCGCGACCCCGGCGAGGAACATGGCGAGGCCGTAGGTGAGTGCGCTCACGAAGATCAGTGCGGCTGCGGCCTTCGCCGGCCCCTCATGGACTGCGCGGCCTGTGACCTTGGGGAGCCAGTAGTGAAGCGCCGCGAACATCGCGAGGACGAAGCCGGTGATGACCAGGATCGTGTCCTGTTGTGCGGCGACGGTGTTTTCCAACAGGAGTCCCACGCCGACGACCGAGGTCGCGAGCTCGCCCGCGAGGCCCGTCACCAGCGCGACGGCGCCAGTGATCGCCAGGACGAGGGGAGCGCGGGTCGATACGGCTCCGTTCCACATCGTCATGGTCCAGACGATGTAGACGAGGCCGATCGGGACCAGGCAAAGGATCGCCACGAGCATCGTGAAGAAGGCGAAGCCCTCCGCCAGCGGGCTGGCGTAGAGGTTCTGCATCCAGGCAAGGGTTCCAAGGACGCCGACGGCGACCAGCGAGCCCGCCACGGCCGAGTGGCTGAAGAGCGGCTTGCGCGAGAAGGTGGGGATGATCTCCGAGATCACGGCCAGCGCGGTCACAACCATGACTGTGTGGATGCCGGTGAAGTAGAGCCAGCTCAGGTGCGAGAAGAGCATCGGCTCGCCGCCCAAGCCGGCGTCGAAGAAGACGCCGTCGTATTGGCGGTCGACGGTCAGCATGACGAGCGCCGCGACCATGGCTGCTCCGGTGATGAGCAAGACGTATGAGACGACTCGGGCAGCCCACGCGAGCACCGGCGCGCGACGCCATGCCATGCCGGGCGCGCGCATGTTCTTGAGCGTCGCGATCATGTTGATCGACCAGCAGATGAACCCGAGCGTGGCCAGGCCGACCCCGCCGATCCAGGCATCCACGCCACCGGAAGGCGAGAAGAGATCGTCCGACATGGGCGGTTGCGGGGCGAGCCCGGTCTCGGGGGCGAGGTAGAGGAAGCTGACGAAGTAGACGAGGGCCCCGGCCGCATACAGCCAATACGCGAGCTGGTTGAGGCGGGGGAGGGCAACGCTGCGGGCGCCGATCTGGAGCGGAACGATGTAGCCGAGGAGGCCGAGGACGAACGGCACCGCGAAGAGCACCGTGATCGAGACCATCGCGGTGGCCGACATCTGGGCGAAGATGTCCGGGCGCATGATGGTCGAGTCGGGGACGATCAGCTGGATGCGGGCCAGCGCGAAGGTGAGCGCCGCGATGGCGAGGAAGCTGAGGGAGGTCCCCATGAAGAGCTTTGCGACGACCTTGTGGTCGGCGCTTGTGGCGGCCGTGGTCCAGCCCTCGCGCCACGAGGGGATCTCGCGCGTTACCACCTCGGGGCGGCGCTCGGCGATCGTCGGAGGCGGGGTCACTCGCCCTCCTCCGTCGCGGAGTCCTCTTCCGAAGCCGCGGCGTCATCCTGAGCTGTCGCTGCCTCGTGAACGGCAGCCTGGCCCTCTTGCAGGTTGGTGTTGAGGCCCTCGATGTAGTCCGCGTACTCATCGGCCGAGACGACCCTCACGACAGCTCGCATGACCGGGTAGCCCGCGGCGCCGGAGAACACGGTGGAGCGCCCGGGATAGATGCCTTCCTCGTCGGCGATGAACGAAAGTTCCTGGGTCTCGCCTGGAACCGCCCAGATCTGCGGGCCGAGGGCGGGCACGAACCACGAATGGATGACGTCGGTCGACCGGATGTTGAGGTTCACCACTGTGTCGACGGGAACGACCAGCTCGCCGTAGCTGAAGATGGTCGAGATGCCCTCCGAAAAGCTGCCCTCTGCCTGCTCGGGATATCCGAAGCGCCACAGCCACTGCTGCGCAACCGCCTGGATCTCGATCTCCTCGGCACCGTCCTCGGCGGTGGCTTCCCTGACGCCGTTGGAGACGACGATGCCGAAGACGAAGATGGCGAGGGCCAGGGCGACGAGGCCGGCGCCGAGCTTGGCGATGAAGCCGCGCCCGGCGGTCAGGTGCCGCGGCTGATCGGACGGCCGTTCGCTGCGGAAGCGCCGCACAGCGACGACGAGGCCGCCGATGAAAGCGAGGCTGATCAAGGTGGCCACGATCAGCATCACCCAGTAGCCGGTTCGCATGTCCTCGGCGTTGGGCGAGTGCGCGGCGTCGGGCGCGATCGCCCCGTTCGCGGGTTGCGCGAGCGCCAGCGCTAGGAGCGCTGCGAGAGCGAAAACAAGGCGACCGGGGATAGGGAACCTCACGAGCGCCGCATTCTAATCCGAAGGGGCGGCGCTGCTGCCCCCTCGGCCCCGAGAGACCCCTGAAGCTTCTTATACTCGCGCCCCCTTGCCCCGGTTTTTGCGTCCATCCAAGCGCCCCAGCCCCGCCCTCCGGAGCGCGGTACGGGGCGGCGCCGCGCTCGCGATCGCCGCGGCGATCGTCGTCCCGCCCCTTCGCAAGCGCCTGAAGATGAGGCCCGCCGCCACGGTGGCGATCTCGGTCGCCGGGCCAGCCGCGATCGGCGTACTGTGGCCTCGCAGCCGCGTGCGGGACGTCGCCATGTACGCGCTTCAGATGTGGGGGTTCGTGATGGCCCACGAGCTTCCCTACGACGATCCCGACGCGCTCCGGCGCCGCCTCAAGATCGACTACCCGATCCGCGCCGACCGCCTGATTGGCGGTGGGGAGCTTCCGAACATCCGGCTGCAGAAGGCGCTCGCCAACCCGGCCGAGCCGAATGCGCTCGACCGAGTCCTCACGGTCGCCCACTGGGCGTGGTTCTTCGTCCCGCACGTGACCGTCGCCTACATCCTGATCCGGGACGACGAGCAGCCCGAGGGCGCGTTGCGCTTCCCGCGTGCGGCCCGCCAGATGTCGGCCACCTACGACCTCGGCGCCGCCGCGTACTGGGCGCTGCCGACAGCGCCGCCGTGGTGGGCGGCCGAGAACGGGCATCTGTCAGAGCCGATCCGCCGGCTCATGGTCGACGTGGGGGAGAGCGTCTGGGGCCGGGCCTGGCCGAAGCTTTACGACTCGTTCAACGGCAACCCTTGGGCGGCGTTTCCCTCGCTCCACTTCGCCTCGTCGGTGATGGGCGCGCTCCTTCTTCGCGAGACCGGGCCCAAGGCGGGCGCGGTGGGCGCCGCTTATGCGGGGGTTCTAGGCTTCGCTCTCGTCTATCTGGGCGAGCACTACGTGACCGACCTGGTCGCGGGCGCTGCCCTTGTCGCCGCCGTGCGGATCGGGGACCCGATCGCCGAGCCGGTGATGGACGAGGTGCGCTCAGCGCTCCACCGTTTGCAGCAGATCGCCGACTGAGGGCAAGCCGAGCGTTCGCGCCGCCACCGTCCCTGCGAATATGAACCCTGGGATGTCTGAGACCACCGAAGCCAACGGGGGGCTCGGCTCTACCTCACGCGACGAGCCGATCGCGGGCGACCCCGATGACGACGAGCCGCGGTTCTTTCAGGACCCGAAGAGCATCGCGATCACGATCGGGTCGGTCATCGTCCTCATCGCCGCGATCTACTTCCTCTTTCCCGCGATCGTCGGCGTTGACGATGGCCTCGCGAAGCTCGACGACGGCGACCCCGTGTGGATCGGGATTGCGGTGGCGTTCTGCGTCGTCATGTTCCTGGCGCAGATCGCGATGTTCAAGGGAGTTGTCGGCGGCGACGTACTGGCGCTGACCTGGCCCGAGAGCTACCAGATCAACATGGCCAGCCTCGCCGCGTCGCGCCTGTTCTCTGCAGGCGGCGCCGGCGGAATCATCCTCACCTACTGGGCTCTGCGAAAGGCGGGCATGCCGAAGCAGCAGTCAGCGGCGCGGATGGTCGCGTTCCTGATCCTCATGTACACGGTCTACCTCCTGGCGCTGGTCATTGGCGGGATCTTGCTTCGGACAGGCGTCCTTGCCGGCGCCAACCCCCCGGGCCTCACGATCGTCCCCGCGGCCATCGCGGGCGGGCTCATCGTCCTGCTCCTACTGGCAGCACTGGTTCCCGGCGACCTTCAGCGCCGCCTGGCCCGCTCGTCCTCGGATACCTGGTACGGGCGCCTCTCGGTCCGCCTGGCGACCGTCCCGGCCACCGTTTCCACCTCGGCCAGGATGGCGATCGAGATCATCAAGGCGCCGGGGCGCGGCTGGCTCGCGATCGCGGGCGCGGTCGGCTTCTGGGCAGCCAACATCGCGATCATGTGGGCGAGCTTCGAGGCGTTCGGCCTGGATGTCTCGGGCGCCGTCGTCGTTCAGGGCTTCTTCGTCGGGATGGCCGCGAACCTGATCCCAGGCGCCCCGGGCGGGGTGGGCGCGGTGGACGCGGGCATGATCGGCACCTACGTCCTCTTCGGGCTCGACGGCAGCACGGTCTTCGCCGCGGTCCTCATGTACCGCTTCATCGCCTTCTGGCTGCCGCTTCCGCCCGGGATCGTCGCCTTCTTCCAGCTTCGGCGCACGATCAAGCGGTGGGAGGACGGAGAGTGCCCGAAGGACCGCACTGACGGCATGGGCGGCCTTCCGCAGGAGCGCGAGCTCATGGGCGCGTCCAATACTTCAAAAAGTGAAGTATCATCATAGGTGAGACATGAGGAGTACGAGATGAGCGAAGAGAACACTGAAAAGAAGGTCGAGGACGTGATCATCCTGGGCGGTGGGCCGGCCGGCTACACGGCCGCTCTCTACGCCTCCCGCGCCAACCTCGAGCCGCTTCTGATCGAGGGCTTCCAGTGGGGCGGCCAGCTCCAGAACACGACCGACGTCGAGAACTACCCGGGCTATCCCGGGGGGATCATGGGCCCGGAGATGATGAACGAGTTCCGCGCTCAAGCCGAGCGCTTCGGCACCCGCTTCATCACCGACGACGCCGACCGGGTCGAGCTCTCGGACGGCGGCCTCCAGAAGGTCTTCCTCGGCGATGAGGAGCACGTCGGCAAGACCATCGTCCTCGCGATGGGCGCCGAGCCCAGGCGCCTCGGCCTGGCGGGCGAGATGGAGCTGTCCGGTCGCGGCGTCTCGACCTGCGGCGTCTGCGACGGCGCCTTCTTCAAGGGCGAGGAGGTCATCGTCATCGGCGGTGGCGACTCTGCCATGGAGGACGCGATGTTCATCGCGAAGTACGCCTCGAAGCTCACGATCGTTCACCGCCGCGACGAGTTCCGCGCCTCGAAGATCATGCTCGAGCGCGCGCGGCAGACCGAGAACATCGAGCTCAAGACCCCATACGTCCCCGAGGAGTTCATCGCGGGAGACGACGGCAAGCTCCGCGCCGTCCGCCTCAGGCACGCCGATACGGGCGAGACCGAGGAGATGGAGGTGGGCGGGGCCTTCGTCGCCATCGGCCACATCCCACGCTCGGAGCTCGTGGCAGACCAGGTCTCCACAGACGAGGACGGCTACGTCCGCACCGACGCCAAGTCGACCCGCACGAATCTCGCCGGCGTCTTCGCCATCGGCGATCTCGTCGACCACACGTACCGCCAGGCGGTCACGGCCGCCGGCACCGGCTGCATGGGCGCCCTCGACGCCGAGTGGTACCTGCGCGATACGCCGCCCGACCCGGAGGCCCACTGGGGCTCGAACCCGGGCGAGGTGGCGGAAGCTACGGCTTAGGCGGCGCGCAGGGCTCGTCGAGCTCCGCGACCTCGTGGCCGCGGCGTGATGCCTGATCCGGGCTGAAGCGGATCGCCGCGGTCTGGATGTTGTTGTCCTCGCCACCCGTCGCGACTTCGGCTAGCCGGTTCGTCGGGTCGGCGCGGGTGACCAGGCAGTAGCGGCCCTTCCGTAGGCCCGTGACGTCGAACTCCTGGCCGGGCGTGCCCGCTCCGTACTTGTCGGCCCAGCCGACCGAGATGCCGTGAGTGCCCGCGGAGTCCTTGCAGTCCTCGAAGCGATAGAACGGGTTGCCTGGAGACCCCGGAAGCTGCGGTAGGTACTTGTGGGAGTCCACGACGCAGAAGGACACCTTCTTCGAGACCTCTGCGAGCTTCGACGTATCGATGCGGTAGAGCTGGTATCGGGCGAAGTCCTCGAAGTGGTAGTGCTCGTGGACCTCGTGGTAGATCATGCAGCCGACCGGTGCCTCGGTCGTGCCCGAGTCGATAGCGCGCCCGAACTTGCCGTCGGCGTTCGCGTCGTGGTAGATCGCCTGGTAGGCAACGCGACCGCGCTTCCCCTTCGGACCGCACCTGTTGGTTGACAGGTCGGGATAAATCTCCAGCGGCCCGGCGCCCGCATTTGCGGTCGAGTGGGAGAAGCGCAGGTACACCCGCTTCGAATCCCGAGCGCTCTCGAGCACGATGTCTGACGGGCTCTCGACGACGAGGTCCGGCAGGAGCTCTGGCCCACTTACGTCGCCCGCGTTCGCGCTCGGGCCGAGAGCGACAAGCATCACCGCGGACGCGGCAGACGCGAGAGCGACCGCGGCGGCGAGTCTTATACGGGCGGCGCGCAGGGCTCGTCCACGATCGGCACCGACTTGCCGAAGTCCGTTGCGTTCTTCAGATTCATCCTGATCTGGACCGTCTGCACGTTGTTGTCCTCGCCGCCGGTGCTGACTTCACCGAGGCGGTCGGTCGGGTCGGTCCAGGCGACCAGGCAGTAGCGGCCCGGGTGGCGTTCGGAGACGTCGAATTCCTGGCCCGGCGTGCCTGCGCCGTAGATGTCGGCGTAGCCGACCGAGATGCCGTGGATGCCGCTGTCCGCCTGGCAGTTCTCGAATCCGTAGAAGGGCGCGCCCGGGGACCCGGGCAGCTCGGGATGGGGGTGCAGGATGTCGACGACGCAGAAGGAGACCTTGTCCGATGTCTCCTTAAGGACGCCGGACTTGACGCGATAGAGCTGATACCGGGCGAAATCTTCGAAGTGGTAGTGCTGGTGGACCTCGTGGAAGATCATGCAGCCGACCGGCTCCGAGACGGTCTCGGTGTCCACGTCGCGCTGGAAGGTCCCGTTGCCGTTCGAGTCCTGGAAGATCGCTTGGTAGGCGACGCGGCCGCGGTCCCCTGCCTCGCCGCAGGTCTCGGTCTCGAGGTCGGGGTAGATCTGGAGCGGACCATCGCCGACGTTCGAGGTCGTGTGCGAGAAGCGCAGGAACGTCTTGCCGCCTGGGGAGCCTTGGAGGACGATGTTGTCAGGCGGCTCGACGATCAGGTCGGGCAAAAGGGCCTCTCCCGGGGTCGCGCCGGCGGTTGCCTGGGAGGACGTGACGACGAGCCACGTGCCGAGGGCGCAGAACAGCGCAACGAGAGCCGCAGCAACGATTCGCGCGAGCGCGTTCACGCCTGATCTCTCCCCGCCGTCCATGCCTAGCCAGAGTACCACCGCCTGACGCCGATTCAGGCGCTCACTAGCCTCGCCCGATGGACCGGCGCTCTTGGATCCTCATCTTCGTCGTAGGAGCGATCTGGGGCGCCAGTTTTCTCTTCATCGAGATCGGGATCCGCGACATGAGCCCATCGGTGGTCGCGTGGGCGCGGGTGGCGCTCGGTGCCGCGTTCCTGGTGCCGTTCGCCTGGTTTCAAGGCGTGCTTCGCGTCCCCGGAGCGGGAGTCGGCCTGGTCATCTTTCTGGCCGCAACTCAGGTGGCCGTGCCCTTTGTCCTGATCGGCGAAGGCCAGAAAGAGATCACTTCGTCGCTTTCGGGGATCTTGGTCGCCTCGACGCCGCTCTGGACCGCTCTCCTTGCGATCCGCCTCGATCCCAATGAGCGCTCGGAGGGGATCCAGCTCTGGGGCGTTCTTGCCGGGCTCGTCGGCGTCGGTCTCCTCCTGGGGGTTGACCTGAATGGGACGTCCGCGGAGATCATCGGCGGGATGCTCATCCTCCTCGCCAGCCTCGGCTATGCGATTGGCGGCCTTGTGACGAGGCTCAAGCTGCCCGGCGCAGCGGGGGCCGGCGTGGCCGCCTGGATCACGCTCACCGCAACGATCCTGCTCACGCCGTTCGCGATCGCGGACATGCCCTCGGAAGCGCCCGGGATCGGGCCCATCGCCGCGGTTGTGGCGCTGGGCGTGGTCGGGACAGGCGTCGCGTTCGCGATCTTCTTCGAGCTGATGACGAACATCGGGCCTGCCCGAACGTTCACCGTCACCTACCTCTCGCCGGGCTTCGCGGTTGTCTACGGCGCGATCCTCCTGGACGAGCCGATCGGCATCGCGACGATCGGGGGGCTCGCGCTGATCCTCCTCGGCTCGTACCTGGCCGCCGGCTACACCAGCTCGGCCAGCGAATCCGCGATCCGGTAGCGCTCGGCGTCCTGCGCGCTCCTCGCTCGCTCAGCGAGTGTGTCGAGCGTCGCTACGACGCGCTCGGCGCCGAGATCCTCACGCCACTCGAAGGGCCCACGCGGGTGATTGAGGCCAAGCTTCATTGCTTTGTCGATGTCGTCTGGCTCGGCGACTCCCTCCTCGACGGCGAAGCTGGCCTCGTTCACAAGGCAGCTCACGACGCGCTCGAAGATGGCGCGGTCGATCGTCTCGCCGGTCGAGCGTTCGCGCTCCTCGACCTTGCGCCCCCGCTCGTAGGCGTAGAAGCCCTGTCCCGCCTTTCGTCCAAGGCGTCCCTCCGCGACCATCTTCTCCTGAATCGGGTGCGGCTCCCAGCGCGGTTCCGGACGCTGGGCATAGAAGGACTGGGCCACCTTGAGGTTCACGTCGACGCCGATCAGGTCCATCAGCTCGAAGGGCCCCATCCGATAGCCGCCAAGCTCGCGAATTGCGCGATCGATGTCGGCGTGGGGGGCTACGCGCTCGCCCAGGATGCGAAGCGACTCGAGTGCGAAGGGGCGGTTGCAGCGGTTCACGATGAACCCCGGCGCATCCGCCGCACGCACGGGCTCGCGGTCCATCGCTCGCGCGACCCCGGTGGCAGCGTCGAGCGTCGCCTCGGCCGTGCGCTCGCCCGCGACGATCTCGACCAGGCGCATGAGCGGCGGGGGGTTGAAGAAGTGCATGCCGCAAACGCGCTCGGGGCCGGGGACCTCTGCGGCTATGGCTCGGACGGGGATCGACGACGTGTTGGTGGCCAGGATCGTTTCGGGCCCGCACGTCCGCGCGAGGTCGGCGAAGAGCTTTCGCTTGAGGTCGAGGTCCTCGGGCGCGGCCTCGATCACGAGGTCGCAGCCGGCGAGTCCGTCGAAGGCGGCGGTCTCCAGCCCGCCCGAGGCGTGGGCGGCGTCCTCGGGACTCCACAGGCCCTTGCCCGCGCCCTTCGCAAGCGAGGCCTGCAGGCGGTCGGCACCCGAGGCGAGCGCGTTGGGGTCGGGATCGTGGAGGACCACCTCATAGCCGCCGAGGCAGCCAAGCTGCGCAATCCCGGCACCCATAGTCCCGGCGCCGACAACCCCCAGGCGCTCAACCATCACGGTGCCAGGCACCACGCCTGGTGCCAGGCATGCTTAACAGTTGTCACAAAAGCGTGTCTTGTTGTCTGACGTCTCACTTGCCCGTGAAGTCGGGTTTGCGCTTCTCGAGGAACGCGGACATGCCTTCGACCCTGTCCTCGGTCGCCATCGCGAGCTCGTAGAGGCGGCGCTCCTGATCGAGGCCTGCTGCGAGCCCGGACTCGTCCGCGGCCAGGACGGCCTGCTTGGCGAGCTTGGCCGCGACCGGTGGCCCGGATGCGACGAGGTGGCCGAGGTCGATCGCTGCGTTCAGCCACGCCTTGTCCACCTTGTTCACGATTCCCCATTCGAGCGCCTGCTTGGCGTCGAAGCGCCGGCCGGTGAGGACCAGCTCCATCGTGCGCTGCTTCCCGAGCACCCGCGCGAGGCGCTGGGTGCCACCGCCGCCGGGGATGATCCCCAGGGTGATCTCGGGCTGGCCGAACTCGGCCGTCTCGGAGGCAACGATCATGTCGCAGGCCAGTGCCAGCTCGCATCCGCCGCCCAGCGCGAAACCCGAGACGCCTGCGATCAGCGGTGTGCGGCAGCCAGCGACCCGCTTCCAGAAGACTGACGTGGGGTGAAAGAGCGCCTCGCCGAAGGTGCGGTCGCGAAGAGCGCGGATGTCGGCGCCGGCTGCGAAGACCTCGTCTGAGCCCGCGATGACGATCGCCCGCACCTCGCCGTCGTGGTCCAGGCGCTCGAGCGCCGCGCCGAGCTCGTCCATCATGTCCGGCGAGAGGGCGTTCCGCGCCTCTGGCCGGTCGAGCTGGACCAGCGCGACGTGCCCATGGCGCTCTTCTGAGATCAGCGCGGTCATGTGCCGGCGAGCCTAGTCCGTTGGCAGGAAGGCCGAAATGCCGGTGGCGTCACGGCCGATGATCAGCTTCTGGATCTGCGACGTGCCCTCATAAAGGGTGGTGACGCGCGCGTCGCGCAGGTAGCGCTCGACGGGGTGGTCGTCCACGTAGCCGGAGCCGCCGTGGACCTGGATCGCGTCGTTCGCGCACTCGATCGCCGACTCGGTCGCATACAGCTTCGCGATCGAGGTCTCGAGCGTGGACGGCTTGCCCTGGTCCTTCAGCATTCCCGCTCGCCAGACCAGGAGTCGCGCGGCGTCGCGCTTGACGATCATGTCCGCGATCATCGCCTGGACGAGCTGAAAACGGGCGAGCGGCACGCCGAACTGCTGGCGCTCCTTCGAGTAGGAGACCGAAGCGTCGACACAGCCGTCAATGATGCCCACGCAGCCGGCCGCGACGGAGTACCGCCCGGAGTCGAGCGCGGACATCGCGACCTTGAACCCCTCGCCGATCTCGCCCATCATGCAGTCGTCGGGCACCTCCACGTCGTCGAGTGCGATCGAAGCTGTGTCAGACGCGTGGAGCCCGAGCTTGCCGTGGATCTCCTGCGTGGAGAACCCCGGGGTGTCGGTGGGGACGAGGAAGCAGGCGAGCCCCTTGGGGCCCGAGCCGGGCTCGGTCTGGGCGAAGATCATCGCGACGTTCGCGAAGTTGCCGAGTGAGATCCACATCTTCTGGCCGTTGAGCTTCCAGCCGGAGTCGGTCTTCTCAGCGCGGGTACGGAGGCTTGCGGCGTCCGAGCCGGTGTCGGGCTCGGTCAGGCCGAAGCAGCCGAGGTACTCGCCCGAGCACAGCTTGGGGAGCCACTTCTGCTTTTGCTCCTCGGTTCCCCAGGTCTCGATCGACTTGCAGACGAGAGAGGTCTGAACCGAGACGACTGTGCGGGCGGCCGAGTCGCCGCGGCCGATCTGCTCAACGATCAGGCCGTAGCCGATGTAGTCGAGGCCGCGGCCGCCGTACTCCTCGGCGACCGGTGCGCCCAGATACCCCATCTCGCCAAGCATCGATGCGAGCTCGCGGTCGAACTTGGCGTCTCGGTCGTTCTGCCGCGCCCGCTCGACCACCTCCTTGTCGACGAAGTCGCGCGCCGTCTCGGAGATCAGCTTCTGCTCGTCGGTGAGGTCCAGGTTCACGAGGGCCCACCGGCCAGGGAGATGCCGAGCTCGGTCTCAATCGCGCTCTTGAAGGCGTCCATCGCGGCGATGGTATTTGGCCCCGGCCACTCGAGCTCGACGCCGTCGATCGCCGAGAGCGGCTGGACCTCGCGCCCGGTCGAGGCCATGAACGCCTCGGTGGCGGACCGAAAGTCTTCGACTTCGTACGTGCCTTCCTCGACCTCGATTCCGCGGATCACGCGGTCGCGGGTGATCGAGTCCAGGATCGGGTTGTCCAAGGAGGGCGTCTTGAGGACGCCGTCGGGGCCCGCCCAGAAGACCGAGGAGGTCGGCGCCTCCAGCACCACTCCGTCGGGCGTGACGAAGATGGCTTCGTCGGCTCCGCGCTCTTTGGCGATCCGGGTGGCGTGCATGTTCGCGGCGTAGCTCAGCGACTTGACGCGGTTCAAGATCACCGTCGGCTGGTAGGCGACCGTCGCGACGGAGGCGGAGTCCGCGTACGGGAAGGGCTTTTCGATCAAGAGCAGCCGCCGGCCGCCCCTGGTGACGACCACGCGGAGGTTCGCCTCCACCTCGCCGGCCTCAGCCAAGAGGGGCGGGAGCTCGGCCTCGAGGGCCGCGCGGTCGACGGGCAGGTCGATCGTCGCTGCCGAGCGCTCCAGACGGTCCCAGTGTTCGTCCATCGCGAACGGGCGGCCCGCGTAGAGGCGTGCGACCTCGAACACGCCGTCGCCGCGGTAGAGGCCGTCGTCGGGCAGGGTGAGGGTCGCCTCGTTCGTGGGCGTGATCTTGCCGTCCACGCTTGCAAGTTCCGTTACGTCAGGCGTCACGGGCGGGCACGCTACCGCACCCAGCCACGATCCCCAATTTGAAGTATGTCCTGCAGGCGAAGGTTGTCATTTGACAATACCTAAACCGTAGTAGTACTTTTGCCGCTCAGTCAACGGTGGCTGAGGGATTTGGATTAGGGAAACAAAAGCCGAAGGAGGCTTTCATGTCGGGTAAGTCCAGGCTAGGAATGGCCATTTGGGGGGCGCTCGCGACTTTCGCTTTCGCCCTGCCACAAGCAGCGAGCGGCGGAGTGCTCAACGATGTCCTTGGGGGCGTGGACACCGTGAACCAGACGGTCGGCGGCGTCCTCGGCGGCGCCGGAGGCTCGGGCGGCTCGGGAGGCGCTGGTAGCGCCTCGCCGGCTCCAGCGCCGGCACCCGCACCTACGCCGCAAGCAAGCGGGCCGACGACCGAACCGCCGCTGGAAGGCACCATGCCGCATGCGGATGGAGCGGTCATCGACACCGACATCAACAATCCGATCTTGCCCGACCTGGGCGTGACGGTCGGCCAGTCGCGTGGAGAGCAGGACGCACAGGGGAACTACTCGGGCGTCGTCAAGGTGATTTCGGTCACTGGCCTCGGCAACCCGATCGAGCTCGCTATCGAGACCGACGAGGGCGAGACCGAGAGCGGTCCGCTTGGCGCGATCAACGATGCGCTCGACGATCTCTGCACGGCGTCGGACCTCTGCCTCAACGTCTTGGACTACGACTCGGAGACGACGGACAAGGGCTCCGAGAACTCGTTCAGCGCGGCGAGCGTGGACCTCCTGGGCGGCGTCGTTGCCGCGGAGGCGCTTTCGTCTGAGGGCAACATCTCGGAGACCAAGAAGTGCCAGACCGCTGACAGTGAGTCGACGGCTGCGGACGTTGGGGTCCTCAGCGACACCGTCGCCGCGGACGTGCTCGCGGCCGAGTCGGAGTCGACCGCGTGCAACAACGGCACTCCAGACGAGTCGACCAATGACTCCACCGTCGCGGAGCTGAACGGCACGGGCCTTCTGGCTCTGCTCGGTTGCGACGAGGGCCAGGTCGATGACGAGTTCCCGGGTGCTCCGCTCAACGCGCTCGTCGACGGCGTCTGCAACGGCGACGACAACAACGGTTCGCAGGCGGATGCCCCGTACAACATCCGCAAGGCGCTTGGGATCGATGTCCTGCCTGCGGTGCTGCCGCTGGTTGGCGTTGGCGTAGACCTCGACGCGAGCGAGGCCGAGACTCTCGCGCAGGCTCCCGATGAGGAGGAGCCGCCCGAGTGCCCGGATCCGAACAACCCGGACTGCGATGAGGAACCGCCGAAGTGTCCCGACGCGGACAACCCGGATTGCGGAAACGGTCCGCCTGACGGCCCCCCAAATGGCCCGTTCGGATCGAACAGATCGGGCGGCCCGAGTGCCGACTCGCCGGACAACCTGCCGTTCACGGGCGCCGACCTCACGATTCTCGGACTCATCGGAGGGATCGTGATGGCGGCCGGGCTCGGCCTGATGGCATACACGGACAGGCGGCGCAAGGCGAGTGCCTAGCGCGGTCGCTCCAGGAAGCGCGGGCGCCACTGTGGCGTCCGCGTCCGTGAGTGGACCCGACCGCCGCACCATCTGGCGGCGGCGGGTCGTGCTCATGGCCATCGTGGGGCTGTTGATCGCGATTCCTGTGACGATTCTCGTGAGCGGGAACAGCGATGCTCCGCCGGCTGATCCTCTCGCCAAGATCGAGGTGAAGGCGCCGGACGTCGGCCCACAGAAGGTGCAGGACAGCCTGGGCGTGAAGCTCAGGGTGCCCGAGGGTTGGACCCGCGCGGAGAAGCAGAACGTCCTCGAGCTGCAGAGCAAGGACGGCGCAGCCCGGGTCGCGATCTCGGCGCCGGGACCCGCTGCCGACGCCGACGAGCTTCACTCGCAGGTGATCGCCGGCCTCCGAACGTCGTATCGCGACTTCGATGTCGCGAAGAACATCGACAAGGCGCCGGTCGGCGGCCTCAAGGGCCAGGCGACCATTGCGACGGGCAAGCTGCCGCAAGAGAAGGGCGGATCGGCGCAGAAGATTCTCGTGACGACCGCCGAGGGGAAAGTGCGCGCCTATCTCGTTGTCGTGTTCACTTCAGACACGGCGAGCTCATCGGTACTCGAGGCCCAGGCCCTCGTGAACAACCTGCGCTTCACGAAGTAGCCGGGCCGTTCGCAGCCTCTAGCATCATCGAGGCCATGGAAACACCGCCGGTCGTTTCACCTGAAGAGTGGGCTTCCGCCCGCGAGGAGCTGCTTGTCAAGGAGAAGGAGCACACGCGTGCGCGTGACGCACTGGCGGCGCAGCGGCGCCGGATGCCGTGGATGGCGGTCGAGAAGGAGTACCGCTTCGAAGGTCCGAACGGCGACTTGAGTCTGCACGACCTCTTCGACGGGCGCCGGCAGCTCATCGTCTACCGCGCCTATTACGGGCCGGAAGTGACGACGACGGCGAAGGGCACCTCCTACCCCGAGCGCGCCTGCATCGGCTGCTCAATGGTCGCCGACCAGGTCTCGAACCCGGCACACCTGAACGCGCGGGACACGTCGCTCGCATTTGTCTCCCGCGCTCCGCAGGCCGAGATCCAGAGCCTCAAGGAGCGCCACGGATGGGACTTCATTCCCTGGTACACGCTTACCGACGACTTCGACGGCGACTTCGGGGTCGGCGAGTGGCATGGCCATAACGCGTTCATCAGGGAGGGAGACCAGATCTTCCGCACCTACTTCATCGATGCGCGCGGCGACGAGGCGATGGGCAGCACCTGGAACTACCTGGACATCACCGCGCTCGGACGCCAGGAGGAGTGGGAGGACTCGCCGGAGGGCTACCCGCAGACGCCAACCGGACGGTGGCTGGAGTACAACGACGCGTACTGAGCTTGGGCCGTCCGGCGCGACGAAGCTCCCGAGCGTAGGATGACCCCATGGGGTCGCGAGGTGGGATCGCACGTACGGCATGCGCACTCGCGATAACGCTCGGGCTCGTCGCTCCCATGGATGGCGCCGGAGCCGGCGTCAAGAAGTACCCCAGCACGATTGAGATTGCCTCTGCTGTTTCGGGATCACCCGGTGAGATCGCGGGAACCCTCACCTCGACGAAGAGCTCTTGCCTCTCCGACCGCAAGGTCAGGATTGTCGACGCTTCATCGCCCAGCGCAACGATCGTGACGACCACGACCGATGGGGATGGGGCTTGGGTCGCAAGCGGGACGTTCGCCGCGGGCCAGTCGATCTTCGCTCGCGCCTCGAAGGAGGTCCTGGTCAAGCGGAAGAAGATCTGCCGCGGGGATGACTCTCCCGCGTTCGGAGTGGAGGCGGCGCAGCACTCGCTGACCATCACATCCGCGCACGGAGTCGTCAGCTGCGACGGAGGGCCGTGCGCAGCGTCCTACCCCGAGGGCATGAATCTCACGCTGACGGCGGTCCCCGAATCGGGATATCTATTCGAGAGCTGGGGAGGCGACTGCAGCGGAGCGACATGTAGCCTCACGATGAGCGCCGACAAGGCCGTTACCGCAAACTACGACCAGGTCATCTTCTCTGACCCCGTCGACGACACGACTGCCACCGGTTACACGATCGGAAGCGCGGGTCCGAACACCTGGCAGCGCGTCAACTCGAGTAATGATCAGCGGGCGAGCATCGTCTGGCGCGGCGGCAGCTCCACCGACGGAGCGAACTACGTCCGCGATTGCTCGGTGGGCACGCCACAGGATCGCATCGTGTCCCTCGAGAAAACGATCGATCTCACCGGGGTTTCAGCGGCGGAAGTGCGATTCCTCGTGATGGACGACGTGCAGAGCACTGCCTCGGATCAAGCGCGCCTCATCGCCGTGGATGGCGTCACGCCGCATGTACTCCTCACCTGGACGGGCCAATCAACGACATACTCCGAGGCTGAGGCTGACCTCACGACGTTCGCAGGCAAGGTCATCACGCTTCGCTGGGAGCTCGTGATCCGCGCGGGCAGCTCACTCTCGTGCCCAGCCGGCCGGACGGGTTTCTTCCTCGACGACATCAAGGTGACGGCTAGGTAGAGAACGCCTCGGTCAACGGGCGGCGGGGTTCTCAATCACGGTCGCCAGTCCCTGGCCGACGCCCACGCATAGCGCGGCGACTCCGTAACGCAGGCCCTCGCGCTTGAGCTCGCGCGCGAGAGTTCCTGCGAGGCGGGCGCCCGAGCAGCCGAGCGGGTGCCCAAGCGCGATTGCTCCGCCGTTCACGTTCAGGATCTCGGGGTCGATGCCGAGCTCGCGCTGGCAGGCGAGGACCTGCGCGGCAAATGCCTCGTTGATCTCGACCCGGCCGATTGCCTCGAGGTCGAGCTTCGCGGCTTGGAGCGCCTTGCGGATCGCGGGGATTGGCCCGATGCCCATCACGGCAGGATCGACGCCGGCGACGCCGATGGCGACGATGCGGGCGAGCGGCTCTGCGCCCAGTTCCTCCATCCCACGGTCGTTCGCCATGACCAGACACGCCGCGCCGTCGTTCAAGGTCGAGGCGTTCCCCGCGGTGACGGTGCCGCCCTCGCGGAAGACCGGGCGGAGCTTGGCCAGCGACTCGAGCGAAGCGTCGGCCCGAGGCCCCTCATCCGTACCAACCGTTAAGGGGACTGTCCCCTTCTTCGCGGGAGGCACTTCGATTGGGACGATTTCTTCGCTGAAGACGCCCTTTTCAGTCGCGGCGACGGCTCGCTGGTGGCTTGCGAGGGCGAACGCGTCCTGGTCTTCGCGAGAGATGGAGTAGCGCTCGGCCACGTTCTCGGCCGTTTCGCCCATCGACTCGGTCGAGTGCATCTCGGCCATACGGGGGTTGATGAGGCGCCAGCCAAGCGCGGTGTCGTGCATGGTCTCCGGGCCGCGAGGCAGGCCCTTCAGTGGTTTTGGCACGACCCAGGGCGCGCGGCTCATCGACTCGGCGCCGCCCGCGAGGTAGTAGTCGCCCTCACCAAGGCGCAGTGCGCGCGAAGCCGCGTTCACCGCTTCCAGGCCGGACGCGCACAGGCGGTTCACGGTGACGCCGGGCACCTCGACCGGAAGGCCGGCAAGGAGGCTGCACATGCGCGCCGCGTCTCGGTTGTCCTCGCCAGCCTGGTTCGCGGCGCCCCAGTAGACGTCGGTGATGCGCTCGGGATCGAGGCCGGTGCGCTCGAGCGCCGCCTCGATCGTCCTCGCGCCCAAGTCGTCGGGGCGGACGCCGGCGAGGGCTCCGCCGTAGCGACCCATGGGCGTCCGGACTGCATCGACGATGAATGCTTCTGGCACGGGCGGCGATTCTGACACGGCGGGCGTTTGCCTCTATCGTGGATCGCACCGTGGAGTTCATCCTCATCTCCTTCGGACTGGTGGCCGGGCTGGTCGTGGTGCTCGTCCTCCTCGCGAGGGCCTACCCCGGAAGTGGCGCGGACCTCCTCGACTGGAAGCCGACGCGCTCGTACGAGACGGAGGCGATGCTGGAGCTCGACGACGTCCAGCAGATGATCGAAGCGCAGAACGCCTACCGCCGCAAGCGGGGCGCGCCTGAGCTGACCGAGGCGGACGCGCACCGTATGGCCGACGAGGACAACGCGATTCGCGAGAGGGCACGCGCCAACTACGACAAGCGTCTCGACGAGCTCGAGGACGAGTTCGGGGTCTGACCCCCGTCGAGTCGTGGCGCGGGCGCTCATCGTCGGTTGCGGGTGCCTTGGTACCGAGCTCGGGAGCGGGCTAGTCGCCGACGGCTGGGCAGTTCGCGGGACGTCGCGGAGCGCTGAGGGCGCGCAGCGGATTGAGGACGCGGGGCTGGAAGGCGTCGTCTGCGACCCGGACCGGGTCGGCACCGTGCTCGAGCACGTCGGCGACGTCGCCGTCGTGGTGTGGGCACTCGGCGGAGCCACGGGCGCGTCGGCGCCTGACGTGAACGGCCCGCGCCTGGAGCGGATGCTCGAACGCCTGGTCGACACGCCGGTGCGCGGGTTCGTACTGGACGCGCCGCCCGGCCAGCCCGAGGCGAAGGACCTGGTCGCCGCGGCCAGCGAGACGTGGCGCATCCCGGCGCGGGTCGTCGAGGTGGAGCGAACCAGCTCGAGCGACTGGGTGGCGGCCATGCGGGATGCGGTCGCCGATCTGATCGGCGGCCACGTCTAGCCGCGCGCTACTGCTCGGTCGAGCGCGGGAAGTCGATGGGCGCCGGCGTCTTTTGCTCGGCGTCCGCCCACGGTGCAGGTTCCACTTCGCCCTCGGCCGGAGCTTTGTCGAGCTCGTCCGTCAGGAGCTTGGCGCCGATGAACAGGGCGACGATGACGGCGAGCGCGCCCCCGTAGACAGCGAGCTGCTTCGCCGGCGAGGCGCCGTAGCGCTTGCCGCCCACCTGGCGGCGCTTGTCGAGCCCCATCGCGTCGACGTCGGAGATCTTGTCCATGTCGAGCCGCTCCTCGGGAGGGCGGTTCTCGATCACGGTGTTAGGCCCGATCGAAGGCGCGGTCATGTCGGAGCCGTCGTCGCCGTCCTCGGAAGCGCTGGACGAGGAGCTCTTGCGCCATGGACGGTCGTTGTCGGCGTCGTTGCTCGAGCTGTCGGCCTCCATCTTCGCGGTCTGCTCGTCGGCGTCCTGTACGGACTGGAGGAGCTCCTCCTTGTTCATGGAGCTGCGTCCGGTGATCTCGAGCTCGGACGCACGCTCGCGCAGCTCGGCGACGGTCATCTCGTCGAGGCTCTTTTCGTTCCCTTCAGACACTCAACGGAACTGTAATGGCCCGAACGGCCAATCGCCACCGACAACCGTCCCGCGGGCACTCGGCTCCTTTAGGGCAGGCGCTCCAGCAGATCGCCCAGGATGCGGGCCGTCGCGCCCCAGATGAGGTGGTCGTCGACCACGTAGGTGGGCGTGCGGATCGGAAGCCCGCGGCGGACGAGCCGGCGCATCGCAAAGCCTTTGCGCAGGTCGGCGATCTCGAAGGCAAGGACGGCCTCCACCTCAGTCGGGCTTACCACGTACTCCAGGTCGGCCTCGATGAGCCCGACGATGGGGTGGACCTTGAAGTTGGTGACGAAGGTGCCGATCGGCGGCAGTGCGCCGAGCACATCGACGACGCCGGGCTCGAGGCCGATCTCCTCTTGCGCCTCGCGCAGGGCGGTGCGCAGGTAGCTCTCGCCCTCGTCGCGCCGGCCACCGGGGAACGAGATCTCGCCCGCGTGGCGGCGAAGGTCGTGCCGGCGCTCGGTGAAGACGAGCCCCGGACGGTCGGGCCAGCCGTACAGCGGCACGAGGACGGCGGCGTCGACGCTGCCGGAGGCATTCATCTCGGCCGCTTCTTCGAGCGGCAGGAGCGCCTGCGCCAGGGAGTCGCGGGCGGCGTCGTCCACGGCACTCAGATGATCACCTGGACGGTGCCCCCGTCGACTCCCCACGCAACGCCGCTGACGTACGACGCCGCCTCGGAGCAGAGGAAGACGATCACGGCGCCGATTTCGGCGGGTTCGGCCAGGCGGCCGATCGGGCGGGAGGCGCCAGCGGATTCGAACGCCTCGTCGCGCGACGAGGCGCCCGATAGCTCCTTCGACTGGTCGAGAAGGCCGCCGGGCGCCATCCACATCTCGGAAGCGGTGGGACCTGGGCAGACAGCGTTCACCAGGACGCCGCTGCCGGCGTGGGCATCCGCGAAGACCTTCGAGAGCGAGAGCTCGGCCGCCTTGGCCACCGAGTACTCGGGCATGTGACGGGACGGGCGCTTGCCGGCCGTTGAGGAGACGTTCACGACGCGGCCCCAGCCGCGCTCGGCCATGGCCGGGATGGCGGCGCGCATCAGGCGCATCGGCGCCATCACGTTCAGATCCCACGCTGCCTGCCAGTCCTCGTCGGGCACGTCGTCGAGCTTTCTCCACTTCGCCTGGCCCGCGTTGTTAATCACCACATCGAGCTGTCCGAAGCGCTCGGTTGCCTCGGCGACGATCCGATCGGCAGCGCCAGCGTCGGTTACGTCAAGCGCGAGCGCCGCGGCCTCGCCCCCTTTGGCTCCGGTCTCGGCGGCCGCGTTTGCGAGCTCCTCCTCGCCGCGCGCCACCATGAGGACGGACACGCCCTCTTCGCAGAGGCGCTTCGCTACGTCCAGTCCGATGCCGCGGCTGGCCCCGGTGACGACGCAGGCCTTGCCGTCGAGGCCGAGGTTCACGTCCCGGACTCGGCCAACTCTGAGACGTTCACGGTGGTCTCGCCCGTGAGCGCCTTGTGGACGGGGCACTTGCCGGCGATGACCAGGAGCTTCTCGATCTGGCCGGCGTCGAGGTCGGCTGGGAATCGAATGGCGACATCGAAGCGCGTGGGAACCGGCCCCTCGTAGGTCGTCTCGACCTCGACCTCGAGCTCTCCGACGTCCCAGCCCTTGCGGTCCGCGTACATCTCGACCGTGACGGCCGTGCATGCCGCCAGCGAAGCGGCCAGAAGCCGGACGGGGGATGGGCCGGTGTCCGTTCCGCCGGCGCTCTCCGGCTCGTCGGATACGAGCGAGTGTCCGCCTTCGATCTCGACGTCATGGGCGTAGCCCTCGCGCCTTCGGGCCACTACCCGCATCGGCTCATCCTTCCTTGCCGCGTCCCGCGAACAGCTCGGGATCGTCGACATCGGCGTAGCGCGCCATGGCGAACAGGAGGTCGGATGCGCGGTTGAGGAAGCGAAGGAGGTCCTCGGAGGCGAGCTCGCCGGCTTGGCTGAGCGTCACGACGCGGCGTTCGGCGCGGCGGACGATCGTGCGCGCGAGGTCGATGTGCGCCGAGAGCGTCGTGCCGCCAGGCAGGACGAACTTCGGCGGCAGGTCGACCCGGTCCATGTACTTGTCGATGAGCGGCTCCAGCTCGGCGGCCATCTCGGGCGTGATGCGGCTGACCCCGTCTTCCAGACGCCCAGCGGCCTCGGGCGCGGTTGCCAGCTCGGCGCCGGCGACGAAGAGCTCGTCCTGGATGCGCAGGATGTCGGCGGCGAGCTCGGAGTCGTCGCCGGTGAGCGACCGGGCGACGCCCAAGGCGGCGTTCGCCTCGTCGAGCGTTCCATACGCATCCGTGCGCCCGTCGTCCTTTGCGACGCGCCCGCCGTACCAGAGCGACGTCGTCCCGTCGTCGCCCTTGCGCGTATAGATCCGCGTCATGGCGCGAGGCTACTCCAGCGGGTTGAAGACGAGCCCGGTGAGAAGCTTGGGGTAGAAGTAGGTGGACTTGGGGGGCATCGTCTCGCCTGCGGCGGCGACCGCGCGGACCTGATCGACGGGGGTGGGGCGCATTAGGAAGACGGCGTCTACGCCCTCTCCAAGGCGCCCGATGGCCTCCTCCGCGGATGCGGTGTAGGCCATGCCTTTCTTGGCCTCGACGTCCTCGGGAGTCATGCCGAGCGCTCCTCGAAGGATGAGCGTCTCGAGGATCGCGGCGTCCAGGCGGCGGTAGTCCTCCGAGTAGTCCGCAAGCTCCGAGTCCACGGCTTCCGTGTCCTTGAGGCGTAGGCGAAATCCGCGCTTGAAGTGCGCGTCGACGTAGCCGAACACTCCGACCCCTTCTTCGCCTGCCGGGTCGAGGTCTTCGAGCGTGACCTCCTCGATCTCGAAGTGCTCGCGAAGCGCTGCGGCGATGGCCTCCTGCTTCGCGGAGTCGCCGAGGTCCGTCAAAAGGCGGTGGTAGCCGAAGACGGTGAGGCCAGGGTCTTCAAGGGAGACGAGCGCCATGAGCGTGTAGCGGTGATCGCCGTTGCCGCCGACCTCGTCGGCGTAGGTGCGTGCGGTCTCGTAGCGATGGTGGCCGTCGGCGATGAGGAGCTCAGAGGATGAGAGCTCGTCCTGGACGGCCGCGATCACGGCCGGATCCGTGACGCGCCAGATGCGGTTGATGGTGCCGTCGGCGTCGGTGGCCTCGCCCCACGGTTCGCCCTCGGCGGCGGCCTTGAAGTAGGGCCAGACATTTCCTTCGTGGAGGGAGAAGATGGGGGAGAGGTTGTGGCGCGTCGCCTGGGTCAGGCGCAGGCGGTCCTCCTTGGGACCGGGCTGGGTGCGCTCGTGAGGACGGACCAGACCTGGGCCGTAGTGGGTGACCCGCACTCGGCACAGAAAGCCTCGGCGGGTGTACCGCGAGCCGTCCGGTCCCTCGTACTCCTGCTCCAGCGCCCAGAGCGCCTCCTCGCTGTCAGCGGCGAGGATGCCCTGGAGCGTCCAGTTCTCCAGCGTCTCGGCTGCGTGTGCGTACGGGTCTCGGCCGCCGGGAGAGACGGGCAGATCGATCTCGACGACGTTGAAAGGCGAGCGCTCCAGAAGCGCGGCGCGCATGGGCGCGTCGATGACGTCGTAGGGGGGAGCGACGACGTCGCCGAGGGACGAGACGGAGCCGGGCGAGTAGTGAAGGGCTTTCAGGGGGCGGATCTCGGCCATGTCGGCGGCAGGCTAGCTATCAAGCCAGTCGTCGCTCAAAGGTCGTTTCAAGCGACTCTTCCTCGGTCTCGCCCGGCTTCGTCTTCTCGAGCTTGATCTCTGACTTGCGGCCCTCGATGTGGATGGTTGCGACCTGGTTGTCGAAGTACGGCCCCTCGGCGAAGCGCCAGCGCAGGTCAGGATCAGGAACGCCCGCGGATTTGGCCAAGGCGCGAGTGAGGGCTTCAACCGGCTTCGTCGTCGCGAGGCGGATAACTCGGCGCTCCGTCGAGTCGAGCGGGTTCCGGAACGGTGAACAGACGGCTTGGTAGACGGCGCTCTTGACCCCGGCCGAGCGGGGAAAGGCGACCTCGGCAAGGTAGGCGTGGTGGACGTCGCCGGAGCAGATGACGATCGTGGCGGGAGGCTCGCCCCATTCGCCCGAGCCGGCACGGCGCAGGAACTCGGTCATCTTCTTGAACGAGAAGCCGAACGCCGACCAGTGGTCGAAGTCAACGGAGCGCCGCATCTTCTCGCCGAGCTTCGAACCGGAAGAGCCCCACGCCTTCCCCTCCACGACCTTCTCGTTCCAGGCCTCGAGCCAGTGAAAGGAGTGCGTGAGGAGGAACGGGTCGGAGGCGCCGATGAGGAGGTGGTCGAAGTCGCCCTTCGCCTTGTCCCACACCCAGTCGCGCTCCTCGTCGTCGAAGATTGAGCGGCGGTCCTTCTCGAGCACGCGGCCGCCGCGGTTGTCCATGACGATTACGCGGGTCCGGCAGAGGTCGCGATAGAAGCTCCACCTGATCCCGTCGCGGTTGTTGTGGGCACGGTTCGCGTAGTCCATGACGACCTCGGTCGCGTCGTCTCGGTTTTCGCGCGCCTCGTTCCACGTCCGGTCCTCCGAGAGCTCTGAGGGGGAGAGGTTGCCCATGTGCTGATAGAGCCAGTAAGTCGAGAAGCCGGCGACGAGGCGCTTCTGCCACCACTCCTTCTGCTCCATCTCCTCGACCCACGTGCGCGAGATGTTCCAGTCGTCCGACATGTCGTGGTCGTCGATGACCATGGCCGTCGGGATCGTCGAGAAGAGCCAGCGCACGAGCGGGTCGGTCCACGACTCGCGATAGAGGTGCGTGTACTCCTCGAAGTCGAGGACCTCCTCACCAGGCTCCTTCGAGGTGTCGCGGCGTGAGCGGATGAACTCGCGGGTCTTGGGCGAGCCCTCGTCCACGTAGACCTGGTCGCCCAGGAGCAGGAGAAGGTTCGGCCAGCGGCTCTTCGGGTCGCGGATGAGCTCCTTGGCGAGCACGTGAAGAGCGTCGACCTCGCGTCCCTCGTCGTGCTCGTCCTGGGAGTGGGTGTGAGGCGCCTCGTGCGGGACCGCCATGCGGCACGAGCCGAAGGAGACGCGCAGCTCGGTGTCCTCGGAGATGGTGCGGATGCACGGCGGCGGCAGCTCGGAATCCGGGTCGGGCCACGCCAACTCGCCGTCGAGATTGACCTCATAAGCGTTCTCCGAGCCCGGCTCGAGGTCGTGGATGCAAACGAGCGCATAGTGGTGGCCCTCTACGCAGAAGGTCGGCTCGGTGAAGCCGAGCACCTCGACCTCGCAGGCCTCGTCTGTTTCGACCCAGACGGTCGCCTGAGTTTCGTCCGCGTAGCGGAGCATCGGTCCCACGATCACTTCGGGCATGTCGTACGTCTACCCGGAAGGGCTGGGGGCGAGTCACATGCTTGGCGAGGGCGTGGCCGGGTATGTGTTGTCAAGAATGGGCGAGGAAGCTGCGACGGGGAGGTCGGAGGGCGATGGCGAGGAGTCACGCTCAGAAAGGGTCAACCGGGAGCTCATCGAGCTGCTCAACGAACTCCGTGTCGCTTTGGTGGGCGTGCAGGTGCTGTTCGCGTTCCTACTGGCGGTCCCGTTCGCGCAGGGATTCGCCGATGTCACGAACCTCCAGAAGGCGCTCTACTTCGTGGTCCTTTGCGCGACGGCGATCGCATCGGCGCTTCTCGTTGCCCCCTCGGCCTATCACCGCATCAACTTCAGAGCCAAGGACAAGGAGCAGATGCTCCGCACCTCGAACGGCCTGATGATCAGTGGCCTTGTGTTCGTGGCCGTCTCGATCATCGGTTCCGTTGTACTTATCGCCGACTTCATCTACGGCTCGACTGCAACGACGACGGCCTGCGGCGTGGTTGGCGTCGCGCTCTTCGTGGGCTTGTGGTTCGTGCTCCCGGTCTCACGGCGGGACCCGCAACAGACGCCGGACTGACGTCTCAGAATTGAACCGGCGATCGGGGCGACTGGATTTGAACCAGCGACCTTCTGCTCCCAAAGCAGATGCGCTACCAGGCTGCGCTACGCCCCGCGGCTAGGCCAGTGTAGTTCTGGGTAACGTCGAACCAGACTTCGATTCCAAGAGGAGGTAACGAGCAACATGGTGGACTTCAAGAAGCTGAGCGCACAGGCGAAGGACCTCGTCGAAAAGCGGGGTGGGACCGACGCGCTCAAGAAGGATGCCGCTGAGCTCGCGGAGATCGCGAAGGGCAAGGGCAGCCTCTCCGACAAGGCGAAAGCGGCCGCCGCTGCGCTCAAGGACTCTGGCGCCAAGGACCCCGCGGAGCCCGCCGCTGCCGCTGCGCCGGCAGCCGACGCCGGACCCAAGCCTGACCCCGCGGCACCCGCTCCCGGTGAGGATGCCGACGCCGAGCACGCGGAGCGCAAGGCCGAGCGGCGCAAGGAGCGGGCCGAACGCAAGGCCGGGAGCCAGGATCCGGCTTAGTAGGGCTACGCTCGCCCTGAGCCCCCGTAGCTCAGCTGGATAGAGCGCCGGCCTTCTAAGCCGGATGTCGCAAGTTCGAGTCTTGCCGGGGGTATAAAACGGCCCGCGAGGGCCCGCATCCCGCGCTACATTGGGAGTCCGCGGTGGGCGTAGCTCAGTTGGTAGAGCTCCTGGTTGTGGTCCAGGTGGTCGCGGGTTCAAGTCCCGTCGCTCACCCTCAGCGAGTTCGCGCTCGCACCCATGAGTGGGCCTCAGCGGTAGCGTTGCCCGCGTGGACAAGGCTTCGACCCGCGCTGATTTCCCCCACGTCCGGGCGATCCCGACGCGGTGGCGCGACAACGACACGTACGGGCACG
>JAWVEY010000049.1:0-109227 GCA_033856515.1 Solirubrobacterales bacterium
AGAACGTCGTTCTCCGTCCAGGGGTCGAACGGGACTCCGCCCTGAGCCTTGAAGGCGTTGATGCCGTCGGTGTAGCTCCGGATGTCCGCGATCACTCGCTGACCCCTCGCGCCGGCGGCCTCCAGCAGCCCTAGCTGGCTCGAGAGGAACTGCTCGGTCTGCGGGCTCGGGTCGAAGGTCCGGAACGACGACGCAAAGGCGAACGGGTCGATTCCCGGCACATCCAGCGCGCCCAGTCGCGCGGGCTTACGGAGCAGGTCGATCAGGAAGCCACGGTCCTCGGCGGTCACCCAGCCCGCGCCGAACGTCACGTCGGCGCGAGTCTCCCCGAAGATGTGGGGGACGCCGAACCTGTCCCGCTCGATCCGCAGGCCGGGGTGCCCGCTCGGCGTCTCGACCCGTTCGGGCGTCGCCTGTCCGAGCCCGAACGGAGCGGGCTTGAAGAACGCGTCGAGGTCCGCTGCGCTGACTGAGTCGAACTTAGGCGTCAGGCCGTCGTAGAGCGGGATCTGATCAGCGGTATGGAGACCGCCGAAGAGGGAGCCGTTCTGGCCGGGAGGGAGGATGTTCAGCGCCTTTGCGGCGAAGTCCGGCGGATTCGGCGACTGCGCCGGCGCGGCCGGCGCGATGGTCGCAAGCGCCGCTGCAAGCACGAGTGGGACGGTGGCAAGCGCACGCAAGCGCCTTCTTGGCATGAAGTCCTCCCTGTCTTGGATCGAGACTGCGCGAATCGGAAGTCTCGGCGCGACTCTAACTTCGGTTCAGGTCCGCGTCCACTCTGGCTCGCGCTTTTCGATGAACGCCGCTCCCGCCTCTCGGAAGTCCTGCGACGCGATCAGGGCCTGCTGCGTGGTCACCTCGAGCTCGAGGCTCGCTCCCAGGGTTGGCTTGGCGACAGCGTCCACCACTCCCTTCGCAAGGCCGACGGCGAGGGGCGCCGCGGCAAGGAGCTCGTCGACCAGGGCATCCGTCGCGCTCTCGAGCTCGTCGACCGCCACGACGCGGTTCGCGACGCCGATCCTGTACGCCTCCTCGGCACCGATCGCCCGGCCAGTCATGATCAGCTCCTTGGCATTGCCGAGTCCGGCGATAGCGGGAAGCCGGCTGGTTCCGCCGACGTCCGGAATCAGGCCGAGCCGCACCTCCGGCAGGCCGAATTGGGCGTCGTCGGCCATCACCCTGAGGTCGCATGCCAGCGCGAGCTCCGCGCCCAGGCCGATGCAGGCGCCGTGGATCGAGGCGATCGTCGGCTTCTTCATCTCCTCGAGCAAATTCGCCGCCTCGATGCAGACATGCCGGAACGGACGTAGGGCGTTCGCCTGCCCCGCTAGCGCTCCGAGCTCTACCACGTCGACCCCCGCGCTGAACGACAGGCCGTTGCCCCGAAGCACGACGGCGTGGACGTCCGGAGAGTCGGATGCCTCGCGGGCGGCGTCGCGAAGCGATCGGATCAGCGCCGCGTTGATTGCGTTTCGCTTCTCGGGCCGGTCGAGAATCAGATGCCTGACGTGGCCATCGTCCGCCACGCGTACGAAATCGTTCATCTATTACGCTCCCAGGCTCTCATCGGACTGGACATTCCTTCGACCGGCACGTAATCCGTTCTCGTGCCGCATCTGAGCGGGAGGCTACATGGACATCAAGAGGGTTGGTGTGGTCGGTTGCGGCCTCATGGGGCACGGCATCGCCCAAGTGGCCGCCCAAGCCGGCTACGACGTCGTGGTGCGCGAGCGCGATCAGGAGCGGCTCGACAGCGGCCTGGGCAAGATCGCCGGCCAGCTCAAGCGAGCCGTCGACAAGGGACGGATGGAGCAATCGGACGCGGACGAGGTGAAGAAGAGGATCAAGGGCACGCTCGAGTACGACGACTTCGCCGACTGCGACATCGTGATCGAGGCGATAACCGAGAACCTCGATGCGAAGCTCGAGATGTGGAAGGCGCTCGACCAGATCGTGAAGGAGGAGGCGCTCTTCGCGACCAACACGTCATCGCTGCCCGTCATCAACCAGGCCGCGGCGACCAGCCGGCCCGAGCACTTCCTGGGCCTCCACTTCTTCAATCCCGCGCAGGTCATGCCGCTGCTCGAGGTCGTCCAGTCCGTCACGACATCGACGGGCACGCTCGAGACGGGGTTCCAGTTCGGAGAGAGCTTGAAGAAGACGGTCGTGCACGCGCACGACAAGGCGGGGTTCATCGTCAACCGCCTGCTGATCCCGTATCTGCTCGACGCGATCCGCGCGTACGAAGAGGGATTCGGGTCGATCGAGCAGATCGACACGGCGATGAAGGCCGGCGCTAACCACCCGATGGGCCCGTTCGAGCTCAGCGACTTCGTCGGCCTCGACACGAGCAACTCGGCGGCGGAGGTCATGTTCGAGGAATACCGGGAGAAGCGCTTCGCGCCACCCCCGACCCTTCGCAAGCTCGTAGCCGCCGGATTCCTGGGACGAAAGACGGGAAGAGGCTTCTACGATTACTCGGGTGAGAAGCCGGTCCCGCTGGACCGGCAGCACGCGACGGATTGACGCGCGAGAGAACTGACACGCCGGTCGGCGAGCGCTTCGGCGAAGCGCTCGACCGGGCGCTGGCCGGCGGTCCGGAGAAGTACCGCGAGAAGTTGTCGGAGCAAAGCAAGATCGGCGCGCGCGCCCGCGTCGAGCGGCTCGTCGACAGGGAATCATTCGCGGAGGAGGCGCTGCTCGCGAACTGGGACAAGGATGGGCTCGGAGCGGACGGCGTCGTCACCGGCATGGCGCTCGTCGGCGGGCGGAGGGTTGCGCTGATGGCGAACGACCCGACGGTCAAAGCCGGCTCGTGGGGCGCCAAGACGGTCGAGAAGATCCTCCGCATCCAGGAGCAGGCGCTCACTCACAGCGTGCCGATGATCTACCTGGTCGACTCCGCCGGCGCTCGAATCACCGACCAGGTCCAGATGTTCCCGGGGCGAAGGGGCGCAGGGCGGATCTTCTACAACGAGGTGAAGCTTTCGGGCGCGGTTCCGCAGGTGTGCGTGCTGTTTGGCCCGTCAGCCGCCGGCGGCGCCTACATCCCAGCGTTCTGCGACATCGTGATCATGCGCGAGGGCAACGCGTCGATGTACCTGGGCTCGCCGCGCATGGCGGAGATGGTGATCGGTGAGAAGGTGACGCTCGAGGAGATGGGCGGCGCGAAGATGCACACGGGCGTCTCCGGTTGCGGCCACTTCCTTGCCAAGACCGACGAGGACGCGATTGACCTCGCCAAGCGCTACCTCTCATACATGCCGGAGAGTTGGCGCTCCGAGCCGCCATCGGCCCCTCCGGCCGACCCCGCCGCTGAGCAGAAGCCATCGGAGATCATCCCGGGCGACGAGAAGACTTCGTTCGACATCAAGGACCTGATCGCCGCTCTCTTCGACGCGGATTCGTTTTGCGAGGTGCACGCGCGCTGGGCGAAGGAGCTGGTGGTGGGGTATGCCCGACTCGACGGACGGGCGATCGGCATCGTCGCCAACCAACCGCGCCAGAAGGGCGGAGTGCTGTTCGTCGACTCGGCTGACAAGGCGGCGCGGTTCATCTCCACCTGTAACGCCTTCAACATCCCGCTCGTGTTCCTGGCGGACGTGCCCGGCTTCATGATCGGGACGGACGTCGAGCGCCAGGGCATCATCCGCCACGGCGCGAAGATGATCTCGGCGGTCTCCGAGGCCACGGTGCCGAAGATCTCGGTGATCGTGCGCAAGGCGTACGGCGCCGGGCTGTATGCGATGGCCGGCCCCGCGTTCGAGCCCGACTGCACGATCGCGCTGCCCGGTGCGTCGATTGCCGTGATGGGCCCCGAGGCAGCGATCAACGCCGTCTTCCTCAACCAGATCCAGGCGATCGAGGACGAGGCAGAGCGCGAGGAGTTCGTGCGCGCCAAGCGCGAGGAGTATTCAGCGGACATCGACATCCTTCACCTCGCCTCCGAGATGGTCGTCGACGCCGTGATCGAGCCCGACGACCTGCGCGACGAGCTGATTCGCCGGTTTGCATTCGCCGAGGGCCGCAACCGCGCCTTCACCGAGCGTCGCAACCCGATCACTCCGGCGTAATGGGCAAGCTCGGGGTCATCCTCGGCAGCGGCGCCGCGGGACTGATTCCATCCAATGACGGAATCGTGAGCGTGGATCGTCACGGCGATCCGTACGTGCTGCCTCATGCCGTCGATCACGAGGCGAACCTGCGGGTGCTTGCCGATGCGGGGTGCGACCGCGTGCTTGGAATCGCCTCGGTTGGCGGCCTACGGCCCGACCTGGGCCCCGGCAGTTACGTCATCCCGGACGACTTCATCGCCCTCGACGCCGCGCCCGTGACCTCGCTCGATTCCTTCGAGGCGCACCGGGTGGCGCGCTTTGACGAAGCGTGGCGGCGCGAGGTCGTCGATGCGCTGCGCTCCTCAACTCACGTTGAAGATGGCGGTGTCTACTGGCAGGTCGCCGGGCCGAGGATCGAGACCGCCGCTGAGGTGCAGCTGATCGCGCAGCACGCGCATGTAGTCGGCATGACGGTCGCCTCGGAGTGCATCGTCGCCGGCGAGCTGGGCCTGCCGTATGCGGCGCTATGCGTAGTGGACAATCTGGCGAACGGCGTGACGACGCAGGCGCTCACCGCCGACGACGTGCGCAAGGGCCAGGAGGAGCACCGGCCCGAGCTCGAGGCCGTGCTTGCGTCAGCCCTCGGAACGCTTCTCACCCGCGCCGACTGACCTCACCAGTTGTCGACCGTCCGGACGGGTGGGCGGTCGCGCCAGGTGGTGCCCATGTTGGCGGCGGCAAGGGTGGAGGCGATGACTCGGCGAGTGTCAGCGGGGTCGATGACGTCGTCGATCTCGAAAAGGGTCGCGGCGTTGAGCGCCTTTGCGTGGTCGTGCGCGTGCGCGACCATCTGCTCCAGGCGCTCGGCTCGCTCGGCCTCGTCTTCGATGGCCTCGAGCTCGCGGCGGAAGCCGAGCTTGACGGCGCCCTCGAGGCCCATCGCTCCAAGCTCGGCGGTGGGCCAGCCAACGGTCAAGAGGGGCTCGTGCATGGATCCGCCGGCCATCGCCTGCGCGCCCAGGCCGTACGCCTTGCGGAGGATCACGGCGACGAGCGGCACGTGGAGCGAGGCGCCCACGGTGAATAGGCGAGAGCAGTGGCGGACAAGCGCTGTCGCCTCGGCGTCAGGCCCCACCATCATGCCCGGCGTGTCGATCAGCGAGAGGATCGGGATCCCGAACGCGTCGCATAGAGACATGAAGCGTGCCGCCTTGTCGGCGCCGTCCGAGGTGATCGCGCCCGCGAGGTGGATCGGGTTGTTGGCGACGATGCCGACGGCTCGACCCTCGATGCGGGCGAGCGCGGTGACCATCGGGAGGGCGAACTCGTCGCGCAGGTAGGTGACCGAGCCGGTGTCGGCGATGCCGTCGATGGCTGCGTGCACGTCGTAGGCGCGCCGCCGCCGCTCGGGCACGACATCGCGCAGGGCGTCGTCGCCGGGTGCAGACCATTCGGCGAGCGGTCCCTGGAAGTAGGAGACGAGCCGCTTCACGATCTCGACGGCCTCGGACTCGTCCGCGACGCGCACGTCGACGACCCCGTTCGGTGCCTGAACGTCGATGGGGCCGATTGCGTCCGGCTCAAAGGTGCCAAGGCCGCCCCCCTCGATCATCGCGGGACCGCCCATGCCGAGAGCAATGCTGTCGGTGGCGACGATGAGGTCGGACGAGCCGGCGAGGACGGCGTTCCCTGCAAAGCAGCGGCCCGAGACGACGGCGATCCGCGGAACGACGCCCGAGAGCTGCCCCCAAAGCGCGAACGCGCGTGTGTCGAGCGCCGAGACGACCGCGTAGTCGCTGTCACCCGGACGCCCGCCGCCCCCTTCGGTGAAGATCACGGCGGGGATGCGCATCCGCTTGATCAGCTCGAACAGGCGGTCCTTCTTGCGGTGCCCCGTGGCGCCCTGGGTTCCGGCGAGGACGGTGTAGTCGTAGGAGAGGACGGCGCACGCGGCCGCTTCGGCGCCGTGAAATGCCGAGTTGACTCGCGCCGTACCGCCGATCAGGCCGTCGGCCGGGGTCTTGGCGATCAGGTCCTCGGAAGTGCGGCGCATGCGCTGCGCGGCGATTGCGAGGGCTCCATACTCCACGAAGCTGCCCTCGTCGACGAGGTCGAGGACGTTCTCGCGCGCGGTGCGCCCGCCGCGCTCGTGGCGCTTGGCGACCGCCTCCGGGCGGGCGTCGTCCTGGGTTGCCGCCTGCCTTGCGAGGACCTCGGCGAGGTCGGAGCGCTGATCTGAGTCCGTCACGGCGGCAAGCCTCGCATACGTCGGCTGGCCTAACCTTTACGGATGGGACTCGCGGTCACGGATGCCACCCTCAACGGTGAGCCCGTTGGCCTTCGCGTGCAGGATGGGTTGATCTCGGAAGTTGGGCCCGGCGTTGTCCCCAAGCCGGATGACGAGGTCCTCGACGGCTCGGGGATGGCGCTCGTTCCCGGCCTGGTGAATGCCCACACCCACGCGGCGATGACGCTTTTCCGCGGCTTCGCGGACGACTTGCCGCTGATGGTGTGGCTCGAGGAGCACATCTGGCCCGCCGAGGCGCGCCTGGAGCCGGAGCATGTTTATTGGGGCACGCGACTGGCGTGCGCGGAGATGATCCGCACCGGCACGGTCGCGTTCTGGGATATGTACTGGCATCCGGAGGCCGTGGCGAGGGCGGTCGAGGACGCGGGCCTGCGGGCCGTTGTCGCAGCGCCGCTGATCGATGGCCCGGATCCCGAAAGGGCGCGCGCCGATGCAGACGAAGCCCTCGATCGGGTTCGCGAGTCGTCGACGGGAAGGGTGCGTGCCGGTTACGCGCCGCATGCGTTGTACACGGTCTCGCGCGAATCGCTCGAGTGGGTGGCGGGACGGGCAGCCGAGCGGGAGGCGACGATCCAGATTCACCTCTCCGAGACTCAGAAGGAGGTGGAGGATTGCGTAACCGAGCATGGCGTCAGGCCCGCGTTCCACCTCGACCGGGCCGGGCTCCTGGGGCCGAACACGATCCTCGCCCACGGTGTTTGGCTCGCCAACGATGAGCTCGATCTGATCGCTGAGCGCGGGGCGACCGTGGTCACGAACCCGGTCGCGAACCTGAAGCTGGCCGTGGGGGGCGTGTTCCCGTATCCCGCGGCACGCGAGCGCGGTGTCGAGATGGGGATCGGGACGGATGGACCAGGTTCGAACAATTCCCTGGACCTCTTCTCGGACCTGAAGACGTTTGCGCTGCTGCAGAAGAACGACGCGTTCGACGCGGCGGCGGTGAATGCGGCGGAGACGCTCCGGCTCGGGATGGGGGATGCGTCGTCACTGCTTCGCTCGCCTGCTCTTCGCAAGGGGGACCCCGCTGACTTTCTGCTTGTGCGGAGCGGCGCGCCCGAGATGGCGATGGGCGAGCTGGACGCCGGACTCGTTTATGCGGCGTCCGGCTCTGTGGTGGATGCGACCGTGGTCGCCGGGCGGGTGCTGATGAAGGGGGGTGTCGTGGAGGGCGCTGATGAGGCCGTGAGTAGGGCTCAGGAGTGCGCATCCGAGATCGGGGTAGGTTGAGCTAATGGCCCAACGTGGGATTGCAGGCATGCTTGCCGATCGGCTTAGCTGGCGACATCCCGATGCAGCGTTCGACATTGAAACGGATCGGGGATGGGTCGCCAGGATCCTCGCGACCCTGTTCGGGTTCGGAGGCGTCCTGCTCCTGTCGACGCTCCTCCTGGAGGGCACGTCCGAACGGGACTCGCAGAGCCTTGCGATCGTCAGCCTCTCCGCGATAGGGGTCGCCGCCTTCATCCTGATCGTGTACGAACGGCTGCCGGTCTGGTTCCTGCGTGCCGCGCCCGCGATTGGGACGCTCCTGGTCGCACTCTCGATCTATTACGCCGGCGCAGAGGCGTCGGCTGCCTACGCGATGTACATGGCATGGGTGGTGATCGCCGCCGCTCTGTTCCTCGACACCCGGCTGATCTTCGCCCACGGGGTGTTGTGTGTGGCCGCGTATGCGTTCGTCCTTTCCATGCTCGACGGCACGGATGGCCTCGATCCGCTTCGGCTGACCATGACGGCCGGCACGATCATGGTCATCGCGCTGGTCATGGGAGGAATCGCGGCCCAGCTTCGGGAAGTGCTCCAGCAGCTGGATGCGGCAGCCAGCACAGATCCGCTTACAGGGCTTCTGAACCGGCGGGCGCTTGAGGATGCGTTCGATGTCGAGCTCGCTCGCGCGGGCCGAGGCCGGTTCGGCGTGGGGGTGGTGATGCTCGATCTGGACGGCTTCAAGCACTTCAACGACCAGCATGGGCACCAGGCCGGGGACGCGGCGCTCCAGCGGCTGAGCCGTGCGCTGAACGAGGCAACGCGGACGATCGATCACGTGGGACGTGTCGGCGGCGAGGAGTTCGCGATCCTGGCTCCCGAGTCGAGCACCGCAGGGACGCTTGCCCTGGCGGAGCGGTTGCGGCGCGCGGTCGAGATCGAGTTCTCCGGGATGGGAGGGCTCACCGCCAGCTGCGGCGTCGCCAGCTACCCCGAGAACGGCGCGGACCGCTACGCCCTGGTCGGCGCTGCAGATCGCGCCTTGTACGAGGCCAAGGCGCTCGGTCGGAACAGGGCGATCGCCTCGTCGGACACGCCCGGGATGCGCTCAGGCCCCATCGCGGGCAAGCTCGACGAAGGGGTCGAGCGCGAGGGGGTTCGCGAGTGAATCGCGGCTAGCGGCCTGCTCCGGCGGGGTGCCCATGAGGATGCGCTTCACCGGCACCTCCAGGACCTTTCCCGAAAGGGTGCGGGGAATCTCGGCGACCTCGTGGACCTCGTTGGGGACGTGCCGGGGTGAGCAGTCCTCGCGCACGCGAGCCGCGATCCGCTTGATGAGGTCGTCGTCGAGCGTCTCTCCTTCGCGCAGGACGACGAAGAGCGGCATCCAGCCCTCGGTGCCCGGCCGCGGGACGTCCACGACGAGGGCGTCGGTGATCTCGTCCAGGGAGAGGACGGCGCGGTAGATCTCGCTCGTGCCCATGCGGATTCCGCCGCGGTTGATGGTCGAGTCGGAGCGCCCGTAGATGATCGCCGTGCCGCGCTCGGTGATCTCGATCCAGTCGCCGTGGCGCCAGATGCCCGGGTACATCTCGAAGTAGGAGGAGCGGTAGCGCTCGCCGTCGGGGTCGGACCAGAAGAAGACGGGCATCGATGGCATCGGCTTTGTGATGACGAGTTCGCCCACCTCTCCCACCAGCGCGTTGCCGTCCTCGTCCCACGCCTCGACGGCGCAGCCGAGAGCGCGAGCCTGAAGCTCCCCGCGGTAGACGGGCAGGAGCGGGACGCCGCCGACGAAGGCCGTGCAGACGTCGGTGCCGCCAGACGTGGAGAAGAGCCAGGTGTCGCGCCCGACGTGCTCGTAGACCCACTCGAAGCCCTCGGGCGCGAGCGGCGACCCGGTCGAGCCGACGGCCTTCAGCGCCGAGAGGTCGCGTCCGTCTGAGGGCTCGACTCCCTCCTTCATGCACGAGGAGAGGAAGCTCGCGGAGGTGCCGAAGGTGGTGACGCCGGCCTGGGCGGCGAGCTCCCACAGGGTGTCGAGGGTGGGGTGGCCGGGGTTGCCGTCGTACAGGACGATCGACGCCTCCGTCAGAAGCATGGAGACGAGGAAGTTCCACATCATCCATCCAGTGGTGGTGAACCAGAAGATGCGATCTCCCGCTTGCGCGTCGACGTGGAGGTTCATCTTCTTCAGGTGCTCGAGGAGGATGCCGCCGTGTCCCTGGACGATTGCCTTGGGGAGGCCGGTGGTGCCCGAGGAGTAGAGGACCCAGAGGGGGTGGTCGAAGGGGACGCGATCGAACTCGAGCGCCGCGCCGGCGCCCTTGGCGGCGACGTCGCTCCAGGCCATGCCGTGTGCCAGGCGGGCGGGGTCGGCGGCGGCATCGAGGTAGGGGACGAGGACAGTGTGGGCGAGAGAGGGCATCTCCGCCTCGAGGCCCTTGACGACCTCCATGCGGTCGAACGGCTTGCCGCCGTACGTGTAGCCGTCGACGGCGAGGAGGACCTTGGGCTCGATCTGGGCGAAGCGGTCGATGACGGAGCGGGCTCCGAAGTCGGGAGAGCAGGACGACCAGATCGCGCCGATCGAGGCGGCTGCGAGGAAGCCGACGACGGCTTCGGGCGAGTTCGGGAGGTAGGCGGCGACGCGATCGCCGCGCTCGACTCCCAGGGAGCGGAGTCCTGCGGCAAATGCCGCGACTCGCTCCTCCAGCTCGCCCCAGGAGATCTCGGCGAGCTCCGCTCCCTCGGCCGCGTGCTGGATGGCGAGCTTCGCCGGGTCCTTGCCGCGGAAGATGTGCTCGGCGTAGTTGAGGCTAGTGCCGGGAAACCACTCGGCGCCGGGCATGTCGGCGCTTGCGAGGACGGTTGAGGCGTCGCCGTCGGCCGAGACGTCGTAGTAGTCCCAGATCGAGCGCCAGAAGGTTTCGACCTCGGCCACGGACCAGTCCCAGAGGCGGTCGTAATCGCCTTCGAAGGCGAGGTTGCGCTCGGCCGCGAGCCAGCGCATGTAGGCGGTCATGTTCGAGCCCTCGACCGCTTCGGCCGAGGGCTCCCAGAGCTTCTCGCTCATGAGCGCCTGCGCCTCCTTCGCGATTGCGGCTTGGCGGGCTCGGCGGGTTCCTCGGGTTTGCGCTTCTGGGTGCGCACCAGGTCGCGGTCGAGGGCGCGGACCAGGTCGAGGGTGAAGTTCGCCGCGCGCTTCATCGCTTGCGGGTCGATCGCGTTCGGGACGTCCTGGGGCGTGTGGTGGTTGGCGGGCGTGATCGCCCCGGGTTCGAGGCAGGTGATGGCGCTGGCGCGCAGGCCGCCGACGCGGGCGGCGAGCGCGTCGGTTGCGTAGCCGTGACGGAGCGGAGCGGCGCGGTAGCGGTTCTCCTCGTTGGCGTCGGCTTCGGCGATGGCCTCGCAGAGTTGTGTGACGCGCGCGTCCATCTCGAACGAGATCGTGAGGCCCTCCGAGGCGACCCAGCGCACGTCGCCCTTGCCGACCGAGTCGATTGCGAGAACGATGGTCTTGAAGGGGTCGAGCTCGTCCTTGTGCTTGCGGGTGAACTCGCGCATGCCCTCCATGCCGCACTCCTCGCCTCCGGTGAGGACGACCCAGACGTCGAGGTTTCGCGGCGGCTCCTCGCCGAGCTTCTCCGCCAGCGACAGGGCTACGGCGACGCCGGATGCGTTGTCGTTCGCCCCCGGGACGACCTGCGAGAGGCGCCAGTCGACGAGGAGGAAGGTGCTGACGAGCAGGATGAGCGTGGGGATGATCTGGAGGATCGCGAGGCCGTCCGAGTCGACGCCGGCCATGCGGGCGCCGAGCATCGGGAGGAGGATCGCGGCGGACCAGAAGAGGAAGCGGGTGTGGGGAAAGGGCAGGAAGCCGCTGACGCGCTTCGAGAGCGAGGTGGCTCCCTTGCCGAAGATCGTGCCGGTGCGGGCGGCGTCGACGTGAGCGGCGAGGATCAGCTTGTGCGAAGCGTCGGGGTTCTCGCCGCGCGAGACGACGTTCTGCGATGCGCGGCGGAAGAAGAGGAGGCGAAGGAAGTGGCGGCTAGCGTTTAGGTCGAAGTAGAAGGACGTGGTCGTGAAGAGAAGGAGGGCGAAGCCGGCGATCGGCACCTCGATTGCCAAGACGCTGGCGGCGCATGCGAGGAAGGCGTGGAGCGCCCAGACAAGCGGGGCTTGCGGGTGGACGTAGATGGGCTCGATCTCAGCGCGGCGACCGGCTTCGCGTAAGCGGCCGGCCATGGCGTTGGCGGCGCGCCGCTCGGAGTCGGTGCCCGCCAGGCGGTTCTCGAACGAGCAGAGCTCGTCGATCGTCGCGAGCCTCGGATCGCGCTGGGTCTTCTCTGACTGGGGCGTCGCGGAGCGCCCGGGACGCCTGCGTCGTCTGCGGGGGGTGGGCACCGCGCGATTATCGCGGACGTGCGAGGTTCACGTCAGCGCTTCGGGCCGATGTGCTCATCCATCAGCTCAACGGAAGCCCGCCTTGCCACCGAAACTCTCAGTCGCTTGACGCCTTTTCTGCTGTCCGAGACGTGCCCGTCGCCGAGATACATGCCAAGCAAGTACGAGTAGGCCGCATCGGTGAGTCGGGGGAATTGCATTTGCGCCGTGCCGCACCTTCGGCAGCTTGACGCTGACGACCGGGCCGCCATCTTCACGCCCGGGATGGTTCCGCTGAGCCACGATCTGATCGCGGCGCGCGAGACCCCTGTGGTCCTGGCAATTGCGTTCTTGCTGAGGCCTTGCTGGTCGAGCTCCCTGACTAGCTCGACAGCACTCAGCGGATACATCGCGCTATGCGGCGGGTGGGGCTCGAACCCACAAGCTCTTTCGAGCAATGGATTTTGAATCCATCTCCTTTACCAGTTTGGACACCGCCGCCTCCATCCATCATGACGAAGCTAGCTTGAAAATCGGCGCCACTTTCGCGCGACCTGCGCCGACTTTGCAACATCGCAAGGGCTGGCTAGCCTCGACGTATGTGCGGTCGTTACACGCTCGCCAACCCCAACCCGCGGCGGCTTCGCCTTCGATTTGGCATCACCGAGGAAGCGGAGATTGACGAGGAGCCTCGCTTCAACATCGCGCCGACCGATCCGGTGCTCGCGGTGCGCGAGCTGGCGGATGAGCGGGACTTGGGGACGCTTCGGTGGGGGTTGGTGCCCGGGAAGTGGGCGACCGAGAAGAAGGGGCGCCCGCTGATCAATGCGCGCGCGGAGTCAATTCAGACGCAGCCGGCGTTCGCGGAGTCGTTTCGCGAGCGGCGCTGCCTGATTCCGGCCGATGGCTTCTATGAGTGGCGGCGCGACGAGAACGGGAAGGTGCCGATCTGGCTCCACCTGCCCGATGACGGGCTGTTCGCGTTCGCGGGTATCTGGGCGAGCTACGCGCCCAAGGGTGGCGAGCCGATCGTGAGCTGCTCGATCGTCACGACGCAGCCGAACGACACGGTGCGCCCGATTCACGACCGCATGCCGGTGATCCTGCCGCGCGACGCCGAAGCGGAATGGCTCTCGGTAGATGCCGAGCCAGAGGACTTGATGGGACTGCTGGTTCCGACTCGTGAGGAACTCGAGACGCGGGAGGTCAACGACCTGGTGAACAGCGTGCGCGAGGACGGACCGGCGCTGATCGAGCCGCGGACAGCCGCAACTCTCTTCTAGGAGAAGGTCCTAAGCGGGACTGGGGGAGGGCTCGTGCTCGCCCTCGTCGTACCCGTCCGCGTCGTCGTCCTCGCCCGCGAGGGGACGGCCGCCGATCGGCCGCTCTTCCTCGACGTGCCACTCCTGGCCGAACGCGATAAGCGAGACGACGATGAGGAGGATCTGGACGGGGATGAGAACGATCACGAGGAGGCCAAGGAGGTCCTCGGGAAGGACCGGTGAGTCGAGGCCGTCCTTCGAACGGGCAAACCAGCCCGGAGCGGCCACGCCCGCGAAGATGGTCATGATCACCGCGAGCGACGCGGCTACCGGTAAAAGGCCGCGATTCCAGTTCATGATGAGGATCGCGAAGAAGATGTAGAGCGCGGCCCAGAAGAGAGTCATGATCGCGATCATCGAGCTCTGCATTCGCTCCCAGCCGCCGATGACGATCACGATCATCAGGCCGGCGGAGACGAGCAGCACGAATGCGACGATCGCTTTCGTCGTCTTTGACTGCGCCTTCTCACGATTCGGGCGCCAGAGCTCGTAGCCCTCTCGAAGGGTCGTGGCTTCCATCCCTGCTGCAAGCATAAACGCGCGAGCGGCACAGAGGCGCAGTCACCCCTAACATCGGCTTATCTGCGGGCGTGGTGGAACTGGCAGACACGCGAGGTTTAGGTCCTCGTGCTCGATAAGAGTGTGGGGGTTCGAATCCCTCCGCCCGCATTAAACGTCAGTACTTAAAGCCCACGTGCTCGTCTAGGAGGGCTACAGAATCCCGGCGCGCAACCGAGATATGCCACCGAGTCCACGGCTTCCACTCAACACCGAGCAAGTCGCACGCGTCGCAGAAGAGCTTGCGGATGTCGTCCGAGCGGTTCGAGAATTGGTAGCGCGGATAGGCGTACCACTTGCCTTTCGACTTCACCTTGTTCCAACCGCGCCATCCGTCGGAATGGATGAGGCCGCGTAGGAAGAGACCAGTGTGCTCCTTGACGATGTCCCACTGCCACGGCTCGAGCTCGATTTTGCGCTTGTGTTTGCGCCCCGGGCCATGTTGGGGAAAAGCGAGGGTCCAGTGCCACCAAGTTAGCCCTATCTCCCAAGCGTTCATGTTCGTCTTCTTTCTTCGCCAGGCCGTTCCGCCAGAAACGGCTTCCATAGCCGCGGCGAACTCGTCAAGAATTCCCGGGTAGGCGGAGTCTGAGACGATCCTCAAACACATCGTGCGGTCCGTCTGGCGGGTTAGGAATCCATCACCGAGGTAGGCGCCGAGGAGGTACGCGTAGGAGTCCCGTGGAATGGATTCGCGTTGGAAAGGTGGACATTCCTTCCTCCTTCCTTGGTAGGTCGGAATCCGCCGGTAGAACCATGTGCGCATGCATCTGATCGAGACACCTGTGAGTTCACTGATCTCAGCATGGCTCAGGCCACGCTCCCTCGCTTCAAAGACCTCCTCGACCTTTTCCTTGTTCCAGCGCACGAACATATGTTCGTGCTCGCGTCGGACGGAAAGGGCGCTTGTACCATGCTCACACCCCACGGGGCAGTGGCCAAACTGGACAAGGCTCCGGTCTCCAAAACCGGCGATTCCAGGTTCGAGTCCTGGCTGCCCCGCTCGCCGGCGCCAGGCTATTTGGTGCGTGAGTACAACGTGATCGACATCGAGGCAACCGTGGAGATCGACCGGCCTGTCGAGGAGGTCTTCGCGTTCGTGGCCGATCAGACCAATGCGCCTCGATGGCAGACGGATCTGCACGAGGTCCGTCGACTGACCGATGGCCCGATCGGAGTGGGTACCGAGCACGAGTTCGTCCGTGTTTTTGCCGGCCGCCAAATCGCCTCTCGTAACCGTTTCGTCGAGTTCGAGCCGGACCGGTATGTGGCGTTCGAGATCCCCGAAGGTTGGCTTACCGGCCGCGCCTCGTATTTGGCAGAGCCGAGTTCCACGAGCGGGACCGTTCTGACCTGTCACATGCAGTTCAAGGTCCGGCGACTTGGGTTTTTGTTCGAGCCCATCCTCAAGAAGGTCCTGGCTCGGGACTCCAGCCGTGACGAGGCGCGACTCAAGGCGCTGCTGGAGCAAAGCGGAACCTAAGGCAGCGCGGACCGCAACTCAGGCGCCTGCCGTCTGTTCAACTTCATGACGTGGCAGGGAGGCCCCACACCCGAAGCCTGGCGCCGCTTGCGCTACTAGCGGCGGCGCTTCTGTGCGCGTTTGCGCTTTTCGGCGGGGCGGGCGAGGCGGCTCAGGCCGCGAAGTGCCCGAAGGCGGACGCCGCGCCCGGGGATGCCACCTCCGACGAGCTCGGCGAGGCAGTACTGTGCCTGATCGGCAAGGAGCGCCGGAAGGCCGACGTGAAGAAGCTCGAGCAGGTCTGGTCGCTCACGAAGGTCGCCGAGAAGCACACGGACGTGATGATTGAGGAGAACTGCCTCGATCACCGCTGCGAGGGCGAGAAGTCGCTTCAGGACCGCATCGTGAACTCGGGCTATCCCATCCCCGGCGGCCGATACGGCTTTGGCGAGGTCACAGGCTGCTCGCTCACCCCGCAGGCGATGGTGGACGCATGGATGGCCAGTCGCGTCCACCGTAAGCGCCTTCTGGGCAAGGCGTACCGGGACGTCGGCATCGGAGCCGCTAAGGGCAAGCCGGATGTACCCGGCTGCAACGACGGCTCTCCTCGCGGTGTCTACACCGTGATTTTCGGCTGGCGCAAGGGTTAGACCCGTACATCCGTCCACCTTTGAGGGTCTGGCTCCGGGCTGGGTCAGGCGACGCCGATCCAAATCATGGAATGGCATCTGGAGCTACACATACACGTCAATTTGTCCTTTTCGCCGCGCTCTTCGCAGCGCTGGCGCTCCTCATCGCCGCCGGCCCTGCCGCTCAGAGCGCCAGCGCCGCCGGCCCCTGCAACAAGTGGGGCAACAAGGAGTCGAATGAGATCACGAAGGGTCATGCCCGCAAGGCTGTCCTTTGCCTGCTCAACCGGGAGCGCCACTCGCGCGGGCTCTCGAACCTGCAGCGCGACAAGAATCTTCAGCGCGCTTCGCAGAATCACAACGACTACATGCAGAACCACCGCTGCTTCAGCCATCAGTGCTCGGGCGAGGCGTCCCTCACCGGCCGCCTACAGAACGTCAACTGGCTGACCGGAGGGCTCAGCGCATGGGCCTACGGCGAGAACATCGCCTGGGGCTCGGCCGCCCTCGGAACTCCCCGGAACATCGTGCACCAGTGGATGAACAGCTCGGGTCACCGCGCGAACATCCTCTCGGGCCGCTACGACGAGATTGGTATCGGCTACGGCAAGGGCACGATCACCAACAAGAGCGCCAACGGCGCGGTCATGACGACCGACTTCGGCTGGAAGACCGGCTGACGCAAGCCCGCACGGGGCTATATTCGGGCTGAGCGCGGGTGAGGTGTAACTGGTTGCACGTCAGCCTTCCAAGCTGAAGGAAGCGGGTTCAAGCCCCGTCACCCGCTCTCTTCTTCAGTGTCAGGCCCACGAGAGATCCGGTAGCGCAGCGAGCCTCGCCGCGCGGCAGTTCGAATGCGGTGGCAGTTGGCGCAAACGACATCGCACTTGGCCATCTCGGCGAGGATGCTCTCCCAGCCTCTGTCAGCGAAGTTGGTGCCAATTTCAAAGCTCTTGTCTGCAAGGTGATCGAACTCGAGCACTAGCGGTTCACTTTCACCGCAGTCCGCGCATGGGTGAAATCGGAAGTAGTCCAAGAGGTACATGGTTCGCCGTAGACGCTCGCGGTCGCTTCGAACGCGTGCGTTTTCGATGTACCGGGCCTTGTTCTTCCGGTAATGCTCGGCTTTGTACGCAGAGCGGCACGGGCGGCAGTAGGTGTCTCGTTGATTTCGAGCCTTCCGGCGCCATGCGAAATCGCTGGCTGCTTTCGTGAGACCGCAGCCGTAGCACTTCTGAAAAGGCTGTCCGTCTCTAGCCTCCACGAACACACGTTCGCATAGTGATCGGACGGAAAGCGCCTACAATCGCCCGAGTCACGGGGCGTGGCGCAGTCTGGTAGCGCACTCGGCTGGGGGCCGAGCGGTCGCTGGTTCAAATCCAGTCGCCCCGACTAGGCGGAAGCCCACCAGGGAAGCTGGTTTGAGCGATCCGCGGACGGGCGGGCGGATACGAGAAGCTGATTCGGCGTACCAATGCTAAGTACCAAGCCGGTGCTAGGGCCGCGATAGCGACCAGCTCGCCCATCCATGCGTCACTGCGGTTGACAAGCGGGGCCCCGCTACAGCTCGAAAGGCCCGCGTCTACGGGCAGCCACCCGGGCTGGAGCAGCACGCGGGCGGGTTTGTGGAGCAACAGTCAACGCTCTGGCTAGACCTCGAACAACAGAGGGGCGAACCGGGGGCGCAGCAGTCAACGACCGCGGACTTGCAGCAGCCGGCGGGAGCGCTCGCGGTGAGCTGCTGGCCCCCGCAGCACGGAAAGCAGCTGGCATCGGAGTTGCTGGGGGTGCAGGTAACGCCGTTGCTCGGGTGGCAGCAACTCGCGAAGGGCCCGAAACCGCTCGGACAGGTGCCCGCGCCCGTTGTCCCACAGCAGCCGCGCAGGTCGTTGCAGGTGCCGGCTCCATTGCACGTGCCGCCCACGCACGGCGTGCCGGCGTCGGCGAAGCCGGTGCCGCAGGCCCCGCTGTTGCAGACGGCGACCATGCACTCAGGGGCTGCTGGGCAATCGGAGGCAGTCGTGCACCCGGTGCATTGGCCGTCGAAGCAGGCTTGACCCTCCGCGCATGCGTTGTCGCAGGAGCCGCAGTGGTTCGGGCTGAACTGCAGGTCTAGGCACTTGGTGCCGCATTTGGTGTAGCCGCTGATGCATTTGCATCTGCCGCGCTTGCAGCTCGAATGGCCGGGACAACACTTGCCCTTGCAACGGCGGGCTGGTGGGCAGCGCTTTCGGCCGATGTCGGCAAGTGAGCCGACCGCCGACGCAGGGCCCGCCAGGGCGACGCCAGCGAGGACGCCGCCCAGGCGGCGGATGGCGACCCGGCGGGAAATCGTGCCCGATGCAAGCTCGCGAGCGAGGGCGTCGAGGCTCGCCGCGTTGTCGCTCTCGGGCCTTCTCTCCATGGGGCAAGAGCAACTATCCCACGCCGGGCCAACCCTCACAAGTCCCGGGCTCGGCGAAGCGGCGCTGGATCTGTGGTACCGCTCGTGGTGCCGCGCATTGGCTGGACGATGGCGAGGCACGGGTCAGGGGCGTCGAGTAGCCATGGTCCGTGGTGAGGAACTGCACGGGGCCTCGGAAGATGGCCCGAACAGGGGATACGCGACCCGCCATTGAATGCCGATATTGGCCCTGACGGGCGCTACGTGCCGAATTCAGCCAAGGGCTGACTCCAGGCCAGAGTTCGCTTCCGCCTCCAGATTCCAACCGGACTCGAGCGTCGGGGATTCGTGTCCAGAGAGCAGGCGAGCGATATGACCCAACCGCACCAATCTTCTGCGGCAGTATTGGACCCGAACGGCGGCGAGCCGCCCAAGCTGATGTCCCAGGCGGGGCGCGAGACCTCGCGCATGTGGGAGGTCTCTTTTGAGATGCTCGCCACCGTCCGTCCGGACGGATCAATCCAGCAGGTCAACCCACGCTGGGAAGAAACGCTTGGTTGGAGCCCCGAGGAAATTCTCTCCAAGCCGTTCGACGAGCTGGTTCACCCCGATGACCGTGACCGGACGGCGACCGAGACCGCGAAGCTCCGCCAGGGGGGCCATGACACCGTCTCGTTCGAAAACCGCTACCGCTGCCGAGACGGCACCTATCGCTGGCTGGTGTGGAACAGCATGGTGAGTTCCAAGGACAGCCTCGTATATGCCGCCGCGCACGACGTCACCGAGCGCAAGGAGCAGACGGCCGCGCTCGAGGTCACGGGGGAGAACCTCCGTGCGCTTTCAGAGGAACTCGAAATCCGGGTCGAGAAACGAACGATCGAGCTGGCGACTGCCAACAAAGAGCTCGAGGCCTTCAGCTACTCGGTCTCGCACGATCTACGCGCCCCCTTGAGGGCCATCAACGGGTACAGCAAAGCTGTGATGGAGGACTACAGCGATGTCCTTCCCGAGGGAGCGAAAGCCGACCTTGTCCGCGTCCGCGCCGCCTCGCAGCGCATGGCGATGATGATCGACGAGATGCTCGCGCTCTCCCGCGTAACGCGCCGGGAGCTGCTCAACGAGCCGGTGGACATGAGCGCTCTCGCCCACGAAGCGACCGAGGAGTTACGGGCATTGGAGAGCGACCGGGTCGTGCACGTCGAGATCGAGGAGGGGCTTGAAGTGATTGGAGACCCCGTCTTACTGCGACAGGTCATCCACAATCTTTTGGAGAACGGATGGAAGTTCACCGCCAAGACCGCGCGACCTCGCGTGGAGCTGACACGCATTGAGAGCGGGAAAGGCCGTTCCACCTTCGCTGTCCGCGACAACGGCGCGGGCTTCGATATGCGCTACGCGGAGAAGCTCTTCCTTCCCTTCGAGCGCCTTCACCGCCAGGACGAGTTCACCGGCACAGGTGTCGGCCTGACGACGGTCTCGCGGATCGTCCACCGACACAAGGGGGAAGTCTGGGCCGAGGGGACGCCCGGCGAGGGAGCAGTCTTCTTCTTTGATCTCCCGACCGAAAAGGAGCAATCATGATGCGAGACGCACCGATCCTCCTCGTGGAGGACAACCCCGACGATGAGGCGATGACCCGCCGGGCGTTTGAAGCCAGCAATGTCGCCAACAACCTGGATGTCGTCCGCGATGGGCAGGAGGCCCTGGACTACCTGTTCGGAAACGGAGTGCCTGTTAAAGCGATACCGGCTCTCATCCTTCTCGATCTGAAGCTGCCGAAGGTCGACGGATTGGCTGTGCTGAAGCAGATCCGGGCCCACGATGACACCAAGCTGATCCCGGTGGTGATCCTGACCAGCTCTGCAGAGGAGGCCGACCTCGTCGCCGGCTATGGCGGCGGAGCCAACAGCTATGTCTGCAAACCCGTCGACTTCGACCAGTTCTCAGAAAGCGTGCGACAGCTCGGTCTCTACTGGCTCGTCGTGAACGAAGCACCGCCCGCGACTGTCGACCGATGAGTGAGCGTCAGCCTCTCCAGCTCTTGCTGGTCGAAGACTCGAGCGACGACGCGGCCTTGCTCGTACGAACCCTCGGTCGGGGCGGGTATGAGGTCGACGTCTCAAGAGTGGAAACCGAGCAGGCGCTTCGTGAAGCTCTAGCAAACGAGGGTCATGACCTGGTGATCACCGACCATGTGCTTCGGGGCTTCGACTCGGGCGACGTGCTAACCGTTGTGGCGGAGTTGTCGCCCGCCTTGCCATGCGTCCTTGTCTCGGGCAAGGTAGGCGAAGAAGCCGTGGGTCAGGCAATGCGCCAGGGGGCAGTGGATTACGTCGCAAAGGACAACATGGACCGTCTGCCCATGGTTGTGGAGCGAACCCTGCTGGAAACGGCACGCCGACTGGAGCGACTGGCTGCCGAGGCTGAAGTGAATCGCCGCATCGCTCAACAGGCAACGATCGCAGAGATGGGCGAATGGGCGCTCAGCGAAACGAGCTTTGACGTCCTGGCGGCTGCCGTCGTGACGCGCGTCGCTGCCACGCTGGACGCTGAGATCGTCAACGCCCTCGAGCTGCGAGCCGACGAATCGGCCTTCGTGGTCCGGGCGACGGCCGGCGTCCTGGAGCTGCCCGCCGGAACACGAATCCAATACGGGTCTTCGGAGAGCTCACAAGCGAACTTCACCTTGAGTCAATCGGAACCGGTGCTGGTTATTGATTACGAGGACGACAAGCGCTTCGAGCGCAGTTCGGCCTTCACCGATCTGGGCATTCGAAGCACTCTCAGTGTCGAGATCCCGGGCAGCAAGTGGTCATTCGGCGTTCTCGAGGTCGCTTCGAGTAAGCCAGGAGCATTCAGCGTGGCCGATGCGAGTTTCATCACAGCCGTGGCTCACCTCCTCGCCGTGGCGCTCGAACGAACGAGGGGCGAGGACGAAATTCGCGAGAAGGCGCTCCGTGACCCCCTAACCGGCCTGGCAAATCGCACTCTATTTCTCGACCGCTTGGCACTGGGCCTCGCCCGCGCCAAGCGCGCAAGGTCACGCCTTGCCGTCCTGTTCTTGGACATCGACCACTTCAAGGCCCTGAACGACACCCTGGGCCACATGGCAGCAGACGCGCTCTTGACCCAGGTGGGTGAGCGGGTCACGGGGACCATGCGTGAGATCGACACCGTGGCCCGCTTCGGGGGCGACGAGTTCGTCGTCCTATGCGAGGACCTCGGCACCGATGTGGATAAAGAGGTCAAAGTGTTGACCGGTCGCCTGATTTCAGCGTTCGAGCTTCCGTTTCCGCTCAATGACGGGCCGCACACATTGACGGTCAGCATCGGCATCGCTCTCAGCGATGGAAACCTCGATGGCGAAGCGCTCGTTCGGAATGCGGACGTCGCCCTGTATCGCTCGAAGGACGACGGCCGTGGGGGCTGGACTCTCGCAACGGAGGAAATGTGCCTCGCTGTGGTCGAGCGCTCCGAGATCAAGGGGGGCCTCGAGCACGCGATCGAAAGCGATGAACTGCTCCTTCACTATCAGCCGATCGTCTCACTGGACGAGGGCAGAATCTGTGCCGTCGAGGCCTTGGTGCGGTGGGACTGCCCTGACCGTGGACTTATACCTCCTGGGGAGTTCATCCCCATGGCGGAGGAGTCCGGATTGATTCTTCGCCTCGGCGAATGGGTCCTGCGGGCCGCATGTCGCCAGGCGGCAGAGTGGCGGGCAGAGTTCGGAGACCAGGCCCCGCTGCCGATTCACGTCAACTTCTCCGGCCGCCAGATCGCGCAACTGAGCCTCCCCAAGCTCGTAGGCGATGTCCTACGCGAAACCCAGGTGCCGGCGAGCGACATAGCGCTGGAGATCACGGAAACCGCCGTGATGGACAGCACCGCGGTTTCGAGTACCGTCCTCAGTGAACTTAAAAGGATGGGACTGGCAGTCGCGCTCGACGACTTCGGCACTGGGTACTCGTCCCTGTCTTACCTGCAGCGGTTTCCGATCGACATCCTGAAGATCGACCGCGAGTTTGTTTCACCTCTAACGAACTCAAACTCGCGGGGGTCCATCTTGGCTGCGATCGTCGGAATCGCGCGGGCTCTTGAAGTGGGCACCGTCGCCGAGGGCGTCGAGACGGTCGGACAGGCAGCGGCCGTTGCCGCTATCGGCTGTGAGCGCGCGCAGGGATACTTTTTCGCAAGGCCAGGGCCAGCCGCCGATGTGACATGTTTGGTACGCGACGCCACTCCGCTCCGAGACCGGGTCGCCGAGGTAACCCTTTCGACTCCGGCCCCTTACTTCCCCTGGGCGGGGGAGCACGGGATTTCGGTTTGCACAAGCATCGCAACCAACATCACTGAATCCCGCCAGGCGTTCTTGGCCGCGCTTCTCGCGGCCGACTCCGATGCTGCCGAAGAGATCGCCTACTCAGCGCTCGCCGGCGGGACTGAGCCTGACGCAGTCGACGCCCAAATAATCGGTCCTGCAATGGTCGACATCGGCCGCCTCCGGGAGCGAGGCGAGGTCAGCGTGGCCGAGGCGCACCTTGCGACAGGCATCGCGACACGGACTGCGGGGGTCGTCGCTGCGGCACGCGGGTTCCCGGACGGTCGCTTTAAGCGATCGGCGAATGCAACCAAGCGCGACGAGGCGGCCTCGCTTCGTGACTTGCAGGCAGATGACCGGGACCGCACGGCCGAGTTGCGCGACGAGGCTTCCGACGATCATGAGCGAAACATGGGCCGGCCCCACGGGCCCGCATCAAACGCGCGAGGGATCGCCTTGGAGGCTCGGGCTAGCGCCGCTGAGGACCGCCAACGGGCTGGCTCGGACCGAAAGCAGGCGGCCGAGGATCGCGCGCAGGCTGCGATTGACCGCGAGAGCGCTCACTTGATGACCTGACTGGGTTCGAGCGGGTAAGTGCCCACGAGCGTTTCGAGACCAACAAGCGCCTGAAGCCACGCCGACCACCCCTACATACCCGCTGCTCATGAGCGCTCCGGGAATCGGCTGGGTCCTGGCCTTCGATCGCCTCTGAGATCGTCCATAGGCGCTCCGCGTCGGCCGGCTGGGGGCCGAGCGGTCGCTGGTTCAAATCCAGTCGCCCCGATTCACCGGGACTATTCGGCAAGCGGCGGAGCTACTGCTCGTAGCCCTCGACCGTGCGCTCGTCGCGCACGCTTGCGTCGTCAGGATCCAGGTGGAACTCCTCGCGGGCTTCGCGCTGGCGAAGCAGGTCCCAGCAGCGATCGAGATCGACCTTGAGCTCGGCCAGCCGGGCATGGCGCGCCTCGTCGGGACCCTCGCCGGCGCCCTCGCTCAGCAGCCGCTGTTCCTCTTCAACCAGTTGCTCGATCTGTTCCCGAGTGCTCGCGTCGTCCACTTGCGGGAACTCTACCGCGCACTCACGGCCGATCTCCTCACGGTCGGCGGCGTCTGCGGTCTCGGTCTTGCGTGCCGCAGTGCGTAGCGGTTCTAAGCTGGTAGTCGTCCCCCATTTGGCACACCCTGCTCTGACCGGATGAATGAATCAAGCCCGCGGAGGGCCCCCGAAAGCCCGGCGTTGTCTCCCACGCAACTCGCAAAGATCGGCGAGCTCGGAGAAGAGCGCGCCGCCGACGTGGGCGATCTGCTTTTCGAGGTGGGCGACGATGGCTACCCGTTCATCGCGATTCTCGAGGGCGAGGTCGCAATTCTCGACGGTGCTGGCAACGAGATCGTGCGTCAGGGACCTTCAAATTTCGTCGGCGAGCTGAACCTGCTGTCGGGACAGAGCGCCTTTCTCGCTGCAAAAGTTACGCAGGCCCTGCGCTACATCGCTGTCGAGCGGGACGCGCTGCGGGAACTGCTGTTTGACGATGGGCCGCTCGCCGACTTGTTGCTCGGGGCGTTCATCGCCAGGCGTGAGGCGCTGCAACAGGTGGAAGGGCTCGGACTCGAGATCGTCGGGCCCCATTCGTCGGCGGCAACCAGGCGGCTGGTGGAGTTCGCTCGTAACAACAGACTCCCCGTGACCTGGCGCGACCCGGAGCGCGGGGATGACCGGGAAGCCGCGGCGCTGATCGCGGAGCTGGATGTGTCGAGTCTTCCGCTCGTCCGACTGCCGGGCGGTCAGGAGATGCGGGCGCCGTCTCCCGGAGAGCTATCTCGCGCGCTCGGCATCGGCCGCGAACTTGCGCCGCACGAAGAAGTCGACTTGCTTGTCGTGGGCGCCGGGCCGGCCGGCCTCGGCGCCGCCGTCTATGGGGCCTCTGAGGGACTTGACACGCTGATCGTCGACAGCAGGGGGCTCGGTGGCCAGGCGGGTGAGTCCCGCCGGATCGAGAACTACCTCGGCTTTCCCGCGGGAATCAGCGGCATCGAGCTGACAGGGCGCGCGGTCGTACAGGCACGCAAGTTCGGCGCTCGGCCGGCCACCCCGTTCCGGGCCGTCGCGCTCGAACCAGGGGACGAGCGTCATGTCGTCCGGCTCGAGGACGGCCAAGAGATCGCCGCTCGCGCGGTCGTGCTGGCGACCGGCGCGGAGTATCGGCGTTTGCCGGTCGATGATCTTTCCGACTACGAGGGCTTGAGCGTCTTCTATGCAGCCGGCCCACCGGAGCAGGGGCTTTGCGGAGCATCGCGCGTCGCCGTCGTAGGCGGGGGTAACTCAGCCGGCCAGGCCGCGATCTGGCTGGCGCGTGGAGGCGCGCTCGTAACCCTGCTGCACCGGCGCGAGGATCTTGGCGAGACGATGTCGGACTACCTCGTGCGCGATCTCGACCGCTACGGAGTGGCGGTTCGCGATCGCAGCGAGATCGCGGAGCTGCACGGGCAAGGCGGCCAGCTCGAAGCGGTGACGCTAAAGAGCGGAGATCGCGTGCCGTTCTCGTTCCTGTTCCTCTTTCTGGGTGCGACGCCACACACAGACTGGCTCGACACCACGGTCCTGCGCGACGAGGACGGCTTCATCCTCACCGGTAGCGCAGCCGGCAGCGACAACCTGCTTGAGACGAGCGTGCCCGGCGTGTACGCGGCTGGGGACGTCCGCGCGGGCTCGACGAAGCGATGCGCCGCTGCCGTCGGCGAGGGTGCCATGGTCGTGCAGCTCGTACACGGCCACATCCGAGGGCACGCGGCGATCACCCCCACGGCGTCGAAATGAGCTCCGAGGCGAAACTGACACCCGTCGGGCCGGACGATCACGTGATCGGGGCGTCCGATACGAAGTTGACGCTGATCGAGTACGGCGACTTCGGCTGCCAGTACTGCAACGCGGCTAAGCGGCCGATCGAGTCGCTGCTGGATCGGCACAAGGAACTGCGATTGGTCTGGCGTCACCTTCCAGACGCAGAACTCCATCCCGGTGCGGACCTAGCCGCCGAGCTCTCGGAGTTGGCGGCTAAGAACGGCAAGTTCTGGGAGGCGCACTCGCGCCTCCTCACCGGCCGCAGGGAGTTCTCCCCCGAAGGGCTCATGGAGATCGCCGAGGAGCTGGAGCTGGAACGCGACGAGGCTGTGGCAGCCCTCGAGGAGCGCACATTTCGCGAGCGCATTCTCGCCGACGTCGCGGCCGGTACGCGAGCGGGCGCCCACGGTACGCCGACCTTCTTCCTCGACGGCGAGCGGCTCGAGGGTCCGTGGCGCGAGCTGGCGCGCCTTGTCCCCGCGAAGCTCGCTATGCGCTAGAAGACGTGGTCGTACTGCTCACGTACCGCCCGGCATCCTGAGCCAGGCACCCCCCGATCGGAGGGTTTTGGGTAACCCGGACGCACTATCGGGGATAGGAACACCATCGAGCCACGGACGGCAACCGCGCGTGATCAGGCAATCGACATCCTCGTCGAGCTTCTCGGCGACCGTCACGGCTCCCTGGCGCCCGGCGAGTTCTACGACCGCCTCTGCGCCGCGGTGTGCCGGCTCACGACCCTCAAGCGCGCCGCGCTCCTCCTCTACGACGACGCATACCGCTCCGTTCGCGTCGCCGGATCGCACCGGGTCGAGCCCAGCCTCCTGAAGCGCCTCGAGGGCACGCTCAACGAAACGCCGATCGCCCAGCGCGCGCTCGAAGACGATGACGTGATCGTCCTCTCGGGCGACATCTACGAACACGTGCCGCAGCGCTTTCACTCGATGGTCTCGACCGAGGCCATCGCCTGCGTGCCGGTCGCCATGGCCGGGCGCTGGCTCGGCGTGATCTTCGCCGACCGCGACGGCGAGCCCTTCGAGCTCGAAGAGGGCGAGCGCCTTCCGCTCCGCACCCTCGGCCGCGCCGCGGCGCTAGTCGCCGGGATCGACGGTGCCGCTCGCGAGCGCGAGCGCGCCCACCGCCTCGACGAGCGGATCGCCCTCACGCGCGAGCTGCACGAGCAGGTCATCCAGCGCCTCTTCGCCCTCTCACTCGTCTTGGGCGCCGAGGGCCAGCTCGCCGCCGAAGATCGCGCCCGCGCCGACTCCGAGCTCCAGTCCGTCCTTGGCGAGCTGCGCGGAGCGCTCGAGCGCGGTCTCGTCCCCTCCGAGCGCGAAACCAAGCTCACGCTGCGCCGCACCCTCCAGCGGCTTCAGGACGAAGACCCCCGCGTGCGCGTCCGCTGGCAGAGCACGGTGCGCGTCCCCCGCCGCCTCGAATCCCTCACCCAGACCGTCCTCGCCGAGGCCCTTCGCAACGCCGCGAAGCACGCGGACCCCACTGAGATCGCAGTGGAGGTCAGCGGCTCGAACGGCACCCTGGCCTTCGAGATCACCAACGACGGAGTGAAGGAGCCGCCGAGCGAGCAGACCACCGGCCTCGGCCTGCGTCTCGCTTCGATCGAAGCCCTCCAGCACGAAGGGGTCGTCGAGTTCGGGCCCCTCGACAACCAGCGCTGGCGCCTGCGCCTCGTCTGCCCGACGGAAGACTCCGATGGCGCCTGACCCCACCCGCATCCTCGTCGTCGACGATCACGATGTCGTTCACTGGGGCTTCCGCCTCCTGCTCGAGCGCCAGAGCTGGGTCGAGAGCTGCGCGGCCGCAACGAACGGCAAGGACGCACTCGTAGAGGCCGCTCGCACCAAGCCACACGTCGCGCTCGTCGACCTCTTCCTCGCCGGCGAGTCGGGTGCCGAGGTCGCTGAGGAGCTCCGCCGCGTCCATCCTGACCTGCGCGTCCTCCTCATCTCAGGCGCCGGGCGCATCTCGCCCGCGGTCGCCCGCGCCGCCGGTGCCTCCGGTTTCGTCTCCAAGGACTGGGGCGCCGCCGACGTCGTCCGCGCCGTCCGCATGGTCGCTCTCGGCCAGGAAGTCTTCATCCAGACCTCCGAGCAGGGCGAGGCAAAGCTCACAGCCCGCGAGCGCGAGGTCGTCTCTCACATCTCCCGCGGCGAGACGAACGCGGAGATCGCAGAGGTCCTGTACCTCTCACCCCACACCGTCAAGGAGCACACCTCTGCGATCTACCGCAAGCTCGGCGTCCGCAACCGCGCGCAGGCCGTCAAGGCCGCTCAGCGGCACGGCCTAATCACCTAGATCACCCCCCGTCCCTATGCGCATACCCCGCCGAACGGGGGGTCCGGGCACCCAAACCGGTCACGTTCGGCCCTAGCCGGACAACTATCGGGTGATGCGCGAGTCCCCCCACACAGCGCTGCTCTTCCCTGGGCAAGGTAGCCACGAGGAAGGTATGCGCGACACAGTCGCCGAGCACCGCCCCGACCTCCTCGTGCTCGCGATCGAGCTCGTCGGCGCCGACCCCTTCGAGCACGTCGCCGACGGGACCCGCTTCGCCCAGCCGGCCATCTACTGCGCGTCCCTCGCGGGCTGGGAGCAGCTCGGCCGCCCGCACCCAACCGCCGCGGCGGGCCACTCGCTGGGCGAGCTCGCCGCCCTTGCCGCCGCCGGCACGCTCGACCACGCCGACGGCCTGCGCCTCGCCGCGCGCCGCGGCGAGCTCATGCAGGAGGCCGCGGAGCGGGGTGGAGGCGGCATGCTCGCAGTGCTGGGCAGCCGCGAGCTCGCCATCGAGGTTGCCCGCACCGCCGGCCTCTCCGTCGCCAACTTCAACGCCCCGGACGAGACGATCCTCGCGGGCCCCCGCGATGCCCTTGACGAGGCGCGCCGCGAGGTCAAGGACCGGGGCGCCCGCGCCATCCGGCTGCCGGTGAAGGGCGCCTTTCACTCGCCCGAGATGGAACCCGCTCTCGCCGGCTACCGCGAGGCGCTCGCGGAGACCAGCTTCTCCGAGCCCGTCTTTCCCGTCCTCTCCTGCATCAGCGCCCGGCAGTTCGTCTCACCCCGCCATGAGCTCGCCTCGGCCCTCGTCCTGCCGGTCCGCTGGCAGGACACCGTGCTCGAACTCCGCCGTCATCGCATCGAGGAGTGGGTCGAGACCGGGCCGGGCACCGTCCTCACCCGGCTCGTCAAGCGGAACCTCGAAGCGCTGGAGCCCGCCCATGCCTGAGCTCGCAACCAACCGTGAGCGCCGCTTCCGGCGTACGTCCGCGATGCGGCGAGCGGGAATTGCGAGCATTGCCGCCGCCGTCCCGCCTCGCGTGGTCACGAATGAGCCCATCGCCGAGCGCCTGGGCATCGACCCCCAATGGATCGTCGAGAGGACGGGCATTAGCGAGCGCCACGTCCTTGGCGAGGGCGAAACGCTCCTCGACCTCGCTCAGTCCGCCGCCGAGCGCGCACTCGACGCTGCCGGCATTAGCGCCACCGAGCTCGATCAGATCCTCGTCGCAACGGTGACCCACGACCGGCTCACTCCGGCCCTGGCCCCGATGCTTGCCGCCCGTCTGCACTCGAACGCCGGTGCGATGGACGTTAACGCCGCCTGCACCGGTTTCGTCAGCGCGCTCGCCCTGGCGACCGCCCAGATCGAATCGGGGCACGCCGACCACATCCTCGTGGTCGGCGCCGAGCGCCTTACGTCTCACGTCGATCCAGACGACCGCGCGACGGCGGCCCTCTTCGGCGATGGCGCAGGAGCCGTCGTCGTGGGAGAAGCTTCCGGCGCGGGAATCGGCCCGTTCTCTCTCGGCAGCGACGGCTCGTTGTCGGAGCTGATCACCGCCGAACGAGACGAGGCCATCATCCATATGCAGGGCCACGACACCTTTCGCGAGGCCGTTGATCGGATGTCACAGGCGGCGCGCGAGGCCGCAAAGGCTGCCAACGTGGAGATCGGCGAGGTCGACCACTTCGTCTTCCACCAGGCGAACGCGCGGATCCTCGCCGCCCTGACCCGGCGCCTAGGGCTCGATCCGGATCGCGTTGCCGAGTCCATCTCGCGCTTCGGAAACACATCGGCCGCCTCGATCCCGATCACCCTGTGCGACGCTGTCGACGCGGGCGCGATCCGGAGTGGCGACACCGTCCTCCTCGCCGCCTTCGGCGCTGGGCTCACCTGGGGCGCGACGATCATCGAATGGGAGGCACGCGGTGAGTGCTGACAGGCGAAACGGCACGCTCCAAGGCTGCGCGCTCGTCACGGGCGGCTCGCGCGGCATCGGCGCGGCCGTGGTTCGTGCGCTCGCCGAGGACGGCTGGCCCGTCGCGATCAACTACCGGTCCGACTCGGATGGCGCCGAAGCGGTCGCGAAGGAGATCACTGACAACGGCGGCGTTGCAACCCTCGTGGCGGGCGACGTCCAGGACGGCGCGGCGCTCGACGACGTCTTCACCGCCCTCGAGGAGGAGCACGGCCCGGTGCTCGTCCTCGTCAACAACGCCGGTATCCGCGACGACGGTCTTTCGCCTCAGCTCGGCGACGACGCCTGGGAGCGCGTCCTCGACACCAACCTCTCCGCCGCCTTCCGCACGACCCGCCGCGCCCTGGGGCCGATGCTGCGCGCCCGCTACGGCCGCATCGTGAACGTCGCCTCGATCGTCGGCCCGCGCGCCAACGCCGGCCAGGCCAACTACGCCGCCTCCAAAGCCGGCCTTATCGGGATGACCCGGACCGTCGCCGTCGAGGTCGCGCGCCGGAACGTCACGGTGAACGCCGTCGCGCCCGGGCTCGTTGAGACGAAGTTCACGGAAGACGTGAACGGCGACGCGCTGGTCGAGATCCCCGCCCGCCGCGCCGGCACCCCCGAAGAGGTCGCCGCCTGCATCCGCTTCCTCGCCTCGCCGGAGGCCAGCTACGTGACCGGAACCACGCTGACGGTCGACGGCGGCCTCAGCGCCTGATCAACGAACGAAAGGAACAACGAATGACTACGAAAGCTGAAACGGGCAACGTCGAGAGAGTCATCTTCGACGGTCTAGCCGAGGTCGGAGCCGAGCCGGACGACATCTCCCGCGAAGCGGAGTTCGAGGCCCTCGACGTCGACTCGCTCGATCTCGTCGAGCTCGCGCAGATCGTCGAGGAGGAGTTCGGAGTGCGCCTGGAGGGCGACGACCTGAAGGGCCTCACGACCGTCGGCCAGGTCATCGACCTCGTGGTCAAGAAAGCCGGATGACTCGTCGCGTCGTCATCACCGGGACGGGCGCGGTCACGCCCCTCGGCGTGGGCGCTGAGACGCTCCTCGACGGCTGGATCGCCGGCCGCTGCGGCATCGCCGACGGCGAGGGCAGCTGCGACGAGTTCGAGCCCACGGATCACCTGAGCCGCAAAGAGGCGCGCCGCGCCGACCGCTTTACGCAGCTCGGGATCGTCGCGGGCGACGAGGCGATCGCAGCTGCCGGCCTGGACTCCGAAGGCATCGACCACGACCGCATCGGTTGCGTGATCGGCACCGGCATCGGCGGCCTCACCTCACTCGAGGAGCAGGTGGGCGTCCTTCGCGAGCGCGGCCCAGACGCCGTCTCGCCCCTCTCGGTCCCGCTCATGATGGGCAACGCGGCCGCCGCGGCCGTCGCCATGCGCCACGGCATCCACGGCCAGACGTACGGCATCGTCTCGGCCTGCGCCGCCGGAGCCCACGCGATCGGCGCCGCTGCGCGCATGATCCAGGCGGGCGACGCGGACGCCGTCGTTTGCGGCGGCGCCGAAGCGACGCTCACCCCGATCGCGATCGCCGCCTTCGGCTCGATGGCCGCGACATCGCCCACAGGCATCTCCCGCCCCTTCGACGCCCGCCGCGACGGCTTCGTCATGGGGGAGGGGGCCGGCGTCCTCGTCCTGGAGGAGGCCGAAGCAGCCGAGGAACGCGGCGCCGAAGTTCTAGGCGAGCTCATCGGGTACGCCGCCACCTCCGACGCCCACCACCTGACCGCCCCCGACCCGTCCGGTCGCGCGGCCGCCCGCGCCGTCACCCTGGCGCTCGCGGACGCCGGGATTCAGCCCTCCGAGATCGATTACGTGAACGCGCACGGCACGTCGACCCCGCTCAACGACCGCTCGGAGACCGAGGCGCTCAAGCTCGCCCTGGGCGAGGACGCACACCGCGTCCCCGTCTCCTCGACCAAGTCCGCGATCGGTCACCTTCTGGGTGCCGCGGGCGCCGTCGAGGCGATCGCGACTCTCGGCGCTCTCCGCCGCGAGATCGCCCCGCCAACCCTCGGCTACGGCGAGCCCGACGAGGGCCTCGACCTCGACTACGTCCCTAACGACGCTCGCCCGCTCGCCACGGCGTCGGGCAACGGCGGGGCTCGCCACATCGGCGTCTCCAATTCGTTCGGCTTCGGCGGCCACAACGCGGTCCTGTGCATCGCCTCATGAGCGCCGCCGCCGCAGCCCCGCCGACTTCGCGCCACCTGTCGCCGCGCGAGCGCCTGGAGCTCCTCTGTGACCCGGCCACCTTCATGGCGCTCCGGACGGGCATCCGCTCTGACACGAGCGTCGCCGACGGGGACGGAGTCGTCGCCGGCGCTGGCACAGTCGCCGGGCGCCCCATCTACTGCTACGCCCAGGACCCCGGACACATGGGCGGATCGCTGGGCCACTCGCACGCCGACTCGATCGTAAGGGCGATGCGCCTGGCGGGCGAGTCCGGAGCGCCGGTCGTCGGCCTGGTCGAGTCAGGCGGCGCCCGCCTGCAGGACGGGCACGAGGCACTGGCCGGATACGGCCGCATCTTCCGCGCGAGCGTCGAGCTCTCCCGCCGAGTCCCGCAGATCTCGGTCGTCAGCGGCGTCTCGGCCGGCGGCGGTGCGTATTCGCCCGCCCTGACCGACTTCGTGGTCATGACCGAGGACGCGCGCATGTTCCTGACCGGGCCGAAGATCGTGCGCGAGGCGCTTGGCGAGGAGGTCGGCATGGGCGACCTGGGCGGCCCCCGCGTTCACGCGCAAAACGGCGTCTGCCAGATCACCGCACGCGACCTGCCGCAGGCGATCGCCAGCGCCCGCGACCTTCTCTCGTTCCTTCCGCAGCGGGTGGGCGCCCAGCCCGAGGCGACGGCGCCCGAGGCCGCCCACGGCCGCACCGATGCGCCGGTGCCACATGAGGCGCGACGCGTGTACGACGTGCGCGACGTCATTTCGACCGTCGTCGACGGCGGACGCATGATGGAGCTCGACGCCCGCTGGGCCCGCAACATGGTCACCGGCCTTGCGCGCATCGACGGCCGCCCGGTCGGCGTCGTCGCAAACCAGCCGCGCTGGCTGGGTGGCGTGATCGACTCGGACGCCGCCGAGAAGGGCGCTCTCTTCGTCGATCGCTGCTCGCGCTTTGGCCTGCCGCTCGTCGTCCTGGTCGACACCCCGGGCTTCATGCCCGGCACCCGCCAGGAGGGCGCGGGCGTCATCCGATACGGCGCTCAGCTTCTGCGGTCGTTCGCCGCGGCCGCCGTGCCGAAGCTCACCGTCATCATGCGCAAGGCCTACGGCGGCGCCGTCATCACCATGAACTCACGCGACCTCGGCGCCGACATGGTCTTCGCCTGGCCCGACGCCGAGATCGGGATCATGGCCGCGCGCCAGGCAGTCGGCATCACGGAGCGCCGCACGATCGAGGCCGCCCCGGACCCGTCCGAGGCACACGACGAGCTTGCGGACGAGTACGCCGGCGAGCACCTCACAGCGTCGGCAGCGGCCGTTTCCGGCTTCGTCGACGAGGTCATCGAGCCGGGGGAGACGCGGGCGCGTCTCTCCTGGGCGCTCGCGCTTCTGGGGGGCCCCCGATGAAGACCTACGTGGCGCTTGGTGACAGCTTCACCGCCGGAACGGGTTGCGCTCCCGGAGAGTCCTGGGCGGACATCCTCGCGGAGGCCATTGCCGGCGAGGACGGGCTCATCTACGAGAACCTCGCCAAGCACGGAGCGACCAGCGCCGACGTCCGCCGCCAGGTCAGCCGCGCCATCGAGCTCGAGCCGGATCTCGTCACGGTCGTCTGCGGCACCAACGACCTCTTGCTGCGAAGCGGTGACGTCGATGACTACTCCCGGAACCTCGGCGCGATCCTTCACACGCTGACCAGCCTCAGGCCCGACGCGATGGTCGTCACCGCGACCGCTCCGGATCGCTGGGAGTTCCTGTCCCTCGGGCCTCGAACGCAAGTGCGCTTCGAAGCCGATCTCCACGCCCTCAACACAGCCACGCGCGCGGTCGCCTCCCTTTACGGAGCCGAGGTCCTGGACGTCGCCGGCCATCCGGGCCTGTCTCGGCAGGAGAACTTTGCGGGAGACGGGCTCCATCCGTCACCCCTTGGACACAGGCGCGCCGCCGAGGGATTCAGAGACCTCGTCGCGGACCGCTTCGAGACCCGAGCCAGAGAGGAATCACTCCGATGACGATCCCCGATCTCAACCCCGGCATGAACCTGCGCAGCCGCGCCCGGACCATCACCGAGTCCGACCTGGTCTCGTTCGCTGCGATAACCGGCGACTGGCACCCTCAACACGTCGACGCCGAATGGGCCGCCGGCAGCCGGTTCGGCGAGCGGATCGCCCACGGCATGCTCGTCCTCTCGTACTCGATTGGCCTGATGGGCTTCGATCCCGAGCGGGTCGTCGCGCTGCGCGGGATCGACTCGCTCACCTTCAAGCGCCCAGTCGCCATCGGCGAGACGATCCGAGTCGAGGCAGACGTCGAGACCGTCCGCCCGATCGACCCTGACCACGACCTCATCGAGCTCCGCTGGCGAGTCCTCACCGGCGACGACCGCCTCGCGCTCCGCGCCCGAGTCACGATCGTCCACCGCCCGACCCCGGTGCCAGGTACTTCACAGGACGCTCACACTCCCCGGCGCCCAGCGGAGCCGGTTGGCGTGTTAGGGAATGGTGAGGTACCTGGCACCGAGCTGTATGGCGAGCGGGTGCTGCTTTGAGCGGACTGCTCGATGGCAAGCGCGTTCTGGTTACGGGGGTCGTCAATCGGCACTCGATCGCGTATGCGATCGCCGAGAGTGCTCAGCGGGAGGGGGCGGAGGTCTTGCTCACCTCGTTTGGCCGCGTGCGCCGGATGACCGAGCGCGCGGCGCGGAACCTCGATCCCGTGCCGGACGTGCTTGAGCTCGACGTCGATTCCGATGAGGACCTGGCCGGCCTCCGCGAGACGCTCTCCGAACGCTGGGGCTCGGTCGACGGCATCGTCCACGCCATCGCCTTTGCGCCGCCCGACGCTCTGGGCGGCGAGTTCCTCGACACGCCGCGAGCAAGCGCCATGCGCGCGTTCGAGACGAGCGCCTACTCCCTAGGCGCTCTGTGCTCGGCGCTCGACCCCTTGCTCGCCGAGCGCAACGGCTCGGGCGCGGGCGCGAGCGTCGTCGGCCTCGATTTCGACGCATCGGTCGCCTGGCCCGCATATGACTGGATGGGCGTTGCCAAAGCGGGTCTCGAATCCGTCTCGCGCTACCTCGCCCGCGACCTCGGAGCGAAGGGGGCGCGCGTCAACCTCGTCTCGGCAGGCCCAGTCGCCACGCCGGCGGCCGGCGGCATCCCGGGCTTCGACCAGCTCGCCTCGCACTGGAGCGACGCCGCCCCCCTTGGCTGGGATGAGCGCGACGCCGGCGCAGTTGCCGATGCGGTGCTGTTCCTGCTCTCGGACCTCTCGCGAGCGGTGAGCGGCGAGATCCTCCACGCCGACGGCGGCGCCCATGCAGTCGGCGCGGTTGTCTGAGGTCGTGCCGGCGTGAAATCAGTCGTTCGGGTCGTCTTCGTTCGGGTCGTGCTCGACTTCCGAGGGTTCCTCGCCTCCTACCCGGAACTGCGGGGGCTCAGTCGCGCTCGCCCTCGGGTGACGGCGTCGTTCCCGAATCGCTCGCGCACGCTGTCGATCGCCCTGTCGAGCGCCGGGGAGGAGCGGCCAATCGGGAGCTCAAGCTGGACCGCGGCTCCGTCGCCGAGACCCTGAACGGTGATCCCGAGCATTGTCACCCCGCGCCTCCTCATCTCAGGCAGGGCGTCGCGGGCCAGCGAGCGCGCTGCGGCCAGGATCGGCTCCGACCCGGCGGTCGCGTGCGAGAGGGTCCGGGAGCGGGTCGCACGCTTGTAGTCGCCGAAGCGCAGGCGCAGGACTACGGTGCGGCCGACGTGCCCGCCCTTTCTCATCCGGTGCGTCACCCGGTCGACCAAGGACACGAGCGTCGCGTCCAGGTCACCATCGCGCAGGCGGGAGAGGCCGAGCCCGCGCTGCGATCCAACCGACCGCCGCCCGCTGCCGATCCGCACCCGCCGCGGGTCGCGCCCCAGCGCGAACGCGTGGAGGCTCCGTGCGCCCGCCCGGCCCAGAACCATCTCGAGCTCCTCGCGGGTCATCGCGGCGACCTGACCCACGGTCTGGATCCCGGCCGCGTGGAGCTTGTCGGCCGTCGAAGCGCCCACGCCCCAAAGCCGCTCGACCAGGAGCGGATGGAGGAACGGCAGCTCGCCATCGCTCGATACGGCGAGGAGGCCCTCCGGCTTCGACACCTTCGAGGCCATCTTCGCGACCCCCTTCGTCCTTGCGACGCCCACCGAGAGCGGCAGGCCGATCTCGTCGCGTACCCGCTTGCGGAGCGCCATCGCGATCTCCACCGGATGGCCCGACACGTGCCCAAGCCCCCGCACGTCGAGGAACGCTTCCTCGAGGGACATCCCCTCGACCACCGGCGCCGTGTCGCGGAAGATCCGAAACAGCTGTCGACTCGCCCGCACGTATGAGTCGAAGTCCGCGTTGACCACCACCAGGCCGGGGCAGAGGCGGCGCGCCTTCTCGGCCGGCATCGCCGAGCGCACCCCGAACGCGCGGGCTTCATACGTCGCCGCCATCACGATTCCCGGGCCAACGGCAACGGGTAGGCCTCGAAGCGATGGCTCGTCCCGCTGAGCGACCGACGCGAAGAACGCGTCGCAGTCAGCGTGGAGGATCGTCGCTTCTTCCAGCACGAACATATGTTCGCACAGGTGTCAAGATAGGTTCCCGCGATGAGCAACAGCGCCTGCCTCCGGATCGCGGCTGCACTCGTAGGCCTGATCCTCGCGGGTTGCGGTGGACGCGACGACGACTCCCCAGCACCATCCGCTGACGCCGACACGCCACCGGCCACCGACGAGCAGAGCGCCACGGAGGAGACGAACGGCCCGGAGACAACCAAGATCTGGCTCACCACCGGCGAGCAGCTCAAGCCCGTCGAGCGTGAGCTCGATGGCAAGGGCGACGAGGTCGAAGCCGCGGCTGAGGCGCTGGTGGAGGGGCCGACTGAGAAGGAAGAGGGCGGCAACCTCGACGCGGCGACCGAGATCCCTTCGGGAGTCGACGTTGAAAGCGTCGACGTCGCGGGCGACGGCACGGCGACCGTGGAGGTCTCCAAGGACTTCCTGGCCGGCGTCCCCGCCGATCCGGATGCCCGCGACGCCGCGCAGAACGAAACGCTGGACGCCCGCCTGAGCCAGGTCACCTACACGCTCACCCAGTTCGACGACGTCGAGGCCACCAAGGTCGTCGCCGGCGGGATCTCTGCCGGGCCTCCACAGGATCGCTCGGACTTCGCCAAGCCGCAGGGCGGCCCACCGCCGACCACCAAGGCCAAGGGCTCGTACAGCTCGGGGACCGCCGCGGTCCAGCAGAAGCTGGCGAACTTCGGATACCTGCCCCCGGGCGCGGTGGACGGCCTGAACGGCTATCGGACGCAGCAGGCCGTGATCGCCTTCCAGTCGTGGGAGGGCCTGGCGCGGGACGGGATCGTGGGCCCTCAGACCCAGGCCGCTCTCGCGAACGCAAAGCGCCCGAAGCCTCAGAAGTCGGGTCCCGCCAAGCGGATCGAGGTGTATCGCTCGAAGGGCGTGACGCTGCTCATCCGGGACGGGAAGACACGGCGCGCCGTCCACACCTCATCCGGCGCACCTTCGACGCCCACGCCTTCCGGGAGCTTCTCCGTCTTTCGCAAGGAGAAGAACTCCTGGTCGGTGCCGTTTCAGCAGTGGCTGCCGTACGCCTCGTACTTCAACGCGGGCATCGCCTTCCACGAGTACGCGCAGGTCCCCACCTATCCGGCCTCGCACGGCTGCGTCCGCGTCCCATCGCCTGAAGCCAAGTACGTCTACCGCTTCGCGACGATCGGTACGGCGGTCATCGTCATCTAGGCGTCCCAAGAAAGCTCCTTGACAGCGGCCGGTAGCGGGTGTACGTTCCGTCTCGTGGGGGAGGTCACACATCGGGGAACCACGGCAGAAGGCGTCGTCGACGCGCATCCGTTCGCGCGCCCGTCTCGCCGCTCGATGCTCAAGGGCAGCGCCCTCGCGCTCGCCGGCGCGATCGGCTGGGGAGCAGGCGCGGCCGTAAAGAATGGCGGCGCCGCATCCGCGACCGCGTCCGGGACCCTGACCCTCGACGGCGTCGGCTGGCGTTCGGCCAAGGGCGGCACAGCCTCTCACGGCGAGCTCGTCGGCCGCCGCGGCGCGGACTCGGGCGCGTTCACGGCGAGTCAGCTAGTGGGTTCCGGCGCTGAGCTTCAGACTTTCAACCTCGACGGCGGCTCGATCTTCGGGATGGGCACACCGCCCGCACGAGGCGAGGGCATCGCGACGTTCGCGATCCTCGGAGGCACCGGCTCGTACGCCGGCGCGACCGGCACGTACACGCAGGAACAGCGCCCGACCGACCGGGGCGGGGACGGAACAGCCCGGTTCGAATTCACCTTCGCCAACCAGCCCAAGAACTAGGAGACACGACCAATGGCATCCGACTACCTGCTCGAGCTGGACGGGATCAAGGGAGAGAGCAAGGACGACTTCAAGCGAGGAAACCTCCAGATCGAGTCCTTCTCCTGGGGCGTCTCGAACGCGGGCGCGAGCGGACAGGGAGTTAGCCACAAGGCGTTTCACTTCACGAAGAAGGTCGATAAGTCGTCACCGCTCCTGTTCCAGACCTGCTGCACGGGCAAGCACATCCCAAAGGCGGTCCTCTACGGCCGCAAGTCAACCACCGACCCGGCTTCCTACTACACGATCACGCTCACGGACATCCTGATCTCGGGCTACGAGGGCGAGACCGAGGGCGGCGACATCCCCACCGACAGCTTCTCCCTCAACTACTCGAAGATCAAGTTCGACTACATCTACAGAAGCACCACGGTCTCGAGCGGAGATATCTCGAATACGGGCGGCACCCCGTAGCCTCTGGCCGAGCCTGACGTGAACCCTGAGGGGCCGCTTTCGCTTGCTCCGAATGCCGTCCGCGAAGCGCGCGAGTCTCTAGACGAAGCGGGCTTCGCAATCGAACGGATCCTGGCAGGGGTTGGCCTAAACAACCCGCGCAACCTGGACCGTCTTCCAACCGCGGCCCTCTCCGAGAGTCTTGGCGACGAGGGCGCCGGGCCGTTGGCAAGGCTTTTCATGGTGGCGGACCGGCTGCCGCTTGACCTGGCTGAAAGCTCTCTTCACAAGGGCGTCTCGTTCTGGGAAGAGCTCGGCCTCGTCCGCCGCGACGGGGACCACGTTGAGGCACTCATGCGTATCCAGCCCGACGAGGACTTCATGCTTGTGAGCGACTGGCCCGCGGACGGCGAGCACGAAATGGCCCCGGACCATGTGCTCGGATACAACCCCACCGCCGCGCTCCTTGACAACATCACCATCCGCGATGAGATCGGGTCCGCACTCGATCTTGGCACGGGGTGCGGGGCCCAGGGGATTCTCATGGCCGGGCACGCGTCCAACGTAGTCGCCACCGACCTCAACGCGCGCGCGGTGAACATCGCCGCCTTCAACGCGCTCCTCAACAGTGTGAACCTCGAATGCCTCCAGGGCGATCTCTTCGAGCCCGTCGCGGGCCGAACGTTCGACCTCATCACCTCGAATCCGCCGTTCGTGATTTCGCCCCAGTCGGACTTTCTCTTTCGTGACTCAGAGCTCGGCGGTGAAGGCATCAGCCGGCGGATCATCTCTGGGGCTTCCAAACACCTCAACGAGAATGGCTTCTGCCAACTGCTCTGCAACTGGGCGCATTTCAACGACACGAACTGGGAGGAGGGGCTTCGAGCCGCCTTCGATGGCTCGGGTTGCGACGTCTGGGTCCTAAAGGTGAACGAGATCGACGCGCCCCTTTACGCGGCAGGTTGGATCCGCCAGCAGGAATCATCGCCGCAGGGGTTTCAGGAGGAGCTCGGCACCTGGCTCGACTACTACGAGCGTGAGGGGATCAGCGCGATCTCGTGGACGTTCGTGACCATGCGCAAGCGCTCCGGTGCGGATAACTGGTTCGCGCTATCTGAGCTCGAGCTGCCGATGGACGATCGCTGCGGGAACCACGTCAAGCGATGCTTCCAGGGCTACGACGCGATCGCGCGGCACACCCCGGCCGAACTGCTCGAGTTGTGCCCGCGCGTGGCGAGCGATTCGAGACTCGAGCAGTCGTTCGCGCCAGACGACGAGGGCTGGTCACCAGACGCCAGCCGGCTCGTCACCGCAAAGGGCCTGCCCATCGAGGGCGGGGTGGACGTGCATGTGGCCAACATGCTCGTTCGCTGCGACGGCAAGACGCCCCTCGCTGAAATCTTCCACCGCACAGCCGAGGATGCGAACGTCGAGTACGAGGCAATGCTGCCCGAGTGCCTCAAGATCGCGCAGAGGCTGTTCGAAGGCGGCCACCTCATCCTCGAATGAGGAGCGTGGCAGGATTGTCGGCATGACTTCGACGACTGCCACGCCCACCGATCTCTATTCCATCCCCCAGCAGCACCAGGACTTCCGTGATCTCGTGCGTCAGATCGCGCAGGAACAGGTCGCACCCCGCGCCGCCGAGATCGATCAGACCGATGAGTACCCGTGGGACATCCGCAAGCTCCTGGCCGAGCAGGACATCCTGGGCCTGCCGTTCGCCGAGGAGCACGGAGGCACCGGCACAGGCACGCTGATGCTCCAGATGGCCGTCGAGGAGCTGGCCAAGGCGTCCGCGGCGGTCGCGTTGATCCTGATGGTCCAGGAGCTCGGGACGCTCCCGATCCAGCTCTTCGGCTCGGACGAGATGAAGGAGCGCTTCCTTCCCGACTGCGCCACGGGCGAGAAGTCGCCGGCGTTTTGCCTGTCCGAGCCGGACGCGGGCTCAGCCGCCGCCGACATGCGCACGACGGCCAAGCAGGACGGATCGGACTGGATCATCAACGGCACCAAGAGCTGGATCACCAATGCCGGGATCGCCGACTTCTACGTCGTCTTCGCCTCAACCGACCGTGAGAACCGCCGCGCGACCGCGTTCGTCGTCGAGAAGGACGCCGAGGGGTTCTCGGTCCCCAAGTACGAGCACAAGCTCGGCATCCACGGCTCGCCCACGGGGCAGCCGGTGTTCGAGGACGTTCGCGTGCCCGAGGAGAACGTGATCGGTGAGGTCGGGCGCGGCATGGCGGTTGCGCTCGGCACGCTCGAGCGGACGCGCCTGGGCGCAGCCGCGCAGGCCGTCGGCATCGCCCAGGGCGCGATCGACTACGCCAACGATTACGCCAAGGAGCGCCAGGTGGGTGGCAAGCCGATCAACGAGCTCCAGGGAATCCAGTTCAAGCTCGCCGACATGCAGACGAAGACCGCGGCCGCGCGCGAGCTCCTCTACAAGGCGTGCGCCATGGCCGACCGCGGCGATCCGCAGCTCGGCATGTACTCGTCGATGGCAAAGCTGTTCGCCTCCGACGCGGCGATGGAGGTGACCATCGAGGCCGTCCAGGTCCTCGGCGGCTACGGCTACGTGAACGAGTACCCGGTCGAGCGCATGATGCGCGACGCCAAGATCACGCAGATCTACGAGGGTACGAACGAGATCCAGCGCGTCGTGATCGCGCGCCACATGCGCTGAGGAGACCGTCAGGCAGCGATGTAGCCTCATCTGCGCAGGGATGGGTCATGCGTCCAGGTCCGTGAACTTATTTCGCATGGATTTCGAGCGCCGGGGTATCCGGGGCTACAGGACAGGAAGTCCACCCTCTCGGAAAGGAATTCGGAATGAGCATAGAAGTGATCGTGTTGATCGCGGTCGGGATCTTGGTCGTCGTCGCGGGGCTCTACCTGGCAAGTCGCCAGAAGGCCGCTCAACGGGAAGAAGATGAGCGTCTGATCGCGTCCGAGCATCGCGAGGAGGCCGAGCGCAGCCGCCTCTCCGCGGCGAAGGAGTCAGCCGTGGCCGACGAGCAGGCAGCCGCCGCGAGAAGGCAGGCCGCCGAGGCTGAAGAGCGCGCACGCACGGCGCAGCTGGCCCAGCTCGAGGCCGACGCCCACCTCGAGCACGCGGACGAGCTCGACCCGGAGGCGGATACAGACGACAACGACTTCGAAGAGCGCCAAGAGGTGTTCGACGGAGAGCGGGATGGCCTCTACACGGGTGAGAGGCCTCCTGTCAACGAGCCGGAGCCCGCCCGGCGCCAAGGCTGACGCGGGTCTAGATAATGGCTGTGTGAAGAGGCACGGCCAACTCCTTGGCGCCCTAGCGGCCTTTGCCGCGGCAGTCGTGTCCCCTCCGAGCATGGCCGCCGCGGCCGAGCCGCTGGGGTTCGACTGCGCGCCCCGTGACGAGCTGCGCGAATGCTCGGGCCTGGTCGACAGCTGGGACGGCATCCCACTCGACGCGACCGTCGTCCTGCCGCCCGGTCGCGCAAAGGACCTGCCTCTCGTCACGCTCGTCCACGGCTTCGGCAACTCCAAGTACGAGTACCTCGATCCCGCGTCCGAGGCCTACACGGGCAACGCGTACACCTGGGCGCGGCGCGGCTATGCCGTCCTGGCCCACACCGCGCGAGGCCTCTGGGGCTCCTGCGGGACGCCCGAAGCGCGCCTTGCGAGCGCGGTGGCCTGCATTGGTGGCTACCTACATCTGGCAGACGTCCGCTACGAGGTGCGCGACACGCAGGAGCTGATCGCTCAGCTCGTCGACGAGGGCGTCGCGGACCCGGAGCGGATTGGTGTGACTGGCGACTCCTACGGCGGCGGCCAGTCGCTGATGATGGCCGCGCTCCGCAACCGCATCATGCTTCCGGACGGGAGCTATGCACCGTGGCGCACCCCGGAGGGGACGCCAATCAGCCTGGCCGGCGCGGCGCCGGTGATCCCCTGGACCGACCTCGTCACCGCCGCAGCCCCGAACGGCAGCGTCTCATCGACTCGTCCGACTTCTCGAAAGCGCGCGACGACACCGGTCGGTGTCGAGAAGGCGTCGGTCGTCAACGCGATCTTTCTCGCAGCCGAGTTCGCGATTGGCCCCGGTCAGCCGATCGGCGAGCCGTTTGTGCCCGGGCGGCCGATGGGCTTCCTCGCTCCTGCGGGAACCGATCCCGAAGCCGATGTCGCGGCGTGGGTGACCCGGACCGATCTTGGGGAGCCCTACGACGACGAATCCGCCCGCTCGATCGTCGACCTGCTCGCCGACTACCACTCCGCGTACTACCTCCGCGCGGACAGGCCGCCTCCGCCGCTGTTCCTAGCGGCGGGAATGACGGACGACCTCTTCCCGGCCGACGAGACGCTGCGCTTCGCCAACCGCACCCGCCGCAAGTTCCCCGGTTTGCCGCTGAGCGTGATGCTCGGCGACTTCGGCCACCAGCGGGCTTCGAACAAGCCGGCCGAGCGTGAGCGTCTGGTCGACGAGATCGACAGGTGGTTCGCGCGCTACGTGCGCGGCGACAGCCCGACCGCGGCCCAAGGCGTCACCGCCACAACCCAGCGGTGCCCGCGCGACGGCAAGGTGGGCCGGACCTTCACCGCGCGGACGTTCGCCGCGCTGGCGCGCGACAAGCGCGTGCGGCGATTCGATGAGGCGGCGACCGTGACGTCCGTGGGTGGCGATCCCGCCGTGGCGGCGGCCATCGACCCAGCGGCGGGCATGGGCGACGGCTGCGTGACGACTACTCGCTCGGAGGCCCCCGGCACTGCCCGCTACGAGCTGAAGGCAGCCGGCCGCAAGGCATTCACGCTCATCGGCGCTCCGCGACTTCGCGCTCGCCTGGGTCTTGGCGGAGCGGCTCCGGGCACGCCGCAGCTCGTCGCGCGCCTCTGGGACGTCGCCCCTGGCGGGACGCAGCAGCTAGTGGCCCGCGCGCTCTACCGCCCGGCCGAGGGGCGCAACCGCTGGGAGCTGCATCCGAACGGCTGGCGCTTCAGGCGCGACCACGCGGCCGAGCTGGAGCTGCTCGGAACGGACGCGCCATACGCGCGCCCGTCGAACGGCACCTTCTCGATCGACATCCAGCGCCTTCGGGTCACGCTGCCGACCCGCTGACGTCTACTTGATGAACAGGATCTCCGAGTACTTCGGCAGCGGCCAGAGGTCGTCGGCCACGACGCCTTCCAGCGCGTCCGCCGCCTCGCGCACCTTCGCCATCGCGGCGAGCTGGTGGTCGCGGGCGTACTCGGCGAGCTCCAGGCCCTCGACCCCGTCGGGGTAGGCGTTGGCCTTGCTCAGGCCGTCGAGCGCACCAACGAGCGTGTCGAGTAGCTCACGTACTACGGCCCCGAGCGACGAGACGCTCGCCGCATCGGTCAGCGCCAGGTGGCGAAGCGCGGCGGGCACCAGCATCGTGCGAGCGATGGACTCGGTCGTCTCGGCCTCGATGTTGGCGTTCGTCACGTACTGCTCGAGCCACACCTCGTAGCGCGAGTGGAGCTCGCGCTCGGAGAGGACGCTGTACTTCTCGAACGCTTCGATGGTCGGCGCCGAGACCACCTCGGGCAGCGCGTCGGGAGTGGTTTGCAGGTTCTTGAGCCCGCGGCTCTCCGCCTCCGCATGCCACTCCTCGGTGTAGTTGTCGCCACCGAAGATGATCTGCTTGTTCGCGGTGTAGGAGGAACCCACCACCTCGGCGACCGCAGCAGGGACGTCGCCGCCGCCGTTCAGCTTCGCCTCGAGCTGATCGGCCAACTCGTCGACCGCCTCGGCGACGATCGTGTTCAGCACCGTGTTGGGGAAGCCGAGCGAAGCGCTTGACCCGACCGCGCGGAACTCGAACTTGTTGCCCGTGAATGCGAACGGCGAGGTCCGGTTGCGGTCGCCGCCGTGCATCGGCAGGTGTGGAAGCGCCGTCGACCCCAACTCGAGCACGGCCGCCTCGGTGTTCCCGTCGCCTGAACCTGACGCGATCGACTCGAACGCCTTCTCCAGCTCGGCGCCGAGGAAGATCGAAATGATCGCCGGAGGCGCCTCGTTGGCGCCAAGGCGGTGGTCCTGGCCGATGCTCGCGACCGAGGCGCGAAGCAGGCCCTGGTGCTTGTTCACGGCCTGGATCACGGCCGCGCAGAAGAACAGGACGTTGGTGTTCTCCGCGGGCGTGTCGCCGGGCTCCATCAGGTTGTGGCCGTCGTTCGTGCTCATCGACCAGTTGTTGTGCTTGCCCGACCCATTCACGCCGGCAAACGGCTTCTCGTGGAGCAGGCAGACCAGGCCGTAGCGACGCGCCACGTTCTGGAGCACCTGCATCAGGAGCTGTTGATGGTCCGAGCCGACGTTCGAGTTCTCGAAGATCGGCGCGATCTCGTACTGATTCGGCGCGACCTCGTTGTGGCGGGTCTTGACAGGGATGCCCAGCTTCGCCATCTCCGTCTCGGCGTCGAGCATGCAGGCGAGGATCCGCTCTGGGATCGCCCCGAAGTAGTGGTCGTCGAGCTCGTGCCCCTTCGGCGGCTTCGCGCCGAAGAGCGTCCGTCCGGTCGTGACCAGGTCGGGGCGCTCGAAGTAGTACTGCTCGTCGATCAGGAAGTACTCCTGCTCCGGCCCGACCGTCGTGAAGACGCGCTGGGACTCCTCGTCGCCGAGGAGGCGCAGCGCTCGGATCGCCGAGCGCGAGAGCGCGTCCATCGAGCGAAGCAGCGGGATCTTTGCGTCGAGCGCCTCGCCCGTCCACGAAGCGAACGCGGTCGGGATGCAGAACAGCGCCCCGTTCGGGTTCTCGAGGATGAAGGCGGGGCTGGTGGGGTCCCAGGCGGTGTAGCCACGCGCCTCAAAGGTGGCGCGCACGCCGCCCGTCGGGAACGACGACGCGTCGGGCTCGCCCTGGATCAGCTCGGAGCCCTTGAACTTCGCGATCGACGTGCCGTCGCCGACGGGATCGAAGAACGAGTCGTGCTTCTCGGCCGTCAGCCCGGTCAGCGGCTGGAAGACATGCGTGAAGTGCGTCGCGCCCTTCTCGAGCGCCCACTCCTTCATCGCCTCGGCGACCTCGTCGGCAAGCGACGGATCAAGCGCCTCGCCCTTGTCCAGGACGCCCTGGAGCTTGTTGAACGTGTCCTTTGACAGGCGCTCCTTCTGCACCGCGGCAGAGAACACGTTCTCGCCGAACGGGTAAGCGTCCGACTTGGTCAGATCGAGGGAGCCCAAGGCCTCTCCATTGGGGCTCCACTGGGCGGCGGTGACGTTGTGCTGACGAATCCGGGGCATGCTGATTTCAAGTCCTCCTGAAGTGAATTACGAGAGAGAGAGTGGCCCCTCAGCCTATTGCGTCAAAGGGGACACGAGTTATCCAGATGTCGAAAGATCTTCAGGGGCAGTTCGCCCCTGTGTAATGGCCTTGAACTCAGGGTTGGGCGATGCCCTGGACCGTGTAGTTGCAGAGGTCCGGGGTCGTGGGAGTCCCCCTGCGCAGCGTCACCACGATGGTCGCCTTCGGCGTCTCGAATTCCGGCGCGGATTGCGCGCGGTGGATGCGATACGTCAAAAGGTCGGCGGTCGCGTCGGCACCGCCCGTGCCGAGGCCATTTGTCTGCTCACCGTTGCCAATCTCCTGGTAGAGCGCGTCCGAGTTGCCGGCGTCCTGGATGACGGCGAGGTCGCCGCCCGTGAACTCGCTCACGAACTTCGAGGTCGTGGCCGCATTTTCGCATGTCACCTCGAAATGGCCCACACCTGGAATCTCGCCAATCGTCAACGGCCCACCTTGATTGGCGCCGGCGCTGTCCTGGTCGGAGATGAGGATCGCCCCGTCCAGAGAGGCGGCGTCGAGTCCTTCGAGCGCAGCTGGATCGATGTCGCCACTCTTGACCTGCGCGTCCTTGATGTGCCTGGACTTGACCGCGTCGTCCTTGATGTCGTTCGAGCCGATCGTTGCCGCGGCGTAGGCGGTGCCCCCCAGGGCGATGAAAATCGCGATCAGTCCGTATGCGTTACGCCTGAGATGGGCTGCTAGTCCGCCAAACAAGGTTCCTTCACCCTTTATCGCTTGTTACACGGGAGGGTAGACCAGGCAGTACGGTGATGCAAATGGAGCGCGACGCCGCTCTCGAAGCGGTCTTCCAGCCGGTCCGCCCGCCGACCACGTTCGAGGAAACGGTCGAACGGCTCGGTACTGCGATCCGGCTCGGCCTCCTTGCGCCCGGCGCCAAGCTGCCCCCCGAGCGCGAGCTCGCCACAGAGCTTCGGATCTCCCGCTCGACCCTGCGAGAGGCGCTGACGACGCTCACGCAGTCAGGTCTCCTGATCGCCCAGCGCGGGCGGGGCGGAGGCACGTTCGTGGTGGAGGAGCCGCCGCTCTCGGCTGATGAGCCCGAGCCCCTCGGCGATGCGGCGTGGTCGGTCCTCGAGCACCGGATCGCGATCGAGACGGGCGCGACGCTCCTCGCCAGCGAGCGCGCGGAGGCTGCCGACCTCGACCGCCTCGACGAACTGGTGGACCGGATGTCGGAGGTGGGCGACTTCGAGGAGTACAGGCGCGCTGACATCCGCTTCCATATCGCGCTCGCCGAGGGTGCTCGCTCGCCCCGGCTCGTAGCCGAGATGACCGAGGTCCAAGGTGCGATGAGCGCCCTGATTGCCCTGATCGCCCACCCCGACCAGGTCCTCACGCATTCGAACGAGCAGCACCGCTCTCTGGTTCAGCTCCTCCGCCGCGGCGACGCCACCCGGGCCGTCGGCCTAATGCGCGAGCACATCGAGGGCACCGAGCACATCCTGGGCGGGCTTCTGCCGCGCGCCGCTGCCTAGACCTTGATCCGCTCACCCTTCGGGTCAAAGAGGGGCTCCGTGGCGGTTTCGCCGGCGATCCACTGGCCGAAGATTTCGACCTCGACCGCGGTGCCGGCCTCAGCGCGGTCCGGCGGGACGTACGCGTAGGCGATCGAGCGCTCCAGCGTGTAGCCATAGCCGCCCGTGGTCACGCGGCCACAGATCTCGCCCTCGATCCGGACCGGCTCGTTGCCCAGCACGACCGAGCGAGGGTCCTCGAGGAGAATCGCCACCAAGCGCTTTTCGGGTCCGCGCTCCTTCGCTTCGAGAAGCGCTTCGCGCCCCTTGAAGCCACCCTCCTTGTCGAGCTTCACGCAGAAGCCGACGCTTCCCTCATAAGGCGTCTCGTCCGGGGTGATGTCGGCGCCCCAGACGCGGTAACCCTTCTCGATCCGCATCGAGTCGATTGCCCGGTATCCGCCGGCGACGATCCCGTGGGGCTCGCCCGCCGACCACAAGGCCCGCCAAAGGCCGAGCCCGTACTCGGTCGGGCAGTAGAGCTCCCAGCCGAGCTCGCCGACATAGGTCACGCGCAGCGCCCGCACCGGAACATGGCCCACCGTCAGGTCCTGGAGGGTCATGTAGGGGAACGCCTCGTTTCCGAGGTCCTGCGGCACCAGCGGCTGGAGGATGTCGCGGGCCTGCGGGCCCCAGATGCCGAAGCAGGCGTACGCCGAGGTCACGTCGTGGACCTGAACTGAGCCGTCGGCCGGAAGGTGGCGCGTGATCCAGCTGCGGTCGTGTCGTCCGAACGCCGTCCCGGTGACGATCGAGAACCAGTTTTCTGAGAGGCGCGCGACGGTGAAGTCGCATTCGATGCCGCCGCGGCTGTTCAGCATCTGCGTGTAGGTGATCTGCCCGACACCGCGCGCCACGCGGTTGTCGCATAGGCCTTCGACGAACTCGGCGGCGCCAGGGCCCGAGATCTCCATCTTCGCGAACGATGACTCGTCGAACAGCGCCGCCGCCTCGCGCGTCGCGAGGTGCTCGGCGCCGATCGCGGGCGACCAGTGCATTCCGGCCCAGCCGCGCGGGCGAAGCGACTCATCCCCCCGCTCGGCGTTCGACTCGTACCAGTTGACCCGCTCCCATCCGGACTTCTCGCCAAAGGCCGCGCCGTGCTCAGCGTGCCACCCGTTTGCCGTCGACACCCGCAACGGTCGTCCCGCCTCCCGCTCGTGGTTGGGGTAGCGGATGTCGTAATAGGTCTCGTACGTTTCGCGGATCCGCGCGTGCGTGTACGCCGGGGATCGGTAGTGGGCGCCGAATCTGCGCACGTCCATGCTCCATAGGTCGAGCGAAGGCTCGCCCTCGGAGATCCACTCTGCCATAACCATTCCGATGCCGCCAGCTCCGGCCAGGCCGTGGGCGCAGAAACCGGCGGCGACGAAAAAGCCGGCGACCTCCGTCTCACCCAGGCAGAACTCGTTGTCGGGTGTGAAGGCTTCGGGGCCGTTGATCAGCTTCGTGATCTTCGCGTCCTTCATCGCAGGCACGCGGATCTTCGAGTTCTCGGCGATCTCTGAGAAGCGGTCCGGCTCGTCCTCGAGCAGGCGCCCGTTGAAGTCGGGTGGGATCGCGTCGAAGCTGCCAGTTCCGTCGGGAAGGAAGGCGGGCTTCGAGTCGTGCTCGTAGCCGCCCATGACGAGACCCTCACCATCCTCTCGGTAGTAGACGAGCAGGTCCGGGTCGCGAAGCGTGGGGAGGCGGTCGCCACTCGATCGCTCGCGAACCGGCTGCGTCACCACGTACTGATGGGACATCGGGATCACGGGCACGCGGACGCCCGCCATCCGCCCGATCTCCGCGGCGTACATGCCGCTCGCGTTCACCACGACCTCGCATTCGATGCGGCCGCGATCCGTTTCGACCGCCTTGACGCGATCGTCCGAGACCTCGATGCCGGTCACGCGTGTGGACGTGAAGATCCTGACGCCGCCCCGCCGCGCCCCGTCGGCTAACGCATAGGTGAGCTGTGACGGATCCAGGTAGCCGTCGGTCGGAAGCCATGCGGCGCCGAGGACGCCTTCCGTCGACATCAGCGGGAACTTCTCCTTCGCCTCGTCTGCCGAGATCAGCTCGAGCGGCAGGCCGAACGTCTTGGCCCAGCCGGCCTGGCGCCGAAGCTCCTCCATGCGCTCTTCGGACGACGCGAGCTTGATGCCTCCGCACTCGACCCAGCCGGGATCGAACTCCGACTCGTCGCCGATCCGCCGGTAGAGCTCGACCGAATGCATCATCATCTTCGTCAGGGAGACCGAGCCGCGGGTCTGGCCGACGAGGCCCGCCGAGTGGAATGTCGAGCCCGACGTGAGCTGCGAGCGCTCGACTAGCACCACGTCCTCGTAACCAAGCTCGGCGAGGTGGTAGGCGATCGAGACGCCGCCGATGCCGCCGCCGATGATTACGCAGCGCGCGCGGTCGGGTGGGTCGCGATCAATTGCCACCGGCAGCCTCCAAGGCCTCGGCGAACTCGGGTGCCCCCGCCGTCTGGGAGAGACGGCGGAAATGCTTCGCCGTGTAGCCGGCGAAGTCGAACTCGATGTCCGATGCACCTTGTTGGACGACGCCCCACATCGCCTCGCGGAAGTCCGACATGAAGGTGAAGAGATGCAGCGTCGCGAGCTGCCGATCGGTCGGCGGCCGGCGGAAGTAGTGCTCAAGCATGTCGTGCCGGGCCAGCTCGGGCAGCTCGTTGTTGACGGCGAAATTGGCGAGGTCGAAGTAGCGGTCGCCCATGCCCGCGTACTCCCAGTCGACGATCCGCACGCGCTCGCCGTCCCAGATGAAGTTCGCGGCCAGGAGGTCGTTGTGGCACGGCACCGGGTCGTGCTCCGGCCCCGAGAGTGAGTCCTCTATCCGCCGGGCGCATGCATGGGCATCGGAGAACTCCCCGGGGATCTCGACGCCCAGATCGCGCGCGACGCGCTCGTACTCCTCGACGATCCGGAACGAATCGAAGCGCGAGGGAATCTCCGGCGCGGCGTGCATCACCCTGAGCGCGTCGGCGACGTCGCAGAGCGGCTTGGACTCGCGGAGCTCGTCTGCGTCCATCGCCCTGCCCTCGATGAAGTTGGTGACGATCGCCGGCGGGTCGGTGAGCATTGCGGCGACCGGGGCGGCCACGCCGATCTCCGCGGCGGCGACGTTCGCGGCGAATTCGGCAGCGCGATCGATGCCCAGTAGTGAAGTGTCCTTACCTGGCACGCGGATCACGTAATTCGTGCCGCCGAAAGTGGCCCGGTAGTTGCGGTTCGTGATGCCCCCGGAGAGCGGCTCAGGCGTCCCGTCGAACTGTCCAAGCTTTCGTGTCAGCTGTAGGACGATTTGTCCCAGATCGTCCTGGGGGACTTGACGTACGTCCGCTTCTGCGCTTAGTCTCGCATCGTCCATAGGTTGGGCCGGCACACCTTTTACCCGAAAAAGGCGGAGCGGTCCGAAATGAGGGGAGCCCCATGACGACGAAACCGGCCGACCAGTACGCCAACGAGGACGAGCGACTTCTCGCCGAGCTGGGTTACAAACAGCAGCTCAACAGGGCGTGGAGCGGATTCTCGAACTTTGCGATCTCGTTCTCGATCATCTCGGTCCTCGCGGGCTGTTTCACCGCCTATGCGACCGGGTGGAACAACGGCGGGCCGATCGCCATCTCATGGGGCTGGCCCATCGTCTCGATTCTGATCCTGATCATCGGCTTCTCGCTGGCGGAGTTGGTCGCCAAGTACCCAACGTCTGGCGGCATCTACTGGTTCTCAGGCAAGTTGGGAGGACCCAAGTGGGCCTGGTGGACCGGCTGGTTCAACCTGGTCGGCCTCATCGGCGTCGTCGCGTCCGTTCAGTACGCATGCGCCGGGTTCTTGAACGTGACCCTCGGGGCCTATGGGGTCGATGTCTTCGGCATGAACTTCGGCGATGCGGAGCACATCCTCGCCGAGACGTTCGTCTTGTTCGTGATCATTCTGGTTTCCACAGCGATCATCAACATCTTCCGGACCAACCTCCTGGCGATGATCAACAACGTGTCCGTGTGGTGGCACGTGATCGGAGTCGCGGTGATCATCGCGCTCCTTGTGATCGTTCCCGACACGCATCAGGACTTCAGCTTCGTGTTCGGTGAGCGTCTGAACAACTCGGGCTTCGACGACGGGTCGACCGGTGGGTTCTTCTTCTGGATCTACCTTCTACCGATCGGATTCCTGCTCACGCAGTACACGATTACCGGCTTCGACGCCTCGGCTCACCTCTCCGAGGAAACGCGCGGAGCGTCGAGGGCCGCCGCCGGAGGAGTCTGGAAGTCGATCTTCTACTCCGCGATCATCGGGTGGCTCGTATTGCTCGCGATCACGTTCGCTGTGCAAGACCCAGCGAATATCAGCGACGCCGAGAACGGGTTCGGCGTCGGCTCGGTATTCGCTGTCCTCAGCGGCGCTCTCGACTCGGCCGGGTTCAAAGCCGTTCTCATAATCTGCACGGTTGGGCAGCTCTTCTGCGGGCTTGCCTGTTTGACGAGTGCCTCGCGTATGGCGTTCGCGTTCTCGCGTGATCGTGGGATGCCGGGTTCGCGCCAATTCTCGAAGGTCAATCGCGACGGCGTTCCGTTCAACGCCGTCATGGGCATGGCCGCGCTCGCGCTAATCGTCACCATCCCGGCTCTTTGGGGGGCGCCCGGCACCGTGCTGCCGGTCGCGTTCTTCGCCGTGATCTCGATCTGCGTGATCGGCCTCTTCGTCTGTTTCGCCATCCCGATCTACCTGCGCTGGCGCATGGGCGATGAGTTCGAGCCGGCGGAGAGCTGGAACATCGGCCGCCACTGGAAATGGATGAACCCGATCGCGGTCATCTGGATCGCGTTCATCTGCTTCATCGGATTGCTGCCTACGAGCCCGCTCGGTGTGCCGTGGGATGACGCGTGGGATGCGAACTACGCGAACTACGCGCCAGTGGTGATCGGACTCGTGGTTCTCTTTGTCGCGCTCGGATGGAGGCGCGCGAAGGGCCACTTCACCGGCCAGGAGCGGACGATCGACGATCCCAACGTCGAGCACATCCCCGAGGAGTTCCAGTAGCCGCTGCGCCGGGTGGAGCTACGTTGACGAGGTGACCCATCCAACCGCACCAGCTTCTTTCGGGGAAACCCCTCACGAATGAAACTGGACGAGCTGAAGAAAGCGGTCGCGGACGGCACGGTGGACACCGTGCTGCTCGCGATCGCGGACATGGAGGGGCGGCTTCAGGGCAAACGCCTCACCGCCTCGCACTTCCTCGACGTCGTGGTCGAGCACGGGGCGGAGGGCTGCAACTACCTCCTGGCTGTCGACGTCGACATGGAGACCGTCTCGGGATACGAGATGTCCTCGTGGGAGCGCGGCTACGGCGACTTCGAGATGAAGCCGGACCTCGACACGCTGAGGCCGATCCCGTGGCATCCCGCCACCGTCCTCGTCATGGCAGACCTCGCCTGGGCCGACGGCAAGGACGTCGTCGCCTCGCCGCGCCAGATCTTGCGCCGCCAGCTCGACCGGCTCGCCGAGCGGGGACTCATCTGCAACGCGGGCACGGAGCTCGAGTTCATCGTCTTCAAGACCTCGTACGAAGACGCCTGGAAACAGGGGTATCGAGACCTCGAGCCGGCGAACCTCTACAACATCGACTACTCCTTGCTCGGCTCGGCCAGGGTGGAGCCGCTGATCCGCCGGATCCGCAACGACATGGGGGGCGCCGAGATGACGGTCGAGAACTCGAAGGGCGAATGCAACCTCGGCCAGCACGAGATCAACTTCCTCTACGGCCCCGCCCTGCGCACGGCCGACGACCACGCGATCTATAAGAACGGCGCCAAGGAGATCGCCGCACAGGAGGGCCACTCGATCACTTTCATCGCGAAGTGGGACTCCGAAGAGGGCAATTCCTGCCACATCCACTGCTCGCTCGGCAACGAGAGCGGCGGCAACGCTTTCGGCGACGACCGCCAGATGTTCGACCGCTTCGTCGCGGGGCAGCTTGCCCATCTGGAGGAGCTGACGCTGTTTTTCGCCCCGCATGTGAACTCCTACAAGCGCTTCGCGGAGGGATCGTTCGCGCCCACCGCGGTCGCGTGGGGCGTGGACAACCGCACCTGCGCGATGCGGGTCGTCGGCCACGGTCAGTCGCTTCGCGTCGAGAATCGCCTCCCGGGCGCCGACGTCAACCCTTACCTGGCGCTGGCCGCGATGATCGCCGCGGGGCTCGACGGGATCGACTCGGAGCTCGTGCTCGAGCCCCCGCTCGAGGGCAACGCCTACGCCTCCGACAAGCCGCGCGTGCCGAAGAACCTCTACGACGCGCGCGACCGGTTCGCCGCGTCCGACCTTGCTCGCGAGGCCTTCGGCCAGGAGGTAGTCGACCACTACATCAACCACGCGCAGGTCGAGCTGGACGCGTTTGAGGCCGCGGTTACCGACTGGGAGAAGTTCCGCGGCTTCGAAAGACTGTAATGAGGGGCTTGCCCCGAAAGCAGCATGTGTCGGTAGGTGTCTGAGGTGACGACGAGCGGCAGGCGACCGGTGGTGGGGATCACCGCCGCGCTCGAGAGCGCGAGCTGGGTCGTCTGGCGCGACACCGAGGTGAACATCTCGCAGCGCCACTACTCAGAATGCGTGGCAGATAACGGCGGAATCCCCGTTCTCCTGCCCGCCGAGGAGCGCAGTGCGTCGAATCCGGCGGAGCTTCTCGACGTGCTCGATGCGCTCGTCCTCTCGGGGGGCGCGGACCTGGACCCGGCGAGCTACGGCGCCGAGCCGGACCCGAAGACGGTCGGCTACAAGGCCGAGCGCGACGCCTTCGAGATCGCCCTCTGCCGCGGTGCGATCGAGCGAGACATGCCGGTGCTCGCAATCTGCCGCGGCACGCAGATCCTCAATGTGGCCCGCGGCGGGACGTTGAACCAGCACCTCGGCGACTCCACTCAACACGTGGAGGTCGTTGGCGAATTCTCGACCCACGAGGTGCGGCTCGAGCCGGGGTCGCTGGCAGCGCGGGCCGCGGGCACAGAGCACGCGGAGATCCGCTCCCACCACCATCAGGCACTCGACCGGCTGGGCGATGGCCTCGTCGCCACGGGCTGGTCGGTGCCCGACGATCTGGTTGAGGCGGTCGAGTTGCCGGAGCGCTCGTTTGCCGTCGGATTCATGTGGCACCCCGAGGAGGTCCGCGACGGGGCGCCGTTCCGCGCGCTCGTCGAGGCAGCTGCGCGCCAGGAGGTGGCGGCGTGAGCCTCGCGGTCGTCGAGCCCGCGACCGAAAAAATCATGGCCGAGGTGCCGCGCGCCGGCGCCGAAGAGGTGGACGCCGCAGTCGCCGCCGCAAAGGAGGCGTTCCCCGCGTGGCGGGCAGTCTCGCCGAGCGACCGGGCTTCGCTCCTTCACCGCCTCGCCGGCCAGATCGAATCGGAGTCGGAGGATCTCGCCAGGCTCGAGGCGCGCAACGCCGGCAAGCCGATCTCGGACGCCCGCGGCGAGATCGGCATGGTCGTCGATTGCTTCCGCTATTACGCGGCCGCTCCCGAGCGGCTGGTGGGCCGCACGATCCCGGTGGCCGGCGGGGTGGACATGACCTTCCGCGAGCCGATGGGCGTTGTCGGGCTGATCGTTCCCTGGAACTTCCCGCTCGTCATCACCTCGTGGAAGACCGCGCCTGCGCTTGCGGCCGGCAACACGGTCGTCTTGAAGCCTGCCGAGCTCACGCCGTTGACGGCGATCGAACTGGAGCGCATCGCGCTCGACGCCGGTCTGCCCGAGGGAGTGCTGAACGTCGTCGTGGGGCCCGGCTCGGTGTGCGGCCAACGCCTGGTCGAGCACCCCGATGTCGCAAAGATCGCCTTCACCGGTTCCACCGAGGTGGGGCGCGGAATCGCCGAGGGGGCGGCGGGGACGATCAAGCGCGTGACGCTCGAGCTTGGGGGCAAGTCGGCGAACGTCGTCTTCGCTGACGCCGACATTGAGGCGGCCGGCCGCGCCGCGCCCGCCGGCGTCTTCGGGAACGCCGGACAGGACTGCTGCTCGCGATCGCGCATCCTGGTCGAGGCCTCGGCGATGGACGGCTTCCTGGCCGCGATGGAGCCGGCCGTTCGGGAGATGCGGGTCGGGGACCCGCTTTCGGACGAGACGGAGATGGGCCCGCTCATCTCTGCCGACCAGCGCGAGACGGTCGGATCGTTCGTGACCGAGGACGATGTCGTCTTCCGCGGCTCCGCGCCGGACGGCCAAGGCTTTTGGTTCCCGCCCACCGTGCTCGCGCCGATGACGAACGACGACCGCGCGTCGCGCGAGGAGATCTTCGGCCCGGTTGCGTGCGTCATTCCGTTTCAAGACGAAGCGGAGGCGATCCGGCTTGCGAACGACACGATCTACGGCCTCTCCGGCTCGATCTGGACGCGCGACGGCGCGCGAGCGCTGCGGGTGGCGCGCGCGATCGACACCGGCGTCCTCTCGATCAACTCGCACGCGTCGGTGCGCGTCTCGACGCCATTCGGCGGCTTCAAGCAGTCGGGCGTGGGGCGCGAGCTCGGCCCGGACGCGCTCGACGCCTACACGGACGTCAAGAACGTTTTCTACAAGACAGAGGAAGGCGGATGAGCAGCTTTAGCTGCGAAAGCAGCATGTGCCGGTGGGTGTACTCCTGATGGGGCGGCTCGAAGGCAAGGTATGCGTGATCACCGGGGCCGGGAGCGGGATCGGCGCGGAGTCGGCTCGGCGCTTCATGGCCGAGGGCGCGCGGGTCGTCGGCGTGGATCTCAGCCCGGAGTCCGAGGGCGAACTCGCGATCGAGTGCGACGTCACCCACGAAGACGAGGTCGCGGCCATGTATGAACGCGTCCGTGAGGAGATGGGCGGCATCGACGTCCTCTTCAACAACGCTGGCATCAACCCCAACGCCGACACCACGGTCACCGATACGACGCTCGAGGCGTGGCAGCTCGTCCAGGACGTGAACGTCCGCTCGGTATTCCTCTGCTGCAAGCACGGCATCCCGCACCTCCTGGAGCGGGGCGGAGGCTCTGTCATCAACACCGCGTCGTTCGTCGCCGTCATGGGCGCGGCGGTGTCGCAGATCTCCTACACGGCCTCGAAGGGCGCGGTGCTCTCGCTATCGCGTGAGCTCGGCGTCGAGTTCGCGGCCCGGGGCGTGCGCGTGAACGCGCTCTGCCCGGGACCGATCAATACCCCGCTCTTGCGAGAGCTCTTCTCGGAGGATCCAGAGCGAGCCGCAAAGCGCCTCATTCACATACCGATGGGCCGCTTCGGCGAGGTTGAGGAGATCGCAAACGCCGCGCTCTTCCTGGCCTCGGATGAGTCGAGCTTCGTCACCGCCACGACCTTCATGGCGGACGGCGGCCTTTCGGGCGCCTACCTCACCCCGGGCCAGAACTGAGCGTCGCAGCGGTCTCAGGGCCGCCCAGCGCGACCGCGAGGGCGAGCGCGACCATTCCGGCGAGGGCCGCCGCCTCCGGCGTGATCCTGCTCCAAGGCGCTCTCTCGTACCAGTAGACGCGCCGCCAGATGTAGGTCGCCAAGGCGGCCACTACCAAGCCGGCGACGACGTTGCGGAATGCGGTGCCCATCAGCATCCCCATCTCGGACGCGGAGTCGCCGTGGTGGGGGGTCGAGAGGACGATCACCATCGACGCCAAGCCCAGGGCGACTCCGCCGATCCGCAAGATCTCCTCGCGATGGATATGCCAGGTGTTGAGTACGGCCACTAATTCCCCAATCGGATTGCTGACGGATTGGGGTTTCTAACAGTCCGCCGCAGCTTTTACGCCGGTTCCCCGGCGAGGCTCTAGGCCACGCTCAGGAAGCGGGCGCAGAGGTCGCGGCCGAGACGGTTCCAGTCGCCGATCCGCAGCAGGATCTGGGCGCTCAGCTCGTCGGGGTCGATGCCCATCTTGACCGCGTCCTCGTCGACCACGTAGTTCACTGCCCAGCTCACAGCGTCCTCCGTCGAGACCTCGGCGTGGAACTGGATGCCCCATGCCGAGTCTCCGATCCGGTATGCCTGCATCGCGATGGCGTTCGATGCCAGCTCGACGGCGCCGGGGGGCAGCGGTGACCGGTACGAGTGCCACTGGAACGCCTCAAAGGGTGAGTCGATTCCGCCCAGCACCGGGTCACGCGCGCCTTCAGGCGTGAGCTCCAGCTCGTACCAGCCGATCTCCGGCTGGGGCGCCCGCTCCGCACGCGCGCCGGCCGCTTCGGCCAGGAGCTGGGACCCAAGGCAAACGCCCATGGTGGGAACGCCCGCGTCGAGCAGGCGCGCGAGGAGCTCCTTCTCGTCGCGCAGCCACGGGTGCTCGGACTCTTGGTCGGAGTGCATCGCCCCTCCGAACGAGAAGACGGCGTCATAGGAGCGAGGGTCGCCTGGCGGCGCGTCGCCGGTCGGGATCAGCCACGAGTCCATCTCCCACCCGAGTGCGAGCGCCTCATCGCGGAACACGCCTGGACCGGCGTCCGGCTGATGCACGATCGCCAAGGCACGCGGCATGACAGCCCCCCAGCTTCAGCCCGGTTAGTGCCGGTAGTACGGCTTGACGTGCCGGTAGCGCTGATAGCGGAGGCCAAGCGCCATGAGGTAAAGGGAGGAGCCCAGGAGAGCGATCACCGAAAGCCAACTGAGAAAGCTCGCGTTGAAATCCCAGTACGGGTCGGAGACCCAGGTCCACCACGACGGAAAGAGGTGGATGAGGATGATGCCTGCGGAAGTGAGCGCTCCGACAACCGCGGAGACCTCTGGCGCAAGCGGCGAGCGCTGGAGTGCAAGCCAAGCGGATCCGGCTGTCAGTGCGAAACCGATTGCGCCGACAAGGCTCGACGACCCGGGCAGTTCACGGGTTGGCTGGCCAGCCGCATGGTCGATCGTGTGAAGGACCAGCAACCCCAGAAGAAGCAAGTTTGCCTTGGTAAGAGACGACAAGGAAAAGGAGGTTAGAGGCTGAACATCCTTCACTTGTAACAATCGTTAGGTGACCGAGTTGCTCCACGACGCCCACGGCAGGGTCATCTCGGACCTGCGGGTGTCCGTGACGGACCGCTGCAACTTCCGCTGTCGCTACTGCATGCCGGCCGAGGGGATGAAATGGCTTGAGCGCTCGGAGGTCCTCTCCTTCGAGGAGATCGAGCGCCTGGTGGGGATCCTGAGCGGGCTTGGCGTCGAAGACGTGCGCCTGACCGGCGGCGAGCCGCTTGCCCGCAGGAACTTCCCGTATCTCGTCTCGATGCTCCGTGGGATCGAGGGCATCCGGGATCTGTCGGTCACGACCAACGGCTACCTGCTCGAACGCGATGCGGCTGCACTCGTCGACGCCGGAATCGACCGGATCAATGTCTCTGTGGACTCGCTGGCTCGCGACCGCTTCCACGAGATCACGCGCCGCGACGCCCTGCCTCAGGTGCTTCGTGGGCTCGAGGCGATCGCGTCGTACGAACAGGTGCGGCCCATCAAGGTCAACGCCGTCGCCATCCGCGACTTCACCGAGGACGAGGTGTACCGCTTCGCCGAGATGGCGCGGAGCACCGACTTCCAGGTGCGCTTCATCGAGTTCATGCCGCTCGACGGCGACCGGGCCTGGGACCGCTCGCAGGTCCTGACAGGCGACGAAGTGCGGGCTCTGATCCACGAGCGCTATCCGTTGGAGCCCCTCGAGCGCGAGCCGCACGCCACGGCCCGCGTCTACGCCTTTGCCGACGGACAAGGCGAGATCGGCTTCATCAATCCCGTCTCCCAGCCGTTCTGCGCCGACTGCAACCGCATCCGCCTCACCGCCGACGGTGAGCTGCGCACCTGCCTGTTCTCTATGCACGAGACGAGCCTGCGCGATCCGATGCGGGAGGGGGCGTCCGACGCGGATCTCGCAGACATCATCCGCAGCGCCGTCTGGCGCAAGGAGCTCAAGCACCACGTGAACGACCCGGGCTTCATCGCACCAGCACGCTCGATGAGCGCGATTGGAGGATGAGATGAAGCCGGAGGACTGGATCGCCGAGTTCGCCGCTGCGATAGGTGCCGAGCCGCCCGATGCGGCCATTGTCGAGGAGCTTTTGGACCTGGCGGCCATAGCCGCTCACGCATCGGAGCGCACTGCCGCGCCGATCGCGTGCTATCTCGCCGGCCTGAGCGGGCGTCCGATCGCCGAGCTGAAGGATCTTGCCGATGACGTCGCCCCCAGCGATTGAGACGCGCTCTACGCCCCGAGCCCTGATCCGAGAGTTCGCGGGTGGCGTTGGCGACTGGGGTCTCCTGATCCCGCTCGCGATCGCCCTGGTCACGCTGAACGGTCTCGATGCCACCGTCGTCTTCGCCGGCGTCGGGCTGACCTACATTGCCACGGCGCTCTACTTCCGGATCCCGGTCCCCGTCCAGCCGCTGAAGGCATTTGCCGCCGCCGCGATCGCGCTCGGCCTGAGCGCAGAAGTACTCGCCGCGGGTGCCCTGCTGATGTCGGTGGTGATGGCAGGCCTGGCGATCACTGGACTCGCCGGCTGGTTGGCTGAGCGCTTTCCGATTGTGTTGGTGCGTGGGATCCAGGCCGCGGTTGCGTTGCTGCTCGCAAAGGCAGCTTTGGACCTGGCCAGACAGGGAAACTGGAGCGCTCTGCCGCCGATTGAACCGTGGGTGGGTGTTGCGATGGCGGCCGGCGGCTGTGCGACGCTGTTTGCCGGGGTGCGCTGGGATTCCCGGGGAGCCTCGCCGTCCTCGGTGCGGGCGCAGTCGTGGGAGTCGCCGTCGGTGGCTTGCCGGAAGTGACGCTGGGACCGACGGCTCCTGACTTTGATCTCCCTGACGGCGCAGCGTTCGCCGAAGCGCTGACGGCGCTCGTGCTCGCCCAAGTCCCGCTGACGTTCGGCAACTCGATCGTTGCGACGGCAGATGCTGAGCGCGAGTACTTCGGCGAGCGCGCGCGACGCGTAACTCCGCGGCGGCTCGCAGCATCCATCGGGATGGCAAATCTGTTTGCGGGAGGGCTGGGAGGGTTGCCCGTTTGTCATGGCGCGGGCGGAGTCACCGCGCACTACAAGCTCGGCGCCCGAACGTGGCTCGCGACCGCGATGGCCGGCGGGCTCCTGGTCTTCCTCGGACTTGTATTCGGGTCCTCGCTCCCCGGCATTCTCCAAGTCGTGGCGCCCGGAGCGCTCGCGGGAATGCTCCTCTATGTCGCAATTCAACACGGCATGCTTGCAGCACGGCTCGAAGGCGTCGGCGACCGCGTCATCGCTGCCACCGTCGGCTTCGTGACGCTCATCGCGGGGAGCCTTGCCATTGGCTTTGGCGTTGGCGTGGCCCTCGTCCTGGCTCGGCGGCTTGGGGCTGGAGCCCGGCCTCCCCTAGCGGCGGGGGGCTCAGCTTGAAGGTCGCCGAGCTCTGGCGCTATTCGGTCAAGTCCCTGCGGGGCGAGTCGCTCGAGCAGGTGGACGTCCTGTCCGATGGCTTCCGCGGGGACCGCTCCACCCAGGTCGTCGACCACAAGGGCGCTCGCATGACGGGCCGCACCGCGAAGCGCCTCCTGGGGCTTCAGTCGGGGCTGGGCGAGAACGGCGAGCCCACGATCGACGGGCACGCCTGGGGAAGCGACGAGGCCCTGAGCCTGATTCGCGACGCCGCCGGGCCAGGTGCTGACATGGCACCGCTTGGTCGCCACTTCGACGATCGCTCGATCCTGGTCGCAACGGACGGGGCGATCGCGGCGCTCGGCGTCGACCGGCGGCGTCTCCGGCCGAACATCGTGATCGAGGGAGTCGAGGGGCTAGCGGAAAACGAGTGGGTGGGGAGGCGGCTGCGCCTGGGCGGCGTCGAGCTAGACGTCGTGGATCGCTGCGTGCGCTGCGTCATGACAACGATCGACCCCGACAACCTCGAGGTGGACCCCAATGTCCTTCGCAGGATCAACGACGAGTTCGATACCCGCATGTGCGTCCTATGCGAAGTCGCGACGGCGGGCGAGCTTCGTGTCGGCGACGAGGTTGAGCTCATCTGAGTTGAAAGCACGCTTTCGGGTAGAGGCGAGCAATGTCCGAAAGCGAACAGCGCGAAACGAGCGAGTCTGGTCAAGAGACGACCGCGCCGGGCGACTGGGAGCGTAAGCTGGCCGACGAGGAAGACCTGCGCCACGACGACGGCTCAGAGCCGCTGGCGGAGCCCAGAGACGAAGGCGATGAGGACTTTGCCGAGCAGGAGGCGGGCGAGGTCTCGGCTGGCGACGACGAGGGCTTCGACCGGCCCGATACGAAGGACGAAGCGGGGCTCGAGGACACCGGCGGAGCACTGGAGAAGCACGGCGAGTCGCTGCTCGAAGGCTCTCAGGTCAAGACTCCGGTCGGTGGCTTGCCGACTCGGTCCCTGCTTGCGATGGCCGTCTTCGTTGTGGTCTTCTGTGCCGCGTTCTTCGGGCTCTGGGCGCTTTTGGGCAACCTCGGGATCTTCCTCGGGCTCTTCGTGGGCGCGGCGCTTGGCCTCGGAGCGATGAAGCTCATCGCTGACCGCGTGGGCTAGCGCCGGCCTAAGCGGCTTCGAGCCGGACGGGCACGCTGTTGAAGGCGGCGTTGCCGGTCAGCCCGTCGAGCACCGAGGGATCCGTGATGTCGTTGACGCTCGCGCCCGGGAGCGATGCGGCGTGCTTCCAGCCAACACCCTTGCGGGATTTGTGGCCGAACCCGTGCGGGATCGACACGACGCCCGGCCGTAGCTCGTCAGTGACTTGGAGCAGGACCTCGATCTCGCCGACCCGGGAGACGACCTTCACGCTGGCCCCGTCTTCGAGGCTCCGCGCTGCTGCGTCCTGGGGGTTCAGCATCGCGGTGCAGCGATCCGACCCCTTGGTCAGGCGCTTCGAGTTGTGCATCCAGGAGTTGTTCGAGTTGAGGATCCGCCGGCCGATCAGGGTGAGGTCGAAGCCGTCGCTCCTGGCTTGTTCGCTCTCGGCGGCGATCGTCTCCAGCTCGGCGACCTCGCCAACGAGCGCGGGAGGCGCGAGCGCGACCTTCTTGTCCGGCGAGAGGAGTGCGCCGGGTAGCCGCGATTTCATCGGCCCCAGATCGACGCCGTGCTCGGCGCGCTTCACCTTGCGCAGCGTCAGCCCCTTGATCGGGCCGCGGCGGAGCATTCCGTACGGGCCGGCAGCGATGGACGATTCGACCAGGCGGGCAGGCGATGACAGTCTCGCCCCGAGCGCCGCGGCTCGCGCCTTCGTCGCCACTCCGCGTCCGAGCCGGCGTGTGATGCCGTTCAAGATCTCCCAGTCTTCCTTGCCGCCTTCCCGTTTTGGCACAGCTGCCGGGCTGAACCGGATGTGATTGCGGATAGCGACCAGCGGCAGCGCGACGTCGACCTCGTCCCGTTCGAGGGCCGAGACGGGAGGCAGGATCACGTCCGCGTGCCGGTTCGTCTCGTTCACGTACTGATCGATCGAGACCATGAACTCCAGATCCTCGAGCGCCTCGTCGAGCTTCCTTCCTCCCGGCGCCGACATCACCGGGTTCCCCGCGAAGACCAAAAGACCGCGGACCTGTCCCTCGCCGGGGGTGAGAATCTCATCGGCGAGGCCGGAGATTGGAACCTCGCCGTTCATCTCGGGAAGCCCGCTGACGCGCTGGGTCCAGCGGCCGAAGCCTTTCGGGCCGCCGCGTCCCGCGAGCCTCAGGAGGAGCGTCAGGTCGATGAACGGCTCCGGGAACATGACTCCGCCTTCGCGGTCGAGGTTGCCGGTGACCGCGTTAAGGACGTTGATCAGCCAATGGATGACAGTTCCCGTGCGCTGCTGGCAGACGCCAACGCGCCCGTAGGCGGCGGCGGTCGGCGCGGCCGCAAAGTCACGGGCAAGGCGCTCAATCGTTTCCGCGTCGACCCCGGCGAGGGGCGCCGCCCGCTCAGGGGTCCATGCCGCGGCGATCGATTCGACCTGCTCGGCGCCGGTGCAGATCTCGGGGACCTGCGCGAGCTCCTCGGCGAAGATGACGTTCAGCATTCCGAGGAGGAGGAAGGCGTCTCCGCCAGGCTGGATCGCGACGTGCTCCGACGCGGTCTTGGCGGTCTCGGTATGGCGCGGGTCCACGACCACCACCGTCCCTCCGCGCTTGACGATGTCGCGAAGGCGGTGCCTGGCACCGGGAGCGCTCATGAGCGAGCCGTTCGAAACGGATGGATTCGCGCCAAGCACCAGGAGGTAATCGGTCTGGTCGATGTCGGGAACCGGGAAGAGCCCGAGGTTGCCGAACATCTCGGCTGACGTGCGGTGTTGAGGCAGCTGGTCCGTGGACGTTGCCGACGAGTGGTTCTTGGTGTCTAGCGCCTCGCGAAGTGGAATCACGGACAGGAGCGACCAGGTGTGCGCGCTCGGGTTGCCGATGTAGGACGAAAGGCTGTCGGTGCCGTGGCGGGCATGGACGGCTTTGAGGCCGTCGGCCGCGAAGTCGAGCGCCTCTTCCCACTCCATCTCGACCCAGTTGTCTCCGACCCGCTTGATCGGCTTCGATAGCCGGTCGGGGTCTGTGTACAGGTCGGTCAGTGCCGCGGCCTTGGGGCAGATGTAGCCCTTCGAAGTCGGGTCGTCCTTGTCGCCGGTGATCCTCAGGACCTCGGCTCCGTCGACCTCGACGGTGATGCCGCAATGCGCCTCGCACAGGTTGCACTGGCGGTGGACGGTCTTCGTCGCCATCAGCGGAAGCTTCGCACAAGGCGTGGGCCGCTAACCCCGCACCCGCTGGTCTCCCGCATAAACGTTCACCGAGCCGTTCCGCGCGAAGCCCGCGAGGGTGAGGCCGCGCTCCAACGCGAGCTCGATCGCGAGCGAACTGGGCGCTCCGACTCCGACCAGGATCGGGGCGCCTGCAACGCAGGCCTTCTGGACCAACTCGAACGAGAGGCGGCCCGATACGCACAGCACGAAATCGCGAAGGGGGACCAGCTCGTCGCGAAGCGCCCAGCCGATCACCTTGTCCATCGCGTTGTGGCGGCCGACGTCCTCGCGGACGCAGATCACCGAGCCCCACTGGTCGAAGAGTCCGGTCGCGTGGAGGCCGCCGGTCCGCTCGAACCCAGGCTGACGAAGGCGATCCGGAAGGACCGCGAGGAGGTCGCGCTCGATATGGGGCCCATCCGCCAGGGGCGCCGAGATCACCTCGACCTGCTCGATTGCGCCTTTGCCACAGACCCCGCACGACGAGGTCGTGTAGAAGCTGCGCGCGCCAGGGTCGCGAAGGAGCGGGCCTGCGACCTCGACGACGTTTCCCGCGAGGTCGTCCGTCATGCCCGCGTCGTGCGGGCCGTCGATCAGGCCTTCGCCGTAGAGGAAGCCGAGCGCGAGCTCCTCGTCGTCGCCGGGGGTCCTCATCGTCACCGCGAGCGGCGAGCCGTCCACGCGGATCTCGAGCGGCTCTTCCACCGCCACGAAGTCCTCCACGCCATCCCGCTGCACTCGAGTGGTCGTTGCGTGATCTTCCTTCAAAGACACCTCTTACGCGCGCCTTCGGCGCTTGCACCTGCTGCTTTCGGACCTAAAGGTCCTCATCTGACACTTGCGAAGATAGACCGCAATGGCGGAGAACGACGGACTGCGCAAGCCGGTGAAGCGGCCCACGCCCTCGGATTGGGCGTCGCTCAAGCCGTTCGGCTTCGGGGAGCAGCGCCCTAACAACTTCGCCGAAGTCTTCCGCGCCGCATGGGAGAACCGTGACCAGGCCGCTTACGCGGGTCGCATTCTCTCCGACGGGGTTTGCGACGGGTGCGCGCTCGGGACGAAGGGCCTTCACGACTGGACCCTCGACGGCATCCATCTCTGCAACATCCGCCTCCGCCTGCTTCGCCTGAACACGATGGGACCGCTCGACGCATCGGTGCTCGCCGACGTCTCGGCGCTGGAGCGGATGCGCGGCGACGAGCTCCGCCGACTGGGGCGCATCCCGCATCCAATGCTCCGGCGCGCCGGCCAGCCCGGCTTCGAGCGGATCGGATGGGACGAGGCGCTCGACCTCACGGCACGCCGGATCCGGGAGGCGGGAGCCGAGCGCGCCGGTTTCTACCTCACCTCGCGCGGGATGCCGAACGAGTCGTACTACGCGGCCCAGAAGGCTGCGCGGGCGATCGGCACGAACTCGATCGACAACGCCGCCCGCGTCTGCCATTCCCCCTCGACCTTCGGCCTCAAAGAGGCGCTCGGCGTCGCAGCCTCGACCTGCTCGTATTCGGATTGGATCGGGACCGACCTGATCGTCTTCATCGGCTCGAACGTCGCCAACAACCAGCCGGTGACGACCAAGTACCTACACCAGGCGAAGAAGGCGGGCACGCGCGTCGCCGTCCTCAACCCGCTTCGCGAGCCCGGGATGGAGCGCTACTGGATCCCGTCCAAGGCAGAGTCGGCTCTCTTTGGGACCAGGATCGCGGACGACTTCTTCGGCCTCAACATCGGCGGCGACGTCGCGTTCCTGACCGGGGTCTTGCGGCACCTGATCGAGCACGGCTGGCTTGACGAGGAGTTCGTCGCCGACCACACGGAGGGATTCGGCGAGCTTCGCGATGCCGTTCTGAACTCCGATTGGGACGAGCTCGCGCTGGCTGCCGGCGCCACACGGGGGGACATGCTCCGCCTCGCTCACCTCATCGGCAACTCACAGCGCGGGATCTTGGTCTGGAGCATGGGGGTGACCCAGCACGCCGGCGGCGAGGACGGAGTGCGGGCGATCGTCAACGTGGCGCTCGCCCGGGGATGGGTCGGCAAGCCGGGCTGCGGCCTGATGCCCATCCGGGGCCATTCGGGTGTCCAGGGCGGGGCCGAGATGGGGTGCTACTCGACCGCGCTTCCCGGCGGGTTGCCTGTCGATGAAGAGAACGCGCGCCGCTTCTCCGAGCTGTGGGGCTTCGACGTGCCCACCAAACCGGGCCTCAAGGCTCCCGAGATGCTGGACGCGGCGCACCGTGGCGAGCTGGACGTCCTCTTCTCTTCAGGCGGCAACTTTCTGGACGTCCTGCCCGATCCTGCGCGCGTCCGCGAGTCGCTCGAGCGAACGGCGCTTCGGATCCACATGGACATCGTCGTCTCCAGCCAGATGCTCGCCGAGCCGGGCGAGGCCGTGCTCATCCTCCCGGCGGCGACGCGCTACGAGATCCCTGGCGGCGTGACCGAGACTTCGACCGAGCGCCGCGTGATCCTGAGCCCGGAGATCCCCGGGCCGCGCATCGCCGAGGCGCGCGCCGAGTGGCAGGTCCTACTGGACCTTGCCGCCCGCGTTCGGCCAGAACTTGCGGGCGCGCTGCACGTTTCAGGCACTCCCGAGCTCCGCGCCGAAATCGCCCAAGCGGTGCCCCTGTACGCGCCGATCGCGGGCCTGCGGGAAGGCGGCGACTCGTTCCAGTACGGCGGGCGCCACTATCCCGACGGCGCGAACTTCCCTACCGCGGACGGGCGCGCGCATTTCTCCCTGGTCAGGCCACCCGCGCCGATCGCGGACAACGGCGACGGTTCGTTGCTGCTCTCAACTCGCCGGGGCAAGCAGTTCAACTCGATGGTCCAGAAGTCAAAGGACGCACTCACCGGCGCAACGCGCGAGGCCGTGATGATCTCTGCGGCGGACGCCGACCGGCTCGGCGTTGCCGGGGGCCAGGAGGTGCTGCTTCGCAGCGCTACCGGCGAGCTTCGCTGCCGTGTCCATCTGGCGCCGATCGCGCCCGGCAATGCCCAGGTCCATTGGCCCGAGGGGAACGTGCTGATCGCCGATGAGGTCCGCTCCGCCGAGGCCGGCATCCCCGACTACAACACACGCGTCACGATCGAGGCTGCCTGAGGAGGTCTTCCGCGCGCGCCAGATCGGCGAGCGAGTTCACGTTGAACGTCTCGCGTTCAATGGCTTCGATCCAGTCCGGGTCCAAGTCTTCGAGAGCGTCGGTGGCGGAGTCACCGGCCTCCGTGGCCGACTCCAGGTGTTCGAGGCTCTCGTAGCTGTAGAAGGCGAACAGGGGGTGGATGCGGCCGCCCGATCGGACCCCGGTGGTGCTCTTCGCGCTTGCGAGGACCCGTAGGAGCGTGGGGGAGACGAAGGGTGCGTCGCACGGGAGGACGAGGGCGCCGCGGGTTCCAGCGTGCGCCAGAGCAGCGACGACGCCCGCGAGGGGATGTCGCGGTTCGTCGGGCTCGGTGACGATCGGGACCTCGAGGGCAGGGAGCGAGCTGTCCGCCTTGGCGACAACGAAGGAGGCGATTCCGGCCTGGGCGAGAGCCTCGAGGGGATACGAGATGAGCGGCCGCCCCGCGAGCTCGGCCGTTGCCTTGGCGCCGCCCAGCCGGGCCGCGGCGCCGCCCGCCAGCACGGCGCCGAGGGGGAGTCGGCGTTGGGAAGGCCCGGACACGCCGCGAGTCTCGCAAAGCCCGCGGCCATGGGGTGGGGTTAGGCTCGGCGCTGTGGCTGATCTGCTTCCAGTTGCCGATGCTCGGGCCGCCGTATTGGCCGAGGTCGGCGGGGCGCTCCCGGCCGAGCGGGTGCCGCTGAATGACGCGCTCGGGCGGGTCTTGGCCGCCGATGCGACATCGTCCGAGGATGTCCCTGGCTGGGACAACTCTGCCATGGACGGCTATGCCGTTCGCGCGAGCGACACGGCCGGCGCGAGCTCCGACGCGCCCGCGACGCTGAGGCTTGCAGGCGAGTCTCGCGCTGGGGCTCCGGCCGGCGAGGAGCTCGCCGCCGGCCAGGCCTTCGGCATTTCGACCGGCGCAGTGGTGCCGGATGGCGCCGACGCAGTGGTGCGGGTTGAGGACACGACCGCTTCGGACGGTGAGGTTTCGATCAGCGTCGAAGTCGAGCCAGGCCGTGACATCCGCCGGGCGGGTGAGGACATCCGCTCGGGCGACAAGGTCCTCCGCGCCGGGTCGATGCTCGGGTCGGCAGAGGTCGGTGTTCTGGCGTCGATCGGGATCGCCGAGCCGGAGTGCGCGCGCAGGCCGACCGTCGCAATTGTCTCGACGGGCGATGAGCTTCTGGCCCCTTCGGAGCCGATGCGCTCCGGCGGAGTCCGCAACTCGAACGCTTTCACCTTGCCCGCTCTCGCACGGCTCGCCGGTGCGGACGTCGTGAGCGTCGAGCGCTGCCCCGACGACCTGGAGGCAACACGCGACGCGGCCGCTCGCGCGACCCAGGCCGATGTCGCCATCTTCTGCGGGGGTGTCTCCGTCGGCGACCACGACCACGTAAAGGAGGCGTTCGCCGCCGCGGGTGCGAGCGAGCGCTTCTGGGGAGTCGCGCTCCGGCCGGGCAAGCCGACGTGGTTCGGGACGTACGAAGGCGGCCTCGCTTTTGGGCTTCCAGGCAACCCGGTCTCGGCAGTGGTCACGTTCATCCTTTTTGTCCGGCCGGCGGTGCGGGCGCTTCAGGGCGCATCGCCCGATCTCGACGCGGTCGAGGCGATGCTCGCCGACGATGTCCCTCGCATGGAGCGCCGCGACCAGGCAGTTCGTTGCGGCCTCACGGCCACCGAACAGGGCTGGACCGCGACGCCTACCGGCCCGCAGGGCTCACACGTCCTCACGTCGATGCTCGGCGCCGACGCCCTGACGGTGATCGAGGCAGGGACCGGCCCAGCGCCCTCCGGGACGAAGGTCAGGGCCGAGCTCTTGCGCGTACCCTCAGTTGTCGAATGAGCAGCTTTAGCTGCGAGCATGCACCGGTAGTTGTGTCGTGAGGGTCACCGTCCGCCTCTTCGCGATGCTCCGCGAGCGCGCCGGCTCGGATTCGGTCGAAATCGAGTTGGCCGAGACCGCAACCGTCGCCGATGCGATCGCCGCCTTGGGCAGGGACCCGCAGGTCGGCGACCTGGCGGCAAGGCTGCCGCTTCGCATCGCCGTCAACCGCGAGTACGCCGATGCCGATGCGGCCATCGAACCGGGCGACGAGCTCGCCGCGATCCCACCGGTGTCAGGTGGCGACGGCCGAGTCCGCGGCGCGCGCGTGAGTTCCGAGCCGCTCGATCCCGCAGCCATCACCGCCCTCGTCGGCGATCCCGGCGCCGGGGCTGTCGTCACCTTCCAGGGCACGACGCGCGACGTCGACAAGCTCGCCTACGACGCTTACGCCGAGATGGCCGAGCCGCGGATCGCCCAGATCCTGGGCGAGTGCGCAGTGGCACACGACCTGAAGGCGATTGCTGCCGAGCACCGGATCGGCGACGTGCCGCTGGGCGAGGCGAGCGTGGTCGTTGCCGTCTCCGCGGCGCATCGCGCTGAGGCCTTTGCCGGCGCGCGTGAGGCAATCGACCGCATCAAGGCCGAGGCCCCGATCTGGAAGAAAGAGGTCGAAGGCGAGGCGGAATCCTGGGTGGAGGGGACGGTGCCGTGAGCGACGAGACGAAGCTCACCCATCTCGACGACGAGGGATCGGCGCGGATGGTCGACGTGGGCGCAAAGAAGGAGACCGAGCGCACCGCGGTTGCCGAGTCTCGTGTGGCGATGAGCCCGGAGACGGCCGCAGCGGTCGCGCGCGGCGACGCCCCCAAGGGAGACGTCATTGCGACCGCCCGCCTGGCCGGGATCCAAGCCGCGAAGAGGACCTTCGAGCTAATTCCGCTCGCCCACCCGCTGTCGCTCAACTTCGTGGACGTCTCGGTGCACGTTGACGTCGATGCCGGCTTCGTGACTCTCACGAGCGAAGCGAGAACGGTCGGCAGGACGGGCGTCGAGCTCGAAGCGATGACCGCGTGCGCGATTGCCGCGATGACGGTCTACGACATGGTCAAGGGGATCGAAAAGGGCGTCGAGATCGAGTGCATACGGCTCATCTCCAAGGCCGGCGGGCGAAGCGGCGACTGGGTGCGGGGCACCCCCGTCGATGAGTGACGCCCCGTTCCGGGTCGCGGTGCTTGCGGTCTCGACCTCGAAGTCGGCTGGCGACGGAGTGGACGAGAGCGGGCCGAAGCTTGGGGCGCTGCTGGAGGAAGCGGGCTGCAAGCTCGTCGCCATTGAGCTCATTCCCGACGATCGAGAGCTGATCGCGGGGCGCCTTCGCTTCTATGCCGACGAGGAGGCCTGCGACCTGATCGCGACCACCGGCGGGACAGGTCTGTCCGTGGACGACGTTACGCCGGAAGCGACCCGCGACGTGATCGACCGCGAGGCGCCGGGCATCGCGGAGGCGATGCGCCTGGCCTCGCGCGAGCATGTGCCGAAGCACTGGATGCTGTCTCGCGCCGTGTCAGGTAGCCGCGGCCGGACGCTGATCGTGAACTTTCCCGGCAACCCGAACGCGATCGAGCAGGCGGGAAAGGCGATCACTCCCTCCCTGGGACATGCACTCGGGTTGCTACGCCGGCAATAAGCGCAACCACCGCGCCGGCGCCGGCCATGACGAGCCCTAGCGTCTCCAGGCCGCCGAAGACGGCGTCCCAGATCGCTCGCGCGGCTTCCTGGGCGGGATCGTCGTCAGGCTGGCGGGCCGCGATCTCGCGGCCTGCGATGTACCCGGTGAAGATGGCGACGCCGGCTAGGGCCACGCCCATCGCGGCGCCGAAGACCGCAGTCCGGCGGTCATTGGCGACGATCACCCCGCCGATCATGAGCAGGCCGCCCAGGATCGGAAGGATCAGCGAGAACCCGCTCAGGTCGTCTGCCTTGCGTGCAACGTCGACGAGCGCTTCAGCCGAGCCCGTGTTGACGATCGCCAGATCGACGTCACGCTGAATCTGCCGCGCGAGCTGAGGCGCTGACTCCTCCAGGGCATCCGCGATCGGACCGCCGGCATCCTCGACCTTCACGCTTACGTCCTCTTCGAGCTTTCCGAGGGCCGCCTCGTTCGCGACCACGAGGGCAGCCGTGAGAGCATCGCGAAACTCCTTGTTCTCGGTGACGGTGGCGATGTTCTTCTTGACCACCTTCTGCGTTTCCGAGCGGTCGGCGCCCTGCTTTTCCAGCTCATTCACGATCACGTCGGCGATCTCGTCTTGGACGCCCTCGTTGTCGACGACTACGATCGCGCGCTCGGCGAATCGCTCGGGGTCGAGCAGGTTCCGATCCGCGTAGCGCTCGAGGATGCCGCCGACGAGGGCGATTCCCCCGAGCACGATCAAAAGGATCGACGCGATCTGTCGCATGACGGGGCTCATCCTTCTAAATCCTCACGGGTCCACTCGTCGAGGAGGTGGAGGAGCTCGGGGTCTGAGTCGTCCTCGATCATCGCGATCGTGCCTGGCCAGTAAGCGCTGCCCTTCGACGACGAGCGCAGAAGGCTCGGGCTGTGGACCCAGCTGCCGGTGTTGAGAAGGGTCGCGCCGTTCTTGGTCACCCAGGCGTCTTCCTGGGGAAGCGGCCCGCGCCGGTGGGTGTGGCCGAACAGGACCCACTTGGCGTCGATGCGAAGGCGCTCGACGACCTCGCTCATCGCGTCGACGCCGGCCCGCGTGATCGCGTTGGGCGAAAGGTCAGCGCGCACCGGGCCGAGGCCCAGGCGGTTCGCGACACCCACGGCGCCTGGAAGTGCAACCGAGCCGAGAAGCCACCCGCGCACCTTGGCCGAGCGGCTCCCGCCCCCGGTCAGGGAATCCCAGATCCGCTTGGTAGGGGTGCCTCCCGGATGGTTGGTGCTTGCCCCGGCCTGGGCAAGCGCGTAGAGGAATGCGTAGACGGGCGCTGTGACTCGCTCGTATTCCTCCGGCTCGTCGGAGGACTCCACGTCCGGCGGCGCGAGAGGGTCCTCTCCCGATGGTGCCAGCCCGAGCGTTCGCTCGACGAGCGCCAGCCCCAGCCGCTCGAATGTGGGGATCGTGAGGTGGCGGTCTAGGTAGTGGCCGTGCGTCGCGTAGACGTCCTTGCGGAGCCACACGCCGGGGTAGTTGATCCTGAGCTTCGCCCCGGGCATGGCCGCGCGGAGATCTGTCGCGGGCCACAGGTCGAGCCGGCCCTTGTCGGCGAGGCGAAGCGGGCGAGCTCCACGGAGCGCGCGCGCCTCGAGCCAGCTCGAGATCAGCTGGTAGTCGTGGTTGCCCGGCACCACGATCACTTCGCCGGCGGTCAGCGCGGCGAGCTTTCCGAGCGTCGGCTTGGCCAGGTCCATCGCCTCGGTGAACGGCCGGTCGCGAAACTCGAGGACGTCGCCGAGGAGCACCAGGCGATCGACTCCCTCGATGGCGTCGGCCAGGGTTCCGAACGCCTCGGGGCGCGACAAGAGGTCGGCTTCCGAGGCCGCGCCGAGGTGGAGGTCTGAGACGATCGCTGTCCGCATAGCGCGCTCATCCTTCCAGAGGTAGTCTCCCCAGCGATGAGTGAGACGCTGGACGCGCCCGCCGAGGCACTGGGGGTGGAAGGAATCGCGGTCGAGAATCCTGCGACCGGCGAGACCCTTGCAACGATTCCGGAGCTTGGCGCCGCCGAGGTAGCCGCAATGGCCGAGAAAGCCCGCGCCGCACAACCCGGCTGGTGGGAAGCCGGCTTCGAGGCACGCGCCGAAGTCCTGCTCGCCGCGCGAGGCTGGATGGTCCAAAACGCCGAGCAGGTAGTGGGCACGATCTGCGCCGAGACCGGGCGCCCGGCAGACGAGACGCAGTTCGCCGAGTTCGGCTACGGCCTATCGGCCCTCGAGTTCTGGGCCAAGAACGCGCCGGTCTACCTCGCCGACGAGGAGATCGAGTCGGCATCGCCCTTCGTCCGCGGCAAGCGCCTGGTGGTTCGCTACGAGCCCGTGGGGCTCGTCGGCGTGATCGGGCCGTGGAACTACCCGCTGAACAACTCCTTCGGGGACTGCATCCCGGCGCTCGCCGCCGGCAACGCCGTGATCCTGAAGCCGTCCGAGCTGACCCCGCTCACGTCGCTTCTCATGGCGCAGATGCTCGCCGAGTGCGGCATCCCCGACGGCGTCTTCCAGGTCGCCACCGGACGCGGTGAGACGGGTGCCGCGTTGGTCGACGAAGCCGACTTCGTGATGTTCACCGGCTCGGTCAAGACGGGCAAGCGGGTGATGGCCCAGGCGGCCGAGACGCTGACGCCCGTCGCACTCGAGCTCGGCGGCAAGGACCCGATGATCGTCTTGAGCGACGCGGACCTGGAGCGCGCGGCCAACGCCGCCGTCAGCTACGGGATGAACAACTCGGGCCAGGTGTGCATCTCGGTCGAGCGGATCTACGCCGAGGACGCGATCCACGACGAGCTCCTCGAGCGCATCACCCAGAAGGTCGAGGGCCTGCGCCAAGGTGCGCCCGGCCCGGCCGGCACGGTCGACGTGGGGGCGATGATCTTCCCCCCGCAGATGGACACGGTCGAGGCGCACATCGCCGACGCCGTCGAGAAGGGCGCGCGGATCGTCACCGGTGGCGAGCGGGGCGAAGGTCCCGGACGCTTCTTCCAGCCGACCGTCCTTGCCGACGTCGATCACTCGATGCTCTGCATGACCGAGGAGACGTTCGGCCCGACGCTTCCGGTGATGCGAGTCACCGACGCCGAGCAGGCTGTTGAGCTCGCGAACGACGGGCCGTACGGGCTTCAGGCCTCGGTGTGGACGCGGGATGAGGTCCGCGGCGAGGAGATCGCGCGGCGGATCCAGGCCGGGGTCGCCTGCGTGAACGACGCGCAGGTGAACTACGCCGCGCTCGAGTTGCCTATGGGCGGCTGGAAAGACTCCGGCCTTGGGTCCCGTCACGGGCCCGACGGCATTCGCAAGTACACGAAGCGCCAGTCCCTCCTGATCACCCCCGGATCTGCCGGCTTCCGCGACGCCCACCACTTCCCCTACTCGGCGCAGGTCACCGAGCTGATCGGTCAGACCTTCGCCGCCCTTGCCACATCGGACCTCTTTTCCGATCAGCAGCGCGTCACCCTGCGCGCCCTCTGCGACACCTTCATCCCGTCGCTCGAGCCGCCGGAGGATGACCGGGAGAACGCCGCGTTCTGGCGCCGCTCCGCGTCCGATCTCAGCGTGCCTGAGTCGGTCGAGGTGGCGCTCCTAGGCGCCGAGCTGACTGAGGAGCAGGTGATTGGCCTCCGGGGCTTGCTCGATTCCTTGGCCGAGAACGGCATGGCTCCAGAGACCCCGCGCGAGGCGCGCGAAGAGATCATCCACGCCTTCGAGGCGGCGAGCCCAGAGGCGCTCGATGGCGTTGCGACCTTCCTCGGCATCTGCGGTTCGCTCTATTACGGCCTGCCAGACCTCGGTACTGGCCGCAACCCGAACTGGGACGCAATGGGCTTCCCCGGCCCGATGGCCCCGCCGCCGGTTGATCGCGAGCGTCCGCTCAACGTTCGCCGCCCAACCGGCGAGGCGCAAGACCTGATCGAGGCCGACGTCGTTGTCATCGGCTCTGGAGCGGGCGGCGGCGTCATCGCCGGCGAGCTTGCCGCCACCGGGAAGTCGGTGATCGTCCTCGAGGCCGGCGACTACCACGACGACGCCGACTTCGACGGGCTCGAGCTCTCGGCCTACCAGCGCATGTACCTCAACGGTGGCCCGTTCCCGACCGTCGACCGCCAGGTCTCGATCGTCGCCGGCGCAGGAGTCGGGGGTGGCACCGTCATCAACTGGCAGAACTGCCTGCGCACCTCGGACCACGTGCGGGCTGAGTGGGCGTCTGAGCACGGGCTGTCGGACCTGGCCGAGTCGAGCTATGACGAGCACCTCGATTCGGTCTTCGAGCGGATCATGGTGAACGGCGAGTGCAGCGACATGTCTGGCCCGCACCATCGTCTTCAGGAGGCGTGCGAGAAGTTTGGCTACGACTTCCGCACGATCACCCGCAACAGCGATCCGTCCAAGTACGACGCGGCGTCGGCGGCGTTCGTCGGCTTCGGTGACGCGTCAGGCGCCAAGCAGTCGACCGCAAAGACGTACCTGGTCGACGCACAGGCGCGCGAGGCCCAGATCCTCGTCGGCGCGAAGGCTCAGCGCGTGTTGGTTGAGGACGCCAGGGCGGTAGGCGTCGAGGCGCTCTGGGCCGAGCCGCTCGCGCCGCCGAACGGGACGGAGCCGACCAAGCTGACCGTGCGCGCTCCCGTCGTGGTCGTGGCATGCGGGTCGATCGAGTCACCGGCGCTTCTCTTGCGCTCGGGCATCGGCGGTCCCGCGGTCGGCGACTACCTCCGCCTGCACCCGACGGTCGCCGTGACGGCCTATTACGACGAGCCGCAGAACTGGATGTGGGGCCCGCCGCAGTCCGCGCTCTCGCATCAGTTCGCGGACGTGGGTGACGGGTATGGATTCTTGATCGAGTCGGCACAGGCAACGACTGGTCTCTTTGGCGGCGCGGTCCCCTGGCGGTCGGGCGCCGACCACAAGCGCCGCATGCGCGAGTGGGACTATGCGGCACCGCTCATCGCGCTGGTGCGCGAGCGTGGCCACGGCCGCGTGATGCTCGACGTGGACGGCAACGCCGAGGTCCACTATCCAATCGACGACGAGCTCGACCGCGAGCACCTCAAGCAGGGAGTGGAGACGCTGGTGCGGATGCACGAGGCGGCAGGGGCGCGCGAGATCATCGGCTCCGGTCTCAAGGCCCCGGACTGGACCCGCGGCGACGACCTCGACACATTCGTCGCGGCCCTCAACGCGCTCGAGATCAAGCCGCGCGAGTTCGTGACTTTCTCGGCGCACCAGATGGGCACCTGCCGCATGGGCCGCGACCCTGCGACCTCGGTCGCGAACCCGTGGGGTGAGCTCCACGACACACCAGGCGTTTGGATCGGCGACGCATCGGCCTTCCCGACAGCATCGGGCACCAACCCCATGGCGACGATCATGGCGCTCGCCCGCCGCACCGCCCACGCGATCGCCGCGGCGTGACGGAGGCGGGGGACCCGGTGCCAGGCACGGTGCCTGGCACCGTGCCTGGCACGTACCGCACTCCGGACGAGCGCTTCGAGGATCTGCCCGGGTTTCCGTATGAGCCTCATTACCGCGAATGGGAGGGCCTCCGGCTCGCCCATATCGACGAGGGGGAAGGGCGCCCGGTCGTCTTCTTCCACGGGGAGCCGACCTGGTCGTATCTGTGGCGGAAGGTGATTCCGCCGGTCCTCGACGCGGGCTTTCGCTGCCTCGCTCCCGACTATCCGGGCTTCGGGCGCTCCGACAAGCCCACGGACCTCGGGTGGTACACGTACGACCGCCACGTAGAAGCCGTCGCGCCGCTCCTGGACGAGCTTGACCTCACGAACGCCGTCGCGGTCGTCCACGATTGGGGCGGCCCGATCGGCCTGCGCCTCGCGATCGACCACGCCGACCGCTTCTCGGCGATGGTGATCATGGACACGGGGCTCTTCACCGGCGAACAGCCGATGTCGGAGGCGTGGCAGACGTTCCGCGCCTTCGTCGAGCGGACGGAGGACCTGCCGATTTCGATGCTGGTCGCAGGCGCGACAGCACGGGGACTGGATGACGACGTGGTCGCGGCTTATGACGCGCCGTTCCCGGTGCCCGAGTCCAAAGCGGGCGCCAGGGCGTTCCCCTTGATGCTCCCGACTTCGCCCGAGATGCCGGGCGCGGCGGAGGGCAAGCGCGTCCTCGAAGCGCTTGCGGCTGACGGGCGCCCGAAGCTCCACCTGTGGGCCGACTCGGATCCGATCATCCCGCCGAAGGTGGGCGCGAAGTTCGCCGAGCGGATAAACGCTGACCCGCCCGAGGTGATCGAGAACGCCTCGCACTTCCTCCAGGAGGACGCCGGAGAGGAGATCGGCGCCCGGATCGCAAGTTGGCTCTTGAAGGCGGAGTGAGGGTGCCTGGCACCAGGCGCGGTGCCTGACACCTCCTCAGGAGAGCGAGCGCTCTAGGAAATCCGTCACGGCGCGATTGAACTCGGCTGGGTGCTCGAGGTTCGGGAAGTGGGCGGCGCTTTCGATCTCGACGTGGTCGGCGCCGGTCCCGCGGGCGATCTCGAACGCGCCTCCCAAGATCGAGGGTTGGTCGAGCTCGCCGGTGATGACGAGGGTCGGGACCTTCACTTCTGAGAGGCGACCGATGGCGGCCGGCTCCAGGTCGCCGGGCTCGATCTCGAACGTGGCCTGGCGCTCCAAGAGCACTCGGTTAACGGTGGCCGCCTGGCGCCGGATCTCGCGATCGACGACGTCGGGCGCTCGGAACGGGCCGTCGAGCCACATTTTCATCTCGAGTTCGTTGGCGGCGTCGATGCCGCGGCTCTCATAAGCCGCGTCGACCGCGTCCCACTGGGCCGTGATATCCGGCGTGTGGGTCCAGCCCGACGGCGCCGCGGTGACTAGGACAAGTGCATTGACGCGGTGGGGGAGCGCGATGGCCATGTCGAGCGCGGCGTATCCGCCCATGGAGCTCCCGACGACGGCGGCCTTCTCGACGTCGAGAGAGTCGAGGATCTCCATAGCGTCGCCGTGAAGGGTGTAGGGGCGCTTGGGGTCGGCTGAGGAGCCGAAGCCGCGGGCGTCGAAACGAATCGTGTGGAAGTTCCGGCTGAGCACGGACCACTGTGGATCCCACATGCGGCTGTCAGAGATGCCCGAATGCATGAGGAGGACATCTGGGCCGCTGCCGGCGGCCTCGTAGGCGAGCCCCGTTTGTGTGCGCGCCGTGAGCCTCAAAGCTCGATGGTCACGGCAGAGGTGATGAATGCGGCGAACGGTCCGGTCGGGATCCCGGCGACCTCTCCTCCGCCCTCGATGACGTGAACGCGGCCATCGTCGGATTCGATCTTCATGTCCAGGTCGACGTCCACCTCGGTCCCTCCGGTGGCGACGTTGAGGATCCCGCCGAGGATGTCGCCCCCCGGCAGATTGAAGGTCTCTGCCCCGAACTCGGCCAGGTCCGAGACCGACGTGTTCCCCGTGGCCTCGAGCGAGTATGGCTCGTCGCCGTTGCGCGTCAGAACGAAGTTGCTCATCTGCACCGGCCCCATCGAGGAGTCGCGGATAACGATCTCGACGTCATCGAAGCGATCGAGGTCGTCGAAGACGACCGGATCGTCGGCAGTTGTCACCTCCAGATCGAGCCCGGTCGCGTCAACGGCGACCTTGTCGCCGCTTCCCCACAGAAGGCGCGCGGCCGGCGTGGCGGAAAGGGAAACGTCGGCCGCGCCGCCGTTCTCGGTCAGGCGGTCCTCGATCACGCCCTCGCCGATGCCTGGCAGGAAGAGCTGGCTGAGGACGAGCACGAGCAGGATCGCCGCACCGGCGATGGCGGCGATTCGGCCAGGGATCGACCTCGGAAGGCGAACTGACGGCACGGTTCAAGCTTGGCAGGAGCGATCGGCGCGGGTACGATCGCTGATGACTTGGGGGTAAGGACCAGACGAATTGCGGCAGTTTCGGCGCTCGCGGCCTCCGCGCTCGCGCTCGGCGTCGTGCCTGCCTCCTCCGAGGTGCCGAACCTGGAGTGGACCCAGCTCCTGCCGCCCATCCCGACCGAGGAGAACCCGCAACCGGGGCCAGTTTCGACCTGCAAGAAGCCCAAGCCGGGCTGCATCCGCACGCAGATGCGCCGCCTTCGCGCGGCGCGCGACCGCTACGGGTGTGATCACCGCGCGGTTTTCGCGACCACCTACCTGATGCTGACTAAGCAGATCTTCGAGGACGTGAAGTCCGGCCTCGTCGAGCGCGATTTCATCGACCCCAACTACCTCTATGTGGAGGACGCGGTCTTCGACAACGTCTACCAGCGCACGCTCAAGGCATGGAAGGACGGCCGCGAGGTCGCCGGCGCGTGGCGGATCGCCTTCGAGACGGCTGAGCGCGACGACACGGGCGCCGTGCAGGACATGTTGCTCGGGATCAACGCGCACGTCCAGAACGACATGCCGTTCGTGCTCGCTTCGCTCGGCCTCGCAACGCCCGACGGCAAGTCGCGGAAGCCAGATCACGATGAGGCCAACGGATCGCTCAACCGCGGCTACGAGGACGTCGTCGAGGAGATCCGGCTTCGTTTCGACAGCGCGATCGGCATAAGCAACCCCGCCGGTTTGCCGGCGGACGACCTCGTCGGCCTCGAGCTCGTCCGCACATGGCGCGAGAACGTGTGGCGCAACGCGGAGAAGCTGCTGAACGCGAAGGGCAAGCAGGAGCAGCGCCAGGTCGCAAAGCAGATCGAGGACAACGCCGCAGCTACGGCTACGGTTATCGCCGCGGGCGGCATCCCGGGCTATGGCGCGACGCGCGACGCTTACTGCGCGGCCGGTCCGAGCGGCGATTGACACCTGACGTAGTTCGCTCCGAGGAACGGTTCGCCCGGGTGGGCGAGCTGGAAATTTGCTGGCAGCAGTTCGGGCGGGACGGGGATCCGCCCGTGCTCATGATCATGGGCCTGGGGGCGCAGATGATCCTGTGGCCGGACGAGGTCTGTGAGCTGATCGCAGCCGAGGGGTTTCGCGTCATCCGCTTCGACAACCGCGACGCGGGACGCTCGAGCGTCCTCGCAGACGCGCCGACTGGAACCGTGCCTCGCGCCCTTGATGGTGTAATCCCGGCAGGCGCCTACTCGCTGTCCGACATGGCCGCTGACGCCGCTGGGCTCTTGGACGCGCTCGGGATCGAGGCGGCGCACGTCGTCGGCGCCTCGCTCGGCGGGATGATCGCCCAGACACTTGCGATCGAGCATCCGGAGCGGGTACTCACGCTGGCATCGATCATGTCCACGACCGGCGACCGCTCGGTCGGAGAGGCTTCGCAGGCGGGGATCGAGGCGCTGACCGCCGCCCCGCCGCCCGATCGCGACGGTTACGTGGCGACGCTTCTGGAGGCGCGCCGGAAGATCGGCTCGCCGGGTTTCCCATTCGACGAGGAGCGCTCGCGGCGGATCGCGGGGCGGTCGTTCGACCGGGGCTTTCATCCGAAAGGCACGGTGCGCCAGACGATCGCGATCATCCTCTCAGGCGACCGGACGGAGCGGTTGGCCGATATCGAGGTTCCCACCGTGGTGATCCACGGGGAGGACGATCCGCTGATCGGCGTCTCGGGCGGCAGGGCGACCGCTGCTGCCATTCCGGGGTCGAAGCTGGTCGTGATTCCCGGGATGGGCCACGACTGGCCGGCCGGGGTGTGGGCGCAGATCGCCGGCGAAATCGTGGCCAACGCGCGCCGCGCGTAGAGGCGGCCTACCTCCTTTTCTTCGGTTGCCAGTCGGGCTCTGCGTCGGAGGCCGCGTCGCCCACCACCGGCTTCTCGCCTGAGCCGTCAGCCTTCATGCGGTAGACGTCAGTGTTGCCGTCGCGGGTCGTCTCGAAGGTGATCTGCTTGCCGTCAGGCGAGAAGTCCGGATCGCCATCGAAGAACGACGCCGCGCTGGTCAGCTGCTCGCGGTCGGAGCCGTCCGAAGCTTTCATCGTGAAGATCTCGTCGTCGAGCACCATTGACATCGGATCGAGCGGAGCGTCCGATTCGTAGACGATGAGCTTGCCGTTCGGTGACCACTCTGGCTCGTTCGAGGACCCCATCATCTCGTCGGTGAGCTGGACGAAGTCGCTGCCGTTCATCTTCACGCTCGCCACCTGGAGCTGGCCCATCCCGGTGTCGAAGCAGTAGGCGACGCGCTTACCGTTCGGGGAGACGGCGGGGTCGTAGTCACCACCCATGTTCGTCGTGATCTGCTGGATGTCGGAGCCGTTCTTTGCCTTCATCGAGTAGATCTCGGAGTCGCCGTCGGAGTCGGAGAGGAAGACGATCCGCTTGCCGTCGGGCGTGAATTGCGGGTCGCCCTCCTCGAAGTCGTTCTTGGTGAGGCGCTTCTCCTTGCCCGACTTGATCGTCAAGCGCACGATCTCCGCGTCGGTCTCGCCCTCGTATGTGCGCTCGAAGACGACCTGCTTGCCGTTCGCCGAGAAGCGGGGGTCGGAGTCGTCGATGGTGTTCTTGGTCAGTCGCTTCGTGCTCTTGCCGCTGGGCTTCACCGTGTAGAGCTCGCCGTCGCCGTCGCGGTCGGACTCGAAGGCGATCAGGCCGTTCTTGAACTTCGCTGCGTCTGCGGGCGCCGCGCCAATGAGCAGTGCGGAGAGTGCGAGGAGTGCGATCCGCGTGCGAGTCATGACTGGAGCTTCTATGCGAGCGCGACCGTGGTTGTCAACCGACAACCGTCGGGTGTAACGTCTGCAACGTGACCAGGGGGCTACAGGTTGCAGTGGGGTTTGTGGTCGCGCTTGGGGTTGTTGCGCCGGCCGACGCTGCGACGATCGCGGTCGTTGACCAGGGCAAGAACGACGTCGTGCTCTACTGGGCTGAGCCCGGTGAGGAGAATCGTCTCAAAGCCGAGTCCGCCGCGGGCGTAATCACCGTCAGGGACACCGGCACACAGGTGATCGCGGGACCGGGCTGCGTCCAGGTCTCTGCGCATGAGGCGACTTGCGACAGGAACAACGCCTTTCCCAACCAGGCTCTCGGCGCGGATCTCGGGAACAAGGACGACCGGGCCGATGCGACTACGGGCATCGTCTGGGCCGCGCTCGAGGGCGGGTCTGGCGATGATCGTCTCGAGGGCGGTGACAGTTTCGACCGGTTCGACGGCGGCACGGGTGCCGACCGGATCGACGGGGCGGGAGGCAGCGTGGACTTCGTCGGGTACTTCGGGCGATCCGATGACCTCGACCTCACACTTGGCGATTCCGCCTCGAACGACGGGGGGGATCGGGATGGGACCGGTGACCGGCTAGTGAGCATCGAGACGGCCACCGGCGGGGACGGCGATGACGAGATCGTGGGAACTGACGGCGAGAACACACTTGGCGGGGGCAAGGGGGCGGACGTCCTGGAGGGCGGCGGCGAGGACGACGCCCTCTTCGGAGGCGAGGGCGCCGACACCATGCGCGGCCAGGGCGGCGCCGATGCCCTGCAGCCACAGGAGGGCGCCGACAAGGCCTTCGGCGGAGCCGGTGGGGACATCATGGTCGTGAGCGGCGACGATCGACCCGACCTGATCGATGCGGGTGGCGATCTGGAGGACGAGCTCCAGCTGGGGTTTGGCGCGTACCGCATCGAGCTCGACGGAAAGGCAAACGACGGGGTCTGCGAGCAGGACCCTTGTTCAACCTCGAGTGAGGGCGACGATGTAAGGCGCGTCACGATCGTCGGCGGAGCGTTTGGATCAGACCTGTTGATCGGCTCCAGCGAGCACGAGATCTTCGAGCCGAGTCAGGGCGCAGACGTCGTCAAGGCCAAGGGAGGGGACGACGAGATCTCGCTTCACTCAGACGACGGTGCCGATGACATCCTGTGCGGCGGGGGCGTGGACACCGTCAATGGCGAGCAGCTCGAGGACGAGCTGACCGACTGCGAGAACTAGCCGCGAGCTAAGCCGGGTCGGCGAGCCGGGCGCCGTTGCCGTTCGACTCGTAAATGGCCGAGCCGGGGCGGAGGTCGGCGATGCTCATCGACGGCCACTCGGAGACGGGGCCGTGGGGCCGGTGGATCTTTTCGGGGCGGGACGCCTTCGGGAGTTGCGCGAGGAGCTCGGCGTTCTCCGGCGCGTTCAGCTGGCGCTTCACCGTCTCGATCGCGACCTCGATCGTGCGGTGCTGGTTCTTGCGGCTCATGAGATTGCGCCCCATGGAATCGAGGTCCTCTTTCTGGGGCTGGATGAGGACGACGCCGGTGCCGCGATTTCGCATCGTCCGCGCCTCGGTGCCCAGGCGACGGCCCGATGCGCCGCGAACCGCGCGCGCTCCCCACTCGAGTGGGTTCCACTGGCGGGTTGGGTGGAGGGAGGAGGTGGGGTTGAGGCAGATGACGAGGTCCATGTGGGCGTCGCGCAGGATGTCCAGGTTCGAGGTGGAGTACATGCCGCCGTCGACGTAGCGGCGCTCGCCGATGGTGACGGGGTGGTAGAAGCCGGGGATGGCGCATGACGCGGCGACCGCGTCGGCGAGTTCGGCCTTCGGCGCTTTCGGACGGCCGAAGACGGTACGCCGCCCCGTGGCGTAATCGCAGGCGATAACTCGCATGCCGGGATGTGGGCTCCAGCCTTCTCCCGATGAGCGGCGGACGATGTCCTTGAGCGGCTCGGTCGAGATGAACCCGCGCGGCAACCAGCCGGCGGCGATGGAGGCAGGCGGATAGCTGAAGGGCTCGCGCGTGGTGCGCTTGGCCAGCTCCCACGAGCCGGGGCCGATGGGCGGCCAGGCCCTGGCGAGGCGGAAGGTGGCGCCTGCGGAGCGATCCGCTTCGGAGGCTGGGCGCCCGTGGGCGTCGGTCAGGCCCTCGATGGTCTCGCCGGCCGAGTGGGCGACCATGAACCAGATGGGGGTGCCGGAGGCGACGATCGAGCCGATCATGGAGCCGGCCGAGGTGCCGACGATTCGCGTCGCCTCCATCGGATCCCAGCCGGTTTCGGTGGCGAGCGCGGAGAGACCGCCGGTCAGCCATGCGCCGCCCTGAATTCCGCCCGCTCCGAGGACAAGTCCCACCCTCATCGTGCGTGGAAGCCTACCCGTAGGTACGGAAGTCAAGCCTTTGGGTAGGTTGCTGCCGTGTCCCTGGGGGTCATCATCGCTCTGGCCGTCGTCGCTGTGGTCGTGGTATGGACTGCCGTGACCTACAACCGCCTGGTGCAGTTGCGCCTGGCGTGCGAGAGCTCGTGGGCGCAGATCGACGTCGCGCTACGCCTCCGGCACGACCTGGTGCCGCGCCTGGCCGAGGCCGTCGCGGGCTACGCCGGGCATGAGCGCCAGACGTTCGAGAACGTGGCGGCGGCGCGAAGTCGCGCGGTGGAGGCGAACAATGCGGCGCCGGCCGTGCGTGGCCCCGCGGAAGCGGCGTTGGCCGCCGGCCTGGGCTCGGCGATGCTGGTCGCCGAGGACTACCCTGCGCTCCTCGCTTCGGAGAACTTCATGCAGCTTCAGACGGAGCTCTCGGCAGTGGAGGAGAAGATCTCGATCACGCGGCGCGTCTACAACGACACGGTGGAGACGTACAACACGAAGATTCAGGTCTTCCCGCCCGTGATCGTCGCGAGCCTGTTCCGCTTCGGGCGCCGCGAGTTCTTCGACGCGCCGGTCGAGGCGGAAACGGCTCCCGAGGTGAGCGTGGGAGGCGGGGCGTGAAGATCGCCGGCCGCATCATCTGGCGCCTTGTCTTCCTGGCGATCTTCGGCGCGATCCTCTACGCGATCGGGCTCGTCAACTGGAGCGAGGCCGCAAAGAGCTTCCGAGTCGACCATGCGGATGTGCGGGTGGAGGTGCAGGACGACGGAAGCCTTCACGTCACCGAGCAGCTGACCTTCGACTTCACGGGCAATTTCTCGGGCGCGTTCCGCGACATCCCGCTCGCCGCAGGCGTCCAGGCGCGGAACGTCGCGGTGAGCGAGGCGGGGGAGGAGTACGAGCCGGGCGCGGCGACGGGTCTCGGCTCATACGACCGGCCGGGCACGTTCGGCGCCGAGCAGCTTGAGATCGACGACCCGGACATTGGGCCTACTCGGGGCTTCCGCGTCGTGTGGCACTACGAGGCGGACTCGGAGGAGCGCACGTTTCAGGTCAGCTACAACATCACCGGAGCGACCGAGGCCTACGACGACGTGATCTACGTGCCGTGGGCGGTGTGGGGGAGCCAGTGGCAGTTCGCGCTGGACGACCTTCACGCTGAGATCGCGCTGGCGGACTCAGAAGAGGAGCCCGAAGGCGCCTGGCTTCGCCCGCGGGGACTTGGAGTCGATCCCGAGACCGGCCCGGGTTCGGCGACCGTGGACGTCGAGCGGCTGCCGTCGGGCGAGGAAGCCGACATGACCGCTGTGTTCCCGCGTAGCGCTGTCAGCTCGGTCGATGGCGCGACGGTCGAGTCGGGAGACGGGCTCGACACGATCCTCGCCGAGGAGAAGGAGATCGACGACGACCAGGGCCTGATCTCGAAGGCGGCGGCATTCGTCGGCGAGAACGTGATCCCGATCGAGATCGTGTGGACGTTCCTGGTGCTGCTCGGCGCGGCATGGCTGTATTTCCGGGCGCGTGAGGGTCGAGTCGAAGGTGTGCCGAAGTATCTGCCCGAGCCGCCGTCCGACGACTCGCCTGCGCTTGCTTATGCCTACGCGAACGAGGGAGAGTTCGACGACCGGCTCGTCCTGGCGACGCTGCTCGACCTCGTGGACCGGGGCTTCTATGAGTCGAAGGCGGCGGAGGGCAAGGAGATGGACCTTGTGCTGTCCATCCCCGAGAAGCGCCCGCCGGTCGATGACCTCGAGAAGTACGAGGCGAAGACGATGGACTTCTTCGATGATCTCCTGAACGACGGCGGCGCGTGCGAGCTCGGCAAGCTCAAGGAGCGCATCCCCGAGCATTCGGGCACGTGGCGGGCGCGGTGGGAGTCGCTGACGACGGCGCTCGACGAGGTGGAGAAAGGCAAGCTCGAGTGGAGCCTGACGCTGGTGAACGCGCGCACAACGCTGGCGCTGACCGCGTTCTTGGGCTACTTCGCGATCCTGCTCCTCTACTTCGACCGGACGCACCTGATTTCGATCCCGCTGTTCGCGATGGTCGCGGGGATGCTGTTCGTCTATCTCCTGCCCCAGCGCCACCTGAAGAAGATGGACCCCGAGAGTCGGCAGAAGAACGCGGAGTGGATGGCCTTCTCGCAGTGGACGAAGGATTTCCCGCGCCTCTCCGATGACCCGCCGGCGACGCTCCTTCTGTGGCGGCGGATCATCGTCTACGCGGTCGCGTTCGGCACCGCCGAGCGGCTGATCGGCTCGGGCAAGATCCCGGAGCCCGTGGTCGAGGAGGCGATGCACAGCGGCATCTGGCTCTATCCGCAGATGAGCGGCATGGACTCCGGCCTCACGCCGAGCTTCGACGGCTTTGCCTCGGGCTTCTCGAGCCAGGTCGCGCCCGTGCAATCGTCTTCGAGTGGCGGCGGGGGCGGCTTCTCCGGAGGCGGCGGAGGCTTCTCGGGCGGCGGCGGGGGCGGCGCCTGGTGATAGCCGCCCCGGTCAGTCTGAGCGCTGCGCGCTAGCCGGAGTCTGGCGCCTCGTCTGGGAGCCCATTCGTCAGCTCATGCGCTGTGAGGCGAAAGATCTCGCCGACACGGCCATTGCCTCGCGTGACCTGGAGGCGGCTCCCGTTCGTCGCCGAGCGGCGGCTCGCCTGAAGGATCGCATGGAGGGTTCTCGGATCAAGCTTGGCGAGGCGGTCGATATCGAGCAGGATCAGGCTGGCGCTGCTCGCCTCGGCCTGAGCAAGGACATGCCGTAGCTCGAAGCACCCGGTCTCGCTAAGCCTGCCCTTAACGCGGATCAGGTACAGGTCGTCTTGGTACGACGAGCGAACGGGGTTGGAAGACGCGACGTGCGCTTCGGGGCTATCGGGTCGGAACACTGGGACTCCTCGGTCGCAGGATCGGCGGCGAGGAAGTCAGGTGCCATTGCTCTGGCCGCACCACGTGGGCCGAACCTGGGCGCGAATGCCCTCCAACGCTGAGACTACTTCTGCGCAGGCCAGAGCGCAACCCGCCCTGGAGCGTGACTTCAGGAGTTTGCGTCGCTTTTTCAGGAGTCTGCGGCGCTTTTTAGTGCGGCTTCGCGGATTTCCGCGTCCTCCACGAGGCTTGTCGGGCTGAGCACGAAGACCTCGCAGATCATGTCCGGCTCCTGCTGGTTCCCGCTCATGAAGCCGATGACGTCGCGACCGGTTGCGTGCTGGATCACCGCTTCGAAGCGCTGGCGCATGACCTCTTGGAAGACCAGCCGTTGATCGATGACGGCCTTGCCGCGGTCACCGGCGAGAAGGGTCTGCTCGACCCTGGTGAAGCCGCCGCGCAGGACACAGACCACGAGGTCGTCCTGGTAGTAGGTCTTGGTCCGCGTTGGCCCGACGCCGTAGTACTCCTTGAGCAGCGCCACCATGCCGTCGGAGATCTCGGTGAGGATCTCGCCGTGGCTCTTATCTGTGTGCGGGTCGGGTGTGTCCATCGGGCGGCGTAAGGTCACCTGGAATCGTAAACCTTGGGCACGCTTTCGGGTGTTAGCCTTTGGGACGGAGGGCATCTGCCCCGGGGCTTTGGTCCAGCACGCGACCCGAGCAGCGCCGAGTGACTTCCTTATCGCAGTCCGCGACCGAGGAGTCCACGTGTCCGCCACCCCTTCCATTCAGGTGCCCATGCCGCGAGGTGTCGCAGGAGCGACGCCAGCCGGCGAGATGCGCGACGTCCAGTTCCCGCTCGTCGACCGCGTCGCGACCATCACGGTCGTCGCAGTGCCGGCGATCATGCTCGCGCTTGCACTCGTGTTCGGCTGGGGAAGCCTGTTTCACGTCTCGGACTTTCTCGTCCTATGCATCACGTACACGCTGACTGTGATCGGGATCGGCGTCGGCTTCCATCGGTTGTTCACCCATCGCAGCTTCAAGGCCCGGCCGTGGGTGCGGGCCACCCTGGCGGTCTGCGGCTCGGCGGCCGCGGAGGGTCCTGTCATCGAGTGGGTGGCGACTCACCGGCGCCACCACCAGTTCTCGGATGGAGAGGGCGATCCGCACAGTCCCCACGCCGGAGCTTCAGGCGGCTTCCTCGGAGCCCTTCGCGGTCTCGTCCACGCCCACGTCGGCTGGATGTTCGGCCCACCAGTCCGAGCTGACGAGGACCGCTACGCCAAGGACCTCCGGACCGACCCAATGATGAGGTTCATCAATCGCACGTTCGTTCTGTGGGTCGCTGTCGGCCTTGCGATTCCGTTCGGCCTCGGGGTGGCGCTTACGGGCTCGGTCGCCGGCGGCCTGACGGCGATGCTGTGGGGAGGCGCGATCCGGATCTTCATGCTCCACCACGCGACGTTCTCGATCAACAGCCTCTGCCATTTCTTCGGGCGCCGCAAGTTCGAGACGGGCGACGAGTCGCGGAACCTGGCGTGGCTTGCTCTCCCGACCTTCGGCGAGGCGTGGCACAACAACCACCACGCCTTCCCGACCTCCGCACGCCACGGGCTCGGCCGCCATCAGGTCGACCCGTCGGCGCGGCTCATCTGGCTGATGGAGAAGGCGGGCCTGGCATGGGACGTCGTGCGGATCAGCCCGCAGCGGATGGAGAGCAAAGCCCTCTGACGCGCTTCACACTTCCGGCTCACATTCGGCCCACAATCGGCACATTCGGCGCACCACACGCGCGGTATTCCATGGCACGCTCGGTCGGTGCACCCGCCCGAGCTGAAAGCAGAAGCCCTACGCCTCGTTGAGCTCGGCTTCAACGACTGCGAGATCTCCAGACGCATCGGCATCCCGCGCCGAACGATCATGGACTGGCGGCGTCCCAGCTACACGCCGAAAACGCCGATTCAAACGTGTCCTCGCTGCGGCGAAGCGATGAAACAGATGCGCTTCTCCGTCGACGACTATTCCGAACTGTTCGGCATGTACCTCGGAGATGGGTGTATCTCGGAGTTGGCGCGGACCCACCGTCTGCGGATCTCCCTCGATGCGAAGTACCCAAGAATCATCAGCGATTGTCGGGGCTTACTCGAGCGGATGTTCCCTCTCAACAAGGTCGATGATGTGGCGTTCAAGGGTGGCCGGTATGTCTCGGTCTACAACCGGCACCTGCCGTGCCTTTTCCCTCAGCATGGGAGTGGCAAGAAGCATCTGAGGCCGATCGTGCCCGAGCTCTGGCAGTGGGCTGTCATTGCTGCGGCCCCATGGCCATTCATCCGGGGATGTATCCGGACCGACGGGTGCAACTTCATCAATCGGACTGGGTCGTACGAGTACCTGGCTTACCACTTCACCAACATGTCGGATGACATTGCCCGGACTCTTGCTTTCGCGCTCGATCACGTCGGCATCGAGTACAGGCATACCAAGGGCTGCAAGCGGCGGATCAACAACATCCGGATCAACCGCCGTGCGAGCGTTGCGCTCATGGTCGAGCACATAGGCCTCAAGGCGTAGCGATACCGCTATTTTGAAGTGGCCACGCGGCTGTGGCGGAACTGGTCTACGCGCGGTGTTCAGGGCGCCGTGGGCGCAAGCCCTTGGAGGTTCGAATCCTCTCAGCCGCATCGATTCGGGGCCAGAATAGGCCTCGGATCGGCGCCCAGCCTTCGCTAACATCGCCCCACCCTGCCGCTATCGTCTAGGGGACTAGGACGCCGGATTCTCAGTCCGGAAACCGGGGTTCGAATCCCCGTAGCGGTGCTTCCAGACCTCGCTCTCTGAGCGGGGTTTCGTTGTTTCGAGGCCCGTGATCCGCTTCGGCAGCACGCGCGTCGCTCCGACCTGAGGTTCGCATGAAGAACCCACGAGTAGAGTGGCCTGGGGAATGAGAGTCCGTCGACTCACACCAGCGGTTGGCCTTTGCGGCGTCGTTGTGGGCGTGGCGCTGATCCTCCCGTCGGTCGGCATCTCGGGACCGGGGGCAGGGCCGCTTTCAGCGAGGAGCTGCATCGACGACAACGACTTCAATACCGACCCGCAGCAGGGTGAGGACAGCTGCTCCAAGGAGACGAACGGGCTGAGCGGAGCCCGCGCCGTGGTTGTCAGCCCGGACGGCAAGTCCGTCTACGTCTCTTCCGAAGACGATGATGCGATCGCGATCTTCAAGCGCAACGCCTCGAGCGGCAAGCTCAAGCCGAAGGGCTGCGTCGACGACAACGATCCCGCCCAGGGCGAGGACAACTGCGCAGAGAGCACGGACGGTCTCGGTGGCACGGGCGCGATGGTCATCTCCGAGAACGGCAAGTCGCTGTACGCCGTAGGCGAGGCCGACGACGCAGTCGTGCGGTTCAACCGGAACCAGTCGACGGGTGCTCTCAACCCGGCTGGCTGCGTGGATGACAACGACGTCGGGGTAGATCCGACCCAGGGAGAGGACGTCTGTGCCCAGACCACGAATGGGCTCGCGGGTGTGAGCGCGCTTGCGATCAGCCCAAACGACAAGCAGCTGTATGCGGTCTCAGAAGGGGACGATGCAGTCGTCCGCTTCAACCGGGCCTCCGACGGCTCGATAACGCCCCAGACCTGCATCGACGACAACGATGCGGGCCAGGGCGAGGACACATGCGCTCAGAGCTCTGACGGCATGGAAGGCGCCACCGGCGTGGCAATCAGCCCCAACGGCGAGTCCCTCTACGTGAGCTCAGAGCACGATGCCGCCCTCGTCCGCTTCGCGCGCAACAAGGAAAACGGGACGATCGGCCCGCAGGACTGCATCGATGACGACACGGGGCCGGACACCTGCGCGGACCAGGCGAAGGGGCTCGTCAGCCCCGAGTCATTGGTCCTGAGCCCGAAGGGCGACTCGCTCTACCTCGTAGCGGAGGGCTCTCACGCGGTACTGCGCTTCGATCGCAACAAGAGCTCGGGCTCGCTCAAGCCCAAGGGCTGCATCGAGGACAAGCAGGAGGGCACGGACGGATGCCCCGACAAGGCCCACGGCCTAAGCGAGGCCGGTGGGCTCGCCATCTCGCCAAACGGCAAGGCCCTCTACGTCTCGGCCGGCGGCGACGACGCCGTCACGGCGATCAAGCGCAAGAACAGCGGCTCGATCAAAGTCCAAGGCTGCGTCGACGACAACGACAACGGCTCCGGCGAGGGCAAGTGCGATTCGAAAACGGACGGACTTGGTGAGCCCGAGGGCGTCGCGGTCAGCCCCGACGGGAAGCACATTTACGTCGCCGCGGAAGGCGATGATGCTGTCGTGCTCTTGAAGCGCGGTTGATCCGCAGGGGAGGCTCGAGCTCGCGGGCTACGCGATCTTGAAGCGGTCCCGGGCGGGAGTCGGGTCAACGTTGCCGCTGTGGTCGATCGCCCGGACCTTGAACCTGTGGACGCCTCGTCCGAACTTGATCTTCTCGGGGGAGGAACATGACGTGAACGGCCTCTTGTCGATGCTGCACTGGAAGCGGGAGCCTCTCTCCGAAGAGACGAACTCGTAGATGACCCTTCGCGACCCGGTTCGATCAGGCGGCTCCGTAGTGATAGTTGTCTGCGGCGGCGTGGTGTCCGGAACGCCGCTGACGATCTTGAGGGACTGTTCGGCGCTCTGAGCGTTGCCGGCGGGATCTGAGACCGAGGCCACCACATGCCACGTGCCCTCACCGACAAAGGACGGAGTTGCGTTCCAGTCGCCATCGGCCTGGATGAGCGTCGTCATCGTCTGGCCCGCGATCGTCACGGTCACGGTGGAACCTGGCGCTGCGTTGGACGTACCGGTGATAGTCGGATCGAGATCGTTGGTCTTCTCGGTCGCCCCACCGTCGATCGTTACGGCTGGCGACACCGTGTCGACGGTGAGCATCTGAGTCTCTGTGTCCGTATTCCCGGCAGAGTCCGAAGCCGATACGACGATGCGATGTGCGCCGTCGGAGAGAGCTGCCGCCGTAACCGACCAACCTCCGCCGGCTGCAGTCAGGCCGGTCAGAGTTTCGTCGGCGAGGTTCACGGTGACCGTGGTGCCGGCGGTGCTGCCCGCGGTTCCGGAGATGGCGGGCGTGGGATCGTTGGTCAGGGCGGTTGCCCCGCCGGCGATCGTCACGGCCGGTGCGACGGTGTCGACGGTCAGGTTCTGGCTGTCCGTGCCCTCGTTACCGGCAAGGTCACTCACGGAAGCGGTAACCGTGTAGTCACCGTCCGCCAGGACGGCGGCCCTGATGTTCCAGGAGCCTCCGGCATGCACAAGCGCACGAAGATTCTGGGAGCCGACAGTCACGTGGACGACGGTGTCGACCGCCGCGTCGCTGGTGCCGGAGATCGTTGGGGTGGAGTCGTTGGTTGCGGACTGTTCGTCGAGAGTGACGACTGGCAGCACCGTGTCGACGGTCAGCTGCTGAGTGTCGCTCGCCGTATTGCCCACGGCGTCGCTGGCCGAGGCCACGACGGGATAGGTGCCGTTCGGCAGGATCGCGGACGTCACCGACCACGTGCCATTGGTGGGCGTCGCATGGAGGGTCTGCCCGGCGATCGTCACGGCGACGGTCCCCGGCGCTTCGAGGTCCGTCGTGCCGCTGATCGTCGGCGTAGTGTCAGTCGTCTGCGCCGCATCGCCGCCCGTGATCGCGAGGGCAGGCGGGCCGCTGTAGAGCTGGTTGTTGTCGAAACCCATGGCCCCGGTTATCGCGAATGCGCGGCCGTTGACGAGGGTGTTGGCACCGAACGCGACCGCGTCCTTTGCCATCAGCGTTCCCGCGAAATCGGCATCGGCGCCGACGTTGCCCGCGCCATTGACCTGCCAGAACACTCGCGATGCCTTGGCGCCATTGGTCAGGACGACATGGCTGTTGGCGGCAAAGGACAGGGCCGCGCCTACCTGAAAGACGAAGACCGCGTTCGGGTCGCCACCGGCGTCGAGCGTCAGCGTCCCCGTGTTCGAGGCTGCCGCCGTGATCGTGTAAAGGCCAGGCGAGACGGTCTTACCCGCGAGCACAGCGGCCAGAGGGGCGCCGCCCGTGCGAGCAGCGACCTCGTTGTAGGCCGTGACGACATTGGCATGCGCCTGGGCCGCAGCGGGTGTGCCAATGCGAGTCGTCCCAGTGACGACGCCCGGAGGAAACCCGGTCGGCTCCGCGTTCGGCTTCACGCCCATGTCGCCCCGGAGCGTGGTGTGCGGGGCGCCGGGAGCGCTCACGGTGTTGCCGATCGAAGCGCCGCTCAGGGCGGCGTAGGAGGATGCCTGGCCGAGGTTCACCATGTCCGTCGGGGCCGCCGCTGCGGGGGCCGCGCCGAATCCTGCGATGAGCAGGATCCCGGCCAGGCCTCCGAGCGTTCGGGCTTTCACCGAGCGGGCTGTCCAGAAGGTCGGCATCTCTATGCCCTTTCGGTCGGAAGGGTGCTCTTCCGACCGGCGAGGCGGTGGAGACCGATGCCCATCAGGAGCAGGAGCGCTGCGAACAGTGCCGTGATCCCAGGCTCGAAGCCCGTGAACGGAAGGCTTCCGCCGGTCTTGGTCGGAGGCCCGTTGTGGTTCGGGGGTGTCGAGCTGTTCGGAGGAGATCCACCGGGCGGGACGTCAGTGCTCGGAGGCGTGTCCCCTGGGGGCACGTCGCCGCCGGGCGGGACATCGCCACCGGGCGGGGTGTCGCCACCGGGCGGATTGCCGCCGGGGGGATTGCCGCCGCCACCGGGGGGATTGTTCCCACCACCGCCGGGCGGATTGTTGCCGCCACCGCCGCCGGGGGGATTGTTCCCACCGCCGCCGCCGGGCGGGTTGCCGCCGCCGTCGTTGCCACGGGGAAGGATGTTGGTCGCAATGGTGGTCGCGCAACGGACGAGCGCGCCGCCGCCGTTGGCCGAGCCGTTGCACTGATCGATGGTGATCGGGAAGGTCATGTCACCGCCGGTGACGGTGCAGATGACGCGGCGCTGGCCGCCGCCGCCGTTGCCCGAGCCGTTGCACTGGCTGATGGTCGGAGTCGCCGGAGCGCCCGGAGTGTTCTCGGGCGAGCAGTCGACGGTCGGCTGGGAGCCGCCGCCTCTGCCCGATCCGACGCACTGGACGATCGTGGTCTTGACCAAGTCCTCGATCGCGCCGGCGTGGACGTTGTTGATCACCGTGACCGAACACCTGACGGTGCCGCCGCCGCCGCTTCCGGAGCCGTTGCACTGGGTGATCGTGGTGATCGGAGGACCGACCGTCGTCGTGCAGGTCTGAGCTGCGCCGGTGTCGGTGCAGACGACCTGGGTCGATCCGTTCTTCCGGATCTCGTTGGTGATCGTGACGTTGCAGTTCACGGTCTGGCCACCGACATTGAAGATGCCGTTGCACTGGTTGATCTCCGGTGAGCCGCCCTGTGCGGCCGCGGTGGCCGCGGCGGCGAACGTCGACTCACGGGTGTTGTGTGAACCCTTGTGGCTGGCGGGAACGAAGTTGTTGGCCGGCTCAGAAGAAGGCGCTTCCGTATTTGTGTCCGGGACAACCTCAGGAGCTTCCGGTTGTACTTCCGGTGTGACGGGAGCCTCAGGAGGTGAGCTTGTGGGTTCGGCAGAAGATGGGTCGTCCTCCGGGGTGGGCTCAGTGGGGATCGGGGTCTCGGTTACCGGGACCTCTTCCGTCGCTGGAGGTGTCGATTCCGTGGGAAGGTCGGTGCCTTCCGCGTACTTCTCGAGAGCGGGAGAGTCGAGGTCGGCGACCGCTGCGTCGTCGAGCACCTCAGCGTTGGCATTGAGCGGTTGAGCTCCGCCCAGGGCAAACGCGAGCGAGACGCCGACGATGATGACCAGCGGCAAGAAGATCGCGAGCCAACCAAGTCCCGTGCGCGTCTGAACACCGAGGTGTTCCTCGCCGAAGGAAGGGGAAATGGGCTCTAGAGACTGGGGCTGATGGGTTCTCTTGGTCAAGGTAGGCCTCTCTTGCGGCCACAGTGGCAGCCGCTGTTGTCTGTCTTCACCCATCGCCCTCCCCCTCGAGCCGCACCATCCCCTCTTCGGGGGAAACTGCCTCGATATCCCCCGAACGGGCCATTGGACCGAATCAGGGGATAGCGCCTGACATGCCGGCTCGCGGGACGTTTTTTAAGTACAGCCCACGACCACGAGGGGAAAACAAGGCGTGGCGTTCCAGATCAGCATCCCCATTTCTACCTATGGCGGAGACGCCGATTTGGCGTCACACTTGGCCTTATGAGCGAGTCGGGGGACCGCCAACCGAACGATGGCGTACACGCGCAGGTCTGGGCAGACAGCAAGTTTGGCTCGGAAGCCGTGGCGCGCTTGCGAACGGCGTTCGCAACGTCACAGCATCCAATGCTGCTTGCAGACGATCAGCGGCGATGGACAACCGGAAACTCTGCTGCCAGTGACCTTTTCTGCATCCCGCCGGACGAGATCCCTTGGCGCAAGATGGACGAGTTCATACCTCTGAGCGATCGTCAATGGCTCGACGAGCAATGGCAGGCGTTTATGGACACGGGGTCGGCGGAGGGGTGGCAGCGGTTGGCCATTCCCGAGCGCGGACCGCTGGCCATGGAGTTCAGTGCGACCGCCAACGTCTTGCCGGCACGTCACCTGACTGTCTTTATTCCCCCCGACGAAGCCCATGCGTGGGACAAAACAGACACCTCCATTGCTCAGACCCCCTGGAAGCCGGTCGCGGACGATTCGGACCGGAAGGAGCTAACCGAACGTGAACGCGAGGTCATGGCCTTGGTCGCCTCTGGGTTTCAAACCAACGAAGTCGCACTACGACTCTTTCTTTCACCTGAAACCGTCAAGACCCACGTCCAGAACGCGCTGGTCAAGCTTGGGGCACATACACGGGCGCACGCCGTCGCAGTAGCGCTTGTCACAGGTCAGATCGCCTGGGAGGCGTAGGAAGCGGCTCGCATCATGAAGAAGAGGGAGCGTCAGCCCACCGGGCGAGATCTCGCGACTCGGCAGCGCCGTATGCATTGGCCTCGAAGGCGGCACAAGCTTGGCCGGCCTGGCTTTCGGCCGCGAACAGCTGCGACCGCCGTCCCGGAGGAGGTTGTGCGACTTGTCGTCGCAGCGCTGGGATCCGAGGAGGAGCCCTCCGTTCTCGCCGCGCTAGGGGAATTCGATCGCGAGCAGCTCCGCTCACTCAACCAGAAGCTGGTCCGGAAGGCAGCGGAGCTCGAGGTGGCGAACCTCGAGCAAGCGGACCTTCAGGCACATCTTTGCGAGGCGCAGCGCGAGGCGGCCGAGTCCCTGACCCTGCTCGAAACGCTGCAGGCCACGGCGCCGGTCGGCCTGGGCTTTGTGGACCGAGACTTTCGAGTTCTCCGCATGAACGAAACGCTCGCCGCCGTCGTCGGCCTTCCGCTCTCCGAACAGCTCGGGCAGAGGGTGCCCCAGTTGATGCCGGAGCTCTGGCCGCAGCTCGAGCCCACTTATCGCCACGTTCTCGACACCGGAGAGTCGATCGTCAATCAGGAGATCGAGAGCCCTGTCCCCGCGAGCCAGGAATCGGTTCATTTCTGGCTTGCCAGCTACTACCCGGTAAAGGGCGAGGCCGGAGTCATCGGGATCGGTCTGGTCGTGATCGACATAACCGAGCTCAAGCAAGCCGAGGACTTTCGCTCGGTAGTGATGGAGAACATGGCGGAAGGCCTCTACGCGGTCGATCACGATGGGCGGCTGGCGTTGATGAACTCCGCCGCCTCGAAGATGCTGGGGTGGACGGAGAAGGAGCTACGCGGGCGACTCGCCCACGAGACCATCCATTTTCAGCACGCCGACGGCTCGCTCTATCCCGCTGAGGATTGCGAGCTTGACTCAGCCCGGGTCCACGGGAGAACGATCACGCTTCATGAGGACGCGTTTACGCGGAAGGATGGATCGATCTTTCCGGTAGCTTGCTCCGCTGCTCCACTCCTGAGTGGGACAAGCATCCGCGGCGCTGTGATGGTCTTTCGGGACACCACCGAGGAGACTGCGGAACGGATGCGAAGCCAGCGTGAGCTCGATGCGCTCACGTGGGTGGGGCGCATCCGCGAAGCGCTCGACGAGGACAGGCTGGTCTTGTTCTCGCAACCCATTGTCCCGCTGGCCGGCGGCATGCCAAGGGAGGAACTACTTCTGAGGATGGTCGACCGGGATGGAGGAACGATCCCGCCCAGCGCATTTCTGCCGGCCGCCGAAAAATACGGGCTGATCGGTGAGATCGACAGATGGGTCGTACGCGAAGGGATCCGTTTGGCGGCGCTCGGGCGACGGGTTGATTTGAACCTCTCAGCCGAGTCGATCTCGAACCTGGACCTTCTTCCGCTGATCAACGCGGAGCTGCGGGACAGCAAAGCCGACCCCGCGAATGTGGTTATCGAGATCACCGAGACGGCCATGATCAAAGACCTCGGTGCGGGCGAGGCGTTTGCTCGCGGGCTGACCGAAATGGGTTGCGCGATAGCCCTCGACGATTTCGGCACCGGCTTCGGCAGCTTCACCTACTTGAAGAACCTGCCCATTCGCTACCTCAAGATCGATATCGACTTCGTTCGCGACATCACCTCCGATCTCGCGAACCAGCATTTGGTCAAGGCGACCGTCGGCCTCGCTCGAGATTTCGGCTACGAGACGATCGCAGAGGGTGTGGAGGACGCCGGAACTCTCGTGTTCTTGAAGGAGCACGGCGTGGACTTCGCCCAGGGTTTCCACCTCGGGATTCCGGCCCCGCTGAACAGCGTGAGCAGTACCTCATCGTAAAAAGGAGTTTGCGACTCCTCTTACGGCCCGAGGACGTATCCGCCTGGGTCGGCGAATTCGGGATTGTCAGCGACGCCTTCCGGCCCGATCGTGTGCGGATGGGTGAGGCGTGCCTGCCTGGCCACCTCCGGTGCGATCGTTCTGGTGTCGTAGGCACAAAGGAGACTCGTTGGCATCGCGGCGAACACGAGATTGACGAGCGATTCGTAGCGCGTCCACAGGTCGGTTTCGGTTTCCGCGGTGCCTGCCCAGTCGGGATCGCCGACGAACCGGACCCATGGGGCGCCGGCGCTCAGCTTGGCCCTGACGAACTGCTCGAGATCGCGCAGCGCAGGCGCGGGATCCGTGTACCACGTATCCCTGTCGACGAACCCGACCCGCTCGGCGTCAGAACCCAGCCGCTCGCGAAGAAGCTCGATTCTGGAGACCGTCGTCACGACAAGCAAGGCTTCTGATCGCTCGATCCCTTCCTTGAGGAACGGGATAACCGTGTCGGCGAGCTCCTCGTCGGTGGAGTAGAGCAGTACCTGGTGCTCGAGCATGACTGAGCTCGATGGAGCGCCATGGACGAGATAGTCGATAGACACGCCGAGCGCCTTCGCTAGCGCGGCGAGCGTCTGTGGGCGGACGTTCTTACGTCTCCCGGTTTCCACCTGGGAGATGGCTGACCAGCTGAGCTCGGAATGGAATGCAAGCGCCTCCCGGGTCCAGCCGCAGCGCTCTCGCGCCGCCCTCAGGCGGGTGCCGATGCCTGCAGCCTCGATGTTCTTGTTGACGTTCACACGTGTAGTGGTAGAGTGACAGTGTCAACTGACGCACTCACTCTATACCTTTTGCAATGGAACGTTCAGCGTACTCACATCTCACGCCCGCGCCACCCAGCCTGGAGCCCGCGGTCGGAACTGTGCTCGCAGCCCGCGGGCAAGCAGAGAAACTGAGGGCCGTCATCGATCAGAGCCAGGTGCCCATGGTCTTGGTCGACAACCGGCGCAGATACCTCGAAGTCAACCCGCCCGCCAGACTGCTGTACAGGCGCAACCTGGCTGAGTTGCGCGCTTCCCGGGTCGACAATCTTGTGCCGCCTGACGGCCTGCCGAAAATGGTGGAGGCGTGGGAACGGATGCTCGCCGCCGGGTCCGTAACCGGGACGAGGGAGCTACCCGGCCCAGTGGGTGAACGGCTGCAAATTGTCTTTTACGGCTTGGCGAATGCCCTGCCTGGACTGCATCTAGTTGCCCTCGCGCCCGCCGGTTGGTCCGAAGTCGAGCTGGCAGCCGAGCGCGACAATCCCGCCGGCCTGCCGCTGACGGGTCAGTTGACACCCCGCGAGCAGGAGGTCCTGCAACTCGCAACGGAGGGCTTGTCGACGTTCGCAATCGCACAACGATTGACTTTGAGCCCGTCAACCGTGACGACACACCTCGCCCACATCTACGAGAAGCTCGACGTGCCGGGTCGGACAGCCGCAGTTGCAAAAGGGCTGCGACTCGGGATCATCGTCTAGAAAGCCCATCGCCCCTCAGACGGGTTTCGTGCCTGGCATGCAAGGCCCGTTGCAGGATCACTTTTCCGTCCGATGTGCCTACGAACATCCGTTCGCATGATGAGCGAACTGAACAACACGGACGCGGCCATCCGCGTCGCCGCCCCTGTAATCGATGCCGACATCCCGGTCTGCTCCGAGGTCCTCTACGCACTGCCGGACCCGTCAGATCCGGACCAGGCCGTTCTGATCAACGTCCCGGTCATGGTGGACGGCCTGAACTACGGCGACATCGTCCGCATTGCGCACGAGGACGACTTCGGAATTCGGCGCATCCTCGAGGTGGTCGTCGCGAGCGGCCACCAGCACATGCTTGCGGCCGTCGAAGACGGTGAGGCGGCGGACCTCCTCAACGCTTTGGAGCGCATGTTCCCCTCTTGGGCCCTGCGCATCGAGGGTGTGAGCGCGACGATCCTCTCGGTGAGCGTTCACCCGCACCTCGACCCCAAAGAGGTCGGAGCCGTCATCGCGGAGTGGCTCGCGGAAGACTCGGATGAAGACGAGCGCCTCGCGATGACGGTCCCCTGCCCGTCCGAGCTCGGTCGCGTCGCCTGGGCCTGACTCCGGCCGGCCGCCGCCCTGGGGTCGGCGAATCATCACGTAGGAATGAGGAGTGCTGCGCGGGAAAGGCGTAGCGTGTCATGCCATGAACGAAGAAGCGCCTCGCCTCCATGCTGAGCGGTACGGGCATTTCCTCCTTGAGGATGCACCGGACAACGAACTCCCCGCAAGCGGCATGGATGCGGTGCAGGCCATGCGGCTCATCGAGGCGGATCTGAGCATCGAGGGGATTCCGGAGCGAAACCTCGCAACCTTCGTCACGACGTGGATGGAGCCGGAGGCGCAGCGGCTGATTGTCGAGAACCTCCACCGCAATTTCATCGATCACGCCGAGTATCCGCAGACGGCAGAGATCGAGCAGCGGTGCATCCGGATGCTCGCCGACCTCTTCCACGCCCCCGGGGAGACCACGGGCGCCCGCACTCAGGGCTCGTCCGAGGCGATCATGCTCGGTGCCCTCTCGCTCAAGTGGCAGTGGCGAAAGCGCCGCGAGGCCGCGGGCGTGGCGACGGACAAGCCGAATCTCGTCTTCGGCGGCGACGTACACGTCGTCTGGGAGAAGTTCTGCCGCTACTTCGACGTGGAGCCGAGGATCGTCCCGCTCCAGCCCGACAAGTACACGATCGGCCCCGAGGACGTCGCGGAGCACATCGACGAGAACACGATCGGCGTGGCTGCCGTCTTGGGAACGACCTTCACCGGCCATGCCGACGACATCGTCGGGATCAACAAGCTCCTGGTCGAGATCCGCGACGAGCGCGGACTCGACGTGCCGCTCCACGTCGACGGCGCCAGCGGCGGCTTCGTCTGGCCGTTCCTCTATCCGGACTACGAGTGGGACTTCCGCCTCGAGCAGGTGCGCTCCATCAACGTCTCGGGTCACAAGTTCGGGCTCGTGTATCCCGGCGTCGGCTGGCTCATCTTCCGTGAGGAGGCCGACCTCGCACAAGACCTCGTCTTCCTCGAGAACTACCTCGGCAAGACGGACAAGACATTCACGCTTAACTTCTCGACCGGGTCCGCAATGGTGATCGCCCAGTACTACGCGCTCATCCGGTTCGGGCACAACGGGTACACCCGCATCATGGAGATCATGCAGGCGAACGCGCACTTCCTTGCCGAGAAGGTCGCGGATTGTGGGCCGTTCCAAGTGATCGGCGGAGACAAGGACCAGCTTCCGCTGGTCGCCTTCAACCTCGTCGAAGACGTGCCCTACGACGAGTTCGACATCGCCTGGCAAGTCGCGGCGGAGCGCGGCTGGATGCTGCCGGCCTACACGATGCCGCCGAAGGCCGATCATGTGACGATGCTGCGCGCCCTGGTGAAGCTCAACCTCAGCCACGCGCTGGTGCACACCCTCGCTGACGACATCGCGGAGGCATGCGACACGCTCCAGAAGAAGGGCGGCGTGAGCGCGGCAGAGCGCGCTCAGGTGAAGACCGGCGTGGGGTACTGACCCTCGGCCGTACTTAGACTTGGCCCATGGCTCACGCTCATGGGCACGACCATTCGCGCGGGCAGACCAAGCGCGCACTCGGCCTCACGCTCGTCCTGACGACGGCTTTCTTGGTCGCCGAGGTCATCGGCGGCCTCTTGACCGGCAGCCTCGCCCTACTTGCCGACGCGGGCCACATGCTCTCCGACTCGGTATCGCTCGGCCTGGCCCTCTTCGCGGTCTGGCTCGCCCAGCGCCCGGCGACGCCACAGCGCACGTTCGGGCTGAACCGCGCCGAGATCCTCGCCGCGCTCGCGAACGGCGTCACGCTCGTTGCGATCTCGATCTGGATCTTCGTTGAGGCAATCCGCAGGCTTGACGACCCGGGCGAGGTGCTCGGGGGCTGGATGTTGGCCATCGCCGTCATGGGCCTCTTCGTGAACGGCGCAGCGATCGCCGTCCTTCACCGCGGCGGCGGCTCGAGCCTCAACGTCTCGGCAGCGATGCGCCATGTGATCGCCGACTTCCTCGGCTCGATCGGCGTGATCGTCGCGGCGCTGATCATCGTCATCACGGGGTGGGAGTACGCCGACCCGATCGTGAGCCTCCTGATCGCTGTCCTCATCTTGGGGAGCTCGTGGACGATCCTCCGCGACACGACGCAGATCCTCCTGGAGGGCGCCCCGCCCGGAATCGACGTTTCAGAGGTCGGCCGCGAGATGGCGTCGGTACCCGGTGTGGTCGAGGTCCACGACCTCCATATCTGGATGATCACCTCGGGCTTTCCGGCACTCGCCGCGCACGTCCTGGTCGCCGAGGACGACGACTGCCACCTCAAGCGCTTGGAGGTCGCCGAGATGCTCCACTCACGGTTCGGCATCGACCACGCCACGCTCCAGATGGACCACACCCACCCACATCTGCTCCAGATCGAGCAGACGCCGGCCAAGGTCTGAGCTAAGGCTCGATCACGATCGGCGGTTCGATCAGGTGCGGCTCGGGCGGAGCGCCCGCCGGCACGAACCACGGGTCGTCCTCGCCGCCCTCCGGCTCGAAGCGCCATTCGACCGAGTGCCGGATCCCAACCGGGTAAATCGTCAGACGCTCCTGCGAGTCGATCTTCATTCGCAAGAAGTTCTTGTAGTCGGTCGAGGCGATCGAGCCCCAGATCTCGCCCGAGTGCCGCTTTGCGCCGGTTCGGTTTACTCGCAAGAGATACCGAGCGAATATCCACCTTCCCACGAAGTACCCGACTAAGCCCGAAGCCACGGCGGCAATCCAGCCCACGGCTAGGCCCTCGTCCGCAATGCCCGTGTCCTCCAGCAGAAGGATCAGGACGAACGGGGGGATGAGCGCGAACACCGCATGCTCGAGCCAATGGCGGGCGGCAACCTTTCGCTTCAGCCCCACATCCGTCTTCACGTCGGCGAACTTGTACAGACCGACGGCCAGCAGCAGCAGGATCCCGATCGACCATTGCGAACCCGCGTCGACCAGGATGCCGGGGAACGAGACATCGTCGAGCCCCGGTGCCTGGTCTTTTACGGCGTCCGCGACTGCCAGGGCGATCAGGAAGTACAGGGCGGCGATCAGGCGCCCGAGTCCCGCCACCTTCATCACCGCGCCCGTCACGCCGTTGTCGCGCATCGCGTCCGACTCGTCGGGCGTCGGCGACGTCTTTTCAAGCTTGTAGGAGGCAGAGGCCTTCGGATCCTCAAGAGAGGGCAGCTCTATCGACCCGGCCAGGCCGCGCGTACCCATCGAATGGGCTCCGCCACCGCCCGCCGTGATCCTGCTCAGTGGGCCCTTGCCGCTCTGTCGCGAGTAGTGCGCGTAGTGGTGGTGGTCGCCCGAGACTGTCACCGCGAGCTGGCCCTTGCTCTCCCCGATCAGCTTCTCTTCGACGAAGGAGAGCGTCTCCCAAGCGCCCTCCTTCCTCAGTGTCGGGTTCTCGGCCTTCTTTGCCCCGACCCAACTCGGCTTCGCCGTCGCAAGGATCACCCGATGCCCCTCCTCGAGATCGGCGCTCGCCTTGCGGAAGTACTCGAGCTGCGGGCCGTCGAGGTAGGTGTCGAACTGGATGTCCGTCGCCCATAGCCACCAGCGCTTGGACAGTTGCAGCACGAAGTAGCTGCGGCGCTGGCGCGTGCGCCACGCCCCGATCCACGAGCGCTGCGTGAAGAGGCGCGTGAAGCTGGTCAGGCCGTCGTACCAGTCGTGGTTGCCGGGAATTGCGAAGAGGTGCGGAACGTCGTCCTCGGGGAGGTGGGGGAGAGCCGAGCGATACGGGCCGAAGAAGCGATCGCGATATGCAGCCCAGCTCGCGCTCGGATAGACCTGATCCCCTCCCAGAACGAGCGCCCTGCCGCGCTTCGTGACCTCCCCTGGCTCGAGCTCGAGCGTCTCCTGTCCAAGGAGCCACGCGACCGTGTAGGTCGAGTCGAATCCCTCGCCGACGTCGGCCGCGTAGTCGATCCAGAGCGCACCGTCCTCGTCGCGATACGAAGCGTCGGTGAATGGCGGAGCCGGCGGCTGCCCCTCGCCCGGCTCGAGGTCCTGGCCGTAACCGGGTTGCCCGGCGGCGAGCTCGCGCTTGTCGAGAAGCCTCGAAAACGCGCCCGAGACGGCAACCTCTATCCCGGCGCCGATCAGGAACTTCGGAGAGAGCCAGGGGACCATCTCCTGGCGTTCGAATCCCGTAGCGGCTTCGGTCGCGGGGCGGGGCGGAGGCGCGGAGTCCTGGTCGGGCGGAGTCACCCCGCGACGCTATCCCACCTCGCCGACGCATCGCGTTTAGAGTCGCGGCGCGTGGAGGACTCGAAGTACAAGCCGAGCAGCGAAGTGCGCTTCGCCATCGTCATGTACGGCGGCGTTTCGCTCGCGATTTACATCAACGGCGTCGCGCAGGAGCTCTTCCGGCTGGTGCGGGCGACCGCGCCCAACCAGGAGCGAAGCGACCTGGCGGTAGGTGATGCCGACTTACGGCCGATTGAGCGCGTCTACCGGGAGATCGGTCGCCGGCGCGTTGGCGACACGTTCTGGGATTCACGGCATGACGAGGACCTCATAACCGGCGTTGAGACGCGGTTTGTCGTCGACATCCTGTCGGGGACTTCCGCGGGCGGCATCAACGGCATCCTGCTGGCGAAGGCCCTGGCGAACGGCCTCGGGAACATTGACGCGCTCAAGGACCTCTGGATCGAGGAGGGCGACATCGCTGACCTCCTGAACGCCAAGGCTGCATACGAGGGAATCCCGCCGTTCGCCTACAAGAAGCCGCCGGCGTCGCTTCTGGCAGGCGACCGTCTCTACGCCAGGGCGCTGAGCGCAATCGAGGGCATGACGGAGCAGATCGAGACGTCGGCGCCCGACTACGCCGACCAGGTCGACCTTGCCGTGACGATGACCGACCTCCAAGGCGTATGGCTGCCGATCAGGTTGGCCGACGGAACGGTGAGCGAGCCCCGCCATCGGGCTTCACTTCGGTTCTCTTACGGCAGCGGGCTGAACCAGTTCTCGGGCGTCTTCGACCGCATGCTTGCGTTCGCCGCGCGCGCGACCTCGTCATTCCCTTTCGCGTTCGCTCCGATCACGCTGGACGACTTCGACGCTGATCCCTCCGATGACGAGCGCCGGCTGTTCAACGACTGGATTCAGGTCGGCGCAAGCTTTGGCGGCTTCGCCTTCGCCGACGGCGGCTACCTCTACAACAAGCCCTTCTCGCATGCGACCAGGGCGCTCGCGCGGCGGCGGGCCGACCTTCCTGTAACCCGCAAGCTGCTCTACGTCGAGCCGGATCCCGCCGTCGTGCCCCGTGACCGCAATGTTCCCAGAGGAAGACCAGATGCGCTCGTCAACGCGGGGTTGGCGCTGGTCGGGCTCCCGAGCGCGCAACCGATCCGCGATGACCTCTCAGACATCGAGGAGCGAAACGCGGCGCTGGAGAGAATCGAGGAGGTCACGCGCGCGCAACTGATCGAGCTCGTTCGCCCCGGTGAGGCGCCGCCGATGGCGGGGCCGTCGGCCAGTGTCTATCTGAGGCTGCGCCGCGCATCCGTGACGAACGCACTCACCGAAATCCTGGAGCGGGCGGCCAGTCTGCGGCCGGGGGGCGATTGGTCCGCTCTCGCGAAGAGGCTCCTGCAGATCTACGCGGGCGAGTCGGACGCGGCCATTCCGAGCTTTCTGGCTCCGCTCGACGTCGACTTCCGCTTCCGGCGCCTCTCTTACCTCGAAGGGATCCTCGACCAGCTCGCGGCGGGCGGCAGGCCCGCCCAGGAGTTGATCACGGCATCCGGCCAGGAGGTTTTCAACGCAGGCAATGTCCAGGAGCAGATCGCAGCGGCGAAGCGACTCATCGATGACCGGCGCGCCATTCTCGCCGATGCCGATCGTGCGATCCGTCTTCGCGGCGTGGACGACAGCACGGTCCTTCAGCCGGCGGCCGAGCTTGCGAATGCGTGCCATACCCATCTGGAGTCGGTCACCCAGGCATCGAATCCGGACCTCGACGTGCCGGAGATCTACGCCCGCCCGGAAGTGGCCAACGCGGTCGAGGGCTTCGTAGCCGCGGTTGCGGCCGGGCTTGCGGATGCCTTCGCAGCCGTGGATCAGCTCGACTTCGCCCAAGCCGCGGTCGACGGCGGCATGATCCAGCCTCTCGCTCAGATCCTGAACGTGGCGTTCGACCAGGCCGAACACTTGGACCAGGCCATCTATCCCTTGCGGTGGCCCTCGCTCGGCGAAGCACGGAAGGTGGACGTCCACCGGGTCAGCCCGCGCGACGCGTCATCGCTGGTTCCGATGCCCGACATCGGGGACGATGGCAAGCCGACTGGCCCGCTCCGGCTGGCCGGAGTCTCGCTCGGCCACTTTGGCGGTTTCCTCGATCAGCGCTGGCGGCGCAACGACATGCTGTGGGGCCGGCTTGACGGCGCCGAGCGGCTGATCGCGGTTCTGGTGCCTGACGAACGCGCCCAGGAGGAGCTTCGCGTCCAGGCTCACGCGGCCATCCTCCGGGAGGAGTTCGACGACGAGGTAAGGGCCGAGTTGATTGACCTGATCGAGCCCGCAAAGCAGGAGTCCTTCGAGGGACTCCTCGAAGGGTCGGACGATCGCGCGCTGGTCGACGCCTTCGCCGCCGGCTACGTGGGCCCGGCCAAGCTCGAAGTCGCCAAGGCCTCGCGCCTCGCGGCGCGCTCTATGAGCGTTGGAGGCCGAGTGCTGGGAGGGCTCCGCCAGGGTGAGATCACCGGGAAGCTCCTCCGCCCGTTCGCGCTCGCGCTTCGTGGCATCGGCGGCCTCGCGTCGGGCGCGCTGGGGCTGGTCGAGCGCGTCAAGCACCTGTTCAAGGGGCATTGATTTGCCTCGCGTCCCCCTCGGGACGCAAATCAGCGCAGTGCGCGGAGGGCAGTCTGCGCGGCATTCGAGCCGTTCATGCCGTGCACTCCCGCCCCAGGAGGGGTCGACGCCGAGCACATGAACACGCCCGGGATGCCCGTCGCGTACGGGTTGAGCCCAAGCCGCGGCCTCGAGACGATCTGCTTCGGCGAGTTGGCGCCGCCGATGATGTCGCCGCCGATGAAGTTCGTGTTGTAGGCCTCGAACTCGGCCGGTCCCTTCGAGACCTGCGCAACGATGCGCTCGCGGAAGCCCGGCGCGAAGCGCTCGATCTGCTTAATGACGGTCTCGGTCTCGTCACCCTCCCAACCGTTTGGCACATGGGCGTAGGCCCAGACCGGGTGGACGTCTCCGGCCGAGCGATCGGAGTCGGCCAGGTACTGCTGGCCGACCAGGACGTAAGGCCGCTCCGGCATGCGCCCGCGGTTCACCTCAGCCTCGACCGCGACGGTTTCTGAGAAGGAGCCCACGACGTGAACGGTTCCGGCCGTTCGGCAGACCTCCGCGGTCCACGGCACGCCGCCATCGACCGCGAAGTCGACCTTGAACGCGCCCGGCCCGTGGCGGTAGTGGCGATACGCGCGGGCGACCCTTTGAGCCAAGCGGGAGCCTGCGATGTCAGCGACGACGGCGGGGGAGAGGTCGAGCAGGATGACGTCGCCCTGCGGAAGCTCGTCGAGTGAAGTCACGCGCCTCCCGGTCTCGATGATCCCGCCGTGCTCACGGAGCTCAGCGGCGAGCGCGTCCGTAATGGCCCGCGAGCCGCCCCGCGCAACCGGCCAGCCGAAGGCGTGCCCTGAGCAGGTGAGTGCGATGCCGACCGACGCCGACAGTGGCTTGGTCAGCGGGGCGATGGCGTGAGCCGCGAGCCCGCCGAAGAGCGCCTTCGCCGTCTCGCCCTTCCACGTCCTGGCGACCAGCGTCGCGGGCGCGAGCGCCGGGATGCCGAAGCGGGTGAGCCGGATCGGGTGCTTGGGAAAGTGGAGCATCGGCTGCATGAGGTCGGGGAGCAACGAATCGAAGTGCTCCGAAGGCCCGCCAAAGAGCCGCTTCCAGGCCGCGCCGTCTTCGCCCAAGCCCTCGGCGGTCGCGTCGATCGAGCGCGCCATGAAACCAGCCGAGCCGTCGTCGAGCGGATGCGCCATGTCGATCTCCGGCCAGAGCCACTCCAGGCCGTGGCGTTCCAGGTCGACCGAGCGCATGAATGGCGAGGCCGTCGCCATGGGGTGGAACGCCGAGCAGTGGTCGTGGAGGACACCGGGCACCGTGAGCTCTGATGTCCTCGTACCGCCGCCGATCTCGTCCGCCGCCTCGAGGACGGTCACCTTCAGGCCACCTCTGGCCAGCTCGACCGCGCCGGCGAGCCCATTAGGGCCGGCCCCGACGACCCAGGCGTTGCTCACGCTTTGATCACGTCAACCGGGAACTCCGGAGTCGCCGAGCCGTCGAGCCACGGAAGGCGGTCGACCATGTCAGCCACGTTCACCCAGCCCTCCTCGATCAGACCGTCGGCCGCGTCGAGAATCCGGTAGTGCTGGCGCGGGATGTGTGCGGGTTGCGACTCGATCGCGACGACGCGCACCTCACCCGGTTTGAACTGGCAGCGCTCCTGGATTGCCTCGAGGAGCTGCTCGGAATGGAAATGCCCGTCGCCGAAGTTCCAGCCGTTGACGACGCCGGACACGAGCTCGCCTTCACGCACGTGGTACTCCTCGACGTTGTCGACGGCGCGGTGGATCAAGCCGTTCAGCGCCCGGCCGTGCGAGTGCATGGAGCGGAATCCGAGACCGGAGGCCAGCATCAGCTCCGCCAGATCGCGGTCGTCGTAGAACTCGGAGAGCTGGCGCACGACCACGGGCGCGGGCTTCTTGATCATCTCGTCGAGCTTCTCCTCCGCCATCGCAGCTTTTAGGAAGAGCCACTGGGTCGTCGCCCAGTTCCCCGCGTAGTAGCGCATCGACGGTAGGAACGAGACGAGGTCGGGCCGGAAGTTGCCGAGCACCGGCATCGCCACGCCGATCAGTAGGAGCAGCGCGATCAGAAGGGGATCATCGAGCGTCGAGAACGCCACGTCGCCGTTCTCGAGGAAGAGGAAGCAGATCCCGTAGATCATGAAGAGGTTCCACTCGAGTGGGACGGCGAGCGGGAACGTCGACGTGATGTGGACGTGGAAGATGATCATCCCGACCGCTGCGAGCGCCCCGATGGTGCCTCCGGCCGTCACCAGGAGCAGCAGCGGGAGCGAGAACTCCATCACAGTTCCGAGGTGCGCAGCGAACCCCGCAAACGACGAGGGGCGCATGTCCTCCGGGTGATTCACCCAGAGCCGCTTCTTCGCGGTGCGCGACTTGTTCCAGGGCGTATTGGAGATCATCACCGAGACGACGAACGGGAAGTGGCGGTTGAGCTTCGAGGAGGCCGCCCCGAGCCAGATGCAGACGAAGACGATCTGCGCGGCGACGATGAGGTTCCCCGGCGGGAACAGGAAGATGAGCATGAGGAGCCCGTAGACCTCCACTCGAGAGGCGAGGAAGGAGACCTTGTCGCGCAGCCCCAGCAGGGCGAGGAGGCCGAGCGTGACGGCAACGGCGCCGGGCTCGAGCACCAGGGCCTCCCCCGGCGACTGCTCGCCGGCCACCAGCAGATAGAGGAGCGACGACAGCACGCCGGCGTAGAGCGCGACGTCGAGGATCGTCCGCCGACTGCCCGCGGTCAGTGGCACCCGGTCGGGCCATGGCGGCAGCCGCACCGTCCCGGGACGGAGCCAGTAGAGGATCC
>JAWVEY010000050.1:0-182606 GCA_033856515.1 Solirubrobacterales bacterium
CGCGCTTTGCATCGGTAGCCGCTTTCTTGTGCTTGATCGACGCCCATTTGGAGTGACCGGCCATGTGCCGATTCTACGAGTGGATCCAGCCGCAACTTCCGACCCTTGAGAGTGTTCAGACCCTCAGAAGCGCAGGGATTTGGATCGGGATGCCAAATGCGATCGCGGTGGGCGTGGGGGCCCACCGCGAATCGCTTATCTTCAGGCCGGAACCTAGGGCAGGACCTGCGTCTGCGGATTGAAGGTCTTGCCCAGCCTCTTCACCTTCCGCTGCCCGAAGCCCTTGGCCTTGAACAGGCCAACGCCGTAGCCGGATGAGTTCTCGTTGGTGAAGATCTTCCCGCGGAACCAATAGCCCGACCAGATGTCGGGATTGACGCCCTCGGTCTGCTGGAGGTAGAAGCCCTTCTCCTCGGGCGCGGCGGGGTCCGAGAAGTCGACGATCGAGAGGCCGCCCGAGTAGTAGGGCGATACCGCGACGTAGCGATCGGACTGCTTCATCGGCAGGATCGAGTAGTTGTGGGTCGTGCAGCGGAAGCGCTCGGCCTCCTCGGGGCTGTCAACGGGCGGGACGCGCGGAAGCGAATAGCTGCCCTCGAGCGTCGGGCTCTCCGGATCCGAGATGTCGTAGAACCACATCGCGCCAACCGGACTCGCTGACGAGGACGAGCAGCCGCCTCCTCCCGCCGCGCCGGCGTGCTCGTCGCCGATCACGGCCATCTTGCCGTCCCAGGTGAGCTGCGCCGAGTGGTCGAGCTCGATCGCCGGGTTCTGAACGGCCGAGAGGAACTCGGGCGCTGCCGGGTCCGAGATGTCTGCGATCACGAATGCGCCCAGGCACGCGAACGCCGCGAGGTCCTTGGACGGCAGCACGCCGGCGTCGTGGCAGCCGACCGTGTCGGGCGTAACGGCGAGGTCGGGGATGATGTCCGTGACGCCTTCGTTCCGTGCCTTCGACGGATCATCGGTGGGGAACGAGATGATCGAGATCTCGCCCTCCGGATGGATCAGCTCGGTGCAGGTGCCAGCGTCCGTGAGCGGGTACGACTGGACGTAGATGTAGCTCCGCTTGGTTCCAGGCACGAGCGTCTGTGTGTGCGAACCGCACTCGGTCTCGATGAACCCGGCCTGAGTCGGCTTGCGCGGATTGGAGATATCGACGATCCGCAGTCCCTCCTTGTTAAGGGAGGAGTTGGAGACGTCAGTCGGCGTGCTGTTGCAGGTCGCAGATTCGCGCTTGTTCGAACTGGGCGAGTCGATCGAGACGAAGACGTAGTCGCCGGATACGGTCACGTCGCCCTGGGCGGCCGGGCAGCGGAGGAAAGAGATCTGTTCCAGCGAGCGCCGCCCGCGCTTGAAGATGCCGGTCCCGTCGTAGCTGCCAGAGATCATCAGGCGGCCGCGGAAGGCGAGGTCCGAGCCTTCGGCGATCTTCCCCTTGCGGACCACCACCGGGTCCTGATCGAGCTTTCGGAACCCTGGCGAGGTGAGGTCCTCCTCGGCGCCCGCCCTGGCGTCGAGAGGCGCGGTGCCCTGCGAGCCGGGAATCGCGAGCGGCGTGTCAAAGACCGACAAAAGACCCGCTCCGTAGCCGTACTCGGCGGTGCCGTAGGTGTCGTGGTCGGCCGAGGCGGGCGCGACCGCGATCAGCGATCCGGCGAGTACGGCCAGGAGCGAGGTACGGGATGGATTCATCGAGCCGAGACCCTAAACCGGGCCACCGGGCCGATGCGCCGGTTCCCGCTACCTACAGCTTGAAGACGCCGTCTTCCTGCAGAAGCTCGCCGTCGACCTCGATTCGCCCACCCTTGCGAAGGTCGCAGACAAGGTCGGTGTGGACGGCGCTCTCGTTCTTGCCACCCGACTCGGGGTAGGCGGCGCCCACGGCCATGTGAACGGTGCCGCCGATCTTCTCGTCCAACAGCACGTCGCGGGTGCCGCGGTCGATCCGGTAGTTCGTGCCGATCCCGAGCTCGCCCAGCCGCCTGGCGCCCTCGTCGGTATCGATGAGCTCGATCAGGAACTCCTCGCCGCGCTCGGCCGTCGCCTCGACGACCTTTCCCGCCTCGAAGCGGAAGCGGACGCCCGAGACCTCGCGCCCCGCGACCATCGCGGGGAGGTGGAACGAGACGACGCCTTCGACGGAGTCCTCGACGGGCCCAGTGAAGAACTCGCCGTCGGGCATGTTGCGGTCGCCGAAGCAGGGGATGAATGTGCGGCCCTCGACGCCGAGTCGGATGTCCGTGCCCTCACCCGTGATGTGGACCTCGGAGTGCCCAGTGACGTACTCGGCAAGGCGCCGCGTCTCGCGGGACGCTTCCTCCCACGCGGCGAGCGGGTCGTCGGCGTCGGCCAGGCAGGCGCCGTAGTAGAAGTCCTCGAACTCGGCGAGGCTCATCTCGGCGTCGGAGGCATATGCATTGGTGGGGAAGAGCGTGTAGACCCAGTTGTGCTCGCCGGCGGCTGAGCGCTTCATCACGTGCTCGATCAGGCTGCGGGTCGCCGCCTGGCGCTTGGTCTGCCGCTCGGGCGGCACGGATGAGAGGGCGCGGGTGTTGGCGTCCGCACCGATGACGATGCGGCAATCGGCGTCCTCGGCCGCCCACCTGGAGAGCGGCGAGATCCACTCGAGCTGTGCGTCGGAAGCGAGGCGATAGAAGCTCTCGGGCTGCGAATCGAAGGCCATGGCCAGGACGGGCTGGCCGCCCGCCTGGAGCACCTCGTCGTAGACGGCGGCGATCAGGGGCTCCGCCGAGGTCGGCCCTTCGATCAGGCAGGTGTCGCCCTCCCCGACCTGGGTCGAGTAGCGGACGAGGATCTTCGCGAGGTTGAGGACGCGCGGGTCGTTCATCGGTCTTCCGTTGCCGCAGGGTACGAGGCTTTCGACTCGGACGCCATCGCCATGAGGAGCGCGTGGAGCCGGGGGTCGTCCGTCAGCTCTGGGTGGAACGCACACGCCAGCACAGATCCCTCGCGGATGACGACGGGGTGGCCGCCGACTTCGGCCAGTACCTCCACCCCGCTCCCGTGCTCCTCGACCCACGGCGCGCGGATGAAGACGGCGCGAAGCGGCTCGGGGCCGATGCCGGAGATTTCGAGGTCCGCCTCGAAGCTCGCGAGTTGGCGGCCGAACGCGTTTCGGCGGCACGCAGCGTCGATCAACCCGAGGTGCTCGCGCCCACACAGGATCATGCCCGCGCAGGTGCCCAGGATCGGCCGGCCTGCCGCGTGATGCGCGCGGATCGGCTCAGCCAGTCCGTCGCGCTCGATTGCCTTGGCGATGGTCGTTGACTCGCCGCCCGGGATAACCAGAGCGTCAAGGCCGGCGATCTCCTCGGCGGTCCTGACCTCGCGGGCGTCAGCGCCGAGCTCTCCGAGCATGCGTGCGTGCGCAGCGAAGTCGCCCTGGCTGGCGAGGACGCCCACGCGGAGTCGGGCGGTCTCGCCGGGAGGCGGTACCAGCGGCCCGGTGCTCACGAGCTAGACCCCGCGGTGTTGGAGCAGCTCGCCCTGGGCGGCAAGCTCGGCGATGTCGTCGCCGCGCATCGGTTCGCCCAGGTCCATGGACGCGGCCGCGACGCGGGCAGGGTCCTTGGCGTGAGTGGTTGCCTCGACGATTGCGCGGGCGCGGCGCTCGGGGTCGGACGACTTGAAGATGCCGGAACCGACGAAGTTGCCCTCGGCGCCCAGCTGCATCGTCAGCGAAGCGTCGGCGGGGGTCGCGATGCCGCCCGCGCAGAAGAGCGGAACTGGGAGCCATCCTGCCTCGGCGACCTCGGCAACGAGGTCGAGGGGCGCCTGGAGGTCCTTGGCGGCAGAGGGCAGCTCCGACGAATCGAGCGACTGAAGATGGCGGATGCCGCCGGTGATGTCGCGCAGGTGGCGCACGGCCTCGACGATGTTGCCGGTGCCGGCCTCGCCCTTGGAGCGGATCATCGCCGCGCCCTCGGCGATGCGGCGGAGTGCCTCACCAAGGTTCGTGGCACCGCAGACGAACGGAATCTCAAAGGCCTGCTTTTCGATGTGGTTGGCCTCATCGGCGGGCGTTAGGACCTCGGACTCGTCGATGTAATCGACCTCGAGCGCCTCGAGCACCTGTGCCTCGGCGAAGTGACCGATGCGCGCCTTGGCCATGACCGGGATCGTCACGGCGGCCTGGATGCCCTTGATCATCGAGGGATCAGACATGCGCGCGACACCTCCGTCTCGGCGAATGTCGGCCGGCACGCGCTCGAGCGCCATGACTGCGACCGCGCCCGCATCCTCGGCGACGCGCGCCTCCTCAGGCGTGACGACGTCCATGATCACGCCACCCTTGAGCATCTCGGCAAGGCCGCGTTTGACCCGGAATGTGGCGCGTTCAGCCATCGGAGCTGAGGATACGGAAGAAGCCGCTGCCCAAAGGGCAAACGCTGCGGGATTGAGCTAGCCGGTGCGATCGGCTCATGCACCGAGTGTCGACTGAGTCGCCATACAGGCGACTGAAACGACTCTCGGCGAGGAAATGGGTGCGCTACGCGGCTTGTTCGATGTAGACCGTGGTCTCGAGCTCCGACCACGAGCCGGGTGCGACTCGCTGTAGCGCTTCGAAGCGGCCGCCGGCCTTGCGCTCGGCGATTCGAATCGCTTCGCGGCGTTTGTAGTCGATCGCTCGAAGCTCCGCTTCGAGCTCGACAAGGGGCGAGCGTGCGGCCTCCGGCGTTCCTCGGTCTCGCCGGACCATGTCTACTTAAGCTTGAAGGCGCGGATGCGGTCCTTGTAGGCGCCCTTGTCACGGGAGTAGACCCCGTAGGCGAGCGCCTGGACCAGCGCCAGGAGCGATGTGTTCGACTGGATGAAGGACGGGCTGTTCGACGAGAAGTACAGGGTTAGGTCGGAGTGCTCGCCCACCTCTGAAAGAGTCGCGTCGGTGATCGCAAGCGTGGTCGCCTGGCGGTGCTTGGCGAGCTTCATCGCGCGCACGACGATCGGATGCGCTCGGCCGGCGGAGAAGGCGATTACGAGCGCGCCCTCCTCAAGACGGCTCAGGCGTGTGATCGAGTCCTGGCGCGGGCTCGCGACGACCTCGGCGCGGATGTCGAGAAGCGCCAGAAGGTGGCGCAGGTAGCTCGCGAAGAAGGCGAGCTGGTCCATCCCGACGATCATCACGCGGTTGGCACCCGCAAGCGCTTCCACGCACGCCTCGATCTGCTCGGCGCTGAGATTGCGCACGGTGTCCTCGAGGTCGCCGTGATCGGCGGCAAGCGAAGCTTCGAACTCGGAATGGTCGAAGTCGAAGAGGGAGCTCTTTTCCTTGGTGCCGTTCTCGCTCGGACGGGTCCGGTACTCCTCGATCGCTGCCTGCTGAAGCTCGGGATAGCCCTCGAAGCCGAGCGCCTGGGAGAAGCGGACAACGGTCGATGAGGAGGTCGACGCGCGGCGGGCGAGTTCCTCTGCCGTTTGGAACGCGGCCTCGTCGAGATGGTCGACGATGTAGCGGGCTACATCCTTCTGCGAGCGGGAGAACTCGTCGAAGCGCTCGGTGATGAACGCGGAAAGGGTCTTTGCTTCCTTCTTGGACTTGGTCCGTGTCGCCGACCCGTTGCTCCGAGAAGCGGTCCGGGACGCCGAGGAAGCCGGGCGGGTCTTCGTCGCAGTCTTGCTCACGGCGGCTTGATTCGCCCCCCCTCACGCTTTCCCTTCCACGCACGCAGGAAATTTGCGCAGGCGACGCCCTCAAGTGATCTGTGGTTGGATCGTGCGCGTGGATCTCGAGGAAGCACTGCGGCTGACCAATCGGAACATGATCGCCTTCGACCTTGCGCTCGGTTCGGGCGCGCTGCTGGCACCAAAGGCGACGCTTGCGGTGCTTGGGCACGACGCCCCTTCCGAGGACGCCGAGCACCTGTTCCGGCGCTGCGGGCCAATCTGGTTGACGTTTGCCGCCGCCCACCTTGTCGCCGACCGTCGCGGCGAGAGTCGCGACTGGTGGGCGCTTGCGTGGCTTCGCGCGACGGAGCTCGCAACGGACGTCGTGTGGGCTCGCTCGCCCGCGGTCAGCCGGCCCGGAGCCGCCGAGGGCCTCAAGCTCGCCGGCGTGGCGAATGGGGTGATGGCGCTTGGTTTCGCCTGGCTCGCTTCGCGGAGCCGCTAGCCGGCCGTCGGCGGCTGGGCCTGGCGCTGGAGCTCGTCCTCGTCGACTAGCGGCTCTGAGCACTCGTTGAAGCCGACCTCCTGCGCTACCTCTTGGCGCTTTTTCTGCTGAGACGCAAGGTCGGCTTGCGCCTCTTCGTAGCCGATGGGGTCGTCGTCGCGCGCGGCGGCAAGACCGGCCTGAAGGGTCTTGATCCCCTTTTCGCGGTCGGAGACGTAGGCGTCGATGTCCTCGGCGAGGCTGTCTGGGGCTCCCAGGTCGAGGATCCCGTCGCGCTCGTCCTCGGCCACCTCGATCAGGGCCTCGACCTGAGCTTCGGCATCGGCAGCGGTGCGGGGGGTCGATCCCTGGATGTCCAGAAACTCGTCGTGCGCCTGCTTGCAGATCTCATCGCCCTGCGCGAGAAACTCGGCCGCGCTCAGCTCGTCGTCGGCAAATGGGCCGAGGTCGAGCACGATGGCGAGCACGACGAGCAGGACGGCCGCGCCGATAACGCCGGCTGCGAGACCGGTGCGATTGGTGCGGGGGGCCTCCTCCATCGTGCGTGGAGCCTAGATGCTGTCAGGCTCATCGCAGTGCAGCACTTCGACGGACTCCCGGACTCCAGGACCAGCCTCCGCGGCCTCAACGCCGAGGGCGACGAGGTTTGGCTGGTCCGAGCGATCTCGCAGAAGCTCTACCGCTGCCCCGGTTGCGGTCGCGCAGTCGAGATCGGAATGGAGCATGTGATCGTCCAGACGATCGCGCGGCTGGGTGGCACGGAGCATCAGCACTGGCATCGCTCTTGCGCCGAGGACAGGCCCATCCTCGAGCTGCGTCAGCTGCGCAAGGTGAGCGCGTTCGAGTCGAGCCCGGGCAAGCTCGAGCAGCGCGGCCGCTCGAAGGCCGGGCGACGACGACGCGACATGCGCCGCGGCCGCTAGCGCGCACATTTCTCGATTGATCGATCGACACTGAGGGGCTTCGCGGCTAGCGTCGCGGCATGTTTCCCGCCCACCTCTGGCGCCCCGGACCGTTCAGGTTCGCGATCCTCATGGGCGGGCTGTGGCTGTTCGGGACGGGCGAGGCGATGATCGTCGCCGCGGACCTCGGAAATTCGCCCTGGACGGTCCTGGCGGAAGGCACTGCGGAGAACACCCCACTCGAGATCGGCGGCGCGACCGTGGTGATCTCGTTTCTGGTGCTGTGCGCGTGGGTGCCGCTCCGCCAGGCGCCCGGGCTGGGGACCGTGATGAACGCCATCGTGATCGGCGTGGCGCTTGGCATCATGGTCCCGGTGCTTCCAAGCGATCCGCCAGACGGCTGGCGCTGGGTGCTTATGGGCGGCGGGATCGCATTCGTCGCGGTCGGCGGCGGGATCTACCTGGGCGCCCGCCTCGGACCCGGTCCACGCGACGGGCTGATGACCGGTCTACACGCCCGCACTGGCAGGTCGCTCCGGCTCGTGCGAACGGTGATCGAGGTGTCGGCGCTCGCGGCAGGCTTCGCGTTGGGCGGGACGGTTGGGATCGGAACGGTCGCGTTCGCTCTACTGATCGGACCGGGGGTTCAGGCCGCGTTCTACCGGGCGCAACCGGCGATGCGGAACATGCGCTGAGTTGCGCTACTCCGTGCAGAGCCCGATGTAGGCCGGTCCCGGCGCATCGCACAGCGAGGCGACGAGGCTGTTGCGAATCGCATCTTTTATGGACTCGATTGCGAAGCCGGTCCCCCAGTTCGCGCTGGCGCACAAGAAGTTGCCCGAAATGGCGACGTCGGCTGCTTCGAACCGGTTGATCACGATGTCACCGGGCACGATCCGATATCTGCCGTTGTTCGAGTCGATGACGAAGTTCATCGGCACCTGGAACTCCCAGGTCGGCGAGGCGCCATTCGCCGATGTCAGCGTCATCTCGCACTGAGCCCCGTAACCGTTCACCTTGATGGGGATCAGCGTCTGGACGCTGGTCGTCGTCGTGAGGTCGTACCGACTCTGTCCCACCACTTCGACGACGCTTCGGGTCGAGGCCACCCGGAGCTGGTCGGCCGGCGCCAGGGGCGTTCCGTTGACACAGTCGATCTCGATGCTGCCCCCGCACGAGGCGGGCACGTCGAGGTCGACAGTGTCCGGGAAATAGAACGCGGCCGCGAGCTGAGCCGTTTCCATGTCCTTCGTGATCTCGCGCTCGGCCTGGAAGGAGAGCGCAGCGGGTGTCTTGTCTAGATTGCCCGCCACGTCTCGCGCCCGCACCTCGAAGGTGTAGGGGCCATCGGGCAGGTCGGTGGCCGGGGTGAACGGGCTCTCGCACGCCACGAACTCGATCCCCTGAAGCTTGCACTCGAAGGTCCCGGGCTCGTTCGAGGAGAACGTGATCGTCGGGGTGCGGTCGTATGTCACGGCCCCCGCCCCTTCCGGTCCGCCGGTGATCGTCGTATCGGGCGCCTTCGTGTCGATGATGAAGTCTCGGAGCGCCGGCGAGCCGTCGACGCCGTGGCCCTTGCGTGCTCGTACCTCGAACTCGTGGGCGCCCTGCTTCAGCTTTGAGTATTTCTTCGGCGAGTCGCACTCGATCCACTTCTTGCCGTCGAGGCTGCACTCGAAGGTTGCGCCTCGGGCGTCGGAGGTGAACTTGAAGGTCGCCTTCTTGCTGTTGGTGAGTCCCGAGGGTCCGGAGGTGATCTGAGTATCGGGCGCCGCCGCCGCCGTAGCCGGCGCCATGAGAAGTACCCCTAGTAGTGGGACCGCTGCTCGAAAGCGCGGAACAATTGCCATGCCGAGAGAGAGGCTACGTCGACCCGAGGTGAAATGCAACTCCGGAGTTCGGAAACGGCTTACTGCGCCCAGTCGCCGGACTCGGGACAGTTGCCCTCGCCGGGCGGGGTGCAGTTGAGGGTGGTGAGGCCGGAGGCGTCGCGTGTTATTGAGAAGGTCGTGCCGGTCTCCGACTCGGTGGTGAGGGTATAGGTGGTTGCCTGCGCATCCACCGTAAGGGGAGCTGTGAGGTTCGACTCGATCTGCTGGAGCGCCGACGGCGTCGCGCCCGCGTACTGGCCTGCGTTATCGGTTGCGAAGGTCTCAATCGCTGTTTGCGCGGTGCGCGCCTGGGCTTGCGCGTCGGCGTCGGCCTGTTGGATTTCAGCGACGCTCATAGTCTCGGCGGTGGTATCGCTTGACTCGTCCCCGCCGCCAAGGACGACGAAAAGCAGAGTGGCGACGAGGATGAGCCCACCGACAATTCCGAGCGCCGCCCGGTTCGTGAGCCGGGATGACGGGATGCCGGCCGCGGGCTGCATCGCGGGCTGCATGTCGGTTGTCCACAGCGATCCGTCCCAGTAGCGGAGGACGGAGGGCTCGGTGGGGTCGGGGTACCAGCCCGCCGGAGGCGTTGAAGAGGGCGAAACGGCGCTCACGTGAGACGTATCGGCTGGCTGCGCTCAGCCTTTAGCGGTGCGCTCCTTGTTACCGGGCGGTCCCGGCCCTACTCAGTTCTTGCGCGGGATGGTCTCGAGAACGAAGACCTGGGTGGCGACGCTGTCCTTGACCTTCTTGGAGAATCGCGCTGTGATCTTGCGATGCATTGCCTTAGCGACGACGTCGGCCGTCTCTCGCTCGAACGAAGCCATGGTACGCCTGGGTCCGTCGCCGTCAGCTCTGCTCGCGATTCCCTCCTGCAGATCAGCGGTTGATGCCTCTGGGTAGCACCAGCGAACTACCCCAGTGTCGAGTTCCACAAAGCCATCGGACGGTGCGGTATCGGCATAGCGATTCCAGACCGAGTTGAGCGAGGCGCACAGCGATTTGGACAGGTCATTGGACTCCGGCACCTGCAGCGGCTCAGGCATTTGGGCCTCCATTAATTCGCTTCCTCGGAAGTGGCACTCGGCGGGCAGAGGAAACGAAGAGATCCCAGCGGGCACGACTAATCGTACCTCTTGCCACAAACCTGCAGCGACAGTCGGCCGATTCAGGTGTCGCCGTTTCTAGTGGCGGATCTTCATTAGGTACTTCGCCGCAGATCATCGGGGGATAACTCCCGATGATTCATGCCCCGTTGTGACCTAGGCTGAAGCGGGGGATCCGGGCGGCCGACTTGGCGTGCTCGGGAAGGCATCTAGAAGGAGGGAACAGTTGAAGAGACTGCTATGCGCCAGCGCCGTTGCGCTTGGCCTACTGCCGGCGTTCGGGGGAATCGCCAGCGCTGATACGACGGAGGTCGTTACCGCGGCCGACCTGGCAGCCGGTACCGACTGGTTCACGGCCGACACGCGTCCGCCCGGAACCGGCACGTTCGAAAACGGACCCGCGACGCCGCCGCTGGGGACTGGAAGCTTCGAGCTCCAGACGCTGACGAACCCCGAGAAGGTCCAGTTGTTCACGGACCGCTATGACGGCGTCAAGCTCGCCGACATCGACGGGATCGGGTACTCGACGTACCGGGATCCTGCCTCGACCGGCTTCATCGCGGGCGTGTCCGCCCTCAACATGAGGATCGATCTGACCGGCGACGGCCAGCCCGACGCCTACATGGTCTACGAGCCGTACCAGGACCAGGGCAATGCGGCAGTCCAGACGGGGGTCTGGCAGGACTGGGACGCCTATCAGGGCGGTGCGGCCAAGTGGTGGATCAACACCGGCGCCGGCGGCTGCGGCCAGGCGACTCCGTGCTCGTGGAGCACGATCGTCGCGGCGTTCCCGAACGCCACGATCGAAGAGGGCGTCAACTGTGGACCGGGCGGCGTCAAGGTGCCGTGCCCCGGCTCGCTTGGCGTGAACCAGGGCTCGTTCAACTCGGGAATCATCTCGAACGCCGACGCGCTCTACGTCTCGGTGAACGGCACGAAGACCACGTTCGATTTCGAGCGTGACCTGCCGCTCCCGACAAGCGCCGAACAGTGCAAGAAGGACGGCTGGAAGAACTACGGAACGACGTTCCGTAATCAGGGCGACTGCGTGAGCTTTGTCGCCACAAAGGGCAAGAACCAGCCGCGCGGCTGACCCTCGCTCGAGTCGCAAGGGACAAGGGCCCCGCTTCGGCGGGGCCCTTTCTCGTTCGGCTCCCCCGTCCTCGTTAGGAGTCCGCTGCTCTAACCAGCTCGGCTAGTTGCCGAGGACGATCGTCTTGCTGTTGTCGGCCTTGCACTTAGAGGTGCCGGGTGCGCGGGCGTAATGCTTTCCCTCGAGGCCGGGCTGACCGACAGACCACCGGTACTTGCCGTTCGAGAACGACGTGGTGTCCATGCTGCCCGTGTAGACGTCGTCGCCGCCGCCCTGTGAGCCGCCCTTTTCCCTGTAGATCTTGACCAGACGGTCGTCGGCGCACTTGTTCTCGTTCGGACTATTCACAGTGCCGATGGGATCGCCGCCCATGGACTTGATCGTCACCTGGGTATCCGCCTTGCCGCCTCCGCCGCTCGCGGGGGTGGTCGTAATCAGCGCGCCGCAGGCAACGAGCCCGGCAATCGTTAGTGCTTTTGACTTCAAGATGTCCTCCCTGTTTGATCTACGGGTACCGACCGTACCACCGGTTGAGACCTGCCGCGGTCTGTCATTGCGCGGCCCAGGACCGCCGAACCAGAACGACTGTGCTCACAGGCGTTCGGGGGACCGATCGCCTCCACCGCCGCAGGCAAGGGTCTTAGGCAATCAACCCGAGCCGCATGGCCTTCGCGACTGCGGCTGCGCGACCCGGCACGCTGAGCTTCAAGTAGATGTTGCCGAAGTGTGTCGTCACGGTCGCCGGGCTCAAGATCAAGCGCTCTGCGATCGCGGGCGTCGAAAAGCCGTCAGCTGCGAGTTGCAACACCTCCAGCTCGCGAGGCGTGAGCGGCGGGCCCGGCGACTCCTCGATCTCGTCCTCCAGGACCCCGATTTCGTCTTTTGACCAGTAGGTCGGCACGCACGCAAACAGGTGCAGTCCGGGAAGGGCATTGGCCATGCCCCAGATGACGATCTCCATCGGGGCGCCTAACCGCCCGGTCAACACCCGGGGCCCGGGACCGGCCGCCAACCCGGTGTCTAGCATCTGCACCCAGATCGCATCCATGACCGGAAGCTGGTCCGGAGGCATGAAGTCGTTGACCGTCAGACGCTGCATGTCCGCCAGGCTCGACCGAGCCATCAACTGGGCGGGGCGGTTGGCGTCGATGTGCTGTCGCCCGCCGTCGTGCATCGTCATCGGTATCGGGCTCAAGTCGAAAACCGCCCTCAGCTTGTCGGCTTGGCCTTTCGCGGCGAGCACGACCTCAAGCGCATCGCCGAGGACAGGTGGAAGGCGTCTACCGGAAGCGTAGGGTGGAAGCGCCTTGGCGCGGAATTCAGAATCTAAGCTTGACAACACGATCATGGTAAGTCCAGAGTCGGGCGGATGAGCCAATACGCGGCTCCCCTGCTGACAGCTCAGCCCCATTTTGCGATGGGCCGGGGTGGACTCGAACCACCGACCGACGGATTATGAGTCCGCTGCTCTAACCAGCTGAGCTACCGGCCCGTGGCGCGAGCGTAACGGCCGCATCGGAGCGGTTCGTTGAGTCCAGCAAACGGTGGGAATTCCCTCAATACGGGTGTAGGGTTGTGCGGCATCGAATGAGCCCCATGGAGGGGCCGAGGGGAGAAAGGCATGAACGGAGGCGTGGCGCGGTTCTTGGGGGTCGGCTGCTTGCTCGTCGTGATCCTCACGGGAGCGGATCAAGCGGCGGCGGCAGGCGCGGCGTCGCCGCAGCTCTCAACCGACGGCACAACCGTCGTCTTCATGGACGACGAGGCGCTTGTCAAAGCTGACCGTGATGAGAACACCGACTTGTACTCGTCCACGCTCAGCAGCGAGCCGGAGCTCATCTCTCGCGGGCCCGAAGGAGACAGCCAGGCGACAGACCTCTTCTCTCTCTTCGTGATGAGCGCCGATGCGTCGGTCGTCGACTTCGTGACCGACGAACAACTCGTCGCTGCCGACAACGACGCGGAGGACGACATCTATCAGCGAGCGGGCGGAACGACGACCCTGCTCTCGACCGGCGGGAACGGCGCGTTTCCGGTGACTGGAATCGACATCAGCACCTCGGGCTCGCGCAGCTTCTTCCAGACCGATGAGTCACTCGACCCATTGGACACCGATTCCGCCAGGGACGCTTACATGAACGAGGCGGGAGTAGTGACCGTGCTGACCACCGACGGCGTTTACGGCACCAGCGACACCGACGATGTCTTCATGCGCGGTGCCTCGGATGACGGAACCGAGGTCTTCTATTACACAACCGAGTCGCTCCTCCCGGCTGACGCGGACTCGGGTGGTGACGTCTATCGGAGGACGGTGGGCGGAGCGCTCGAGCTGTTGAGCAAGGGAACCGGCACCGGCAATGCCGGCACGTCCTCCGGAGTCGCAGATTTCGCTTCGGACGGGAGCGTGGCGACGATCGAGAGCTTCGAGCAGCTCGACCCGGCCGACACCGACACGGCTCAAGACATCTATACCGGCGATGGCGGCGACGCCGTGCTGGCGAGCTCGGGTGGAGGCGCCAACACCGACGTCCATCTCACCATCAATTCGATGAGCGAGGATGGATTGACGGTCGTCTTCTATACGACCGAGTCCCTGCTTCCCGCCGACACCGACGCGGTGCAAGATGTGTACGCCTCGATCAACGGGACGCTTACGCTCATAAGTGACCGGGTGCAGGCTGGGGCCGACACCGCCGACGCCGCCATCTATGACAGCACGACGCCCGACGGCGGGAGCATCTTCTTCCGTACCGCCGAACAGATCAACGCTGCCGACACTGACTCCGCCTTCGACCTCTACGCATGGCGACCAGGACCCACCGTGATCCGCGTCTCGAGCGCCGGCAACGGCGCGTTTGACGTAGGTCCCGGGGCGCCTTCCGCAGACGATGGGTCGGCGGTGCTGTTCTCGACTCCGGAGCCGCTCGACGTCCTGGATACGGATACGACGAGCGACGTCTACCAGCGAACTGTGGGGGCGACGACTCTCATCTCGGGCGGCGTGTTCGGGGGCAATGGAGCGTTTGACGCATTCGGGTACAAGGCCAAGATCAGCGGCGACGGCGTGCATCGCATCTTCACCACCGCAGAACCGATGCTTCCCGTGGATGTGAACGGCATCGATGACCTCTACGAATTCAATGGCCCCGGAGTAGATCCGACGCTCCTTTCGCTTGAGCACAAGCCGCCTACGACGACGCTCACCAAGACGCCGGAGAAGAAAAAGAAGCAGAACAAGGAGAAGAAGAACGAGAAGTTCAAGTTCGAGTCCGACGAGACAGGGCCTTCGACGTACGAATGTCAGAAGGACGACGGCAAGCCGTTCAAGCCGTGCAACTCGCCCTACAAGGAGAAGTACTCGGCCGGCAAGAACGACTACAAGAAGCACACGTTCAGCGTCCAGGCGACCGACGTTCCAGGGAACGTGGAGACGCCGCCCGAGTCCTACACGTTCAAGCGGAAGCTGAAGTAGCTCCCAGTTAAGGGAGCCCGGCCAGGAACGCGATCAGCCGTTCGGTGAAGGCGGCTTCCGCCTCGCGGTGCGGCCAGTGGCCGGCTCCGTCTGCAATCAGGACCTCGGAGCCGTCGCCGATCAATTCGACTGTTCGCTCGAAGGGACCGGGGGCGACGATGTCGACCGTGCCGCCGACGACAAGGCCGCGAATGGCGGGTGGAGTGGCGAGCTCGGACGGCAGCTTGGGTGACAGAGCGCGGTAGTAGTCCAGGGCGCCGCTTAGCGATACTTCGTCTCGGAAGCACTCCTTGACGTCGGCAAGAGCGTGGTCACGGTCGGCGCCGTGCCAGTTCGGCGCCCACCTTCGGTAGATCTGATCGAGGTAGGCGAAGTCGCCGCGTCGTACGGAGCGTTCTGCCCACGGCATCTTCAAGGAGACGAAATGACGAGCCCCCCACAGCGTCCCCGGGTCGCGTGGCAGCAAGCTCGGATGCGGGATTGCGATCGGGACGATCGCCCGCACCCGCTCCGGCGCGACCGCGGCCGCTCCGTAGACAAGCGTCGCACCCCAGTCATGCCCGACCAGGATCGCCTCGCGCTCTCCGAGCGCATCCAAGAGGGCCGGCGTGTCGGCCGCCAGCGACAGCCCGTCGTAGCCACGCCCTTCGACGATCGTGTCTGGGTGGTAGCCGCGAAGCCAAGGGGCCACCGTGCGATAGCCCGCCGCGGCCAGCCTCCCCGCGATTCCGGTCCAGCCGTGTGGCGTATCGGGGAATCCGTGCCAGAGGACGACAAGCGGCCCCTCCCCCTGCTCGGCGAACACGAACGTCTGCCCGTCGTCGGTCGTCGCTCGTGACCATGCGTCAGATGCCAAGCCGGGTTGAGCCACCGCGGCCAGCCTATGTCAGCCGGCTGGCCGAGTTGGGCTGAATCGACGCTTTATGCGACGGGGGCGGCTTCTTCTTGCGACTCGACGGGCTGCGCTCGCGGCGCGGAATCGTTCGTTTCTGAGAGCTCTCGCTGGAGCCCGGCCGGCTCTGGCTGAGACAGGCCGGACATGCGGATGAGGGTCGCTTCCTTCTTGCGGGAGTCGGAGACGAGGCGGAGTGAGATGACGCCCGTGACGCAAAGGGCGAAGACGGATAGGAGCCAGCGGGTGATCGTTGCGAACTCGCTGGGAGTTGTGGTGAGGGTCGAGAGAGCGATGCCGTAGGTGGCGAGGATCCCTGCCAGCTGGAAGACGAGGCCGTATATGGAGAAGGATCGGGCGGCGACGAGGACGACCCAGATGTACATGGCGGCGTAAATCCCGGATGCCGATCCCGAAAGGGCGACGCAGGTGGCGATTAGGCCGGAGCCGACGATCAGGACGGTGTGGATGCTCCACGTGTTGAAGTGATCGGCGAGGGCGAAGATGGAGATGCTCGCGGTGAGGGCGATGAGGGCGACGAGCCAGAGGCCGTCGGTGTCGGCCGCGGGTGGGTGCGGGAGTGCGATCGAGGCGGCGACGAACGCGGCGCCGCAGCCGTAGAGGAGCGCGGTGACGCGCGCCATCTGGGGCGCCTCCACCTCCACTGCGTACTCATGCTCGGCTTGCTTTCGGGACAGGAAGGACATTTTCTCCTACCTGACTTATTCGGCGTTTCGGCGCACTCGCCTTAGCCGAGGAGCTTGCCCACCTCGTTTTCGAGCTCCGAGACGCTGAAAGCACCCTCGATCCGGGTCTGGACCTTGCCGTCTTTGTCGATGACGAAGAGCCAGGGCTCGGTGGGAAGTCCGTACGCGTCGACCTGTGGTCGGAGCTTGGGGTTCTCGGGGTCGTATTGGTTGCCCTCGTAGATCTCCATGTGGATGAAGGCGACGTCGTTACCGAACTCGGCCTTCACCTGCTCGGCGACGTCTACGACGGGCCCGCAAACGCGACTCTGGCAGAGGGCGGGCGTGGCGAAGAGAAGGACGACGGGCTTCTTGCCGAGGACGTCGGCGAGGTCCTCGGTGTGCATTGTCGAGGGCGGGATGCGTGTGTCGATGTCGGAGACGTCGGAGACGTCGTCGAGGGTGGGCGTGTGGACGGATGGCGCCGAGTCGCCCTCCGCAGGGATGCCCGGTTGCTCAGCAACGTTGATGGCGGTTTGGAAGTTGGTGGCGGCGAGGGTGCCCTCGTCGTCGCGGACGACGGCGACGGCGCGATACTCACCGGGCTTGAGCGGGGGCACCTCGGCGACGTACACGCTCGTCGCGTCGCCTTCGCCGGCGTTGTCCGCTTGATAGGGCGACTGCACTGCGAGGCTCTCGCTTCGCGCCGTGTAGGGGCCGGCGATCTTGCCGCCCTTCGCATCTTGGAGGTAGACGGCGACGTCCGCGTCGTCGATCTGGGGGCCCGCGACGTCGAAGAGTCCGAAGGAGAAGCGGGTCTCGCCCGGCACGAAGACGGCTCCTGCGGGCGCGGCGACGATCTCGTTGGTCTCCCCTACGTCTGAGATGAGCTCGTCGAGAGAGCCGCTCTCGGGCTCGGGGAAGTCGGCAGCGGACGGTGCTTCGGTTGGTGGCTCGCCCGAGGTGGTGGGTTCGTCGTCTCCGCCGCACCCTGCGGTTACGAGGGCGAGCGCCGAAAGAAGGCACGCTGAGATGCTCCGGGGGGTTGAAAGCACGGCAAGCGATCGTAGAGAGAGCGCCTAAATGGGGTCCTAAGCCGGCTCTTCCGGGCGCGCGTGGATAGGGTGCGCCTTCCGCGCGTTCCGCGCGGCATGAGTGCGACGAGAGGAGCGGAAGTGGCGGATCGTGCGGCGCTGGTGACTGGTGGTTCGAGCGGCATTGGGTTGGCGATTGCCCGGGCGCTCGGCGAGGACGGGTATGGCGTGACGGTTGCGGCGCGACGCCCGGACAAGCTGGAGGCGGCGGCTGCTGATCTGCGCTCGGCTGGGATCGACGTGCATGCCGTGGCGGCGCAGATGACCGAGGAAGAGGACGTTGTGCGTGCCGTTGACGAGCATCGCGAGCGCTGGGGGCGGATGGATGTGCTCGTCAATAACGCCGGCGTTGGCCTGGGCGGCGCGATCGAGGGGTATCCGACTAAGAAGATCGACATGCAGCTCAATCTGAATCTCAGGGCGATCGTGATCTCGACGCGCGAGAGCTTGGGGATGCTTCGGGAGGCGGGTGGCGAGCATGGAAAGGCGCTGATCGTCAATACGGCGTCTGTCGCCGGGAAGGCGGGTCAGGGATGGCTCTCCATCTATTCGGCGACGAAGGCGGGCGTGATCGGCTTCTCGCAGGCGACTCAGAGTGAGCTTGGCGACGCGGGGATTCAGGTGACGGCTCTTTGCCCCGGCTTTGTGGATACGCCGATGACGGACTTCGTGAAGGGGCAGGTCGAGGCGGAGGCGATGATCCGCCCCGAGGACATCGCGGAGAGTGTGCGGTTCTTGCTGAAGACTTCGCGTGCTTGTGTCGTGCCGGAAATCGTGTTCCTGCGCCCGGGCGACGGCTCGGCGCTGGGGACTTGAGAGGCGCTCTCTGCGCCGGTTAGGAGCGGACGAGCTCGGGCTCGCCGAGGATCTCGGCGGCGCGCTGCTCGGAGAGCTGTTCCTCCGCGGCGGCGAGGAGGTCCTTGTATTCGTCGAGACGCTTGGTGGGGCGCATCCACGCCCAGTCGCGGGAGAGCCTGAGCTCGCGGCCGCGGTGACGCTCGCCGGTGTCGGCCGGAGTTGGCTTCGGCTCGGGGGTGACGCAGCGGAACTGCTCGCGCTCGGCGCGGATCTGCGCGGCGGCTTCCGCGAGCGAGCCGGCGGAGAGGTCGGTGTCGATTTCGAGGGACCACTCGAGGAGGGAGCGCAGGGTGCGGACCTCTCGGCGGGTGGCGCGGCGGGGGCGCTTGGCGGAGGTGTAGGTGTCCCAGGCGCGGGCGAAGTTGGCGACGGAGGTGCGGGCGCCGTTTCGGTGCGCGGCGAGCATCGGGCAGATGCCACCCGACTGGGAATCGACGTAGGCGCCGACGATGATGCGGTTCGTGTCGATGCCGCGGAGCATGGCTTCCTTCGTGTGCTGCGGAAGCTGCTCGACGGCGAGGCGAAGGTCGTAGGTGGGGCGCTCGCGGTGGTTTCTCACGCTTTGAGGTGTAGCGGCGAGGGTGTGCCTTTTGGGGGCTGGAGTGGGTTTTGGGGAGAGATGTTGCACGCCGAAGGGGCTCTCGCGTGAGCGGAGAGTTGACGGTGTTGATCGCAGCTTTTGGCGATCCCGGCCATACCTTTCCGGGGATCGCGCTCGGTGGTGCGCTCCAGAAGCGGGGGCATCGGGTGGTGTTCGAGACGTGGGAGAAGTGGCGCGACGTGCTCGACGCGGCGGGGATCGAGTTCCACGCCGCGGAGGAGTACCGGGTGTTTGCGCCTTCGGCGGGAGATGGACCGTCCGCTGGGGATGCGGCGGTGGCGCTCGCTCCGTTGATGGAGGAGCTGAGGCCGGATGTGGTGGTGAACGACATCCTCACGCTGGCGCCTGCGCTTGCCGCCGAGAAGGCTGGGGTGCCGTGGGCGACGCTGATTCCCCATGTGTATCCGGAGCATGAGGCGGGGCTGCCGTTCTTCGCGTTTGGCGGAGCACGGCTTCCGCGCACCTTTCTCGGGAGGTGGCTGTGGAGCGCTCCCGTGCCGATGCTGGAGGCGGGTTTGCGCCAGGGACGGGATGAGCTGAATGGCGAGCGCGAGAAGGCGGGGCTGGCGCCGACCGAGCGGTTCCATGGCGGGACGAGCGAGGAGTTGGCGATGGTGGCGACTTATCCGCAGCTCGAGTATCCGCGTGCCTGGCCTGGGCATGTGCATGTGACGGGGCCGATGGAGTTCGAGACGGCGTATGAGGATGTGGAGCTGCCCGAGGGGGATGGGCCGCTTGTGTTGGTGGCGCCTTCGACGGCGCAGGACCCGGAGTGCCGGTTGGTGCGCATAGCGCTCGAGGCGCTTGCGGATGAGCCGGTTCGGGTGGTTGCAACGACGAACGGGCATATGCCGCGCGAGGGGATCGCGGTGCCGGCGAACGCTCGGCTGTATGGGTGGCTGAGCTACTCGCAGGCGATGGCGGCGGCGGACTTGGTGGTTTGCCATGGCGGGCATGGCACGGTGGCGCGGGCGCTTGGTGCGGGCGTGCCGGTGCTGTGCTGCCCGGCGGTTGGAGACATGACGGAGAACGGGGCGCGCGTCGGCTGGGCGGGGGTGGGCCTGGCGCTGCCGTGGCGGCTCTTGGGGCGTGCGTCACTGCGGGTGGCGGTGCGGCGGATCTTGGGTGACGGGTCGTTCCGCGAGCGGGCGCGGGAGATCGCACGGTGGGGCGAGGGGCATGACGGGGCGGCGGTGGGCGCCGAGCTAGTCGAGACGTTCGCCGCCCGTAGCCAGTAGCGGCTCTACTCCCGGGGTCGGACTCGAACCGACAACCGTCGCCTTAACAGGGCGCTGCTCCGCCAATTGAGCTACCCGGGATCAAGAATCGCGACGCCGAATTCACTCCGGCTCGGGATCTGCGTTCGATTCTAAGGGAAGCGTGATCGCGCCCGCCTCGAAGGCGGCATGGCAGTTGGAGCAGAGAAGGATGCATTTCTTGGCCTCCTCTCGGCATTTCTCTAACGACCGTGTCACACCGGCCTCGGCGATTCCGAACTCCTTCGTCTTCGGGTCGAGATGGTGGAACTGGAGCGCAGCGAGATGCTCGTCGTAGCCGCAGAGCTTGCAAGCCCCGCCCGCTTCGAGCGCCAGCGTTTCCTTTCGATTGCGCCGGCATCTGAGAACCGCCTCTGAGTTGCACTGCGCGCATCGCGAGCGTCCACTCGGCATTGCGAGGAAGTCGGTGAACCCGTGCCACTTGCACTCGTACCGAAAACGAGTTCGCCCGTGTTGTCGAGCCGCCAGGGCCAGTTCCTTCCGGCTTTCTCCGCGGCCTCTCCTTGGAGGCTGAGGTGCACCTAGCCCATGCTTCTTCAGCCAATGCGCAACGGTGGACGGGTTCTTGCCCTCGATCATCCCGATCCTCTCCAGCGAGAGACCTCGGCCAAGTAGCGCTCCAGGCGGGCTCGATCCATTGCTGGATCGTCCCCATCGGGTCGGACGGAAAAGGCGAACGTCTGTTCGCTTTTTGTGCCTGAGAAGCTATCTACGGGCGGGCTGTTTCGGTACGGCCGATTGGTGGTGGGCGATCTGCTCGGTCAGAGCGGATCGGCGCTTTTGGAGCTCGACGCTGGCCTCCGTTGCGCCGGTCGCCGCGGCCTCGGCGATGCGCCGCTCGATCGCCCCCTGCTCTAGCTGGAGGAAGCTCAGCTCCATCGCCTCGGGGCTCGCCGGCTCGTCGGCCGCGCGCTCGACCAGGCGGCTCACGATCAGCGCAAGCTCATCGTCGCCTTCAGGCAGCTCCTTCATCGGCTCGTCCAGGTGCTCCGCAAGCCAGTCACGCACCCTCCCCATCGCCGGCGTCGACAGATGCTCGCGCTTCAGCTTCGCGATGTAGTCGCGCCCGTGCGCCGGATCCGCGATGCACATTCGAAGCAACCCCGCCTCCCGCCTCTCCTGCGTCGAGAGAACCCGAGGCGTCTCGGCCGTGTCTGTCGGCGCAAACGGCGACGCCTCTCCCCCTTCGTCATCCACCTCCGCCGGCGCAGACACCGGAGCCAGCCGCGGCGTCCGAGGCGCCGCCGCAAGCCGTCGCGCCACCAGCCCCGGATCCGCGCCAAGCCGCTCCCCCACGTCGCGCACGAGCTCGTCGCGCGTGATCGAGTCCGGCATCGCCTTGAGCACGGGCACCACCTCGTCGAGCGCCCTGTCGCGCCCGTCCGGCGTCGCCAGATCAGCGTCGTCCAGGAGCGTCCCGACGTGGAACACCGACAGGTCCACGGCGTCCTCAACCAACTTCTCAAACCTCTCCGCGGCGCTCGAACCCGGCCCTTCGCCGCCGAGCATGTCCGCCGGGTCCTCCCCCTCCGGCATCGCCGCAACCCGCAGGCGCACCTTCTTCCCCGCCGCAACCCCCTGCGCCCGAAGCATCGCCTCCCGCCCCGCGCGATCAGCATCCAGCGCCAGCACGACCTCGCCCGTGTGCGCGGCCAGAAGCTTCACCTGATCGGGAGTAATCGCCGTCCCCATAATCGCGACCGTCTCCTCCACCCCAGCCTGATGAGCCGCGATCACGTCCGTATACCCCTCCACAACAACCGCGCGCCCCTTCTTCGCCATCGCTCCCCGCGCCTTTTCGATCGCATAGAGAGTCCTGCTCTTGTGAAACAGCTCGCCGTCGGGCGAGTTCACGTACTTCGCCCGCTGCTCCTTGCGCGTCGCCCTGCCGCCGAACCCCTGCATCCTTCCGCGACTGTCCCTGATCGGGAACATGATCCGCGCGCGGAAGTGGTCCATCCAGCCGCCCTTCTGCCCCTTCTTCACCAGCCCGGCAGCCGCCAGCTCGGCTTGCGAGTAGCCGCCCTGCTGCCCGCGCATCACGACCGTGTCCCACCTGTTCGGCGCAAACCCCACCCCGAACTCCCGCAAGCTCTCCTCGCTCAGTCCGCGCCCGAGCAGATATTCCCGCGCCTTCTCCGCCTCGTCCGACTCCCACAGATACTTCGTGTAATACGACGCCGTCCTGTCGAGCAACTCGGCAAGGCGCGCCCTCCGCTTCCGCGACTCCTCAAGCCGCGGATCCTCCTGCTCGCGCTCCACCTCCACGCCGAACCGGTCCGCCAGCGTCTCCACCGCCTCCGCGAACGGCAGCCCCTCCTTCTCCTGGAGGAACGTGAACACGTCGCCCTTCTCCCCGCAGCCGAAGCAGTAGTAGAGCTTGTCCTGCGGATTCACCGAAAACGACGGCGTCCTCTCGTCATGAAACGGGCACAGCCCCTGAAGTCTCTGCCCCGCCCGCTTCAGCTCCGTATACGGCGCGAGCACCTCCGCGATATCCACCGCATCCCGCACCCTCTCGATCGACTCCGACGAGAATCGAGCCATCAGAGCCGCGACTCCTCGGGAAGCGCCAGGCGCCGGAACGCCGCGATGCAGAACCGGTCCGTCATCCCCGCGATGTAATCCGTAACCCGCTGCACCTCGTCCCCACCCGCCAACTCCCCCGGCACCGCCTGCGGATTCTCCAGGTAGTACTCGAACAAGCCCTGAAGCGTCCTCTCCACCCGCTCATGCTCCGAGCGTGCCTCCGGACCCAGATACACGCGCTGGAACATCCACTTGCGCAACCGCAGCATCGCCCCGCCGATCTCATCCGACTGGGCGATATCCCCCTCGGCCCGCGACGCGTCCACGATGTCGCTCACCAGCGTGTCGATCCGCGCCGCGCCCGTCGGCCCAAGCAGCTCGATCTCCTCCACAGGCAGGTCGTCGGTCGTGATGATCCCCGCCCGGATCGCATCATCGATGTCGTGATTGATGTACGCGACCCGGTCCACCAGGCGCACCACCCGCCCCTCCAGCGTCTCCGGCTTCCCCGAGCCCGTGTGATTCAAGATCCCGTCGCGCACCTGCTCCGTCAGATTCAGCCCCTCGCCGTCGCGCTCGAGCACCTCAACCAAACGCAGCGACTGCTCGTTATGGCGAAACCGCCGATCCACCCTTTCCTGAAGCGCCCTGTCGAGCGCCTCCTCCCCGATGTGCCCAAACGGCGGATGACCCAGGTCATGCCCAAGCCCAATCGCCTCCGTCAAGTCCTCATTCAGCCCAAGCGCCCGCGAAACCGTCCGCGCGATGCACCCCGTCTCGAGCGTGTGCGTAAGGCGCGTGCGGTAATGATCCCCCTCGGGCGCGATGAACACCTGCGTCTTGTGCTTGAGGCGGCGGAAGGCCTTCGAGTGGACGATCCTGTCCCGGTCGCGCTGAAACGGCGTCCGCACACCACTGGGCGGTTCTTCAACCTTGCGCTTTGCTGGATACGACGGCGTCCCCTTCTCCCAGAGGAACTCCGCCTCGAAGCGTCGGGTGCGCTCCTCGAACGACTCCGCGATCGTCATCCCCGCTCAGGATATGGGCGCAAATCCACGTCGCGGCGCAACACGAGATACGAAAGCCACACAGCTACCGCAAATATCGGGAAACCCATTGCCGTCTTCGCCACTCCAAGCGCCACCAGATCACCCGCGAGATAGAGCGGCAGCTGCACCGCAAGCCGCAAAACGAACAACCCAACCCAAATCCAGCTCGCACGCATATAGACGGTCATCAGGCGCGGATCCTTTCGCCACTCCATCCCATCCCCCACCAGCGGCCCGATGAACACCCCAATCAGCGGCCATCGCACGACGATCGAGATCAGATATGCGAGCGCATACCCCAAGTTGAGCAGCAGGCCGGGAAGGAAGAAGTTCTCCGCCTTCCCCGTCTTCTGCGCGATGAACGCGGCGATCGCCACCCCCACGAAACCGGCGATCGCGAACTGAAGCGTCTCCCGCCTCGCCAGCCGCACGATGAGAAGAATCACGCCGAGCGCCACCGCAGCCCAGATCGCCGTCTGAAGGTCCTGCCCACTCACCGTGTAGGCAATGACGAACGCCAGCCCCGGCAAGCTCGAATCCGCGATGCCGTGGCCCCCGCCCATCGCCTCGAGCAGGTTGAACGGCTTCTTCTCCTTCTTCTCCACCTCTGGCTCGGACGCCTCGCTCACAGGAACGATGATGACCGCTAGCCGCCGCGATAAGTGCGCCGAGCGCGCTCCCGGCTCAGGCCGCGGCGCGAAGCTGGACGTGCGCGTGGTGCTCGAGCGTCGTCGTGATCGCCCGCTCGGCCATGCGAAGCGCCCCGTTCGTGGCCACCGGAGCCTGCGCCAGCGGACGCCCCAGCGCATCGAGCATGAACCGGTGCGCCTCCGCCGAAATCTCGAATCCGTCGCGCTCGCACGCGCCGCACACAACGCCACCCGCCGCGCCAGAGAACGCCGTCAACCCATCCGCCTCGCCACAGCGAGCGCACGACGTGAGCTCAGGCGCAAACCCCGCCGAGAGCGCCAGCTTGAGCCGGAACGCCAGCGCAGTCGCTAGCCCCGCCGCCCCATCCGTCTCGAACTCCCCATCCTCCTGCCCGTCCAGAAGCGCCAAATACCGGCACAGCAGGTTGTACGCCGCCGGATTCGCCTCGGACGAATCAAGCAGCCTCAACACCGCGTCACACCCCCGCGCCGCCGCTGACAGAGCCGGCCCCGACGAGCGCAGGTTGGGATACGCGTCGACGGTGTGCACGCCCGTCACCGTCGCCAAGTCACCGCGCCCCTCGTGGAGCACCATGTCAAGCCGGAAGAACGGCTCCAGGCGTCCACCGAAGCGCGTGCGCGGCTTGCGCGACCCCTTGGCGATCGCCCCGATCCGCCCGCGAGCGGACGAGTAGAGATGAAGCACACGATCCGCCTCCCCATAGCGAATCGAGCGAAGCACCACGGCTTGCGTCTTGAACGACCCCGGCATACACCCCCATGCTGCCGATCGCACCGGACGCAGAAAGGGGACAGTCCCCACGCTTGGGGACTGTCCCCAAGCGTGGGCTCCGTCCCCGTCAGTTCGCGCTAACGACCGCGTCCCGGATCGCCTCGGCGGTGACGCGCGCCGCAAGCGTTTCGAGCTGAAGCACCTCAAACCTTCCGGCCGCCTTCCCCTCGCCGCTCGCGAGGCAGAACACCACGTCCCCATCCACGTCCGTGAATACCGGCTCCACGGCCCTCGCCACACCAGCGCTCGCGGCGCGGGCCACCCGCCCACACTGCGCCTTGTCGAGCGTCGCTTCCGTCATCACGCAAACCAGTGACGTGTTGCGAGCCTCGAGCTCCTCGTCCGTGGGCGCCCGATCGAGCGCCGCGATGAACTCAATCGTCCGTGGCGCCCCGTCAGACTTGGGCCCGGCAAGCACCGACCCGTCCTCTGCCAGGACGTCGCCGAACGGATTCGCCACCGCAAGCGCCGCCACCGTCGAGCCAAAACCGCCGCGCTCCGACGCATACCCCACGCCGGAGGCCGTCGCCGCGCCTCTCCCAAGCACCTTCCCCGCCGCCGTGCCCGTCCCCGCGCCAACTCGCCCGCGCTCCGGTACGCCTTCGCGCGCTTCCTCGCACGCCGCATACCCCGACTCTGCGGTCGGCCGCGCCGTCGCGTCCCCCTCGGCCAGGTCGTAAGCGATCGCCGCCGGAACGATCGGAACCAGCGCCGCAGGAGTCGGATAGCCAATCCCATGCTCTTCTAGCCAGCGCATCGCCCCATCCGCGGCGGCAAGGCCATACGCACTACCGCCCGCGAGCATCACTGCGCTTACGCGGTCTGTTCCCGCCAGCGGACCCACCACATCCGTCTCTCTCGTCCCCGGTCCGCCGCCCCTCACATCGACCCCGCCGCGCGTCCCCTCCGGCGCGATCACCACCGTGCACCCCGTCCGCCCCACCGCATCAGTCCAATGGCCGATCCGAAAACCGGCCGGGGGCGCCAGGAGCTCGCTCATCGCTTCCTCTTCTTCCTGCGCCGCCGAAGGCGTGTCTGGCAATCGGGGCAGAAGTACGTCGAGCGCCCCCCGACCACGATCCGCCGGATCGTCCCGCCACAGCGCGGGCACTCCTCGCCCTCGCGCGTATGAACCAGAAACTCGTCCTGCATCGACCCCATCTCGCCGCGCGAATCGCGGTAGTCGTCAATCGACGAGCCGCCATGCGCCAGCCCGGCCTCCAGCGCCCCTACGATCCCCTCCACCAGAGCGTCGCAATGCTCCGCGCGCATCGACCCGGCAGGCGAGAGCGGATGAAGCGAAGCGCGGTGAAGCGCCTCGTCGGCATAGATATTCCCGATCCCGGCAATTCCCGACTGGTCCAACAAGAAGCTCTTGAGCGGCGCCGTCCTGCCGGCGGCGATCACCGCCAGCCCTTCCGGCGTCAGCTCACCCGTCAGCGGCTCCACTCCCAGACGCGCCGACAAGTAGTCCTGAACCTCATCCCCATCGAGCACGACGCCATGCCCGAACCGGCGCGCGTCCGTGAACCACAGCTCCGAACCGTCGTCGAGCTCAAAGGCGGCGCGAAGATGCCGAGCCTCAGGATTCGACTCATAAAGGCGCGGTGCGCCGAACCGAGCGTCCATCAGATCGAGCGTCACACCCTCCGACCCGGCCGGCTTGAGCAGCAGATTTCCCGTCATCCGCAGGTGCATGACGACGCTCCGCTTCCCCTCCAAGCCGAGGATCAGATACTTCCCCCGCCTCCCCACGCTCTCGATCGCGCGGCCCGTCACCGCCTTCTCGACCGTCGCCGGCGCCTCGGGACGCGACCAGCGCTCGTCCAGGACGCGAGCCGCAACGATCCGCTTCCCCGCAACAGTCGGCTCCAACTGGCGGCGGATCGTCTCGACCTCAGGCAGCTCCGGCACGAGCCGAGCTTAGAACTCAGGTCGCCCGCGGGTGGGCCTTGAAGTAGACCTCGCGAATGCGCTCGGTCGAAAGGTGCGTGTAGAGCTGCGTCGTCGCCACGTCGGCGTGGCCCAGCATCTCCTGAACGGAGCGCAGATCGCAACCGCCTGAGAGCAGGTGCGTCGCGAACGTGTGGCGGAGGGTGTGCGGGCTCATCTTCCCTTCCAGCCCCGCCATCTTCGCGTGGCGCTGGATGATCTTGTAGAGCCCCTGGCGCGTCAACGCGCCGCCACGGAAGTTGACGAAGAGATGCCGCTCCGGCGACCCGTTCGTAAGTGTTTGGCGCGACGAGCGCAGATACCGCGTGATCGCAGCCGAAGCGGCACTTCCGAGCGGCACCACCCGCTCCTTCGACCCCTTGCCATGCGGCCGCACAAAGCCCCTCTTCAAATCGACGTCCGTCATCTCCAGCCCCACGGCCTCCGAAGCCCGCAACCCACACCCGTACATCACTTCGAGGAGCGCCCTGTCCCGCAGATCCATCGGATCGCCGCCCTTCGCCGAGTCGAGAAGCTTCGTCACTTCGCCATGGCTGAGAACGTTCGGGAGCTTCCGGCTCTTCTGCGGCGGGTCGAGCGTCGCCGTCGGATCGGCGTCGATCAGCTCTTCACGACGAAGGTGGCGGTAGAACGAGCGAAGGCAGGCCGTCTTGCGGCTGATCGTCGCCGGCGAGCACGGAGGTCGGCCCGGATCGTCCCCGTTCTCGGGACGCCCCAGCGCCAGGTCGGCAAGAAACTCGGAGATGTCGGCGCGCTCCACCTCCGTTGCGCCCTTCCCGCGCTCAGCGAGGTAAATCCCGAGCTGAAGCAGGTCGGTCCGGTACGCATCAAGGGTGTTACGAGCAAGCCCGCGCTCGAACTCCAGATACGCAAGGAAGTCAAGGACCAGCGCCTCGAACCGCGCCTCGACCTTTCGCACCTGCGGGGGCTTGACTGCAACGGCCATGGCGGAACGATTCTTTGCCTCGTTCCACGCCCCTCCCCCTGCACCCGTTCGTGCGTCAGCCCGCCGCGACCCCCGCCGCGAGCGCGTCGCAGATCGCAACGTTCTCGACCAGCCGTGCTGCGCCGACGCTCTCGGCGGGCGTGTGGTTCGCCTCGGTGCCGTTCGCAAGGAGAAGAGCCTCATAGCCCTGAAGGATCAGAGCGTTCGCGTCGGAGCCGCCGCCAGTTGCCACCTCGCGCGGCGCATGACCGCACGCCTCGAGCGCGCCCCGCGCCACCTTGAGCGACTGAGCGCTCGGCGGAATCCTGTAGCGCCGGAACACCTCCCACACGTCGATGTCGACGTCGCACCCGCTCTCCGTCGCGGCCCAAGTGCATGCATCGACGAGCGTCCCCGTCGCCGCCGCCACCTTCTCCTCGTCGAGGCTTCGCGCCTCGCAGACGAGCTTGCAGTAACCCGCGACGACGTTCGACGCCGTCCCTCCCTCGACGACCCCGACGTTCGCTGTCGTCTCTTCATCGAGCCGCCCAAGCTCCATCCGCCCAACCGCGGCAGCTGCGGCCTCGATCGCCGAGCGCCCCACCTCGGGCCGGATGCCTGAGTGAGCCTCGATCCCCTCGAACTCGGCGACGACCTTGTTGTAGGTCGGCGCCGCCGTGATGATCTCGCCGATCGGAGTCGCGTGGTCGAAGACGTATCCGAACGGTGCCTTGAGCGCCGAGACATCGAGCTCGCGGGCGCCGCGAAGCCCCTCCTCCTCGGCCACTGTGAACACCAGCTCGAGCCCGCACGCGGGCTGCTCGGTGCGCGCGTTCGCCGCCAGTTCCATCAGGACCGCCACGGCCGCCTTGTTGTCGGCGCCCAGGATCGTCTCGCCCGCGCTGCGAAAGACGCCGTCCGCCAACACGACCTTGATCGGCTCCGAATGCGGGACCGTGTCCATGTGGGCGAAGAACGAGACCCACTCTTCCGAGCGGCCAGGGATGCGGCAGATCAGGTTTCCCGACGCTGCATCCGCTCGCTCGGCCGAGTCGTCTTCGGTCACCTCGAGCCCGAAGCTTTCGAGCTGCACCCTGATCCAATCCGCGACCTCCCGCTCGTGCCCCGTCTCAGACGGGATCTCACACAGGCGCGTAAACGTGTCGAACAGCCGCTCGCTCACAAGAGGGCAGGCTAGTTCAGGGGCTCAGGCTTCGCGGCGGACGCGGACGTCCTCTGCGTCCGAGGCCTCTTCGACCGCCGTCTCTTCGGTGGCCGGCCCTTCGCCGCCGGCAGCCGCGCGGCTTGCCGCGGCGCCGATGAAGTCGCGGAAGAGCGGCTCAGGGCGCGTCGGGCGCGAGTTGAACTCGGGGTGGAACTGGGAAGCGACGAAGAACGGATGCTCGGGCAGCTCGACGATCTCGACCAAGCGCTCGTCGGGCGACGTGCCAGAGAGGACCAGGCCCTCATCCTCAAGCCGGCGCCGGAGCTGGTTGTTCACCTCATAGCGGTGGCGGTGGCGCTTGTAGATAACGGCCTCGCCGCCGAAGATCTCGCGCGCCTTCGTCCCCTCGTGGAGCTTCACCGGGTCGGCGCCCAGGCGCATCGTGCCGCCCATGTCGGAGACCTCCTTCTGCTCGGGCAGAAGATCGACCACGGGGAAACGCGTCTCGGGATCGAACTCGGTTGAGTTCGCGCCCGGCATGTCGCACACGTTCCGCGCGTACTCGGCCACCGCAACCTGCATGCCGAGGCAGATGCCGAGGAGCGGGATGCCGTTCTCGCGCGCAAGCTGCGTCGCGCGGATCTTCCCCTCCACGCCGCGCTCGCCGAAGCCGCCGGGGATCAAGATGCCGTCCGCCCACTGCGCGACGTCCTCCGAGTCGAACTCCTCGGAGCTCACGAACCGGACTTCGACGTTCACCCCGTGCTCGATGCCGCCGTGATCGAGCGCCTCGACGACCGACTTGTAGGCGTCCTCGAGTGAGGTGTACTTGCCGACAAGAGCAATCGTGACCTTGCCGTCGCGCTCGTCCGCACGGCGCACCAGCTGCTCCCACTCGCCGAGCTCGGGGGCGGGTGCCTCCATGCCGAAGTGATCGAGGACCAAGTCGTCGGCGCCTTCGGCGCGGAGCACGAGCGGCACCTTGTAGATGTTGTCGACGTCGCGCGCCGAGATCACCGCGTCCTCGTGAACGGATCCGAACAGCGCGATCTTCTTGCGGATGTCGCGGTCGAGGCCCTTCTCGGAGCGGCAGAAGATCGCGTGGGGCTGGATGCCGATCCGGCGGAGCTCGTTCACCGAGTGCTGCGTCGGCTTCGTCTTGAGCTCGCCCGCATGGCCGATCCAGGGCACGAGCGTGAGGTGGATGAACATGCAGCGCTTGGGACCCAACTCCGAGTAGAGCTGGCGGATCGCCTCGAGGAACGGCAGCGACTCGATGTCGCCGACCGTGCCGCCGATCTCGGTCAGGACGAAGTCCACCGACTGCGACTCGGCGACGATCAGAATGCGCTGCTTGATCTCGTCGGTGATGTGTGGGATCACCTGGACGGTCGCGCCGAGGTAGTCGCCGCGCCGTTCGCGCCGGATCACAGAGTTGTAGACGGCGCCGGCCGTGACGTTTGAGGCGCGCGACGTGTTCTCGTCCGTGAAGCGCTCGTAATGGCCCAGGTCGAGGTCCGTCTCCGCGCCGTCCTCGGTCACGAAGACCTCGCCGTGCTGGAACGGGCTCATCGTCCCCGGATCGACGTTGATGTAGGGATCGAACTTCTGAAGGGCCACCCGGTAGCCGCGAGAGACGAGAAGGCGGCCGATTGATGCCGCAGCGATGCCCTTCCCGAGAGAGGAGACGACCCCGCCGGTTACGAAGATGAAACGGGTGCCTCCAGGTCCACTCACTCTGGACGTCGAGTCTAGACGGCCCGGTGGCGGAACCCGAACCTCCGATTTCCGGAGGTTGCGGGGTAAGTGCGCAGGATCCGGGCTAACGGCGCGTCAGGCAGCCAGAAGTTCCCTGGCGTGGCTCGTCGCCGCTTCGTCTCCCGCCTCGGAGCCGAGCATGCGGACGATCTCGCCGACCAGGTCGTCGCCGGCAACGGCCTCGACGGTCGCCGATGTGACCCCGCCGTCGACGCTCTTCTCGATCCGGAAGTGCGTCGTGGCGAGGGAGGCCACCTGCGGCAGGTGCGTGATGCAGAGGACCTGCGCATCGTTCGCGAGCTCCCGGAGCCGCTCGCCGACCGCCCGTGCGGTCGCCCCGCCGACCCCGGCGTCGATCTCGTCGAAGACGCGCGTCGCGCCGCCGCCGCCACCCGAGAGGCCCGAAAGCGCGAGCATCACCCGGGACAGCTCACCGCCCGAAGCGGCGTCGCGCAAGGGCGAGACGGGCATACCAGGATTCGTCGAGATCCTGAGCTCGACCGTCTCGGCGCCGCTTGCGCCGAAGCCGTCCGTCTCAGTCGCCGGGCCGAACGAAACCTCCAGGCTGGCGCCGTCCATCGAAAGGCCCGCGAGCGCCTGGGCAACGGCCTTCTCGAGCTTCGGGACCGCCTTCTTTCGCGAGCTCGTCAGCTGGGCGGCGAGCCCGGCGCGCTCCGAGCGCGACATGTCGACCCGCTGTGCCAGCTCTCCGGCAAGCTCCTCCGCGCCTTCCAGCCGCTCGATCTCTGCACGGCAGCGCTCGGCGTGGGCGATCACCGCCTCGATCGAGCCGCCGTGCTTTCGCTCGAGGCGCTCGATCAGCGCGAGGCGCTCCTCGACGGCCTCCAGGCGCCCCGGCTCGGCCTCGATCGCGTCCTTGTACGAGCGGAGCTCCGAAGCGATGTCCGCGAGTTCGAGCAGCGATGCGGCGACCCGCTCACCAAGAGCATCAAGCGCAGGATCGACTCCTGCGGCGTTCCCGAGTCCGCCCTCCGCAGCCGCAAGCGCGCCCGCGGCCCCTGCGCCGTCCTCATCGGCCCCGGCGATCGCTGCGAGCGCCCTCGAAGCCGCCTCACGAAGACCCTCGGCATGACGGAGGCGCTCGCGCTCGGCGCCGAGCTCCGCCCGTTCGTCCGCATCTGGCGCCGCGGTGTCGATCTCGTCGAGCTCGAAGCGCATCAGGTCGAGGTCCCGCTCGCGGGTTCCCTCGCGGTCGGCCAGGTCGGCGAGCTCGCGCTCGGCGTCGCGCACACTGCGATGCGCGGCGCGGTAGGCCTCGCGCAGCTCCAGGTGGTCCGTGCCGGCGAAGCCATCGAGGATGTCGAGCTGCGCCGAAGAGAGCGTCAGGCGCCGGTGCTCGTGCTGGCCGAAAAATGCGAGGAGCCGGGTGCCGAGCAGCTTCAGGTCGGCGACGCTCGCGGAGCGGCCCTGGACATAAGCACTCGTCCGCCCCGACGCGCCCACGCGGCGGGCGATCACAAGCTCCTCGGCGTCCTCAGGCAGGCGCTCCGCCAGGTCGGCCAAGTCAGGGTCGTCCCAAAGGCCTGTCGGCAGCTCGAAGACTCCCTCGACGTACGCCTCGCCCGCGCCTGGTCGCACCACCTGCGTTCGGGCCTTGCCACCCATCAGGAGGTCGAGCGAGTGCGCAAGCACCGTCTTGCCGGCACCGGTTTCGCCCGTGATCGCGTTCAGACCCGGCCCCAGGCGGAGCTCGGCGCGTTCGATTACGAGGAGATTCTCGATTCGGAGCTCGAGGAGCATCCCGGTAAGAGATAGCGGCCGAGCCCGACGGATTCGCCCCGCGCCGGACGGGTACGTTGGCTCCATGCCCTCGCTCCCCGGCTCACCCACGTCGCTTTGGCTCACAGGTGAGGCGCCGCCCGCAAGGCCAACCTTCGACGGTGGCGAGGCGGTCGAGGTTGCCGTTGTCGGTGGCGGGATCGTCGGCGCTGCGACAGCGCTCGCCTTGGCTGAGGCGGGAGCGCGCGTTGCACTGCTGGAGGCGCGAACGATCGCGAGCGCGGTCACCGGCCACTCGACCGCGAAGGTCTCGGCCCTCCACGAGACTCAGTACACCCAGATCACTCGAGGCGTCGGTCGCGAAGCCGCCGCCGCCTACGCCGAGCTCAATCTCGAAGGGGTCGCAAGGACATCCGAGCTCGCCGCAGGTCACGGCATCGAGTGCTCTCTGGAGACAGCACCGAATTACCTCGTTGCCCTCGAGGAGAGCGCGGTCTCAAAGGTGGAGGCCGAGGCTGAAGCCGCAAAGGCCGCCGGACTCGAGGTCGCGCTGACCGATGAGACCGACCTCCCCTTCGATGTGCTTTGTGCCCTTCGGCTCGGCGGGCAGATCGGCTTCGACTCGGCAGCGTTCACCCGCGGCCTCGCCGATGCCGCGGAGCGTGCGGGTGCCGCCGTCTACGAGGAGAGCCGCGTCAGCTCGATCAAGCACCGCTCGCCGTGCGTCCTTCGCTTCGAGTCCGGCGAAGAGCTCGAGGCGGAGCGGGTCGTCCTCGCGACCCACATGCCGCTCCTCGATCGCGGCCTCTTCTTCGCGCGCCTTCGGCCACAAGCGTCGTACGCCGTGAGCGCGCCCGCGGCGGATGCGCCCGCCGGCATGTACCTCGGAATCGGCGGCGCCACGCGCTCGATCCGCTCAGCGCCGAGGCCGGACGGATCGCGCTCCATCATTGTCGGCGGCGAGGGCCACAAGGTCGGCCAGCGCGACGGGGCCGACTCCTACCGGAAGCTCACAGAATGGCTCGGGAAGCGCTTCGATTCGGGCGAGGTCGAGCACCGCTGGTCCGCGCACGACCTCATGAGCCCGGATGATCTGCCCTTCATCGGCCCGCTGGCCCCATTCTCATCGCGGATCCTCACCGCGACGGGCTTCTCGAAGTGGGGCCTTGCGGCGGGAGTGGCGGCAGCGCAGATGCTCAGCCGCGAGCTCTCGGACGACCCCGACCCCAGGCGCGAAGCCTTCGACCCGAACCGGCTCAATCTGAAGGCCTCCGCGCCTGAGCTTCTGAAGGAGAACGCCGACGTCGGGATGCGTTTTTTCGGCGGCCGACTCCGCAGGCAGCGCTCGATCGAACTCGATCCCGGCGAGGGCCGCGTCGTGGCCGAGGGCGTTCGTCAGGTGGCCGAGTGCCGCGACCTGGATGGCGAGCACCATCGCGTCTCGGCACGCTGCACGCACCTTGGCTGCATCGTCCGCTGGAACTCGGGCGATGCGACCTGGGACTGCCCCTGCCACGGCTCGCGCTTCGGTCCCGGCGGCGAGGTCCTGAACGGCCCAGCCACAGCGCCGCTCGAGCCCGCCGACTGACGATCTAGCCCTGAGCGCCGCGGGCCAAACGGCCGAACTTCTCGCCGATGCGGCGATAAAAGTTGCCGCCGGATAACTGGGCCAGGCGCCCAACGTCGTCGCGGAAGCGGATCTCGACTTCGTCGCCCGATGCGAGATCGGCGACATGCTCGCCATCGATCACCAGGTCCACGGCCTCGCGTCCTGCGGCGTTGCGAAGAATGAGGACGTCGTCGGGAGCCACGACGAGCGGCCGCGCCGTCAGCGTGTGAGGAGCGATGAACGAGACGACGAAACCCTCCACGCCCCAGGCCAGGATCGGCCCGTTGTTGGCGAGGTTGTAACCGGTCGACCCGGCAGGGGTCGCGGCGACCAGGCCGTCGCAGCGAACGTGCCCGACATCCTGCCCGCCAAGGCTGAACGTCAGCTCTGCGACGCGCCCGTGCGGGCGGCGGTGGAACGAGACGTCGTTAAGGGCAAGGCGCCCCTCCCCCGCGTCAAGCGCCGGAAGCGACATGACCTCGAAGTCTCCGGCGAAGAACTTCGACATGCCGTCGCGCACGTGATCGGGGTCAACCGCGGCCAGGAAGCCGACGGTGCCGTAGTTGATGCCGAAGACCGGGACGTCGGTGTCGGCGAGCTGGCGAAGCGCCTTGAGGATTGTGCCGTCGCCGCCAAGGACGAGGCACGCGTCGGGCTGCCCGCCGAGGTCCTCCAGCGGGCCGACGCCATCGGCGGCCGCGCCGTGCTTCGCGCGCTCCGCCTCGCCCGCGACGAGCCCGCACCCGGCCTCGCCTGCCAGTTCCACGGCCAGACGGACGGCGTCGCCCGTCTGCTCGGGCTGGGTGTGCGACAGAAGCGCGACGGTCTTGATCTGGTCGGGACCACGAGCGCCGCCGATCATGGCTCTACCTCCAGCGCCGCTCGCTCGATCCCCTCGGCGTCGAGGCCTGAGCCACCGCGGGTAGCCCACACGAACGTCTCGCGATTCCCCTTAGGCCCCGGCAAGTCCGACGAGGCGAACCCGCGAACGGCGAGTCCCAGCTCGACGGCCGCCGTCGCGACGCTCAAGAGCGCCTCGCGCCGATCGCCGGCGTCCCTCACGACCCCCGCCTTCACGCGGGCGCGCCCGAGCTCGAACTGCGGCTTTACCATCGCCAGGACATGACCATCGGCCGCCACGCAGTCGGCAACGGCGGGGATCACCTTCACGAGCGAGATGAACGACACGTCGATCGTCGCGAGCAATGGCTCGAACGGCAGGTCGGCCGGCACGATCGAGCGAGCGTTGGTCCGCTCGATCACTTGAACGCGCGGATCGTTCCGCATCGACCATTCGAGCTGTCCATGAGCGACGTCCAGTGCGATCACCCGCGCTGCGCCGCGCTGAAGCAGGCAGTCGGTGAAGCCTCCGGTCGAAGCGCCCACGTCAAGACAGTCCATGCCTGTTACGTCCAGGCCGAGCGTGTCAAGAGCGTTCGCGAGCTTGATCCCGCCCCTAGATACATAGGGGCGGTCCTCGGTGACGCTCAGCTCCGCGTCGGGCTCGATCAGCTCGCTGGGCTTTGCGACCTTCTTGCCGCCAGTGCCGATGACAACGCGTCCGGCCCTGATCGCCTCGGCCGCACGGGCACGCGAACGGGTCAGACCACGCTCTGCGATCACGGAGTCGGCGCGCTTGAGAGCCACCGCTGGAAAGTACCGACCGGAACAAGCTCCGTGGGGCTCGCGAGTGTGACGGGCCTCACACATGCATCGCACATACGTTCGTATCGTGGCCTGCAGATGAGCTCCTACCGCCCCATCCCCCTCTGGCTCCACGCGGGCGTCGAGACCTTCGCCGCTCCCGCGATCATGGCCGCGCCGTTCTTCTTCGGCTTCGGCCCTGCAGCCTCGGTCATCTGCGTCACCACCGGCGCGCTCCTCCTCGGCCTGGCCCTCCAGGTCCCGGGTCCCCAGCGCTCCGTGTCGATCTCGGCGCATTCGTCCTTCGACTACGCGCTCGCCCTCTTCGCCGTCGCCGGCGGACTGGCCGTCGGACTCATCTCCGGCGCTTGGGGCGCAACGATCTTTCTGGTCGGCATCGGCGCCGCACTGGCAGCGCTGACCGCTTCAACGCGGTTCAGCATGCCCCGCGGGGCCTAGTACCGCCGACCCCCCTCCAAAAACACATATCTCTCCTCCCTGTACCCAGTAACGGCCCCGCTCCGGCGGGGTCGTTGCTTTGGGCTTGTCCAAGCGGTTCGTGAGGGAGCAGCGTGTGGGACTGACCGGAAATCGTTCCCTGCGCGCCGCGCTGTGCGCCACGGCGACCGGCGTGGGGACAAGTATGTGAGGGGGATGAGCGAAGAACGATCAACGCTGCGTGGGGGCCGACTCTCCCGAATGGAAATCATCCTCGCGCTTACCGTGGCGATTATCGGACCGGCGGGGGTCCTAGCAGGCACCATCGTCGCCGGGCACTTCACGACAGAGACGCAAGATCAGCGCTTCATCGAAGATCGCGAGGCCGAATCCCGCGCAAAGAGGGAACGCACGTACGAGAAGTATCTACGCGCTGCGAACTCGTACGCGGTCGAAACGACCAATGCTCTCGATGAACTCAAAAGATGCGCGGACGATCAGGCCTCGTCGCGACCTGAAGTGGAGGCGTGCGAGATTGCGGGGTTCTTTTCTGCCCGATACCTGTATCAAGGGGCAATCAACAATCTCTACGTCTATGGAAGTCAAGACGCGATCGAGGCTGAAGGAGCAATCTCGGCCACTTTACCGTCGTCTCTCGGTGCCATCTCTGGCGACTTCAAGCTCGCAAAGGTGAACGATTCTGACTTCCGAGCCGCCTACCAGAGCTTCCTGTCGATCATGTGCCGAGAGCTACCGCCTGATCCGCGGCCGGAGTGCTAGAGCGTCCTGACGTGGCGAGATAGGCGTCCATCCGTTCTCGGACCTCATCGTGGCTGCCCGGCATCAGGTGGCCGTAGGTGTCGAAGGTCGTCTGGATCTTAGGCGCGCACGTCGTCGAGTCGGCAGAGAACGTCGGCGAGTAGCCGGACCTGAACGGTGTCGGCGCGTGGTAGTCCGCTCGCCGTGTCGCGCAGCGGAGCATCCTCGGCGACGGCGTCGAAGACCTCGCGCACCTTCGAGTCGAGACGATCGACGGCGATCGTCGCGTAGCCCCCGTGCTTCACCGCACGCCGGTTGCCGGCCGGGGCGAGCCGGGCCTTCGGATTGAGGTTCGCAAGCTGCCGAGCTCGCTTTGCCGGATCGTCGCTTAGTGGCACGGTGGCCCCCCGGCGGCGGATAGGCTCCCGCGATCGTGCGACGACGCAAACTCGCCATCGGACTCATTTGCCTTTCGGCCACCTTCGGTGCTTGCGGCGGCGGAGACGAGGAATCCGGCGCTACCGACGAGGAGCAGGTTCAGGCCATGGTCGATGAGTTCACCGCTGCCCTCTCTCGTGGCGATGGCGATGCGACCTGCGACTACATGACTGAGGGCTTGATCAACAAGTTCGAGGTGCCGGGCATCTCGCACTGTGCCGGGCTGCTTGGCGAGCATCTCGGATCGCTCGTGGTGTCGAAAGTAACCGTGACGGGCGAGGAAGCGACTATCGCCTTCGAGGGATACGACACCTCGTGGCAGGCCGTCAAGGTCGGCGACGAGTGGCTCCTCGACGAGATCCGCTAGACACACGCCTTTAGCCGGCTTCGCCTTCCACGCGTCGGCCACCCGGCGTGGCGCACGCGTGGCGCGCAGGCCGTGAGCTTGGCCCCCCGAGCGGGATCGCCGAGACGTACAGAGTTGGCTCATGCGTTCCCGACCTCCTCGAACATCGGCTTCTCGGCACTCCGCTCGACCCACCTCGCGAGATCGGCGACGGGCACGAGTCGCAGCCGCCCGCGGCGAACGAGCCGGACCTCGGCCTGGACGTAGCGCTCGAACGAGTCGAGGCTCATCCCGAGCGATCGAGCCGCCTCCTCGCGAGTGAGGGCGAATCGAGGCACGGCGTTCACGATCTCGGTTCTGATCGAGCAGACGTGGGCGAGGCGTCTCAGCGCTCATTTTCAACTCCCGTGAAATCCCAGATCAGGCCCTCCGCAGAATGCGAGTCGAGCCACTCCGCCTCTCCCTGAGCCACCAGTTCGTCATGGGCATCGAGAAGAGAGCGTCCAGAGCGAATGTTCCCTGAGTCCGCGTCTGTGTCGGGAACAGACTCAGCGATTACTTGGCACTCCTTTTCCTCGTTGCCTTTCGGTTCCGTGTGAGGTTCCCCGGCACCTCCTGCCTCTAAAGCGAGCCTTTTCCTGCCGGTAACTCCGCCTCGTTCCGAGCCGAGCTCAGTCCGAACACCAACGGGGATAGCGGCACTACGTTCCCGTTTCGGAATCCTGAGAGTGATGAGATCGCTGGTCCTCCCGCCCTTGTCGCTGCCCCTGCTCTTCCTTTCGATAACGCCTCTCTCTTCGAGTTCGCGCAACGCGTTTCGAACCGCCCTCTCGGAGAGGCCTGTGAACAGGGCAAGCCGCTTCTGGCTCGGGAAGCACTGACCTTCCACGTCAGCGTGTTCGACCACGGCAAGCAAGACCAATCGAGGAGTCTTTGGAAGGTCGTCCTCGATCGCCACTTCCCAGGCAGGCGGGTAGAACTCGAAGCCCATCAGCGAACGCCCCAGGCGTAAGGGACGACCGCGGGCGAGGCGGACCCGCCCGCGGCCCCTGACGTTCGCTCAGATCCAAGCGCCATCAGGCTTGATCCCCGACGCTTCTCTCGTCTGGGAAGACGAGATCGAGGGGATAGTTGAGCGCCGCCGCTAGAGCCTTGGCGGTTCGAAGTTGGGGCGAGCCTCCCCGCTCGATGCGACTGATCGTCTCTCGCGAGACACCGGCAGTTTCGCAAGCTCGTCCTGCGAAAGCCCGCGGTTGAGCCGGCAGAGAACAAGGATGGGTGGTGGGGTTCTGTCGCCCGACTTCGGGTTCGCGTTCACGGTGCCTCCGTGATGACTGACGGCCGACCCCTTTGGATCGGCGGTTTGCTTGTCAGTCAGGCGAACTTCCGAGTTTTTCGTCTTCGACGACGAGCCTGACACTCGCGAGGACTACGGTTTTGCGCTTTCCCGACTAGCGATGGTCCTTCGTGAGGTGCCGGCAAGGTACGCGCCACCTCGGACAGAAAGTTTGCGCGCGGTGCGGCGCAGCTTGCACATGGAGCGTCGGAAAGACAGCCGAGTCGGGATTTACCGTGGAATCTCACGTGCTCCTGGCTGCCAGCGAAAACCTCGCGATCGTCCTATCGATCATCGCGACCGCGACCGCGCTCATCAGCGTCGGGATCCAACTTTGGAGCGCGGCGCGGGATCGTCCGAAACTTTGGCTCAATATTTCGCTTCGATCGCAAGTCGGGATCGATCACTCATGGTTAGAGATCGAAGTTGCGAATCGGGGCCGTCGGCCCGTCACGATCAAGGAAGTTGGGCTTCACGCCGGCGACAAACAGCTGATCTGGGCTCGGCCCGATGATGAGAGCTTCGAGGCAAGCTTCATGGGTGGGATCAAGTTCCCGTTCGCAAAGCACGTGGTCCTTCTTGAGCCGGGCCACCCTCCAGAAGTCGCAGTGTCTCGGCTCGATGGCTACTTCAGTTGGGGGCTCCCTGCTGATCTGCCTCTCCGCGTCTACGCGATGGACGCATACAACCGGAGAACGTGGGGTGAGGCGCTTCCCGCCGTGCGAATGCTTCTGGGTCACGAGGTGCCCTTCGATCCCGAGCCGCCTGAGTATTTGTCGAAGTTGCGTGATGACCTAAGACCGGCTCGCGTCGAGAAACCTTGGAAGCTGTGGAAACGGCGGGAGCTACGGCGCGGCTGGACCGATTCCGAGCAGCTAACTACCGACGACTATCCGGCTCTGACCGAGGACGAGGCCGCTGCTCTCGGCGACCCGTAGATGCACGCCACGTGCGCGCGGCACATCTAGTCCTCACTCGTCGCCGCCCCGAATGTAGGCTCCGCGCCATGCCACGCGAACGACTTGCTGAGACGTTCGGGGAAGCTCAAGAGATCGCCGCGGATCTCAACGAGGGCAGGGGTCGTGGAGATTGGTTTTGGGCACCCGAGCATTACCAAGGACCACCTCTAGACGCGGACGACCTCGACCTTGACGTTGTGTGGCGCGTGGTGCCGCGCAAGGAGGTGGACGGTTTCATGGTGACGCCGTGGGTCGTGCGCCACGAACGGCTCGTGAAAGTCTGGGATTGGACGATTTTCATCGTTTTGTATTTCACGCTCGGCAGCGGGATACTTGCGCTGCTTTCGACGCCGTTCGATCTCTTCTCCTTCACCGAGGGGTTCGGCTTCGGCTTCGATCAAAATGAGAGGGAGAGGATCTGGATCTTTGGGGCTGGCCTTGCGCTTGGCGCGCTCGCGGTATGGCATTTCCGCGACTCGTCTGAGCGCGACAAGAAAACTCTCGGAGAACGAGGATTCGGCTCTAACGCGATCTCCGCTGACACGTACTGGCAAAAGGGCATTCGCTAAGCAGCGCCGCATGCGTTCGCTTGTTAGTCGTCTTCGTCCTCGAATTCGTACAAATCCTCCTCGGCGAGGGACAAAGCGGCCATCGGACTCACGCCCGCCCTCACCGCCCGCTCGAACTCGAAATGGCGCATCTGTCGCCTGCTTGGCATCGGGAGGGTGGTCAAGAGCATCGGCTCTGCATTCGCCGTCAGGGCCTCCACCTCGGCGCATGTCAGCGGGTCAAGAGAGCCCGCTCTGTATTCGCTCAGTTGGTCCGCGAGGTCGGCAATGGCGAGATCTTGCGCGAGCTTCTCCGGCAGGACGTTCACCCACAACCCAAATTCGCGTAGGGCACATCGACCACGCCCGAGCAAGCTGCGAGAGCCCCCAACCGGCAGCGAAACGAAGCCCGTAGTCGGTCGCCCGTCCTCCCTCTCGATCCACCCTTCGATCCAGGTGGACTCCCATAAAGACCGATGTCGCCATTGATACTCAGCGACCGCCCGCCGCGCGTCAGCAAAGGGATCATGAACCGAAAAGGAATTGAGCCCAAGGCGCACGCGGCCGGTCGTCTGATAGTCGAACTCGTCATCCCCTCGGATCCCGTACTCGGCGCGACGCTCTGCCAGCTCGTCTTCGTCCTCGTCTTCCCCTGCTTCAAGGCTTCGGGCGACGAACCAAAGCTCGATCAGCCATTCGAGAAGCTGCCAATGCCCCACCTGCCGAAGTGAGCCCGAGCCGACACGGAGAAGGGGAAAGGTCGCCTTGCCGCAGATCGAGTTCTTCTTCTGGTCACGCGCGATCTGCTTCGGATCAGAGACATGGTGCCAACCATCGAACTCGACGGCAAACTGCGGCTGAGAGTTGCTATCCGCGATCACAAAATCGAAGTGACCCATTAGGGCAAACTTCCGCTCGGCGCTCGTCAGTCCGCGGCCGGCTAGCAAGGGCGGCGCATCGATCAAGAGAACGTCGGCGACCCGAACCTTCGGGAACACTCGGGCACCCCATCGGCGGCAAACGCGATCGAGGGACTCATCAACGGCCTGTTCATAGGGATTGACGAGAAGCGGCTGACGTTCAATCACTCGTCAAGCCTAAGAGCAGAACCGGCGGGGCATGCGTTTCTTGCGCGCCACGCGCGCGCCACGCGTAACCCATACGAAGCGGTCAGGAGCGGTTTCAAGCGGTAGGTCGCCTCGCATGGACAAGCGGAATCGGCTTGCCTACGCAGGATCCCACGCAACTCTCCTCCCTGTACCCAGTAACGGCCCCGCTTCGGCGGGGTCGTTGCTTTTGGCTTGAGTAAGCGGTTCTCCGCCCCTCGCGTCCGGCTTGCTAACAGTTCAGGGCAGCCGGGTCGACCGGGTCGACCTTGTGCTTCGGGTCAACGCCCTTCCCGCAGTTGATGTCGCGGTCCTTCTCTTCGTCCTTCGCGAGGAGCCGATCCGAACCGTTGAGCCCGAAAAGTCTGTCCTCGCCGGTTCCACCCTTGACGACATCGTCCCCGGTACCGCCACGGACGTTGTCGTTGCCCGCACCACCGTTGACGAACAAGCCGATTGCCGAAGGCCAGGGATCGTCGCTCGTGTCCTGGAAAAAATGGTTCTTGTCGTTCCCGGCGCCCTGGTTGAGGACGAAGCGGCTCACGCCGTAATCGCAGAAGACGATCTGCGTGGGGAAGAAGTCACTGGGGCTGCAGTGGGTGGAGCTCTCAGTGATCGTCTGACCCCCGTCAACAGAGATTTGAAAGCGAGAATTCCCCCCCTCGCTTCCATAAAGGACCACGAGATCATCGTTGGCGGCGGAGCCCTTGGCGATCAGTTTGTCGTTCGGCCCGTCGGTGACCTTGAAGTTCGGCTTGGGAGGGCCAGCCGCAACGCTGCCCGGAAGCATTACTGCCCCCAGGGCAACTCCGAGCCACAGGCCAAGCTTGCGTCGCACCACATCGCGGATGCTACACGGGGCGTTTTCTTGGCTGGACGCAGCACGGAATTCGATGTAGAGTCGGCGCGCAGGGCAGCATTAAAAGGAGCCAGGGATGGTTCCACTCTCGGGGGAGAAGGCTCTACTGGCGCCCACCGTGTCTGCATCAATCCTCTCGCCGGCAAGTTTCGTACGGCGCATCTTTCCGCTCGCAGCCGCATGTGCACTTTGCTTGGTGAGCATGGCGAACGCCGAAGAATTCCTGACTGACAGCAAGGACGCCGCCGGTCCACTCGACATCGCGAGCGCAAAGCTGGTGCAAAAGCATCGCTCCCTTGTCTTTCAGCTTGAAACGAGGGGGAAATGGAATCCAGGCTCACTGGATCGCCTTCCGACTTTCAACAGCCCCGAGGAACGTTTCGCATGCCTTTTTATCCATAGGGTCGGCAGAGAAAACGCCATCAAGCTGTGCTTCGGGGAGCCCGGGACAGGCAGGCACTCGAAGCTCGGGCTCTCACGGACAAGAAACGGCGGTCTTTCGCAATCGTTGATTCCCGCTCGAGTAGAAGCACTCAACAATGGGCGCTTCAAAGCGTCCTTTCAACCTAACCGGGCCGGATTGAAGCCGGGGCGCTATCGCTGGCGATCAGTTACGCAATGGAGCGAGCCTGACTGCCAGACCGCAGCGCCCCTGTCCTGTGAGGACCAAGCGCCGAACAACCGCGAAGCAAGGAGTCGTTTGCTCCCCGTCCAACCGGTGCGATGCCGGGATTCGAGTCCGAGTCCGGTAACGAATGGCCCACGAAGCAGGAAGACGGTAGCCCTGACTTTTGACGACGGCCCGAGCCCGTACACGCCGAACATCTTCTCGATCTTGCGCCGCTACAACGTCCCCGGCACGTTCTTTCAGATCGGCAGCCAAATTGTGGGTAGAGAGCAGCTCGATCAGGACCTGCTTGCAGGCGGCGAAGAGCTTGCCAATCACAGCCTCCACCACGAAACCAAGCCGGGCCGCTCGAGCATGGCCGCCACGAGCAACCGGATCAATGCGGCGACCGGCTTTCGCCCTTGCCTTTTCCGACCGCCTGGCGGCGCGTACGACTCCCGGGTTGTCAGCGATGCACGGAGCCTGGGCATGACCACCGTCAATTGGGACGTCGATCCAGTCGATTGGTCGACGCCCGGCTCTGATGCGATCTACCAGCGGGTCGTCTCCCATGTGCAACCCGGCTCGATCGTTCTCATGCACGATGGCGGCGGAAACCGAAGCCAAACCGTGGCAGCATTACCGCGGATCATCCAAAACCTGAAAGGGCGCGGTTACCACTTCTCCACGGTGAGTCAGATGCTCGGGCAGCGGACGATCTGGGAGCCGGTCAGTCGAAAGGCGTCGAAGCGCCGACGCGCCATTTCCCGGGACACCCGAGACATGAAGCCAGGCCAATTCGAGCCCCCGAAGCGGTTCCGGGCGGAAGACATGCATGGTCTTCGCCCGGAGTGAGTTTCCCTCGACCGACGCTTGACCAACCCACCTGCTAGGACTAGGTTTCGGTTATGAGATTTGGGGGCCGGGGTCCTTCGGGGTTTGCGTTCTGCGCGGCGGGCGTGCTGCTCGCAATCTGCGCGCCTTCGGCTGGCGCTGCGCCCAAGCTTTCGGTCAACGATCCGATCGTTACCGAGCTGGATAGTCCCGCAACGAACGAGGCCGTCTTCGAGGTGACGCTCTCGAAGAAAGCGAAGAGGACGGTAAAGGCTGACTACATCACCGGCCCGGAATCCGCATCGGCCGGCAGCGACTTCGACGGCATCAAGGGAACGCTCAAGATCAAGAAGGGCAAGAAGAAGACGTCCTTGCCGGTCACCGTCAACGGCGACGACGAGTTCGAGGAAGACGAGACGTTCAACCTCGTCCTCTCGAATCCGCGGCGTGCGCAGATCGACGACGGGTTCGGCCAAGCGACTATCCAGAACAACGACATCGACCCCGACTCGGACGGCGACGGGATCGGCGACTCAGTCGATCCGTGCCCCGACTACCCGGACCCAGGCGGCTACTGCCTGCTCCGCCCCTACGACGCTCAGAACGGCAGGAAGGCGATCATCGAGGATCTGATCGTCACAGCGGTGACCGCGGACGAAACGAAGGTCTGGGCCGCTTGGCAAGCCGGCGACCCCGGCTACGACAGCGGGCATGGCAGCGCCGTCATCGTCGATCTCACCGAGCTTGCCTCACCTCCCGCTCTTACCGTCGGCGAGCGAATCGACATTAAGGGCGCCTGGAGCACGGGCCCTACGTTCGCCCCCATCTCCATCACGCAGACCAATGACATCGATACTCCCGTCGTCACCGAGTACGAGTCGAACGACGTCTCGCTGCTTCCGAACAACGTCCTGATCCGGCTTGATGCGCCGCCCGCGCAACCCCCAACCAACTTCCCCGGATTCGCACTCGATCACAAGCTGTCCGACGGAACCTGGGTGTTCCAAGACGGCACCGAGCCGATCCAGCCCGGTCGCCAAGTAGGAGACGAAATCCTCGGCTCCCTGCCGAATCAAGTCGACGGTCACACCTACGGGTCAGTCACCGGCATCTCCACCCAGATTCTGGGGGGATGGAAAGTCATGCCGCGCACGGTCGAGGACATCGACTCGCTCGGCCCGGAGGTTCTCTCGTTCACGATGAGCCAGGACTGCACCGCCCTAGGTGGTGACGACGTGAGCGTTGGAACGATCACGCTCGACGAACCCGCAGAAAGCTCTGGACCATTCGAAGGCCTCGGGACGAACAACCCGTCGGTCGTAACCGCGTCAGCCACCCTTACCGCCGGTTCGAGCACGGTTCCCGTCACCGTTGACGCGCTCGGCGTCGGTTTGACTCAACTCACAGCGGCCGGCACCTTCTCGGTCTTGAGTGGGATGTACCGGGCCATCGAGGTCGGCAACCCATGCCAGAACAAGCATCTCGTGATCAACGAGGTGGACTACGACCAGGTGGGAGTGGACACTGGCGAGTTCATCGAGGTCTTGAACACCGGCAGCGTCCCGGTCGACCTCTCATCGACTTACGTAGGCCTTTTCTCGAAGGCCCCGCCGACTGCGCCGTTCGCCGGGGAATACGCAGCCTTCCCATTGGGGAGCGGGACTCTCGCGCCCGGCGCCTTCATCGTCCTCGCCAATTCAGGAGTGACCGTACCCGGTGGTGTGACGACCATCAGCCTTCCGAACAACACGATCCAGAATGGAAGCTCCGACGGAATCGCCCTGCTCGAGACCGGGACCCAGAGGGTCTGGGACGCGCTCTCCTACGAGAACACGAGTGCCTCCGGAGCGATCACGTTGGCGCGCCCAAACCAAGTCGCCTGGTCTGGCCACATCGATCTCACCGAGGGCGGCGCCCCCACCCCAGCCTCGGCGGACGACGACGCCGCAACGCCGGCCGGCTCAATGGCCCGCACCCCGAACGGCACCGATACAGACGTACCCGCCAGCGACTGGGCGAACGACCCGACACCCTCGCCGGGGGCGGCAAACTAGGCGCTAGCGCTCGAGCGACTCGCGAGCGCCCATTGTGCTGAGCACCCGCTCGCATACCGCAAGTCCCGTGAGCCCCACCTCTTCATGGAGGAGCGCAGGCTTGCCATGCGTCACGTAGCGGTCGGGCAGGCCGACGCGGATGACGCGGGCGCGCTCGGCGCCGGGGCCATGGGTGTCCTCAAGGTGCTCGAGAACCGCTGAGCCGAAGCCGCCCTGGACGACGTTGTCCTCGACGGTGACCAGTAACTCGTGGTCGGCGGCTAGCGCCGCGATCAGCTCGGTGTCGAGCGGCTTCACGAAGCGCGCGTCAGCCACGGTCGCTGAGATGCCGTGCTCAGCGAGCTCGTTCGCGGCGTCCAGCGCAACCTTGACCCCGAAGCCATAGCCGAGGAGCGCTACGCGCTCACCGCGCCGCAGGGTCTCCCCCGTCCCAATCGGGATCGCCTCTCCGTGGTCGGGCAGCGGCACGCCGATCGCGGCGCCGCGCGGGTAGCGCACTGCCGCTGGGCCCTCGTGGTCGAGGCAGGTGCGAACCATGTGGACGAGCTCGGCCTCGTCGCGCGGGGCCATGATCACGATGTTCGGCAGGCAACGGAGATACGAGATGTCAAAGGCGCCATGGTGAGTCGGCCCGTCGTCGCCGACGAGGCCGGCGCGGTCCATCGCGAAGGTCACGTCAAGCTCCTGCAGGCAGACGTCATGGACGATCTGGTCGTATGCGCGCTGGAGGAAGGTGGAGTAGATCGCGCACACGGGCTTCGCACCCTGGAGCGCGAGCCCGGCTGCGAGGAGCACCGCGTCCTGCTCGGCGATGCCGACGTCGTAGTACTGGTTCGGGATCTCGTCGGCGAGCTTCTGGAGCCCGGTCCCCCCTGCCATCGCCGCGGTGATGCCGATCACCTTCGGGTCCAGCTTTGCCTCCGAGAGCATCGCGTCGGCGAAGACCTGCGTGTACTGCGGAGGAGTTATGGGCGCCGGCGGCGCATCCTCGGTCTCTTGCGGCGCTTCCTTGCCGTCCTCCATCGGCGGACGGCCGAGTGGGGTCTTCGCTGGTTTCTTGGGCGCCGGCATGCCGTCGACAATCGAGCCGGGCTTCGCCGCGTGCCACTGCTCCATGCCCGCGAGCCCGCCCTCCTCAGCGGGAGCGAACCCCTTTCCCTTCACCGTCTGGATGTGCACGACGACCGGGCGCTCCGCCTCGAGCGCCTCCGACAGCGCGCGGCGGAGAGCCGGCACGTCGTGGCCGTCGACCACGCCGACGTAGGCGAGGTCGAGCTCCTCGAAAAGAAGGCCCGGGGCCCAGTAAGCCTTGAGAGCCGCTTTGATCTCGGGGCCGAGGCGCTCGATGCGCTGACCGAGGCCCCACGGCAAGCGCGTAAGCCGCGACTCGGTCTCGGCACGCGCCTGGTAGAAGCGACGGTTGAGGCGGATCGAGTTGAAGTAGCGAGAGAGCGCGCCGACGTTCGGCGAGATCGACATGCCGTTGTCGTTCAGGACGATTACGATCGGCGTCTGCAGGCCGCCCGCGTTGTGGAGCGCCTCGAAGGCGACGCCGCCGGTCAGCGCGCCGTCGCCGATCACCGCGACGACCTTGCCGTCCTCGCCGATGCCTTTGCGCATCGCTTCCTTGAGGCCTACCGCGTAACCGATCGACGTCGAGGCATGTCCCGCGCCCATGATGTCGTGCTCGGATTCGGCAATCGAGCAGAACGGCGCGAGCCCGTCGTACTGACGGATCGTGGAAAGCTGGTCGCGCCTGCCGGTGAGGATCTTGTGCGGGTAGGCCTGATGGCCGACGTCCCAAAGGATCTTGTCGCGCGGCGAGTCGCACAGCGCGTGGAGCACGGTCGCCAGCTCACAGGTGCCGAGGTTGGCGCCGAAGTGACCGCCGATCTCCCCGATCACGTCGATGATGTCCTCGCGCACCTCCTGGGCGACCTGGGTCAGCGCGTCGTCGTCGAGGCCCGAGAGGTCGGCGGGGCCGTTGATTGAGTCGAGGAGCCGCTGGGTTTCAGTGTTCATCGGAGGGACCCGAGATTGTGGCAGCTTGCCCGAGGATCCCTGCCCGAATTTCGCTCCTACGGGGGAGTGGGACAGTTACCGGGAGCGGAGCTCAAAGGCGCGAACGTTGCGGGGTCGTTTTGAACCGCAACAGTGCCGACGTTGCCCTTCACGGTGTTGACCCAGTTAACGATGTCTGGGTCCGAGGCGCCGCTGCCAGAGAAATTTTGAAGCTGGAACACATTGCTCGCGCGGTTCGTGAACCTGTACCCGACCGACCCGGCGGACGACGATGTGTTGCCCGACAGGTTCAAGCACACCTTGTTCGTTTCTCCGTTGCCTGGGCTCCCGCTGAGTCCGGCGGTGACGTTGATGCCCTGCAGTCCCGCCGGATCCGAGTTGTTGATCGTGTTGTTGGCGACCGTTGCGTTGAGTGTCCCGACGGCGCCGGTACCTCCGCCGGAACTGAGGTTGATGCCTCTCTGGAAGTTCCCAGTGATGTCGTTATTGGTGATCGCAATGGTGTTGGTGCCATTTCCTTCGAGTGCGGCCTGCACCGCATCGGTGCCGGCTCCGGCCGTAGCAGAGATCGTGTTGTTGTCCCAGGTACCCACGCAGCTCGCCGTAGTCGTGCAAACCTCGGCGAGGGCCAAGCTCCCGGTTCCCGTGAAGCCTGTGTCGTTCACGGTCCCGGGCGGGTCCGTGTTGTTGTCGAACACGTCGTAGGTGATGCTGCCGTTCGTCGTTCCGCCGAAAGCAGCACCGGCGGTGTTGCCACTGGTCTTCAGGCCGGTCACTGACGCATCCATCTTGCCGTTCGTGCCAGTCGCGCTCGCCTGGACGCCGATCCCCCCTGTGTTGACGGTGTTGATCCCGGCACTCGCGTTGGTGATGACACGGAAGTTCCCGCCGGTATCGGAGCTCACGGAGAGGTGATCGCCGCCGCAGGGGCCCGCGTGGTTGTTCCAGGTCGTGCCGGACACGGTCAGCGAATCGGGCGTCCCGGCGAAGCTCGTGGCCGCGGTATTGACGACGAAGAATTGGCGCGTGTTTGATCGCTGGAACGTCGTACCGGTGATTGAAGACGTACCAAGCAAGTTCGTAATGAAAAAGCCGTCGATGTTGCAGGTTGGCTCTCCGTCCTTACCTCCGCCAAAGTAGGTCCCGCCCTGGATGACGAGGTCTCTGACGCTGTTGCCCAGGAAGCCATCGTCTGTCGAGGAGTTGGCGTTGATCCTGACGAGGTTTATGCCGTCTACCGTCGTGGCGTCGACCCAGCTGCCATCACTGCTGGTGATAGCCATGTCGGTGAGGATTACGTCATTAGCGTTCGTCAGCTTGACGGCGTCCCCTGTCGCGTTCTGGATCGCTCCTCCGGTGCATGAGGCGACAGACGAGCATGTCCCGCCATTTCCCGTGATAGTCAGGCCGCCGCTGGCCCCAGTCGTGTTTAGAACGATCCCATTGAGAGCGCCGCTCGACGAAATGGATTCGAAAGTCAAGCCCCCAGCCCCGATGTTGGTATTCGCAATGTTGAGCGCCGTGCCCGTAGAGGTCGTCAGCTTGTTGGTCGTCGCCCCCGCCGGATCCGGCACGACGACCGTCCCGCCCCCGGTGGCCGAGAAGGCGCCGCTGGTGCCCGTCGAGAGGTTCACACCGCCGTCGAAGCGCATCGTGGCGCCGGTGTTGCTCGAGAGCGAGATCACGCCAGCTGGCGAGCCCGCAGTCCCGATCGCACCGTTGAAGTCCTTAGTCCCTGCGTTCTGACCCTGAACTCTGACGGCGCTTCCCGTAGCGTCGCTGATGGTGCCGTCATACGTGAAGTTGACCGAGTCTCCGGAGTTGTCGCCAAAGAGATCGACGTCCTCGCCAGTCGCGTTCTGGATCGAGCCTCCTGATGCGTTGAACGTGCCTGAAACGTTGTCGAGATGAATGCCGTCCGTCCCGCTGCCGGAAGAACTCACGCCCGTGAACGCCATATTGAGCTCGCCGCCCGAGATGTCAACCGCCTTGCCGGTGGTGTTGTTGATTGAGCCCGAGCCGTTTGCGGCGTTGTTCATGATCGCGGGTGCCAGCGCGGTGCCGACCGATATGCCGGCAAGGGATGAGTTCCCTGCTCCGCCCGCGTTGCCCAGGTCAATCGCCTGGACCGTGTTGCTCGTTGCCAGCGCAAGCGCGTTACCCGCGGCGTTCGAAATCGTCGGATTGCTTGCTCCGCCGGAGGGGGAGACAATCGTGAAGCCTGGGACGTCGAGGCCGAACCGCGGGCCGAACAGGCGCTGGTTGTTCTCCAGGGGGAGCCCGCCCGTGAAGCTGCCCGTGTTCATGATGAAGATCGTGTCGCTCGCGCCATCGGAGTCTCCCGCGCCGCCGGCGCCGTTCACACCGGTGAGCGAGTTGAACGCCGAAGTCGCGGTTCCTGTGCCACCCGCTGCCGCACCGCTGTCCACGTACCAGACGCAGTTGGCGACCGCAATCGTGACCGTGCCCGTGTCGGTGCCATTCGTGCCGCCGTCAGAGAGCGTGTAGTCGAACGAGTCCGAGTTGTCGGCGCAACTCGGGTCGTTGGCCGCCGGGAAGTAGGTGAAGTTGCCGTCGGCCTCGAGCGTCACCTTGCCGCCGTCTGCCGTCGTAATCGCCTGCGCGCCCGTCGGGCCCACGGTCAGGGCGTTGGGGCCGTCTGGATCCGAATCATCGGTGCCCCGCGTGAGCACCGAGCAGCTGTCTGGGACGGTGCAGTCGACGACCTTGCGTGGCTGCGCCTGCGTGGTGCCGACCGCGAGTGGCGTGTTGCCCACCGCCGAGTCGGTGCCGTTGAGGGTGTCGTCGACGGCCGTCGGGGCATCGTTAGTCGGCGTCACCGTGACGGTGGTGTGGGCGGTGGCCGAGTTGGCGGAGCCATCGTTGACGACCGTGGTCACGTCGCGGTTGGTCGTGTTCGGCGTATTCGAAGTGTTGTTGTATTTGACGGCCTGGATCGCGGCCTGGAACTGGGCCTTTGTCGCGGGGCCGTTGAGGGTCAGGGCGTGGGAGTTGTTGTTCGAGACCGTGATCGGGTTGCCGCCCGGGATCGTCACCCCGACCGACTCCACCGCGCCGTCGGGGTGGTTTGTGAGCGTGATCGTCGCCGAGGCCAGGGTTCCGTTGTCGACGTCGGTGGTAGTCGCGCTTGATCCGAGAGCGACGGCGCCCGAGCCCGGATTTGCAGGCGACGAGTCCTCGATGAAGGCGGCGTTCGAGTCGATCCCGGCGCCTGCACCGTTCATGTCGACCTCAGGCGCGTCGTTGAGCGCGGTGATCGTGACCGTCGTCTTCGGCGTGCCGGAGTCGGCTGAGCCGTCGTTCACTTTGAAGTTGACGATCCGGCTGGTATTCAGGGGGTCCTGGTCGGTGTTGTTGTATTTGGCGGTGCGAAGGACCTGCTGGTACTGAGCCTTCGTAGCGGTGCCGGTCAGGATCAAGTGGTGGCCGGTGGAAGCGCCGCCAAGCGTGATCGGGGTGCCGGTGACGACAACCGAGATCGATTCGAGCGCCCCGTCCTGCGGGTTCGTGAGGGTGATGTCGGCGGATTCGATGTTCGTGTCGTCGGGGTCTGCGACATCGGCGGCGGGAGCCAGGTCAGCCGGCGGGCCGTCCTCGGTGAAGGAGGCGGTCGCATCAACACCGGCGCCGGCGCCGTTGAGGTCGAGGGTTGGCGCGTCGTTCGTCGCGGTGATCGAGATGGTCGCCGTCGCCGTCGCCGAGTCATCCTGGCCGTCGTTGGCAACGAAGGTCACCACGCGCGCCGCGCTTGTGTCGGGGTCGTCATCCGCGGTGTCGTAGCGAACGTTGCGCAGCGCCTGCTGATAGTTCGCGACGGTCGCTGAGCCCGTGAGCTTCAGCAGGTGGGCGGTCGAGCTTGGGTCGAGCGTGATCCCGGTGCCGGTGAGATCGACCGTGAGCGTCTCCGCCGCTCCGTCGAGCGGGTTGGTCAGCGTCACCGTCGCCGACTCGAGGTTGGTGTCGTCGGTGTCGGTGACGTCGGCGACGTTGCCGATGCCGAGTGAGCCGCCGCCCTCGCTGAAGGTGAAGCTTCTGTCGATGCCCGCGACCGCGCCGTTCAGATCCACTATTGGCGCCTCGTTCAACGGCACGACGTTTACCGTCGCTGTGGCGACAACGGAGTCCGTGTCGCCGTCGTTCACCTTGAATTCGACGAGGCGATCCGCGGAGTTGGGAGGCGCCTGGGTGTTGTTGTACTTCGCGGTCCGGAGCACCTGCTGGTACTGGGCAAGCGTTGCGTTGCCAGTCAGCGCCAGGATGCCGGTGCCCGAGTCATACGCCGCGGCGTTGATCGGCGTGCCGGTCACGTCGACCGAGAGCGACTCCGAGTCCGTGTCGGGCTTGTTGGTCAGCTTGATCTGCGCCGAGACGAGGTTCGTGTCGTCGACATCGGTGACATCCGTCGCCGGTGCCAGGTCGACCGCCGGGCCTGGCTCGTTGAAGGTCGCCTCGTTGCCGGTGCCCGCGCCGGCCCCGTTGAGGTCGACGATCGGGGCATCGTTCACCGGGTTGACCGTGATCGCTACCGAGTCGGTGTCGGTGGTGTTCCCGTCGGTCGTCGCGACCTGCAGGCTGGCAGGGCCGTTGTAGTTGCCGGTCGGCGCGAAGGAGAGGCCGTTGAGCGCGCTGTTTATCTGCGCCTTGGTGCCCATGAAGGTCATCGTCGTGTCGGCGGTGCCGTCACCAACCGTGAACGCGAGCCCGGCGGTCCCGCCGAGGGTCAGGGTGCCGTTCGTGGCGGTCAGGGTGACCGTGAGGGAGGCGTCGTCGACATCGGCGACCGAGATCGCGTTGCCATTTCCGTTCGAGAAGACCAGGTTGGTGTCTTCGTTGGTCGACTGGTCGCCGGGGACGGTGTTGACGGGCGCGTCGTTCGAGCAGGTGACGGTTACGGCGACCGTGGCCGAAGAGCCGCCCGGCGTGAGCGTGTAGGTGAAGTCGTCGGTCGGCTCGGCACCCGGGTCGTTGCAGTAGTCGTCGTCGGGCTCGTAGGTGAGGTCTGCGCCCGCATTGGTGATCTGGACGTCGCCGTTGGTGGGCTGGGTGACCGACTGGATGGTGAAGTTTCCGTCGGGGTCGGTGTCGTTGCCGCGGACGAGGATGGTGACGGGAGCGGAGTCCTCGGCGACCGTCGTCGCGTCGTTGACTGCGACCGGGTGGTCGTCGACGCAGGTGACGGTGACCGCGACGTTGCCGATGTCGCCGCCGTTCAAGGTGTAGGTGAAGTCGTCGGTTGGCTCTGGGCCGGGGTCGTTGCAGTAGTCGGGGTCCGGAATGTAAGCGAACCCTGCGTATTCACCGGGATTGCCGCCATCGACGAGGAAGAGGGTTCCGTGCTCAGGCTCGGTGGCATCGATGATCACCTTTGGACCACCGTCGACGTCGGTGTCGTTCTCACGTGGGTCGAAGATCAAGTCTTCGATCGGCGTTCCGGGGGGTGAAGCGTCCTCTTCGACGGTCCTTGTGTCGTCCACGGCAACAGGAGCGTCGTCAACGCCTGTGACCGTCATCGTCAGCGTCCCCTGGTCGGATCCGCCGCGGCCATCGTCGATCTCGTACGAGACACCGACCTGCTCGGTCTCCGCGTCGCCCAGGTCCTCGAACTCGCCGTTCGGATCGAACTCGATGCTGCCCCCAACGACAGTCGCCGTTCCCTTGGCTACTGAGGCGGAGTCCACTGTGAGCGGGTCGCCGTCGGGGTCGGTGTCGTTGTCGAGAACGTCGACAGTCGCGACAGAGTCCTCGTCGGTCGAGCCGGCGTCGTCTGCCGCGATGGGCGGGTCGTTTGGCGGCTCGTCGGGATCGGTCTCGCAGGTCTCGATCTTGTCCTTGCCCGTGCCGCCGTTACATGCGTCCTTGTCGGGACCGCCCTTGAGATCGTCGTCGCCACTCTCGCCGAAGACCTTGTCGTCGCCCTTGCCGCCGCGCAGGTCGTCCTTGCCCTTGCCGCCGAAGATCGTGTCGTTTCCCTTGCCGCCGCGGATGAGGTCGTTGCCATCGCCCCCGTTCGCGTTGTCGTTTCCGGGGCGGGCGCAGATCGTGTCGTTCCCCTTACCGCCGGCGACCGCGTCGTCACCGTCGAGCGCGACGATCACATCGTTTCCCGCGGTCCCCGAGATCTGGTCTACGCCTTGGTCGTCGCCTGGAGTTCCGACGATGTCGGCGGTCTTGCCGGCGCACTGAGGTGCTCCCCTTGCCTGGCTCGCCGCATCCGGTGAATCGCCGCCGCTGGCAAGGGCGATGCCGGCGCTCGCGAACAGTCCCGCCAGCACGGCGACGCCCGTTTTCCGAACGGCAAATGATGGATTCGGCAAGAGTTCCCCTGGTGCAGTTAGAGCCCGTACGAGTGCAGCCCTCAAACTACCACTGGATCCGGCGTCTGGCGTCCGTAGAAACTACGGATTTTCCAGGTATGCCGCAGGCAGGCATGCGGAGCGTCAGCGGCTATCTCCGGGGATGGCCGTGGTCGGGATCCTCGGTCGCGTCGCGGCAGCCGTCGTGATCGAGGTCGGTGAAGTTGTTACTGGTCCACCCCAGCTCCCCGGCGGCACAGGAGTCGGAGGCGTCGGGCACGCTGTCGTTGTCGTCGTCGGTGTCCTCGCCGGCATCGCGGCATCCGTCGGAATCCCGATCGGTCGTCCCGTTCGAGGTCCAGCCGATGTTCCCGACGGGGCAGGAGTCGCTGGTGTCGAGCCTGCTGTCGTTGTCGTCGTCGGTATCGCAGGCATTTCCAAAGGCGTCGCCGTCGGTGTTTGCCTGCGAGGGGTTTGCAACCGTCCGGCAGTTGTCAGAGTTGTCGGCGACGGTGTCGTTGTCGTCGTCGCCGTCCTCGCCGGCGTCACGGCAGCCGTCCAAGTCCGCGTCGGTAGTGCTGTTGGAGGTCCAGCCGAGTTCCCCGGTGGGGCAGGAGTCGGAACCGTCCGCCCTGCCGTCGTTGTCGTCATCGGTGTCCTCACCGGCGTCGCGGCAGCCGTCGTTGTCCCAATCGGTCCCGCCATTCGAGGTCCAGCCGGTGTTTCCGGCGGAGCAGGCGTCCATGATGTCCAGCTTGCCGTCGTTGTCGTCGTCCGTATCGCATGCATTGCCGAACGCGTCGCCGTCGGTGTTCAGCTGGTTGTTCGGAACGGTCGGGCAGTTATCCGATCCGTCGGCAACGTTGTCGTTGTCGTCGTCGGTGTCCTCGCCGGCGTCGCGGCAGCCGTCGCCGTCGGCGTCGTTGGCGATATTGGCGGTCCACCCGGTCTCCCCGACGGGGCACCGGTCTGAATTGTCCGGATGGCCGTCGCCGTCGTCGTCCGTGTCCTCGCCCGCGTCGCGGCAACCGTCGCCGTCGCGGTCGGTACTGCCGTTGGAAGTCCAGACGGTGTCGCCGGCCGGGCACGCGTCTGAGGCGTCGAGCTTGGTGTCGCCGTCGTCGTCGGTGTCCTCGCCGGCGTCGCGGCAGCCGTCGGAGTCGTGATCGGTTGTTGCGTTCGAGGTCCAGCCCAAGTTCCCCGCGGCGCAGGAGTCGACTACGTCACGGAGCCCGTCGTTGTCGTCATCGTCGTCCTCGCCGGCGTCGCGGCAACCGTCGGAGTCGCGGTCGGTGGTGCCGTTGGAAGTCCAGCCGGTCTCGCCGGTCGGGCAGCCGTCTGAACCGTCCAGCTTGCCGTCGTTGTCGTCGTCGGTGTCGCACGCGTCGCCAAAGGCATCGCCATCCCTGTTCGCCTGGTTCGCGTTCGAGACGGTCGGGCAGTTGTCGCCGACGTCGGGGCGGAAGTCGCCATCGTCGTCGGTGTCCTCGCCCACATCGCGGCATCCGTCGCCATCGATGTCGGTCGTGCCGTTGGACGTCCAGCCGGTTTCGCCGGCTGGGCACGAGTCTGAGCCGTCGAGCTTGCCGTCGTTGTCGTCATCCGTGTCGCATGCGTTACCGAATGCGTCCCCGTCCGTATTGGTCTGGGGGTTGTTGAAGTCGGTCGGGCAGTTATCGGTGACGTCGGCGAAGGTGTCGTCATCGTCGTCCAGGTCCTCGGTTGCGTCGCGGCAGCCGTCGCCATCGATATCGGTCGTGCCGTTGGAAGCCCACCCAGTCTCGCCGGCCGCACATGAGTCTGAGCCGTCGAGCCTGCCGTCGTCGTCGTCGTCCGGGTCGCAGGCGTCGCCTTGGGCGTCGCCGTCGTTGTTCGCCTGGTCGGCGTTCTCCGTAGATGGACAGTTGTCGGTGGCGTCGGGCACCCCGTCGGAATCGCCATCGGGCCCGCCGTCGTTGTCGAGGATCGTCACCTGGCCCGAGGCATCCCCGATCCTGGCGCCGTCGACCCGGGTGATCTTCACCTCGAACGTCTCGTCGATCTCGCCGACGTCGTCGCCCTTGGTCACGATTCCCCTGCTGCGAAGAGTCTGGCCGGGTTTGAACGCGAACTTGGCCTTGACCGGGATGAAATCGTCGGGGCCCGCCGAACCGCCGAGTAACGCCCTGTACCTGATCGAAACCGGATGCTTGGTGGGGTTCGTCAGCGTGAACTCGACCGGGACGACCGACGTCGCGGTCCCGTCGGCCTCGGTCACCTGGGCGTCGCCGACGCTGACCTTCGGCTTTGCGTCGGCAGCAGCGGGTGCGAGCATCGCGGCGAGCGCCGCACAGACGCAGATCAGCCAAGCCCGCCCGTTTCGCCGAGGCATACGTTTTCGAACGTAGCGCAGCCTCCGGCCCACGTCATCAGTAGTTCGTACGGATCGAGAACGGCTCAGGCGTCGCGCGTGTGAATGAAATTCGTAATCAGCTCGAGATCGTGGGTGTCGCCGTCGATCGACTCGAGCGCGGCTCGCGCCTTGAGATGTGAGTCAGCCGCCAGCTCTTGCGCGCGATCGAGCCCAAAGAGGGAAACGTAGGTGAGCTTCCCGTGCCGTTCGTCCGATCCATGGGGCTTACCGAGCTCCGCGTCCGAGCCGGTGACATCGAGGATGTCGTCGACGATCTGGAAGAGCACGCCGAGCTCGTCGGCGAACGCTCGGTAGGACTCGGCATCCTCGTCGGATACGCCGGCCAGCTGGAGTGGCACGAGGACGCTTGCGGCAATCAGGCGCCCGGTTTTAAGGCCATGGAGCCTTCGCAATCCTTCCGCGTCGGTCACGCTCGCGGCAACATCGATGTACTGCCCGCCAACCATGCCGCTGACGCCGGTCGCGGCGGCCAGGCAGCGGAGTGCCGCGACCACGTTGGCGGGCTCGCCCTCCTGCTCGGCGAGGAAGAGGTTGATCGCCTCGGCGAAGAGGCCGTCGCCCGCGAGGATGGCCACATCTTCGCCGAACTTCTTGTGCGAGGTGGGACGCCCCCGCCGCAGGTCGTCGTCGTCCATTGCCGGCAGGTCGTCGTGGATGAGGGAGTACGTATGGATCAGCTCGATCGCGGCCGCGGCGGGCAGAACGGACGCCGGCTCTGTCCCGGCCGAGCGCGCAGTCGCAAGGCACAGCACGGGCCGCACCCTCTTGCCGCCCGCGAGGAGCGAATAGCGCATCGCCTCGGAGAGACCTGCGGTCGCAGAGTCGTCCCCGAACTCCAGCCCGCCGAGATAGTCGTCAACGAGCTCGCGGAGCTCGTCCGGATAGTCAGCCACCGCTCAGGCCTGGTCGGAAGATGATTCGCGCAGGGCTCGGTCGAGATCGTTCGCTGCTTCGCCGACCAACTCTGCCGCTTCGCGAGCGAGCTCTTCGGCGCGCTCGTCGGTGACGTCGTCGCCCCCGAGCTCCTTTGCGATCTCCGAGAGGCGCTCGGTGGTCTCGCGCAGGTCGCTCACGTCGCGACTCCTGCCTCGCGAGCGGCCGCGCCGAGGATGCCGTTCACAAAGCCGGGGGCGTCTGCGCCGCAGAACTCGGCGGCCAGGCCTACGGCCTCGTCGATTGCAATCTCTGCGGGAACCGCAACCGAGTGATGGAGCTCGAACAGGGCGATGCGCAGGACCGCGCGATCGAGCGGCGCCATGCGGTCGATCGTCCATCCCTTGGAGAGACTTGAGATCTCCGCGTCGATGGCGTCGAGGTGCGCGTCGGCACCTTCCGCCAGCTCGCGCGTGAATGGCTTCGCACCCTCTAGGACGTCGGCCAACTCGCGCTCGGTGACGTCGCGCTGGTAGAGCGCGAACACGGCTTCCTTGCGTTGGTCAGAGCGGCGCACCGCTCAAGCGTACGCGGTGAAGAGGCGCCGTTTATGCGCGCGAGACGTACTCGCCGGAGCGGGTATCAACGCGGACTACCTCGCCCTCGTCGATGAAGAGAGGCACTTGGATCTCGACGCCAGTCTCGAGCGTTGCCGGCTTCGAGCCGCCGCCCGATGCGGTGTCGCCCTTGAGCCCCGGGTCGGTTTTCGAAACCGCAAGATCGACGGCGCTCGGGACCTGGACCCCGGTCGGCTTCTCGTCGACGTAGAGGAGCTCGACCGTGTCGTTCGGGCGGACCCACTTCATGTCCTCGCCGGCCGCCTCGCCGGGAATCTCGGTCTGCTCATACGACGCCGAGTCCATGAAGACCGCCATCTCGCCCGAGTCGTAGAGGAACTGCATCTTGCGCGTCTCGGTCCGCACTGGCCGGAACTTCTCGCCGGCGCGAAAAGTTTTGTCGACGACCCCACCGTCGGAGGCGCGGCGGAGCTTCGTTCGCACGAACGCGCCGCCCTTGCCCGGCTTCACGTGCTGGAAGTCCATGATCCGGTAGATCTGGCCGTCCACCTCGATGTGGGCGCCCGTCTTGAATTGGTTGGTCGAGATCACGGCGGCGGAGGGTAGCCATGCCAAGTTCGCAAGGAAACGGCGCAGGCTGTTGGGTTGGCGCGGTACCGTTCCCTGTGAATGGAGGCGCTTAGGGCGAATCGGGGGGTGGCGAGGGTTGCGACCCTCATTGCCGTAATGGCGGGACTTGCGCTAGCCGCGGTCCTCACCGCGCGCGGAGGCGGAAACGAGGCCAATGCTGGGATCCTGCCGCCCTGCCTCCCCGGGGACACAGCCCCGCCGGACGCGCTCGCGAACGTCCCGAATCCCAGCGTCAGCGGCCCGGGCGACTCGAAGCGGAAGGTCATCTTCGTCGGAAACAACTGGGAAGGCACCGCTGACGTCATTTCGACCAAGGGCGGCAAGTTCAAGACCCTGACGCGCATCAACATCGTCCCGGACTACGAGGAGCGGGTCACAGAGATCTGCACGAACCCAGTCGATCTCGGCTACTTCATCGCGATCCGCGAGCTCGTCGGCGAAGGCAACGACCAGCTCGTCGACGACATGTACTCAACTCCCGACGGCAAGCTCCTGGTCGTCTCGCGCCCCAGCTTCCGCGACGTCGTCGCGATTCACTTGACCGGGCCCGACACGGGCGATATTGCCTGGCGCTTCCAGGTCGCCGGCCAGCGCTCCGACCACATGGCTATCTCGCCCGACGGCGAGCAGGTGGCGGTGTCGGCCTCGACCGGAAACGTCGTCCACCTGCTGAACACGGAAACGGGCGCGGAAGAAGGCACCTTCGCGTCAGGCGACTCGCCCCACGAGAACACGTACTCGGAGGACGGATCGAAGATCTACCACGCGTCGATTGGCCTCGTCTACACCCCCGGCGACGAGGCGGTCTTCGACACGAACACGAACAAGGGCGACCGCTTCTTCCAGGTCGTGGACGCCGACACTCACGAGATCATCTCCCAGGTCGACATGGGCGACAAGCTCGAGGAGGCCGGTTATCCGGATATGAGCTCCGCCGTCCGCCCAATGGCAATTACCTCGAACGAGCGCAAGGTGTTCCTCCAGGTCTCCTTCTTCCACGGAGTGGTCACCTACAACCTGAAGAAGGAGAAGGTGAAGCGCGTCACCCGCCTGCCGAACCTGATCCCGAACGTCCCACGCGAGCAGTACCTCCTCGACTCAGCGCATCACGGCATCGCGCTGGCGGGGAACGACAAGCGCCTTTGCATCGCAGGGACGATGTCGTCGTACGCCACGGTGATCAAGCGGCGCCAACTTCGCAAGGAGAGTCTCGATCCGAAGCTGATCCAGAAGGGCGAGAAGCCTTACTGGTCGACCACCAGCGAGAACGGAAAGAATTGCTACGTCTCGTGGTCGGGCACGGACGACATCTCCGTCATCTCCTATCGCAAGCGCAAGGAGATCGCACACCTCGACGTTGGCGAACCAGGCGGGAACCGCGCCCACCCGCAGCGCATCCGCAACGGCGTCGTCCTCCAGAGCTTCCTCGACGCAAACGACTAAGCCGAAGCGCCTGACATCCTTGCGCCCGTGATGGAGAGCGCGAGTGGCACCAAGACGCATCGGGTGAGCGCGACGCTCAGGCAGGGCGAAACGGTGACGCCGCTCGAACTCTTCTTCGACCTCGTCTTCGTCCTGGCGATCACGCAGTGCACACAGCTCATGGCCGACGACCCCCACTGGGACGGCATCGCGAAGGGACTGCTGGTGCTAGCGGTCCTGTGGTGGTCTTGGATCGGCTACGCGTGGCTCACGAGCGTCGTCGATCCCGAGGAGGGCGCGGTGCGCCTGGTCATCTTCGCCGCGATGGCGGGGCTGCTGGTGTGCTCGCTGGCGATCCCCACCGCCTTCGAGGCAGGCGCGTTCGAGTTCGCGGTCGCCTACGCGCTCATCCGAGCGATGCACATCGCGCTGTTCTGGATCGCAAGCGAGGACGACCCCGACCTGAGGAAGTCGACCAGCGGGCTGGGAATTTCGACGGCCATTGCGTGCGGGGTGCTCTTCGGGGCCTCGTTCACAGACGGCGTGCTGCAGGGCGCGCTGTGGTGCCTTGCGATCGCCATCGACTTCGGCGGCCCGTACTTCTTCGGCGCACAGGGCTGGCAGCTCATGCCTGAGCACTTCGCCGAGCGCCACGGCTTGATCATCATCATCGCCCTCGGCGAGTCCATTGTCGCGATCGGCGCAGGCGTCACCGGTGAGCTCACGATAGGCGTGATCGCAGTGGCCGTCCTGGGCATCACCCTGGCGGCGATGATGTGGTGGGCTTACTTCGACGTGGTGGCGCTCGCGTCGACCCGGCGGCTCGCGCGCATCACGGACCGCCAAGAGCGAAACGAAGCCGCCCGCGACGGCTACTCATACCTCCACCTTCCGATGGTCGCCGGGATCGTCCTCGTCGCGCTGGGGATGAAGAAGACGATCGGTGACTTCGATCACCCGCTGAAGGTCGAGACGGCGACGGCGCTAATCGGCGGGTTTTGCCTCTATCTCCTCGCGCACGTCGCGTTCCGCTGGCGTAACGTGCACTCGCTAAACCGGCGCCGGCTTTACCTGGGCATCGGCCTGTTCGCGCTGATCCCCCTCGCGGTCGAAATACCCGCGATCGCGACGCTCGCCATCCTCACCGCTTTCTCGTGCGGCCTCATCGCCTACGAGGCGATCCGCTACGCCGAGCACCGCGACCGCATCCGCCACGAACCGGCGCCGGAGCACTCCTAGAGGTCCTCCTTCTCCTCCTCGTCGGCCTCGCCGTACGACTGGGCCGTGGGATCGGATGCCTCCTCCCTCCCTGCCATGTGGGTCGGATCGGGGTTCGAGTCGGAGTCGTGGGAGGCGTTCTCGACCAGTTCCTCCTCGGCGAGCTCAAAGCCCTCGGCTTCGCCCTGGCCTGCCTCGGCAAGGGCCCGCTCAGACTCGTCGACGCCATAACCGTCGCCCGCGTCGCCGCCGATCTCGGACGCTTCGCGAGCAGCTTCCGCCTCCTGCTCGGATACGTAGTCCTCGTCGCCGTGAATTCCCTCTTCGCTCATCTCTGTCCTTTCGTCGTCGAGTAGTTCCCTACCGCCCTTACCGCTGCAAGCACACGCGAAACCCGGACAGATAGGTTCTCACGACATGACCGACACGCCAAAGCTTCTCGAAGACCTGCTGCAAGTCCCGGCGCCCTCGGGCTACGAGGCCCCCGCCAGCGCTGTCTGGCGCGACGCCGCGTCCGAGTTCGCCGAGGTGCGCTCCGACGGCATCGGCTCTTCGATCGCCGTCGTCGGCGATGACGAATCGCAACCCCTCTTCGCGGTCGCCGGCCACATGGACGAGATCGGCCTCGTCGTCACCCACATCGACGACAAGGGCTTCATATGGTTCGGCGCCATCGGGGGATGGGATCCGCAGATCCTGGTCGGCCAGCGCGTCGAGATCGTGACCAAGGACGGGCCGGTCGCCGGAGTCGCGGGGCGAAAGCCCATTCACTTGCTCGAAGAGGACCAGCGAAAGAAGGTCGTCGAGCTGAAGCAGCTCCACATCGACATCGGCGCCGAGGACGGCGATGCCGCCCACGAGCTCGTGCGGATCGGCGATCCGGCAGTGATCCGTGGCGAGCCGATGCGCGTGCAGGGCTCCCGCCTGGTCTCGCGCTCGATGGACAACCGGCTCGGCGCCTACGTTGCGCTCGAGGTCGCCCGGCGCTCAGCGGAATCGGACAAGGTCTCGTGCCGCATCGCGGGCGTCGCCAACGCCCAGGAAGAGATCGGCCTCTACGGCGCGCGCACGGCTGCCTTCCACCTCGAGCCCACGCTGGCCGTCGCAGTCGACGTCACGCACGCCACCGACGCGCCCGGCATCGACGAGAACCAGGAGGGAAGCCACCACCTCGGCACCGGCCCAGTCATCAGCCGAGGCTCGACCCTCTCCCCCGTCGTCTTCGACCTGCTCGCCGAGGTGGCGGAGAAGTCCGACATCCCCCACACCTTCTCGGGCTCCGGCAACCGCACCGGCACCGATGCCGACGCGATCCAGATCACGCGCTCAGGCATCCCTGCGGGGCTTGTGTCGATTCCCCTCCGCTACATGCACTCGCCGGTCGAGATGGTGGATCTCGATGACGTCGAGAACACGATTGCCTTGCTTTTGGCTTTCGCGGAGACACTCGGGCCGGATCTGGACCTCAGCCGCTAGTCGCTTCCCCAAGGTCGCTCACGACCTTCTCGCACCCCGTGGCCGTGTCGATCGAGTCGACGCGTGCGCGGTCCTGCCCCGTGCCGCAGCGGACCACGTCGACCTCGCCGTCCTGGGCGCGGATCCGGTCTGAGCCACCCCCGCCCCTGAGGACATCCTCGCCCGCGTCGCCCTTCACCCTGTCCCGGCCACGGCCTCCCGAGAGGCAGTCGTCGCCGTCGGCGCCCCGGATCCGGTCGGCGCCGCGCCTGCCCGCGACGCGGTCTGGCGCCGGCGTGCCGTCGAAGCGCTCATCGCCGTCACCGAGGCGAATCGCCGGCGCGTCCTTGCAGTGTTCCGGTGGAGGTGGCGGCTCGCCCGAGACAGGTTCTACGTAGATCGGGCTCGAAACGGTCTCGATGGCGCCCTCGCGCTGAACCTGCAGGCGGTAGCGGGCGTAGCCCAGGGCGGGGAAGTCGAAGCTGAACTCGTCGCCCGACGGGGCAATCGGCAGGGTGAGCACCGGGAGCGCGTCCCTATACACGGCGACGAAGTAAAGGCCCGGCCGGGCCGCTCGCGCTTCGTCTAGGTTTTGAACCGTCGCGGTGAACGTGGCGCTGAATCCGGTCGCTGACTGGAGTGTGTCGCCGATCATCGCCGGGGTCATGGGGATGCCGTTCTCGGCCGCGGTGAGCCGGACGTCCGGCCCCGTCTGCCCAAAGGGCTTCACATAGGTATGGCCGGCTTCGACGCCTTCCTGGACTGCGGTTTCGGAAAGCTCGTCCGCGAACACAACCGTGGTTGCCTCGCCGACCGGCGAGGCAAGGATCGAATCGGCGCCAGAGCCCTGATCTCCGGCTTGATGCGAGTCGCTGGACCCCGTGGCGGCAATGTGGTTCGAGTTGGGGCCGCCGTCGTCGATCGCCTCATCCCAAAAGCGGATGGCGAGCGGCGTGAACGGGTTCGGGCCCGGTCGCGGCGGCTGGTCCAGCCCGGGCGGGCCCGTCTGCACCTCGATCGCATCGACCTTCGAATAGTCGGTCTGTGCGGGCGTGTAGTCCCACGGACAGCCACGGCAGAAGGCGGAGAGGAGCGGGATCTGCGACGGGAAGATCGTGGGGTGGTTGATCTGCGTGAATCCGCCGGCGGCGTGGACCTGGTCGAAGATCTCAGAAGCCGGCCGAGCCGCTCGAACTTGCGTGAGAGTGCCATCCCCCGCACGGCGGTAGATCGGCGCGGTCCGGTAGTCGACGGCGGCCGAGGCCGCGAGCGAGTTGGTGTGTCCGCGGTAGGTCGTCACCTCCGTCCCGCGCGAGATCAGGTTGTCGGAATACTCGCCTTGAAGCTTTCCGATCTCGCCGTAGGCGACGGTGTTGTTGTGATCCACGAGCTCGACGAAGTCGAGACCCGCCCCGCCCTCGGCGACCGGCGCAAAGGCGTAGTCGAACGTCTCGCGCATGAGCGCGTTGCCAGGCTCGTGCTCGCCGTGGACATGGAAGTCGCCTGCATACCAGCCGGGCTCCCCGCGGACGGCAGACGAGTCGTAAGCGGCCGGCGCGTACGGATCGTCGGCGAATGCGGGGCTCGAAGTCGTCTGCACATCGACCCGCCAGGCCACGGAGTTGTCCAGGTTGCCTTCGGTCGTGGTGGAGATCGCCGCCAGGCCAAGCTCGGCCACCCACTCCCCTTGGGGAATCGGGCCCGGCTCATACGCGCGAGTGGTTCGGCCGGAGACGTATCCCTTCGGGGCTGCCTCGTAGACCGCCTCGCTCGAAAAGCCGTTGACGGCAACCGTCGCGTCCCGCACGGCGCCTCCAGACCATCCGCGCAGCTCGTCGGGTCCGAGGATGGTGTTGCCAGGTTGAAGTGGGTCGTAGATACCCAGGTCCAGCGTGTTGTTGTTGAGCCCCTGCGGAAGCGGGATGTCGGGCTGGTCGAAGCAATAGCGGACCCGCACCCCGGTCGTCCCCGCCGGAACCGTGAACGGAACCTGGACATAACTGTTCTCCATCGAGGCGTCGAACGTGCCGGTCGTCGTAGTGACCGGACCAAAAGCCGCGTCCTCGGGGCCGGGGCACGTGGCCGGCACGGCGGCCTGGGCAGTGGAGGCAATCACAAGCGAGATCGCCGCTGCAGACAAGCCCCGAGCCAATGTCCTCCCACCCATTCGCCGAGTGTAGATCTCGAGCTTGCGGCAGGGGGAGGTTCTTCACCCAAAGCCGTTTGTTAGGCGTGGGTGAAGGGACCTCCCCCTGGCGCGACAGCGACGCTCGGCACGACAGCTTCCACCTCGACAGGAATGCCGTTCAGCACCGCATTGCCAGAGGGGGCGTCGACGCCGGTCTCGTCCGCAAGGAAGTTCGAGTTCACACCCGGGTGGGCGGATGCGGTTGCCATTCGCACGCCTTCGACGTCGTGGCCCCAACCGTGGGGAACGCTGACGACGCCCGGCATCATCTCGTCGGTTACCTCGACTGGCACCTCGATCTCGCCGGCGGCCGAGCGAAGGCGCGCCATAGCACCGTCCTCGAGGCCGTACCGCTCGGCGTCAAGCGGATTCACGAGTGCCGTGCAGCGGTCCTTGCCCTTCACGAGGGCGTTCAGGTTGTGCATCCAGGAGTTGTTCGATCGGAGCTGGCGGCGGCCGATCAGGACCATCTCGGGGCCCGAGCCGTTCCAGGCCCCCTGGTCGAGACGGTCGCGAAGCCGGGGGACGTCTGCGGTGACCGCCTCCGGCGCTAGCTCGATCTTTCCCGAGCGAGTGCGAAGGACGTCGGGCAGGCGCGACTCGTGCGCTCCCAGGTCGATGCCGTGAGGCTCGGTCTCCAGGCGGTCAAGCGTGAGGCCCTCGGGGTTCGCGCCGAAACCGTCCCCGTAGGCGCCCGTGCGGATCAGGAGATCCAGGACGCGGTCTGCCCCCCGCCTGGGCTCCAGCGCGGCGATGATCTCGCCCGCGTCGCGCCCCTCGACCACGCCGTCGGCCGTCCCTGTCTCGCGGCCGACAAGCGCGACGATCACCGCGTCGTCGATCGCCTCGACGTCGCAATCCGCGCCCTGGCCAGTGACGATGCCGGTGAGCCTCAGGAAGATCTCCGACTCCTCGATCAGGCCCTCGTCGCGCTCGAGCACGGCGGGCGAGTAGTTCGCTACGTTGCGCGCCGCGAACTGGTAGAGCGCGAGGTCGTAATGCGAGCGGGCAAGCGGGTCGGGCGAGGGCAGGACGACGTCGGCGTGGCGAGTCGTCTCGTTCAGGTAGATGTCAACGGCGACCATGAAGTCGAGACCCTCGACAGCCTGCTCTAGTCGAGCGGCATTGGGCGTCGAGACCAGCGGGTTGCCGGCGACCGTCATCAGCGCGCGGACCTGGCCCTCCCCCGGGGTGTCGATCTCTTCAGCGAGCGCGGACGCCGGCAGCTCGCCGAGCACCTCGGGAAGCCCTCGCACCCGGCTGCCCCAGCGCGCGGAGACGACGCCTCTCCCCCGCCCCGGCTGGCCAACCGAGTTCCGCTGGGCCGCGGCCGCCTTCACGAACACTGCTCCGCCCGGCTTGTCGAAGCTCCCCGAGAGGACGTTGAGCACATCCACCAGCCAGCTCGAGAGCGTGCCGAACTCCTGGACGGTGGTGCCAATGCGCCCGTAGACGGCGGCGCGTTCCGCGGCCGCCAGCTCGCGGGCCATACGCCGGAGCTCGTCCGCCGGGATCCCGCAAGCGGCCTCGACGCGCTCGGGCTCGAAGCCCGCCGCAAGCTGCTCGACGTCGCCAAGCCCTTCGCACAGGTCCGCGATGGCCCCGGGGTCCGCCAGGCCCTCGGCGAACATCACCGAGACGAGCGAAAAGAGTGCGAGGGCGTCGGTGCCGGGGCGGATGAAGTGGTGCTCGTCGGCATGCTCGGCGGTCCGGGTGCGCCGCGGATCGATCACGACGACCTTGCCGCCCCGCTCACGGATCCGGCGGATGCGCCCGCGCATGTCTGGCGCGGTGAGGAGGCTGCCGTTGGAGACAAGCGGGTTCGCGCCCCAGATCATCAGGTGGTCCGTTTGGTCGACATCCGGAATCGGGATCGACGACCAGTGGCCGAACATGTGCCCGGCCGAGAAATGCTTCGGCATCTGATCGACCGACGACGCGGAATAGACGTTCTTGGAGCCGAGCGCCCTGAGCAGCACCTGGAGGTAGACCATTGCCGAGAGGTTGTGGGCGTTCGGGTTGCCCGCGTAGACGGCGACCGCATCGCGGCCGTGCTCCTCCAGGATCGGGCCGAGCCCCGCCTCAACCGCCGCGAACGCCTCCTCCCACGTGGCCTCCTGCAGCTCACCGTCCTTGCGGACAAGCGGTGCGCGCAGGCGGTCGGGGTCCTCGCGAAGCTCTTTCAGGCCGAACGCCTTCGGACAGATGAAGCCCGCCGAGAGCACGTCCTCAGCGTCGCCCCTGATCGATTCGACTTCGCCTGCATCCGAGATCTCGACTTGAAGGCCGCACGTCGCCTCACAGAACGGGCACGTCCGGAAGTGCGTCGAGGCCGCCACGGGATCACTGAGATTACTCCTGAGGAGGCCTAGAGCGTGGGGCAGCCGGCGGCGGGGTCGGTGCCCGACGCCGGATCGCGTGCGGTGCAGACCGCGTATCGGGTCATCGTGCTGGTCGAGGTCACCGGCGCCTGGAGGTCAAAGCGGTAGAGGCCGGTCACCCGCTGAATCACGCCATCCACCTCTCCGATGGAGATGATCTGACGCTCGATGACGCTGTGCCCGCCGCTCAAGACGTTGGCTCGGAGCTTGATGAAGTACTTGAAGTTGGCGGGCGGCCCAACTCCGTCGTCGGAAACGTCCGCGTCGAGCTCCTCTTTGTCCGAGGGAGTGCAAGTCGCGGCCGTCTGGAAGGTCGCCGTAAGCGTGGTGCCGACCCCCAGGCGGAGGCACCCGACCTCGGCGAGGAGCGCGCTTAAGGTCGACGTCGAGAGGACGTTGTCGACCTTGGACGCCAGGAGCATCTTGTCCATGCGGTAAGCGGCTGCGTCGAGCCCGGCGTCGGCGGCCTGAAGCGCGCGCGTGGCCGCCCGGTCGTGCTCGGAGCGGTCGACGTTGTGGGTTGCGATCGCCACCGTCACGGCGCCGAAGCCCAGCACGATCGCAAGTACCCCCAGGACAACCGGCACGGCGTATCCATCCTGAGATCGCATGCGGGTCATCCGCCCAGCGCCTCTGCGTCCGGATCGGCGATGACCGAAGTGGCCCACACCGGCTTGAACGGCCCAGATCCGTCCTCGGGCTCGACTACCACTGCTACCGTCACCCGCTTCGTGTTGTGGGTGTGGTTGTTCGAGCTCAGCTGGCCCAGCGAAGTCACGACGCCCTGGACGTCGCCGGGCCAATCCTCGTTGCGGAACGCGGTGATCTGGGTGCGGGCTGTGCTGTAGAGCGTCGAGGTGTTCACCGGCACTGTCGGGCAGACGACGGTCACGATGACCACGGTGCAGTTCGGCGCGCTGTTCGCGTTGAGGAGCGCAGTGTCCAGCGTCGTCAGCGCCGGCGAGAGGGCGTCGAGAGTGGCGTTCATCGCCTTGATCGTCTCGAGGTTGGCGTCGCACGGGTCGAGCTCGTTCAAGTTCGCGACGGCGGTGGTCAGCGCATTGAGCTGCGCCTGGAGGCTGGTCATCGTGGTCTGTAGTGCCTGCAGGTCCGACTTGAAGTTGGAGAGCAGCGGCAGGCTGAGGATCCCTCCGACGAGCTTCGAGAGGAGCGAGGTCGTGCGCGAGTTGACCGAGGCAACCTTCGTGAGCAGGGCGTTGATCCTGGTGTTGAAGGCGGCCTTGAGCGGAGCGAGGTCGACGACCCGGCACTCGACGTCACGCCACGAGACGAACCGGTAGACCGACGCAGTGAACTGGGCGCCACCGATATCGACCTGCGCGGCCGGCGAGTAAGGCTTGATTCCGGAGCCCGCCAAGCGCACCAGGTCCTCAGTCTTTGAGCTCGAGACCTTGAGCTTCGGCGTCGACCCGTTCACGATCCGGGCGGTCGGGTCGCCGTCCTGACCCGACGAGACCCAGCTCTGGCTCGAGTCTGTCGCAAGCTGGGCGTAGGGAATGTCCCGCATGCGCTCGAGCTCAGCAGCGGCTTTCGCCTGCGCGACCTGCTGGCGCTCCCCTGTCCCGGACTCGCGACGCGACGTGTCGAACACGCTGACGCCGCCAAGGATTCCGATCACCAAGATCAGCCCGGCGACCAGTCCCTCGACGAGGGTGAAGCCAGACTCGGAGTTGAGGCGCGCCTTCAGCATGGCGGATTCAGCACTCCCGTTGCCGGAGAGGCGACGCAGTTCCTGGGCTTGACCGTCTCGAGCAGGCTCAACGGGTCCTGGGGGTCTCCGTCGCTGGTCGTGTCTTCGACCTCGGCCTCGACCTTGATTTGAAGCGCGCCGTTCGCCGAGGACGTGCCGGCGACGTCCGATCCGAGGACCTTGGCGAAGTTGTCTGAGTTCGTTACGTCGTCGACGAGCGTCTCCGTCGCGCCGGTGGCGATCACAGTCCGGGTGCAGCGTCGGGTTCCGCCGCTCACGGCGCAGGCGAACCGGACGGTCGAGGTTGTGCCGTTCGAGTTCCAGAGCGAAGCGTCAACGGTGCTGGCGTTCACGAGCTTCACCGATGCCGCGTCGCGAAGCTCCAAGGCCATCGAGTTGAGCGCATTTCGCGCGTCGTCGGTCGCGTCGACGCGCCCCTCCTGATTGCCCCACTGATGCACGCTTACAACTACGAAGGTGAGTCCTGAGGCAACGACGATCCCCGTGACAAGCATCGCTACGGACAACTCGGGGAACGTAAAGCCCCCCTCAGGCACCAGCCGCCTTCCGACGGCCACCCGGGCCGCCCGCAACTTCGATTTCATCCTGGATATCCATCGGCCCCGGATAGGGCTTGCTTGAGCCAGGAAGGGCCCTCAAGACCGCCAGTTTGAGGTAATTTTCAGCCGCTCAGCCGGTGATTCTCAGCTCTTTGGGGGTGGAGCTCAGGTTTCGCACCCCGGAAGCCTCTACGACCACCAGGTCCTCGATCCTGACTCCGAAGCGCTCGGGCACGTAGACCCCGGGCTCTACGGTCACGACATCGCCCTCCTCCAGGACGTCCTCAGAGGTCTTTCCGAGGCGCGGAGCTTCGTGCACCTCGAGCCCCACCCCGTGACCGAGGCCGTGCCCGTAATGGTCGCCCTGGCCGGCATCGGTGATGGGGTCGCGGGAGACCCGGTCGGCCTCCGCCCCACTTACGCCAGCGCGAATCGCCGCCAGGCTCTCGGCCTGAGCGCGGCGAACGAGCTCATACGTCTGGAGGGCGTCATCGGGGATCTCGCCCGTCGCCCACGTCCGCGTGCCGTCAGAGCAGTACCCGTCAACCCGTGCTCCCATGTCGATGACGACGAGCTCGCCTGCGCCGATCACCCGCTCGCCCGGCTCGGCATGGGGAAGCGCACCGTTGGGGCCTGAGGCCACGATCGCATCGAACGAAGGTCCGGAGCCGAGCTCGCGCATTCGCTGTTCGGCGGCCTGGGCCACTTCGCGCTCGGTCTTCCCGGCCAGACCTCTTTCGGCCAGGAACTCGTAGACCTCGTCGGCAAGGCGTGACGCTTCGGCGATCGCCTCGATCTCCTGCGGGTCCTTGGTGCGTCGAAGCTTCTCGACCAGTCCTGTCGCCGGAACGAGGGTTGCGCCCTCCGGCATCGACTCCTCGAGCTTTCGGAGAGAGGCGACGCTGGTCGCGTCCTCGTCGAATCCGACCGTTCCGGAGAAGCGCTTGGCGAGCTCTGCCACAAGGCGCCCCTCCAATGTCTCCCGATCGAACTCGCCGGCGACCTCGGTCCGTGCTCGCTCGGTGTACCGGAAGTCGGTAAAGAACTCACGGCGGCCCTCGCCGACGATCGCGAAGCCGCTAGAGCCCGTGAAGCCCGTGAGCCAGCGGATGTTTGCGATGGCATCGGGCCCCGAGTCGCCAGGGCGAACGAGGTCGCCAACGAAGAGGCAGTCGAGCTCGGCCTCGGCAGCCAGGCCAGCGAGGCGGTCGCCGCGCGAGTCCCCGGTCAAGCGCCCAGCTCAGTTGCCAGAAGGCCCAGCGCCTCGCGATAGCCGTCTGGGCCCTTGCCCGAGATGGCACCCAGGACGAGGCCTTCGAAAACCGAGAAGCGGCGCCACTCCTCCCGCGACATTACGTCGGACAGATGGACCTCGACGGCAGGCACCGACGCAATCTCGAGCGCGTCGCGGATGGCCCAGCTGTAGTGGGTCCAAGACCCCGCGTTCACGATCACAGCGTCCGCCATCTCGGGCACCCGGTGGAGATGCTCGATGAACTCGCCCTCGTGGTTCGTCTGGAAGAACTGCGCCGTAAGGCCTAGCTCGGGGGCCCAGCCCTCGATCCGCCCCTCCAGCTCGGTCAGGCTGAAGTCGCCGTAATGCTCGGGATCCCGGGACGCCAGCATGTCGAGGTTCGCGCCGTGCATGACCACGACTCTGTTGCGGGTAGTTGTCATCTCGTCTTCAGCTCCTCCACGGCCGAGCGGACCATACCCTCGTTCAGCCGGGCGCCTGGAGCCGCGTCCCCCGGCCGCTTCAGCAGGACGAACGGCACACCATCGGCATCTGCCTTCTTGTCTCGCTGGAGCGACGCCATGATCGCATCCGTCTCGACAGCGGGATCGAGCTGGGTTGGCAACCCGGCGCGGCTGAGGAGCCCGGCGACCTCATCGCGCAGCCCATCCGCGCCCGACAGGCCAAGCGCAGCGACGAGTCCCAGAGCGACCGCCTCGCCGTGGCGGTAACGCGAGTAGCCCGACGCCGATTCGATCGCGTGGCCGACGGTGTGGCCGAGGTTCAAGACCTGGCGACGGCCGGAGTCGCGCTCGTCCTCCGCGACGACATCGATCTTTACCCGCGCGCAGTCGAAGACGAGCGCGCCCAGACTCCCGGGGTCGGGCGACTCGAGCAGGCGCACCCGCTCCCATAGCTCTCCGCCGGCGATGAGTGCGGTCTTTACCACCTCGGCGAAGCCCGCTCCAAGCTCTTCCTGCGGGAGCGTGGCAAGCGCGCCCGGTTCCACCAGGACGGCCTCAGGCATGTGGTAGGCGCCGGCGTAGTTCTTCGCCTCCGGCAGATCGACGCCCGTCTTGCCGCCGTATGCGGAGTCGACCTGAGCGACCAGGGTGGTCGGCGCTTGGATCACCGGCACGCCGCGCTGATAGGTGGCCGCGACGAATCCAGCCAGATCTCCTGCGACGCCACCGCCGAACGCAAGTACTCCGTCGTCGCGCCGAGCGCCGGCGCTCGCAAGCTCTCGCAAGACGCGCTCGGCCTCCGCCATCGTCTTCCGGGACTCGGCTCCACCTGCCACGATCGTCTTGGCGACCTGGGGCAGTCGCGAAGCCTGATGCTTCAGGGCGCCCGGATCCGCGACCAGGAACCAACGCCGCTCGGCAGGGAGCAGACCCAGAGCGCCCTCGGCGACGATCGCGGGGTACTCGCCCGAGCTGGAAGCTGCCCAGGCCAGACGAGCGCCGGGAAGGTCCGCTACGCCGCGAAGCCAGGGCGCGGCAAGCCGGGCGACGCGCTCGCCCCCGTCGGTGAGGACCGCGTCGGCAAGCTGTGAGTAGACGGGGTCGCGCTGGGCGAACCGGCTCGAGAATGCGGCTCGGTCTTGAGCGAGGGGGCGCTCGGTGTCCTGACAGCGGATCCACGCGGCCTCCTCGGAGATCTTGCACCACACCACGAACGAGTCGGCGAGCGCCTCACGAACATCGGGCGACTCCACGGCGCCGCCGCCCAGCGAAACCAGGCCTCCGCGGCCTAGGGCCTCCAGGGCCAGGCGCTCCTCCGCCTCGCGAAAGCGCGCCTCGCCGTCGGTGGCGAAGATCTCTGCGACCGGCTTGCGGAATTCGCGCTCGACCTCCGCATCGACGTCCATGGAGTCGACGCCCAGCACGGCCGCCGCGCCCTTGGCAGCACGGGTCTTGCCGGCCCCCATAAAGCCGATGAACGCGATCGTTCGAGCTTTGGACCCAGCTCCTATCGACGCCATCCGATGCGCTCCTCGTACGCCTTCAGCGCGGCGAGGACGTCGGAGATGTGGTCGCCGCCGAACTTCTCCCGGTACGCGCGAGCAAGAACGAGGGCGACCATCGCTTCGCCGACGACACCGGCGGCGGGGACGACCGTCGAGTCGGTGCGCTCTCGCATCGCCTGCGCGGGCTTCTTCGTCTCCGTATCCACCGAGCGAAGGGGCTTGGTAAGCGTCGAGATCGGCTTGATCGCACCCTTCACCACGAGCGTCTCGCCGTTCGTCATTCCGCCCTCAACGCCACCCGCGCGATTCGTCTCGCGGTACCAGCCGCGCTCCTCGGAAAAGAAGATCTCGTCGTGCGACTCGGAGCCGGGCAGGCCCGCTACGTCCCATGCCTCCCCGACTGCGACTCCCTTCACGGCCTGGATCGAGACGATCGCCTGCGCGAGGCGAGAGTCGAGGCGCTCCTCCCAGCTCACGTGGGAGCCCAGCCCGGGCGTGAGGCCGAATGCCCGGACCTCAAAGACCCCTCCGAGGCTCTCGTTCTGCTTCCTCAAGGTGTTGATCTCCTCGACCATGGCCTCCTCGATGCCCTTGTCGAGCACTCGGACGGGCGACTCGTCGACGCCGTCGAAGTCCGCAAGCTCGAGCTCGCGATCGGACTCGGCGACGACCGATGCGATCTGCAGCACGTGGCTTCGGATCTCCACGCCCAGCGCGCGTAGGAACTCCTTGGCTACCGCCCCGGCTGCGACCCGCGCAGCCGTCTCGCGGGCGCTTGCGCGCTCGAGCACGTTGCGGACGTCGGTGAAGCCGTACTTATGGAGGCCGGCGAGGTCGGCATGGCCCGGGCGCGGCAGATGCGATTCCTCAACCTCCGCGTCGACCGGCCACGGGTTCATCCGCTCCTCCCAGTTCGGGTAGTCGCGATTGGCGACCAGGATCGCTATCGGGGCTCCCAGCGTCTTTCCGTGCCTGATGCCTGATCGGACCTCGACCGCGTCGCGCTCGATCTTCATGCGGCCGCCGCGCCCATGCCCCAGCTGGCGGCGGGCCATGTCCCGGTCGATCCTCTCTCTGTCGAGCTCGAGGCCCGCGGGCAGGCCCTCGACGATCGCGACCAGCCCCGGGCCGTGCGATTCCCCCGCTGTCGTGAAGCGAAATCCGGTCACGGGCGAGAGACTATTCGCCCGCTGACCTGCGTTCAGTCGAAGATCGGCAGTACGGATGAGGTCTTGACTTGAAGGCGGCTGTCGAAGCTTGGATGGTCGTACATGAACTCCAGGCCGTCGCCGGGGTTGGTGCCGCCCTTCTCGACGCTGATCGCAAGCCCGAGCCGCTCGCCGGGCAGTAGCGCGCCCGCCGCGTAGAGGAATTTCATCGGAACCGAGATCTCGGTCCAGTTGTCCTTGGGCCAGGTCGCTTCTTCGTGCGGGAACCAGGTCGCGTTGGTGATCTCCTGGTTGACCATTGGCACGTCGATCGGAATGCCCAGAGCGTTCAGCTTGCGCGCGAATAGGAAGACGCAGATCCGGCCCGGGTGCGTAGCGCCGTTCAGAGTTCTCGTCCACAGGCTCAGGTTTGCATCGCCGTCCAGCAGGAGCTGGAGGCCACTCGGAACCGGGGGTGAGAGCCAGCGGTGGACCTTCTGGCCGGGCACCCCATCGACGATGCTCGGCGAGAAGATGCAGCCGGGCAGGGTGGAGTTCCTGACCTGGAGGCCGCGGTCACCAGTCGGGTTGGTCAGCGGCTCCACGTCGGTCGAGTAGTCGAAGAGCGGCTGCTGATCCGGTGGCAAGTCTGGGTCGAGCTTCGGAGGTTCCGTGAACATGAGATCGGGCGCGCCCGCCGTATTGCCGGTCTTCATCCCGGCGCCGCAGGTGCCGAGCGTGTTGTGCGTGTTGTGATCGCCCGTGAGCGGCTGGCGATCCGAGTTGTTGCAGGGAGTGTCCGTCAGCCAAAACGTTGCGAAGGTCCCCTCCTGGCCCGAGCCCCCGGGTACCGCGTTCGAGACCGGGGTGACGTCGGGGTCGACGATGTCCGTGTGCAGCTCCTGATACGAGCGCTCGCCGATCGCCGCTGAGGCATCGAGCGTCGCGGCCACGATCACCCTCTTCAGGTCCTGGGAGCCCGGGCAGACGGCCTCGGGGCAACTCGCGTCATTGACCCAGACCACGTACGTGTAGATCACACCGCGAACGTCGCCGCTGCTGAATGGCTTCGGCGTGGGGCTGAGCGTTCCCCCTGTCACCGTTCCGCCACCGGCTAGAACGGACCCGTTGGCGACGAGGGGCCGAAGGTTGGTGCCGTCGCTCGACATCGCGAAGTTACCGCTGCTCACCCTCCAAGACGGGTTCTTCTGATCTGCGGAATGCGCGGGAAGCCCGGTCAGGGCCACCTCGGTGTACGGGAGCTCTTTGATCCGCTCGAGCTCGCCTTGGAGGACGTTGACCACGACCTGGCTCTGTTCGACGCGGTAGTTGTTCCTCGTCGAAGCGTCAACGACGCTCATGACGCCCATCGAGCCCAGCGCGAGCATTAGGGTCGAGATGACGACCTCGATCATCGTGAAGCCGCCTTGCGAGCGGACCGCTCTGGATGCGCTCGGCGTCATGACCCGTACCCCGCGTTTCGCATCGAGACGCCGTCGCTAAGGGTGATCGAATCGTCTCCGCCGACTGACGGGAATTCGAGCTTGACTCCGATGTAAGCCGGAGCGGCGGCGCTGGGCGAATAGCTGAAGACGCTCGAGGTCGAGGTGATGCCGCTGAGGACCACCTCCGACGATGGTGTGCCGCTCCCGTCAGGGTTCACCTCGGTGCGGGTGCACTTTCCAGCGGAGCAGGAGTAGGTCACCCGGCAAGCCCGCACCTCAGTTGAGTGCGCTCCGCCGCATGTGGCGCTGTTCACGTTTGTGACGAGTGCGAACTGGCTGCCCGTCGCGCTCGTCACGGTCACTCCCTGGCGAATCTCCCGGGTGAGGCGCTCCATGGCGACCCTCGCAGCCTGGATGTCCGCCGTTCGCTCGGCGATGCGCGGCTCACTCTTCACGCCGGCGATGAGGATGCCCACGGTGCCACCAAGGATGATCAAGGTGAGCGAGATCACCAAGAGCAGCTCGATGAGCGTGAATCCATCCGCCGAACCTGCGTCGTGCAGGCGATTTCTGGCCCTCTTAGCCACGTCAGCACCCAGCATCCGGTGGCGTCGCCTCGGCGCTCGCGCACTCGACGAACCCGCTCGGCTCGTAGTGCGGCGCGGTGTTCGGAAGGACGAAGTTCTTCGCGCCGGCGTCGCTGAAGATCGTCGTGTTCGAAGCCATGGTGATCGTGTTGGCCGCCAGCGCGCCGCAGTAGGTCGAGTTCGAGTTGAAGTTGACGTCAGTGCGGGGCGCGTAGATCACGAAGTTCTGCTCGCAAGCGCCGGCCACTTGCGTGTTGGAGCTGAGCTGGACCTTGGTCTGGACGGTGTCGGAGCCGACCATGAGGATCGCCACCCTCGTCGCGCTTCCGCCAGTGGCGGTGATCCTTGAGTTCGAGGAAAGATCGATCTGCTTCGTGCCCGCCGCCAGGCCGCATGCCTCCGGCGAGTCGAAGAAGATCGTTACTGCAGCCCCAGGCGCGATGTAGAGCGCTGTGTTGCTCGACATCGTCAGCTTGCAGAAGCTGTAGACGGACCCGCCCAGCGTGAGTGACGAGTTAGAGCTGAGATTCAGCGTCCTTGTAGACGCGTTCCACGACACCTTGGTGCCGCCGGTCCGCGGATCGGAGCCGAAGAGGCGGCCATTGTCGTTCACGGTCGCTGCGTTGCCTTGGTTGACGGCAGGCAGGGCCAGCGGTTTCCGGGTCAGCGATCCGGTGCCGGTGCATGTCTGGTCCATGTAGTGATGCGCGGTCGACGCCAGGGTGAAGGCCCGGCCTACGCCCACGGAGCCGGTGCCACACAGCCGGGAGTTCCCGGCCAGGGTCATGTCGCCGTTGGTCCCCGCGTTGGCGCGGATCTCGGCGTTCGAGCTGAGGGAAATCAGATTTCGCGCCTTCACGGTCGCACTGGAGAAGGTCCCCTGCCCGGATACCGAGTCCGCGCTTACCTGGACCCTGCGCGTTACGCCTTGCGAGTTGCCCAGTGAGACGATCTCGAGGTGGCCCGCCGATGGCGCGACGCTGTACTTGTACCCGCCCTGCGTAGTGGTGCCTGACACCGGCGCGCACCATGCGCCACTGGGCGCGGCGAGCTGAATCGTGCCCCCCGACGACACCACGCAGCTGCTCGCTCCGCTCGTGATGACCCGGTTGTAGTGAAGGAGCGCTTCGCTGACGCCCGCCTCGGCCATGGCCAGAGCTTGCTTCGAGTCCGAGTCGCGCAGCGTGCCGCGCTGAGCGCTCATGGACACTACGGCCGCTGACGTCGCCGCCGTGAACGCGGCCAGCAACATGAACATGACCGTCGGCAGAGCGAACCCCGCGTCGCCGCGGATTCTCCGCCTCCCCTCCTGGCTGTGACGATGGCGGGCCATACACATCGCCATCGGTCCCCCGAACGGGGGGCTTGATGGATCCGACCGAAACTAAGTCATGCGTCCAGGCACCCGTTTGTGCCTGGAGCGGACCGTCAGTCCTGATCCTTGAACTGGTCCTCGGAGACGCGGACGAAGTAGATGTCCTTGACGGTGATCACGTAGCGGTTGCCGTCGGCAAACCGCAGGTATCCGGAATCGCCATCGCGGAGCGTCAGGAACTCGCAGTTGTTCTTCCCCGGCCTGCAGTGGCCGTCCCCGTTGACGGTCGTGACATCGCGAGAGACGAGGAACTCGGCGGAACCGGAGTCATCGCTATTGCCCAGGAACATCGCCGCCGGGGCGCTCTTCCAAGGGAGCACCTCCCCGCTCTTGACGCCATCGATCGTCTTACGGCGGTTGCGGTCGACGTTGCCGACCTCTACGTCGATCCTCGGAACGAGGACGAAGGGCTCCTGCGGCTGAATGGGCGCCGGCGGGTCGGAAGAGCTGCTCGGTGTGGGCGAACTGTCGACTGGCGACGTCCCTGTGTCAACTGGGCTCCCGCCACCGCTGTCGGCCGTGGGATCCTCGAGCGCTCCCACGCTGTCCTTGACCGCCTTGGGCTCGAAGCGGTCACCGAACGGGTTCTTGCGCTGCAGCTCATCCAGACGATCGCGGAAATCGCGGACGCCGACCTCCTGGACCGCGAGGACCGCGGGCTCAACGGCCACGGCCTGCGGATCCGAAACCGGAGGCGGAACGCTCACGGCGGACTCGGGCGAGGAACTCAAGAGCATCGGCACGGCGACGATCGCGATCAGGAGCGCGACGGCCGGAATGATGAGACGCCGATCGCGCATGTCCTTGTAGAGGTCCTGCGCGAACGCCGGCGCCTGAACCTTCGAAGGCTGCTTGGCGCCCTTCTCGGCCTTCGGCTTGCGCGTGGGTAGCTCGAGCTTCATGGCGCCGGCTCCGGAGCGGTTGTGGCGGCGGGGACCGATGACGGCGGCATCGTCGAAGTACCGCCCGCGGTGAGTCCTTGCGAGGAAGGCAGGACGTAGGAGGACATCGAGAGCTCGACCTTGAGCGGCCCCTCGGTCATCTCCTTGGTCATCGTGAAACCGTTGATCGTGATCAGGCGGCCGGTGACGTCGACGCTCGCCGCCTTGGAAGTGACCAGGCTGTCGATGCCCCTGAAGAGGTCGGCGATCTGGAAGAAGTCGCCCTGGAAGCTCATGTCGTACACGAGCCTCCCGAGACCCGCCGAGCCGACGGCGGCACCGATGGGAAGTGACGACGCGGACGCCTCGGTGGCGGGCGCTGGCGCTGCCACGACCGCCGTGGACTCCTCTTCGGTTGGAGGAGCTTCCCCCTCAGCTTCGGTCTGGCCCGTCGTGGTCTCCGCGGCAACGGGCTCGGGCTCCGCGGGAGCGGTGCCGAGCTGAAGCAGGCCGAAGCTCGCGTTCGCCTCATCGGAAATGTCGACGAGCTGTGTGATCAACGACGGGGTGTCGCCTCCCGCAGGGGCAGCCTTGCCGAGCACGACGAGGGATGAGAAGTTCTTCTCATAGCCGGCCTGGGCCTCGTGGCCCGACGCGACGATCTGCTCCTGAGCGGAGACGTCGCTCTGGAGCTGTGCGATCTGGTCGCCGAGCTCTGACGCCTCGTCCTTCTTGGGCGAAAGCGCGAGGAACCAGAACGCTCCGAACAGGCCGACGACGATGAGACCGATGAGAATTGCGCGGTCGGAGGACTTCATGGCGTCACCACTCCCGGCACGATCTCGGCGGCGGCCTTGGCCTTCTCGGTCTGCTTGGCCGTGGAGTTCTTCGCAGTCTGAGTCGGGTTCTCAGGGTCGATTTCAGTAGACGCCGGCGTGGTCTCGACCGACGCGACCTCCGCGGCTTCGGCGCTGACGGTCGCGTTGTCGAACGCCACTGTCACGTCGAATGTGTTCGCGGAGCCGCAGAGCGTCGAGTCGCCGACTGAATCCGTGGCACCGCCGGACCCGACCTCCTTCTCGACCGCCTCCGACCGGCCAAGGGCGACTCGGGTCACGCCGTCGATGTCCTCCAGGGCTGCGACGAACCTGGCCACGGACTCGTGAGAGGCCGCGCAGCCAGAGAGCGTGAGGTTTGGCGCGGCGATCGGGGTCGCGGAGGCGCTTCCTTCCGCGTTCTCAAACGCTGAGCCGTTCAGGTTCGTGAGCGTTACGTCTTCCGGGATTACCAAGGCGAGCTCGCGCATCACGCGCTCCCAGTCGAAGCGGCTTTGCGCAAGGCTTGCGATCGTCGCCTCGCGCTCGATGCGCAGGTCGGCGAACTCCGCGTACGGCGCGAGCTGCTGAGCCTCGGTTGTGGCGGCTTCGAGGTCGGCCTCGAGCTGGGCGACCTGCCCCTCCTTCTCGGAGATGTCGTTCGACGTCGTGACCATCAGGAGAACTCCGACGAGGACGAGCGCGAGCGCTCCGATGACGATGTAAGAGAGCGGCCCGCTGCGAAGCGGAGCCTTGTCGCCACGGCGATCCTCGGGCGGGATGAGGTTGACGGGGCGCATCGTCTACTCCTCCAGGGCGAGGCCGAACGACAGTGTCTGGCGTACAGCGGAGGCGTCGTCGAGGTGCCCTAGCGGGGACGGCTTCGCGACGCTGAACGCATGACCGAGCGAGCGCTGAAGCCGCTCGACCATGCCCGGAATCCGCGTGCCCGGACCGCACACGACGACTCCCTCGATCGGCACGGCGCCGTCGGTGGCCGAGTAGTAATCCATCGAAACCCGAAGCTCGTCGGAAAGCCGCGCCGCGCCGTCGGCGAGGCAGTCGCGAGCGGCGCTCACGTGCTCAGGATCGCCCTCGACCGCCTCGACGGGCTGCTCAAGCCCGACGTGAGTAAGCCACTGGCGAGAGTGCTCGACCGTGAGCCTCCGCCGCTCGGCGAGCTTCTGGGCGATGCCCTCGATGCCGAACGAGGCGATGCGCGTGAAGAGGCACGTGCTGCCACGGGCGACCGCCAGGTTGGTGACGTCGCCGAGGTTGCAGAAGAGCTTCGCGGGGGCGTGGTTCTCGGCGACCGCGACGCCGGGCGCACCCTGAGCATGCGCCGCAACCCGCTCCTCGTAGGAGGGTGCGGTAACGAACTGGCCCGGGCCGACCGGAGAGCCGACCTCGCGGGCCAGCGCGCGGATCATGCCGAAGGCGGAATGGTCGATCCCGATCGGCCGCACGCCGGCGATCGAAAGCGCCTCGAGCATCTGACCGATCATGTCCCGGCGCGCGGCGACGGCAACGACGTCGACCTTGCGCTCACCGTTCTCGTCTGTCGAGTGGCCCACGACCTGCCAGTCCAGAACGGACTGGTCGAGCGGCATCGGGATGTGGTCCTGCGCCTGGAAGCGGATCGCCGTCTCGAGCTCGTCGCGGTTGTCGATGGCCGGCAGGCGCATCGAGCGGACCGCCACCCGCTGGTTGGCGATGCCGACGCGGACGTCGCGAGAGAGCTTCTCGCGGGCAAAGAGCTCCTTGATGGCCTGGCCGAGAGCCTCCGGGTCTGCGACCTCGCCCTCGCGGAAGACGCCGGGACCGAGAGGCAGAACACCGCCGCCCGCAACCTCGATTGAGCCGTTCACACGGACCTCGGTTGCGGCGATGCTGCCGGTCTCGATATCGAGGCCGACAGTGGACTTCACTTTTGGGTTGGTGAGGCGAGCCATGATTCGTGGTCAGGGGTATCCCCTGACAACACAATCGGCGCCTCACGCCTAATCCTTGAGGCCTAAGAGCCCTTATCCCTCGTCCGGAAAGAACTCGTCCAGGTACCACTGGACCATGTCGTCGCCGAACCAGAGGCCGATGACGCCGCCGACGGCCAGGAATGGGCCGAACGGGATCTTGGATTTGCGTGCAGCGGCGCCCTGGCGGGCGATCATGGCCACCCCCACGACGGCACCCAGGAGGAAGCCGACGAGGGTCGCCGGCGCGATCGCGCGGCCGATGAAGAGGCCCATCATCCCCACGAGCTTCGCGTCGCCCATCCCCATCCCGCGCGGGTACGCGAACGCGACGAGGAACATGATCCCGCCGGCGATCGCGGCCGAGATGAAGCGCGTGTCCAGTGTCTCCGGCATCGTGATGGCCGCGATCGCAACCGCCGCGATCGAACCGGCCATGACGACCTTGTTCGGGATGATCCGCAGGTCGAGATCGGTCAAGGTGATCACGACTAGGACGAAGCACAGGATCAGGCCCAGGAGGAGCTCACCGGTCTCGTCGTCGCCGAGGATGAGGTAGGTGGCCGCGAACAGCGTGGCCAGAGTGAGCTCGGCGAGGATGTACCGCGGAGAGATCGCCTCTCCGCAGTTGCGGCACTTGCCGCGCAGGATCATCCACGAGGCAATGGGGATGTTGTCGCGGGCACCGATCATCTCGCCGCAGTTCGGGCAGCGGGAGCGTTCCGAGACCCAGTTCTCGTTCCGGGGCAGCCGGTGCGCGAGCGCCGTCGCGAAGCTGCCCAGGACAGCACCCAGGGCGAACAGGGCTATCGCTGCACCAGCCATCTAGTCCCCCTTCGACACTGGCTGCGCGAACCCCTGCCGCCCGCTATTCAACCGTCTCGCGCTGCACGTGCCATGCCGACTCGACCGGGTCGAGGAAGTGCGGAGGCGAGATGTAGCGGAGGCGGTCGTCGTACGTGTACCGCTTCGAGTAGCCGGACACCGCGTTGCCCGTCGCTTGGCTGAACGTTCCGACCGCCCCGCGGAAGCGCTGGGCGATCGCACCGTTCACAGTGAGGTTCCCAAGCGGGACCCCGCACGAGTAATGGTCGACGATGAACGAGTGCTGGATCGAGAGGATCGCGGCGTCGATCCGGAGGTTGTTGACGCTGTTCGTTCCGTTCGCGCCGCTGCCGCAACTCGAGCGCGAGGTCTGCGTGGTCGTGGTAAGCGAGGACGCCGGGTTCGCGAATGGGTGAAAGACGCGTACGAAGTTGTTCGCGATGAGGCCCAGCATTCCGTTACCGCTCCGGACCAGGTTGCCGTCGACGATGACGTCGTTCTCGGCGGCGATCGTCAGTCGGCCCGAGTAGTTGCCGCGGACATAGACGTTTCCGCAGGTCGACGTGTTCGGATAGACCGCCGTAAACGGGTTGTAGGCCGCCGAACAGGCGCCGTTCGAGACGTAGATGACGCCGTTCGACGGGATGGGCTGCGTCATCCCGCCGTTCACGGTGAAGGTGTTCCCGCTGAGGACGATGCGGGTCTGGCCCGTGTAGCGGTAGCTCGGCGCGGCGACCGTCCGCAGCGACGCGTTCGTGGGCGGCGGGGTGAGGACCGGCGCATTGGTGACGAAGGTTCCGAGGAAGTTCGGCGAGCTGCCGCTGCAACCGAACCAGCCGGGAGGCGGCGCGGACACCGAGACGATGTCGGTGGGGGTGCGGCCGAAGATGGGCTGCCCGTTACAGACCAGGAATGCGTCGTTCGTGTGCAGAGGGCCGTCGATGTGCTCGCCGCCGACGAAATAGATGAAGTCACACGCCTGAGTGGGGCTCGACCCCGGGATGTTCTGGTCGTAGCGGCCTTCGGCGATGGTCTTGGTGCACTGCTGATAGGCCCCGTTTATCGTCGCCTGGTTGCCGTAGGTGACCGGGTCCGAGGTCTCGAGTTGCGTGAAGTAGAGGAAGTCGAGGAAGCTCGCCCGCTTGAACGTCGCCACGAGCGAGACCTCGGAGTCCTGCGAGTAGCCCGTCGAGCGGATCCGGAAGGTGCCCACGCTCGAACCCGACTGCTCGATCATCGTGTTGACGGGGTCCGCCTCGGTGCACTGCGCCTGACCAGTACGCGGGATGAGCTCGATCGCGTAGGCGGCGCCGGTCGTTCCGGGCACCGAGCGGCGGCGGGCCGTCGAGCCGACCTGGTTTACGGCCGTGGGCGTCGGCACGTTGGCGCACCGGGTCCAGTAGTTCGTGTCCTGGTTGAGGTGATAGGCGTAGTCAGCGATTCCCGCGCGCGCGGCCTCGTAGGCCTGTTTTTGGTCGAGGTCTGCCCGGGTCACGTTCAGCTCACCGCGAGCGGCCGTGACCGCCGTGACGACCACCAGGCCCATGACGGCGCCGCCGAGGATCGTCGCTCCCATCGTGAACCCGCTCTCCGAGCGGCCGCATCGCAGGATCGTGCGAATCAGGCGCATGGTCCGTTCACCTTGGTCGGGTCCTCGGAGAAGGGCGAGAAGCGGAAGACGGCCGCGTCGGTGAGGGTGACGCTGGCGTTCTCGTCGTCAATGGGCTGGCTGGACGGGGCAACCTGCAGGCCCACATCGACCTTGACGGCGCGCGCCGCATTGGCGGCGCTGAGGGGCACAGGGAGGGGCGTCGTCTGGAGCACGCCGGCCTGCGACCCGTAGTAGGAGAACGGCGGACCGTCCGCTGCCTCGGGAGCGCTCACGTCTTCGAGAAGGATCCGGGTCGAAGAAGGAGTGGCGCTATAGGTCCAGCTGGGGTTGGTCCCTCCCGTCGCCGCGTAAACGTTTTCGGTGAGGTCGCCGTTTGCAAGCGTGACGACATGCTTCTCGGGCGTAGGCGAAACGCCGCCTCCGGTCGCGGTCTGGAACTGAAGCGACGTAGACGTGCTGCCCGGCAAGACCGGTGCGATGGCGGGACCGGTGCATGCCGAGTGAAGGTCGCTAATGAGCTGCTGCATAGCGGGCTTGGCCCGTGAGTTGGCGTCAACCCGCTGGGTCACCTCAGCAGAGTTCTTGGTCGCGAGGTCGAACATCGCAAACAGGCCGAGCAGGACCAGCACCCCGGCGCTGGCAGCGACCATGAGCTCGATGAGCGAGTAACCACTCTCTGAGCGAGACGCATCCCTCATGAACAGGTCCCCGTCCCTGCCGCGCCCAGATAGACGGTCCTCGAGATCTCGGACGTGAGGTCCATGACGCTGACGTTCGGCGTCGTCGAGGCCTTCCCCGACTTGGCCACACAGATGTTGTAGGTGCTCCAGGGAAGCCCCGGGTCGGCCAGGCCTCCGGTGGCGTCCGTGGTGCGGTTGATCTTCACGGTCTGGCCCTCGGCTGCACACGCGGTGTCGGTCAAGACGACGCTCGCGCCGGAGACCGGCGTTCCGGGGCTGCCTGCGCCCGTCCCGCTCATGACCTGGAGCTTGAGCGAGGGAAGCTGGATCTCGGCGGCCGGTACCTGGCCCGCCCTCACCTGCACGCTCGCCAGAGCGTCCTCGCCTGGGGCGCCGACCACGTCGTCGGGGTTTGGGTTGTTGGCCTGGCATCCGCCGGCATACACGGCGTCCGGTGATGAGAACGGGAAGAGCGGATCGGCCCTGAGGACTTGGGATGGGCCGGATTCCGAGAACACCTGCGCGGCGCTCATGCCGGTGTTGAACGCGACCACCGATTCCGCGCTCGACTGGACGAGCTGCCCGTTCTTCAGCGTCGTGAACGAGAGGTCGACCCCGCCGGGCTCGTCATATTGAAGGGCGAGCGTGTTGGTCGAGAGGGCGACCACGCTGGTGTTGACGGTTCCGGGAGGCTGTCCGTCCTTGTTGACGAGCCCGGGCGCATTCGTCGTCAGCGTGTAGTTCCCGGCGGGCAGGTTGCCGAAGATCACGCAGCCGTTCTCGCTCGTGGTCCCAGAGAAGCTGCCTGCGCCAGTGCCGCTGAGCGAGATGTTCGGCATCGCCTGGTCCGCACCGCCCTTGACCGCAATCGCCAAGGCTCCGCGATTGGCGGCGATCGCGCCGTTCGGGGGCGCAACGATTGACTGGATGAGGACGGGAGGCCGCGAGCCGATGCTGGGCCACGTGACCGTGGACGAGATCCGGATGTAGTCGGCCGCCGCGGTGTTCTGGGCACACGATGCGGTCCCGGTCGAGTCCGTCACGAAATCGGCCCGCGACTTGACGGTGTACGTCCCGTCGTCGGCCACGATCTGGCTGGCTGCGTTGAGGTTCGCAAGGGAGGAAATGCGGAGGGCGCGCATCCTCGACTGGTCCTCCTGGGCAAGCCCGTGGGCGATTGCGCGATGGCGCTCCTCGGCCGACGTTCGCTGCGTCGACTGGATCGCGATCAGGGTGCCCGCGGCCATGATCACGACCAGGACGGCCGAGACCAGGACCTCGACCAGCGCGAAGCCCGCCTGACTTCTGGGTGAAAATTGGGTTCTGGTCATCCGAATGCGCACCTGGTCAAATATCGGCAGGAACGGACCAGTCCGTGACCGCTGAAATGGGTTGGGTCAGGCGTCAGCCCAGCGACCGGTGATCGGACAGCCACCCTCACCGTGCTCGGTGCACGAGTACTCGGTGCGGCCATCGCTCTTCCGTGCGATGGTGAACGTGTGAAGCGGATCCCCGGCGCTTGACTCGACAGTGATCGAGTAACTGTTCTCGTCAGACGTCACGTCGCTGATCGCAGCGTCGACGAGCGTTTCTTCGATCGCCCGCAGGTCGTCGGCTTCGGCGCCCTCATATGAGCCGTCATGGTCGGTCGCATAGGTCTCTATTGCGGTCTGCGCGGTCCGCACAGCTGAGCGTGCTTCGGCGTCCTGCGCCTTCGTTCGCTGGTTGAAGAAGAGCGGGAGCGCGATCGCGGCCAAGAGACCGAGGATCAACATGACCACGAGGAGCTCGACGAGCGTGAAGCCTTGATCGTCTGCAAAGCGCGCGCGCATGTGCCTTCCATCGGCAAATCCGGACAGAACTGAAGCCCGGAGTTATGCAACCCACACAACGACGAAGGGCGGCCCCCCGGGGCCGCCCTTCGTGTCCTGATTCCTCCCGGTCCAAGTGTGATGGGCCGGGTTCCGCGTACTGACTAGGGACTAGCCCCAGTCGCCACCAATCGGGCAACCGCCTGTTTCCTCAGGGGCGCACGTCAGGTCGGTGTTCCCATTCACATCGCGGGCGATGGTGAACGTGGTGCCGGTTGACGACTCGACCGTCAGCGAGTAGTCCTTGGTACCGGCCGAATCAACTACGACCGCATTCGGCGCGTCGGCCAGGGTCGGCTCAATCGTTTCGAGCGCATCCGTATCGGCATCCGTGTACGCACCGTCGTTGTCGGTCGCGTACGTCTCGATCGCGGTCTGTGCCGTACGAACCGACGCCTTGGCGTCTGCGTCCTTGGCCTTGTCCCTCTGGTTGAAGAAGGACGGGATCGCGATCGCAGCCAGGAGGCCGAGGATCAGCATGACTACGAGGAGCTCGACGAGCGTGAATCCGCCCTCGCCGTTGCTCCGTTCACGGAACTTCTGGACCATTAGTTACCCTCCTTGGGCACTATCGTTTGCGCCAGAACCCCGTCAGCCGCTAGGCCATCGGAAATCTCACAGGACCCCGTGGCAGCCCGGCCATCTCCCGAAAGGAAGACCCGTGACTTTGCGTCCTCGCCTCGCGGCGAGTTTGCCTTTGGCACAGAGGTACTGGCAATCATCAACCCACCTATCGGGCGTGGTTCATGAAGCCTTTAGTTTTGATGGGGTGTACATCTGTCCAGGCTGGGGGATGACCCCTAGACGCGTCTAGGAAGGTTCATGGCTGCACGACGCCTGATCGCGATCCTCCTCGTGCTGCTGTTCCTCTCGTCCCTGGCCGCCGCGCTGGCGCCTGTGCAGGAAGGAGTGAAGACAGATTCGAGCTCGTCAACGAGCACGCCCACGGCTGAGACCACTACCCCGTCTGGGGACGAAGCCCTGGAGGAAGGCCGCCTCATAAGCCAGTCGGTGGACGCATCGGGCGAGCGCCCCGCCCTCGTGCGAGCCAGGGCCGGGGACCTCCTTGAGCTAACGGTGACCTCTCGGCGCCACGGCACCGTCGAGTTGGAGGGCCTGGGCCCCGCTGAAGATGTAGGCCCCCAGCAGCCCGCTCATTTCGATGTGTTCCTGCGAGACGACGGCTCGTTCCCGGTCCGGTTTATCGATACTGGCGACGAGATTGCTCGCATCGAGGTCTCCCCTCCCCGCATCGACACCTCGCTCCGTTAGGCGATCAGCCTGATGACGGCCTTCTCGATGCCGGCGCGGTCGGCGAAGTCCTTGCTGCCACCGGCCTTCGCCAGGCGGTCGACGGCGGACTTGATCGTCGTGCCGCTCTCGAACTGGGAGATCACTCGCGGGTCCACGTAGGAAGAGCGACAGACGGCCGGCGTGTTCCCCAGAATCTCGGCGACGACCTTGATCACGTCAACAACAGCCTGGTCCGGATCGTCGGTGCCGGCGTGATCGGCAAGGAACATCGCGGCAAGGACCGTCCCGTTCCAGGTGCGAAAGTCCTTCGCCGTGTAGTCGTCGCCCAGGAGGTCCTTGAGCCACGCGTTGATGTCGGCCGAAGTGACGTCGCTCCAGACGCCCTTCGACTCGCGGTAGGCAAGTAGATCGTCGGTCGGCTTACCGCGGCGGCGCTTAAGCGCGGTCACCGTGGGCACAACCAGGCGATCCTCGATCGGGTAGGTGCGCTGCGCCCCGCCCTTGGCGATGTAGTCGAACTCGATCACCGAGCCTCGCTTCACGCGCACATGCTGCTTTTGGATCGTCGCGAGCCCGAAGCTCTCGTTCTCCTCGGCGTAGTCCTCGCCGCCGACTCGGAACATGCCTATGTCGAGCAGGCGCACAGAGCACGCCATCACGCGCTCACGGACGAGGCCGCGAAGGCCCAGGTCTCCCTCGAGCGCATTGCGCGCCGTGGGGAGCGTCGCGGCGAACTCCGGCAGGCGCTTGAACTTCTCGCGGTCCCGCTGGGCTCGCCAGTCGTCGTGGTACAGGTACTGGCGCCGCCCGGCATCGTCAGTGCCGACGGCCTGGATGTGGCCGCGGTCGTCGGCGCAGATCCAGACGTCCTTCCACGCCGGCGGGATTACAAGCGCCTTGATCCGTTCCAGGACGGCATCGTCCGTGATCGTGTCGCCACCCTCGTCGCAGTACGAGAAGCCGCGACCGCGCCCGATGCGGCTGAATCCCGGTCCAGTTGGATCTGATCGACGCGTGCGGGGCACGGGTCAGTGCCGGTGCCCGCGAGACCGTGCTGTCAAACGGCCGGCAACGCGACCGAAGAGCGGTTGGCGTTTGGCATGAGCGGGCCCCTGGTGATCGTGATCTCGCCATCGGGCCACTCGGCGCTCGACATCCGGTCCGCCATGGAGTCGAAGTAGCGCTGCTCGATCTCCACGGCGATCGAGTTGCGGCCCCACGCCCCGGCGGCAGCGCTCGTCGTGCCGATTCCGGCGAATGGGTCGAGGACCGTGTCGCCCGCGTAGGAGAACATCCTGATCAGCCGCTCCGCCAGTTCGAGCGGGAAGCAGTGAGGGTGTCTCGGATCGCTTTCGGCTGGGATCAGCCACACGGACGAGGAGGTTGTCGCGAAGTAGTCCGCCGGCATCCTCGAGGAGACCTGTGTTTCGACCGAAACCAGGCGTTCGCCGGGCTTGCGCATCACGAGGACGTCCTGTGAGTCGCACAAGAGCTCGCCACACGGCTGATTCGGCGCTCCGTAGAACGCCGTGTCGTCGAGTTCGGCCCGATCCTGCGGAAACCACCGGATCGCCCGAGTCACGTCCAGTCCGAAACGCCGAGTTCGGGCGTGGATGTCCGCTGTGAGCGGCAGATCCTCGTCACACCGCGCCACGGGGCTCACGACGCATGCGAGGTGCCCACCCGGGGCCAGCACCCGGTCGCACTCGCTCCAGACCGAGTCCAGCTCGGCGAGGTAATCGCCGTAGTCCGGGATCGCAGAGAACTGGCCGAGCGCCTGGGAGTCGCCGAAGGACCCGAAGGCGGGCGGGTGCGTGATTATGAGATGCACCGATGCGTCCGGGATGAAGCTCAGGTTCCGGCAGTCGTTCTCGACCAGCGAATGCGTCGTCATCGTGGTGAACCCCCGTTCACATTTGTCATTCTCGCCGTACTCGGTCGGCGAGGACAAGGAGCTTCACCGGGACGATCGCGAACCCTTCGCTTCAAACCTCGTTATGGAGCCTGAACGGGAGATTGCAGGCCCAGCCTGCCCACCCCTAGCGGATGTTGTCGTAGAGCGAGAAGATCGGGAGGTACATCGCGATGACGATGAACCCGACACCGCCACCCACGAGCATGATCATCATCGGTTCGATCAGCGAGGTCAGGGCCTTCACCTTTGCGTCGACCTCGGTCTCGTAGAAGTCCGCGACCTTTTCGAGCATCGTCTCGAGCTGACCCGAGTCCTCGCCGACAGCCACCATGTGGGAGACCATCGCGGGGAACGCATCGTTCTCCTGAAGCGGCTTCGCGATCGAGCCTCCGGCCTTGACCGAGGCGTAGACGTCGTCCATCGCCTCCTCGACGACCGCGTTGCCGGCAGTCTGGCCTGCAATCTTGATCGCCTGGAGCATCGGGACGCCCGAGGAGATCGTGCCCGCGAAGGTGCGCGACCAGCGGGCCAGCGCGACCTTGTGGACGATGTCGCCGATGTGGGCGGGGAAGTTGAGCTTCATCCGGTCCCACTGATGGCGCCCGCGCTCTGAGGTCTTCCAGCGGTTGAAGGCGTACCCAACCGCCACGATCATCGCGATCAGGATGTACCAGCTACCAGTGATGAAGTCCGAGATCGCGACCACGATCCGGGTCGGCAGAGGGAGCTGCGAGCTGACGCCGGGTGTCTCCTCGGCGATCTCGACGAAGATGTTCGTGAAGACCGGCACGACGAACGCGCAGACGGCTGCCATCACCAGGAGGGCGATGACGAAGACCGCGGCGGGGTACATCATCGCCGAGCGCACCTGGCGCCTAAGGGCGTCGAGTCGCTCGAGCTGGTTTGCGACGCGGTCAAGGGCCTCCTCGAGGCGGCCCGAGCCCTCGCCGGCCTGGACCATGGAGCGGTAGAGCGGGTCGAAGACGCCAGGCTGGGACTCCATCGCCTGCGCGACGGAGCTTCCCGCCTCCACGTCCTGGCGGAGCGCGACGATCGCCTTCGTGAGCATCTCGTCGTCGGTTTGGTCCTCCAGGGTGTAGAGCGAGCGGAGCATCGGCATGCCCGACGAGATCAACGTCGCGAACTGACGCGAGAAGATCGCGAGGGGGCGCGCCTTCACGTTCTTGAAGCGCTGGAAGATCGATTCGAGCTTGAATGGCTCGCGCGTCTGGGAGACGTCCAGGACGATCAGCCCGCGCTGGCGGAGCTGCTCGGTGACGGCGGCCTTGGATGACGCCTCGACCTCGCCGCGCGACGGTACGCCCGCGAGGTCGACTGCCCTGAACCCGAACATCGCCATGGCTCAGACTCCCGCCGCGACCGGAGGTCCGGACTGCTGGGTGGGCTGGACAGGCTGAGCACCACCGGTTTGAGCACCGGGCATCGGGCCCAGAAGGCGCTTCAGCTCCTCCGGCACGGACGCCCGCTGCATCGCCAACTGCGGCGAGATCTTGCCCATCCGCACGAGGGCTGCAAGGTTCGAGTCCATCGTCTGCATGCCGACCGACCCCGAGGTCTGGATCGCCGAGTAGATCTGGTGGGTCTTGCCCTCGCGGATCAGGTTGCGGATCGCTGGGCTCGGTATGAGCACCTCGGTGGCGCAGACGCGGCCGGATCCGTCGGACGTCGGCAGGAGCTGCTGGGTGACGATCCCCTGGAGGGCGATCGAAAGCTGCATCCGCACCTGCTGCTGCTGGTGCGGCGGGAAGACGTCGATGATGCGGTCGACGGTCTGCGCTGTCGACTGCGTATGAAGCGTGGCGAAGACGAGGTGCCCGGTCTCGGCCGCGGTCAGCGCGGTCGAGATGGTCTCGAGGTCTCGCATCTCGCCGACGAGAATCACGTCGGGGTCCTCACGGAGGGCAGACTTGAGGGCGCTGGAGAAGTCCGTTGCGTCCGAGCCGACCTCGCGCTGGTTCACGATGCACTTCTTGTGCTTGTGGAGGAACTCGATCGGGTCCTCGATCGTGAGGATGTGTTCCTCGCGCTCCTCGTTGATCAGGTCGATCATCGAGGCGAGTGAGGTCGACTTGCCCGAGCCGGTCGGGCCGGTGACGAGGACAAAGCCGCGAGGCTTGCGGCAAAACTCCTCGAGCACATGCGGCAGACCCAAGGTCTGGAGCGATTCGATCTTCTCGGGAATGTGGCGGAAGGCGGCGGAGATGGCGCCGCGCTGGAAGAAGACGTTGACGCGGAAGCGAGCCACGTTCGGGATCGCGTAGGCGAGGTCGAGCTGCAAATTGTTCTCGAACGCCTTGCGCTGCGAGTCGTTCAGGATCGAATAGACGATCTCCCGCGTGTCCTGCGGCGTCAGCGGCGGATAGTCATCGAGCGGGGTGATCTTCCCGCGCACGCGAACGGCCGGCGCGAAGCCCGGCGAAAGGTGCACGTCGGAGGCCCTTACCTCCACCATCCGATTGAGGACCGCTGCGAAGTCGAGGCTCATCAGGTTCTCTTTCGGCGCGTGGGCGCTCAGGCTTGAGAGCCGGACGCGTAGAACCCGCGCCTAGCGTCAGATTCAGCGTGCGACGCGCGCGACTTCCTCGATGGAAGTCACGCCTGCCTCGACCTTGCGCAGGCCGTCCTCAGGCAGCGTGATCATGCCCTCCTGGCGGGCAACGGCGGTGAGTTCGGCCTCCGTCGCTCCAGAGACCGTCATCTCCTTGAGCGCCTCGCTCATCACCATCACGGAGTAGAGGCCGATCCGCCCTCGGTAGCCGGAGCCGCCGCACCGGGCGCACCCGACGGGCTCGAACACGGTCAGATCGCCGTCGACATCGTATCCCGCGTCGATCAGCGCCTTCTTGGGCATCACGGCTTGCTTCTTGCAGAGGTCGCAGAGCTTCCGGGCGAGGCGCTGGGCGACCACGCAATCGACAGCCGAGGCGGTGAGGAAGCTCTCGATGCCCATCTTCTGCAGGCGCACGATTGCGCCAGGAGCATCGTTCGTGTGCAGGGTCGTCAGGACGAGGTGGCCGGTAAGCGCGGCCTCGATGGCGATCCGGGCAGTCTCGCCGTCGCGGATCTCACCCACCATGATCACATCGGGGTCGGCGCGGAGCATCGAGCGCAGGCCCGTCGCGAAGGTGAGGCCCGCCCGGCGGTTCACCCCCATCTGGTTGATCCCGTCCATGCGGTACTCGACGGGATCCTCGATCGTGATGATCTTCTTCTCGACCGAGTTGATCTCGTTGAGCGTCGCGTAGAGCGAGGTCGACTTACCCGAGCCGGTCGGGCCGGTGACGAGAATCGCGCCGTACGGCTTTCGATAGGAAGTCTCGTAGCGGGTGCGGCCCTCCCCGTCCATGCCCAGCTCGTCGAGCGAGCGCAGCGCCGATTCGGTGTCGAGGATGCGGATCGTGCAGCCTTCGCCTCGGGACGTCGGAAGCGTCGTGATGCGGAGGTCCACCTTTCGCCCCTCGACGTTCAGCGAGACGCGGCCATCCTGAGGGACGCGCTTCTCGGCGATGTCCATGTCGCTCATGATCTTGATGCGCGAGATGACGCCCGCGACCATTCGCTTGGGCACCCTGGCAGCTTCGATCAGGACTCCGTCCACACGGAAGCGGACACGCATCTCGCCGTCCTGCGGCTCGAAATGGACGTCCGAGGCGCCGTCGTTCGTCGCCTGCCCCAGGATCGAGTAGACAAGCTTGATGACGGGCGCGTCGTCGGCGGACTCACGAAGGTCGGTGACCTCTTCGCCCGAGATCTCGTCTTCCTCATCGACGGCCTCCGAGACGGCGGAATCCAGCGTGTTGAGCCGGCGGATCAGAGCCTCGATGTCCTCCGGGCCGGCCACGGCCACGCGGCAGATCGAGCCGGTGATCATCTGCACGTCGTCGATCGCGATCACGTCGGACGGGTCCGACATCGCGAGCAGCACCGTGTCGTCGGGCATGAAGCCAACGGGCACCGCGTTGTAGCGGCGCGCCGCGGCGGGCGAGATCAGGTTGGACGCACCCATGTCCACCTTGTAAGAGTTCAGATCGAGGTGGTACAGGCCGTAGCGCTCGGCGACCGCCCGTGAAAGCTGGTTGGAGTCGATGACCTTCTGCTCGACCAGGATCGACTCGGGAGTGCGGCCGGCTCCACGCGCCTCTTCCACAGCAAGCTGGGCGCGCTCCTTGTCGACGTAGCCGAGCTCGACCAGGACGTCCGTGATGAACATGCCCGAGTGGGCCTTGCCGATAGGAGGCGTCAGGCCGGCGGTGCCGGGCACGCTCGCGGGCACCTCTGCCGGGACGGACTCCGCCTGGGCGGGCGCCGCCTTGGGCTGGTGCGCGAGCGCGGTGGCGCCGTCCGTGTCGGGCACGGCGGTGTCGGGCACGGGCTTCAGGTAGTCGGGACGCTCGGTCATGGCAAACCCCGAGCCGCACGGCGCATGGTGTCCAAAGGCGGGTCGGCGCCGGTCCAGATTCGAAGCGAGGCCGCGCCCTGTCTGGCGAGGATCTCGAGCCCGTCGACCGTGGCTGCGCCTGCCGCCCGAGCAGCCACGATCAGATCAGTGTCGCGTGATCCATAGACCAAATCCATCACCACCTCTGCCTTCAGACCATCGGCCAGGACGGAAAATGGCTTGAGATCGGGCTCCCGACGTTCGGGTAGGGGCTGCACCTCATTGGCGCTCGCAAGCCCTACCGTCGTCGCGTTGACGAGGATCTCCGGGTCCTCTGTGTCGAGGCCCACGCCCATCTCATCCGCCAGGGCCTCAGCCTTCGCATCAGTGCGGTTCCACACGTTGACGGCCGCGCCCGCCTCCCTGAGGGCCCAAACCGCGGCCCGGGCCGAGCCGCCTGCCCCCATCACCAGCGCACGCACGCCCTCGGGTTGGCTCGGCAGGGCATCGACGATGGCCGTCGCATCGGTGTTTTCGGCTTGGATAACGCCTTTTACGAAGGTCAGCGTGTTGGCGGCGCCGATCTCTCGCGCGGCGTCAGACGCCTCGTCTGCCACCGCGAGAGCGGCAACTTTGTGCGGGACTGTCACGTTCACGCCGGCAAACCCCTTTTCGGGCAGCGATCGGACCAGGGCCTCGAAACCCTCGGCCGAAACCTCGATCGCCTCGTAGGACCAATCCTCCAACCCCATCTCGGCCAGGGCAGCCGAATGCATCGCGGGCGAGCGCGAATGAGAGATTGGTTGGCCAAGCACCGCGAGCCGAGGCATAGCTTGAGGCTAGACCTTCGCGCCGAGAGGTGGAATACCCGCACATATCGCGGGAATTCCTACTCTCGGTGTTCAGCAGTCGGTTGGGGAGCCGCCTTCGGCGATCAAGGCGTCTTGGTACGCCTGCTCCGCGGCGGCGAACTCCTCTTCGGTCTCCACGAAGGTGTGCTCGTTGCATGAGCCGGGCTTGACCACGAAGAAGAAGTAGTCCGAGTCCGCAGGGTGCGCCGCGGCATCAAGGGAGGCGAGGCCGGGGTTGCCGATCGGGCCGGGCGGAAGGCCCGCGTTGGTGCGCGTGTTGTAAGGCGTGTCCTCTGCGAGGCGCGACTGGACGAGCTGGCCCGAGTAGTTCTGGTCCTCGTATCGGATCGTCGCGTCGATCCCCAGCGGGTTGCCCTGCTCGAGCCGGTTGTTGATTACCGACGCGGCCAGCTCGCGCTCTTCGGGGACCGCGATCTCGCGCTCGACCATCGCGGCGATGTTCACCAGGTCGTACTGCGTGCGCCCCTGCTCCTTCGCCGCGCCCTCGAGGTCGATATCGGACGCGTTCGTCTCGAACGCCTCAAGCTGCTTGGAAACCAGCTCTTCCACTTTCGCCCCCTTGAAGAGCTCATACGTAGCGGGGAAGAGGAACCCCTCCAGGTTCTGAGCGTTCTCAGCCCCGTACGCCGCCAAATCGAAGCCCTTGAACGATTCCGTCGCCGCCAGGTAGTCGCCCTTGAGGCCGGCCTTCTTTGCGACCTGCGCGATCTGGGTCCGGTCGTACCCCTCGGGCACTACAACCTCGATCGTCTTCTTGCCCGCCGGGATTCCTGACGCCTCAGAGCTCGAGTCAGCGCCCCTGCTGATGATCGTGCCGATCACAGCAACGGCGACGATGAGCAGCCCCAGGCCGATCAGGGCCCACATCCGCCGGCGGTGAACAGCGTCCGAAGGTGGCCTGCGCGGCGGAGGCGGTGGCGGCGCGGCGGGCTGGACCTGGGTTGGTGGCGTCTCGACGGGTGGCGCCATAGTGGCGGGCGCGACCTCGGTCGGCGGCAGCGGCTCCGGAGATGCCGTCGGCTGGCTCGATTCCCCCTCCATGCCCGAGCGCACGCGTTCACCTAGCGACTCGCGAGTCTCCTCGCCGCGGCGTCTGGCCTCGCGCTCGGCGCGGCGGGCCTCGCGTTCGCGCGCAGCCTCGTCGTCTGCAAAGGGGTCTCGCCAGTCGCTCATGAATTGCCGTCCTTGGAAGTCGGTCCCGCCCGGCTCTGGAGGAATGACTCAAGCAGATGGGCTGCCGCCAGTGCATCACTTGGCGCGCCCGCGCCCGAACGAGCGCTCGAGGTCGCCATTCGGGTCGTCAGGCGCTCGTCGTAAGTCTCAACCGGGATTTCCAGGAGCTTTTCGAGCTCCGCGGCATATGCGCGAGCGCTTTCTGCCTGAAGGCCCACCTCCCCCGCGAGGGTCAACGGAAGGCCCACGACGACCAGCTCCGCACCGACGGATGCCACCAGCTCCTCGGCCTCGGCCGGATCCGGCCCGAGCACCCCAGCCGGGCTGGCAATCGTCTCGGTCGGATCGCAGGTAGCCGCGCCCACACGGGCCTCACCATGGTCGAGCGCAAGGATTCGCATCAGGGGTCAGCCGTCGAGCGCAGAGCGAATCGCGGCCCGGGCGGCCTCGAGCGCATCGGGGAGCTTTGCCGGGTCGCGGCCGCCCGCCTGCGCCGATTCGTCGCGGCCTCCTCCCCCGCCGCCAACCACGGGTGCTGCTTCGCGCATCACCGCGGCCGCAGAGACCCCACGCTCGATCGCCTGCGGGCTTGCCACTGCCACCAGCGCAACCTTGCCGTCGGACGGCGCGCCCAGGACGACAACCGCATCCCCAAGCTTGTCGCGAACCCGCGTGCCAAGCTCGAGCAGGGCCTTGCCGTCGGTCACGGCGCTCTCCGCGACGACAACGCGGACGCCTCCGATGTCCTCGGCAGCGGCCGCGAGTTCCTCTGCCTCGTGACCCGCCGCCTCGCGCCCCGCCTTCGCCACGATCTTCTCGAGCTCCGAAAGGCGCTCCGCCGCGCGCTCCGCCGCGGCAACGGGATCCTGCGCGGATCCAAGGAGCGCCCCGGCACGGTCGAGGGCAAGGCTGCGCTCCCGGAACCAGTCGATCGCAGCCGGCCCTGTGAGCGCCTCGATCCTGCGGACGTTCGCGGCGCTAGAGGTCTCTTGGATGATCGCGAAGATGCCGCACTCGGCGCTCGAGGGGACATGTGTGCCGCCGCATAGCTCGCGCGAGACGCCGTCGATCTCGACCATCCGTACCCAGTCTCCGTACTTCTCGCCGAAGAGCGCCATCGCCCCCAGCGCGAGCGCCTCGGTGCGCTCCATCTCCATGGCGCGAACCGGACGGCTGGCCTTGACCCAATCGTTCACGACGTCCTCGATGTCACGAACCTCCTCGGGCGAAAGTGGCTGGCCGTGCGTGAAGTCGAAGCGAAGCTTGTCCGGGCGCACTGCGGAGCCGGCCTGATGCACGTGCGCCCCGAGGCGCTCGCGAAGCGCGGCATGGAGGAGGTGGGTTGCCGTGTGGTTTCGCATCGTGCGATGGCGTGTGTCGCGGTCGACCTCGGCCTCGACCCTGACTCCCGCCTCGAGCCCATCCGAGCCCAGAACCAGAGCCTGATCGTCCCCGGCGCGGACGACGTCGGCAACCTCAATCTCCCCTCCTTCCCAACGCAGGATGCCGCTGTCGGACACCTGGCCGCCGCCCTCGGGGTAGAACGGGCTCTCCTCGAGCTTCACGAGCGGTCCATCGGCCGCCGCGACGCTGGTCTCGGCGCTCAGGCGCTCGAAGCCGACGAAGTCGGTCGGCGGGGCGCTGCGCGCGAACTCCAGCGCTCCCTCGCGGTCGCCGTCGGCGTCGTGCGAGCGTCCGCTGCTCCGCGCCCTGTCGCGCTGGCGCGCCATGTGCTCCTCGAAGCCGGCCGCCGAGACCTCCAGGCCTTCCTCCGCCAAGAGCTCCTGGGTTACCTCGAAGGGAAAGCCGTAAGTGTCGTGGAGCTTGAAAGCCTCCTCTGCGTCCACCTCTGTGGAGCCCGCAGCCTTTGCATCGTCGACTACGCGGCGCAGGAGCTCCGAGCCGCGATGAAGGGTCCGCCCGAAGCTCTCCTCCTCGGCGGCAACCCAGCCGAGAACCGTCTCGCGCTCGGCCTCGAGCTGCGGAACGACGGAGCCGAGCGTGTCGATCGCGCTCTCGGCAAAACGTCCGAGGTACGGCGCCTCGAGCCCAATTACGCCGCCCTGCTGGATGGCGCGGCGCATAACGCGACGCAGGACGTAGCCTCGGTCCTCGTTGGATGGGACGACGCCGTCAGCCATCAGATTCACCATCCCGCGCGAGTGGTCGGCCAGGATGCGCATCGCTCGCGTTGTCTTCGGGTCGGCGTCGTACGAGCGCCCAGAGAGCTCCTCGGCCAGTTCGATGAGCGGGCGGAAAAGGTCGGTCTCGAAGACCGAGTCGGCGCCCTGCTGGATGAGCGCCATCCGCTCGAGGCCGAGGCCGGTATCGATGTTCTGGTTCGGGAGGTCGGTGATCGAGCCGTCATCGTGGAGCTCGTTCGCCATGAAGACCAGGTTCCAGTACTCGAGGTATCGCTCGGTGTCGTCGCCGGGGCGATCGGAGTCCGGGCCGTACTCGGGACCGCGGTCGATGTACATCTCCGAGCACGGGCCGCAGGGCCCGGTGGCGCCAGCCTGCCAGAAGTTCTCCGAGCGCGGGAGAAAAACGATCCGCTCTTCAGGGAGGCCGAGCTCGCGCCAGAGCTCGACGGCCTCGGTGTCAGGCCCCAGGCCGAGCTCGTCGTCGCCGCCGAAGACGGTGACCCAGATCAACTCGGGGTCGAAACCGAAGCCGTTCGTCGACAGCTCCCAGCCAAACCGGGTCGCGTCCGCCTTGAAGTAGTCGCCGAACGAGAAGTTCCCCAGCATCTCGAAGTAGGTGAGGTGGCGCTTGGTGTTGCCCACCTCCTCGATGTCCGGCGTCCGAAAGCAACGCTGACACGAAGTAAGGCGCTTCGCGGGCGGCTTCTCGCGCTCCAGGAAGTACGGCTTGAACGGCTGCATGCCCGCGACATTGAGGAGGGTGGAGGTGTCGTCGGGCGCAGGGACGAGCGACGCGGACGGCATGCGCTTGTGGCCCTCCGCCTCGAAAAAGGCAAGGTAAGCCTCGCGGATTTCGGCAGACGTCATCACGAGCGAGTGAGTCTAGGTAGGAAGGCGGCTAGGCCGCGCTGGCGATCGTGGCACGGCCGATGACCAGGTCTCCGTCATACAGACACGCGGTCTGGCCGGGCGCGACGCCGTACGCCGGCTCGGCGAGCTCGAGATCGAGCTCCGCGTGCTCGCCGGGTCCGGCGGCCGATACACGGCAGGGAATCGCGTGCGCGTGGTATCGAAGCCTGACCGAGCCGGCCCGCTCGGAGCCACGGTGAAGCCGCGCGCCCCGGAGCCGCACGGTCGTTCGCGCCAGATCCTCCTTCCCGCCGACCTGAACGCGGTTTCCCTTTGCGTCAGTCGAGGTCACGTAGGCCGCCTCGCCCGTCGCCAGGCCCAGCCCGCGGCGCTGGCCGACCGTGAAATGGTGATGGCCTGGATGCTCTCCGACAACCTCGCCCGACGAGTCCACGATTGGGCCCGGCCTGTCCGAAAGCCCCCCGTGGCGCTCGAGAAAGGAACGCTTGCCTTCTCCGGCCAGGAAGCAGAGGTCCTGGCTCTCGCGCTTCGAGGCAACAGCGAGGCCCTCCGCCGCCGCACGTGCCCGAACCTCGGGCTTGGTGAGCTCGCCAAGCGGGAACCGGAGCCGCACGAGCGTCTGCGGGCGAAGGCCCGAGAGCATGTATGTCTGATCCTTCGCCGGGTCTGCCGCCGCCTTGAGGAGCGGCCCCGAGCCATCGTCGGCGAGCCTGGCGTAGTGGCCTGTGGCAAGCGCCGCCGCGCCAAGGCGATCGGCGAGCGAAACCATCGCGTCGATCCGCAGGTCGCCGTTGCAGATGACACACGGGTTGGGGGTCTCCCCCGCCTTGTACCCGTCGACGAACGCGCCGACGACCTCGCGGCGAAACGATTCCTCGAGGTCGAGGGTGAGATGCGGGATCCTGAGCGAGTGGCACATCGCTCGAGCGCCTCGTACCGCCTCCGGCGAACAGCAGGCCTGAGTCCCATCTGTGCGCTCATCGGCCCAGAGCTTGAGCGTCACGGCCACCACATCCGCGCCGCGATCGCGCTCGGCCAGGGCGGCGACCGCGGAGTCCACGCCTCCAGAAACGGCCACGAGCACGCGCTCGGTTTCGCCCGAGGGGGCAATCGGCTCGCCAGAGGATGCAAGCGCGCTTAGCGCGCGTGCGAGCGCGTCGGCGACGAGTTCGGCCGCGTGGCGGCCCTGAGGCCCCAGGCCCCCGACCGCTCCGGCGATGTCCTCGGCGGCAACGGCAGCAACGTTGAGGACAGGCGAGCCCTGGGCCTCTTCACACGCGGCTGCCGCGCATGCGCGGAGCGCCGAGCAGCCCTCGGCGTCGAAAGCCGCCTCGCCTACGTGCCCGTCCGTGACCCGAAGCGAGATGCGTACGAGGTCACCGCAGGCGGAGCCGCCCGCGCTGCCGGTGTGTGAGCCATCGGGCACACGCCCGCGACGGGACTCGTCGCGCGCGTACTCATTCAGGAGCTCTGCGTTGCCGGGCATGGCAACAAGGTAGCCCGCGGGACAACTACGTGGGTCGCGCGGGCCTAGGGGGCGTAGGACTTACTGTCGCCCTTGTAGAGAGCGTCGTTCACGGCCTGGGTGACGCTCTCCTCGCCGCGGTATCCATACGCGACGCTCGCCGGGGGCATCGGGACTGCCTCCCCCTTGGCCAACTTGCCCTTAAACGGGTGCAGAACGATGATCGCCGGGACGCGGTCAAGAGTCACACCCTCCGCAATCCGGGAGTACTTCGAGACGTGCTTTACGTCCGTCACGAAGACCGAAGTATCGCCCCGGCTCTCGAGGCTTTGGACGTCACGGTGGATGGGCTTGTCCTCGTAGCCATCGGCCTGCATGACCAGCAGGACGACGACATCGCCCGTGTTGTAAGCGTCAACCAGGTTCTCGGGAAGGCCCTTGCTGGCTTCGAACGGGGTGGTGCCGGCGGGGGCGGCCGAAACCGCTGCCTCAGGCGCCGCGGTAGAAGGCGCCACCGTGGAGGAGGTCGAAGGTGCCGTGGCTTCCGGAGCGCTGCTTGTCGCGGGGGTCGCCGCGGTATCGGTCGCCGGCTCGGGCTCGGCGGAACCGCCACCCATGCCCGACATAAAGACGACGGCGACGAGGACGCCGAGGACTCCGAGCAGGCCGAGCTGGACGACGGGGTTTTCGTTGATGGCCTTGCGCATCAGGCCACCCCGCCCAGGGCCGTCGAGAAAGATGGCTCCGGCTTGCCGTTACCGCTCAGCCTGCGAACCTGGGTAAACAGGTGGGTGCCTACCAGCTGAGGCACACGGTCCTCAGCCGAGATCAGCTCCCGAGGCGTATGTATTGGTTCACGATGAGAGCGGCCAGCGAACAAGCCAGAGCCGTTGAAGAACGTTACAGGCACGTTCCTTGATTCGGCTCAGATCGCCGAAGTCTTGAGCCTTATTTACGGTGCCTGGTCCGGATTGTTCACCGAGGCGCCGGTCGAGGACCGCGCCGACATGAAGCTCGCGACTATCGCGAGCGCCGCTGCAAGCAGCAGAATGAGCGGCCATCCGATGAACTTGCCCTCCGGTGTGTCGTCGTCCAGATCGACCCCGACAAGGAAGACGAAGGTCAGGATTCCGATGGCGCCAACGTAGATCGGACCGCGCACCTTGGTGAGGCTTCCGGCCGCAACGAGCAGGATCGACCCGCCCAGCAGCACGACGTCCCAGAAGAGCGACGGCTCGACTCCACCTGAGGTGCTGGGCACGCCGGCCGATGTCACGTCGACGGGGACAAAGAGCGACGAGACGTCCTGAAGGCCGACCAAGCCCGCCCCGACGACGAAGATGAGCCCGGCCGCGGTGACAATCTCTGCAGCCTCAAAGCCCTCACGCCCACGGTTCTCGATCATCCAGGCGAGCGCAATGAGGAGGAGCGTCGCGATCATGCACAGACCGCGGAATGTTCCAGCGTCTTCGCCGATCCCGTTCTCGAGGATCTCGTCCCACAGGGCGAGCCAGGCGATCGCCAGCGCGATGCCGGCTACCAGCCAGCCGAAACGAACGCGCGCGAAGATCGCCGCGCCGATCCCGGCCGCGGCCACGACGCAAAGCGTCCACACCGTGTTGAGGGAAGAGCCGGTATTGCCGTCAATCAGCACGATGAACTGCAGCAAGCTTCCGTAGACGAACAGGAGGCCGAAGACGACCCAGACCGAGTGCCAGAGCTTTGGCTCGGCAGCGCGCGCGGCCATGATCCCGCCGCCGTAGAGGACCAGCGCCGGAATGAGCCAGCCCAGGAACAGGGGGAAGTCGTCCCATGTCCCGGGCGCCAGGGTGGATTTGCGAATCAGGAGGACCAGGCCGCCGATTCCAAGCAGCAACCCACCGAGGGCGCGGACCATCTCCGCCCTCTCGTCGTCATTCGATTGCAACTTCGTCAGGTACTCCATGGGGTGCCTCCTGGCTAGCGGGGTTTCAGCTGCAGGCCTAAGTCTCTTAGTTGCGTCGGATCGACCGGCGCCGGGGCGCCAGTCAGCGGGTCCGCGCCGGAAGCTGCCTTCGGGAAGGCGATCACGTCGCGGATCGATGGCGCGCCGAGAACACGCTGAACGAACCGGTCCAGGCCGTAGGCGATTCCGCCATGCGGTGGTGCTCCATAGCGAAGCGCCTCCAACAGGAATCCAAACCGCGCCTCAGCTTCGGCATCGTCGATGCCGATCGCCTCGAACGCCTTCTTCTGCATGGCGGGGTCGGAGATGCGGATCGACCCTCCTCCAAGCTCTTGGCCGTTCCACACGATGTCGTATGCCTGGGCGCGGGCGGCGCCGGGGTCTGATGGATCAAGCTCGCCATCAGGCGCCGTGAACGGATGGTGGAGGGGGTCCCAGCGCTTCCCTTCCTCGTTCCAGCCGAAGAGCGGCCAGTCCACGATCCAGCAGAAGGAGTGGTTCTCTGAATCGATCAACTCGAAGCGCTCGGCCATGTCGAGGCGAAGCTGGGCAAGCACGGAGTTGGCCGTCATTTCGGAGTCGGCAACAATGAGAAGGAGGTCGCCCTCTTCGGCATCCAGCGCCTGGTTGAGCGCCGTGAGCTCTGCCTCCGAGAGGAACTTCGCGGTCGGCGAGCGCCAGCCATCCCCCTCGCGGAACGCCCATACAAGACCCTTCGCGCCAAGCTCTTGCGCGCGCTCGATCAGCCCATCGAGGCCCGAGCGCGGAACCTCGCGCTTGCCTGCGTTGATGCCCTTGACCACGCCACCCGAACTGAGGGCGCCGGCGAAGACCTTGAACTCCGTCTCTGCAAGCGCGCCAGAGAGGTCGCGTAGCTCGAGGCCGAATCGGAGGTCCGGTCGGTCGGTCCCGTACCTGGCCAGGGCGTCGTCGTAGCCGATGCGCTGGAGGGGAAGCTCCAGCTTGGGCCCACCCACTCGCTCGAGCACATGGGCAATCAGCCGCTCGTTCACGGCCAGGACGTCCTCGACCTCGACGAACGACATCTCGATGTCGAGCTGGGTGAAGTCGGGCTGGCGATCTGCGCGCTGGTCCTCGTCGCGGAAGCAACGGGCGATCTGGTAGTAGCGCTCGAAGCCACCGACCATGAGGAGCTGCTTGAAGAGCTGCGGCGACTGCGGAAGCGCATAGAACGAGCCGGCTTCGCGACGAGCGGGAACGAGGAAGTCGCGCGCGCCTTCCGGAGTCGAGCGGGTCAGCACCGGCGTCTCGATCTCCAGGAATCCCTCGCCGTCGAGGAACTCGCGCATCGCGCGCGAGACGGCTGCCCGCGTTGCTACCGCGCGCTGGAGCGGCTCACGGCGGAGGTCGAGGTAGCGGTGGCGAAGCCGCATCTCCTCCCCCACCTCGCCCGAGAAGCTCTCGATCTCGAACGGCGGCGTGTCGGCGTCCGAAAGCTGGTCCGCCGAGCGGACGCGGACCTCGAACTCGCCGGTCGCCATCTCTGGGTTAACCGTCTCGGCCGAGCGGCGCACGACCGGGCCGGAAACGGAGATCACATCCTCAGCCCGGAGCGTGTGGCCGAGCGCAAACGCGTCCGCAGCCTCGTCGGGGTGAAAGACCAGCTGGACCAGCCCGGTGCGGTCACGCAGGTCGACGAAGACGACTCCGCCATGGTCTCGACGGCGATGGACCCAGCCGGCGACCCGAACTTCGGCATCGCCGCTGTCTTCGAGGACGCCGCCGCACCATCTGTCGCGGTATCGATTTGGCGAGAGACCCGGTAGCTCGCTCATCAGCTGCCGCCCCGGAGTTCGCTCAAGAGCGCGTCCAACTCGTCCTCTCGCTCCTCGCCCGTGTCCATGTCCCTCAGCTTGGCGGCTCCGCCCTCGAGGATGAGCGTCGCTCCTGCACCCGTTCGGTCGGCCTGCTTCATCTGGCCCTTGATCGAGCGGCCCGCGAGGTCGAGGTCGGCGCGGATGCCGGCCCCTCTAAGCGTTTGCACGGCGGTCAGAGCACGCTCGCGCTCGCCCTCTGCTGCGGCGACGAAGACATCGAGGACCGGGCCAGGCTCATGCTCGCCAAGAGCCAGAAGGATGCGCTCCACGCCTGCCGCCCAGCCAATCGCCGGGGTCTCAGGGCCGCCCAACTCAGCCACCAGGCCGTCGTAGCGCCCGCCGCCGCCCAGCGCCGACTGGGCGCCGAGCTGATCAGAGGTGAACTCGAAGACCGTGCGCGTGTAGTAATCGAGCCCACGCACGAGCGACGGGTCGAGGACGTAGACGACGCCCGCCTCGTCGAGCAGGCGCTTCACCGTCTCGAAGTGCTCTGAGTCCTCGTCGGAGAGACGATCCAGCATCCGCGGCGCCTCGGCCATGACCGCGCGGGTGCTCTCGTGATCGGCGTCGAAAGCGCGGAGCGGGTTCTGGTCGATCCGGGCGCGGACTTCCTCCGAGAGCTCGGACTCGTTCGCGCGCAAGTAGGCGATTAGCTCCTCACGGTATGCCGCACGGGTCGCCGGCGTGCCAAGGCTCCCGAGCCGGAGCTCGACGCCGGGGACTTCGGCCTCGCGCAGAATCGAATCGAGCAACATGATCACCTCGGCATCGGCGATTGGGTCGTCGGTCCCGATCACCTCGGCGTCGAACTGATTGAACTGGCGGAAGCGACCCGCCTGCGGGCGCTCGTGACGAAAGAACGGCCCCCAGGCCCAGAGCTTCACCGGCTGCGGCAGCGTGTGCATCCCGTGCTCGACGTAGGCGCGGCAGATCGCCGCGGTTGCCTCGGGACGTAGCGTCAGGCTCCGCCCCCCCTGGTCCTCGAAGGTGAACATCTCCTTCTGGACTATGTCCGTGGACTCTCCGACGCCACGTACAAAGAGGTCGGTCTCCTCGAACGCGGGCGTCTCGATCTTCCCATACCCGGCGAGCTCGAAAGCGCGTGCCGCTGCGCGGTATAGCGCGGTCCTTGCCGTCGATTCCGCGGGCAAGACATCGAACGTCCCGCGAGGGGCTTTGAAGCGCGCAGCCATGGCGCGGCGAGCCTAACTGTCTGAGAGGGCGAGTTCTTGAAGAAACGGGTTCGTGGCGCGCTCGGCGCCGAGAGTCGTCACTCCCATGTGCCCGGGATAGACGCCCGTCTCGTCGGGGAACTTCTCGAGGAGCTCGCCGATCGAGGCCAGGAGCGTCGGCCAGTCGCCGTAGGGCAGGTCCGTTCGCCCGACCGAACCCTGAAAGAGGACGTCGCCAGAGAAGAGAACCCGTTCGTCCGCGATCGAGTAGGTCACGTGCCCGGGGCTGTGTCCAGGGGTGAAGATGACGTCGATCTCGAAGCCGGCGAGCTCCAGGTGCTCGCCGCCCGAAAGGGTTTCCTCGGCATCCCAGCTCTCATACGGCCCAAAGCCCTCCCACGGGATGTATTTCATGATGTCGGCGAGAACTTGTGTCTCGAGCTCAGGGCAATAGACAGGGGCTCCGGTCGCCTTCGCCACCGGCGCGACGGCCCCGATGTGGTCGAAGTGCGTGTGTGTGAGAAGGATCGCCTCGAGCTTGGAGATGCCGAGCTGGTCGAGGGTCGCGAGGATGCGGTCGGGTTCCTCGCCGGGGTCGATGATCAGGGCAGTATCCGAGTCGTCCTGGCGGAAGATGAACGTGTTCTCGGCCACCTGACCGACCGTGAGCATGCGGATGTCCATCCGAGTTACCGCCTCGGCGCGCGGCCCGTTGCCTTGGCGCGCGCTGCCTGTCGCGCCGCGTGGTCCTTCGCCATGCGCCTGCGGTAGAGGAAGCGCTCGAGGTAGTAGCCCGCCGGCGTGTAGAGCCCGAGCATGAAAATCGAGAGGAACGCTGATGCGCCGATCGGCTGGCCGACCACGAACGCCATGAGGACGAACAGGATCCCCGACATGATGAGCGAGCGATTGAAAGCGCTCTGCCAGGTGGGCGCTGCGGTCTTCTTGAGCTCGGCGTTCCGGCGGGCCTGCGCTCGCGCCTCGTCGCGATTGCGAGGGCGACTCCTCGAGGGCTTGTTGATCGAGCCGCCCTGGGTCCCCTTGTGCTTCTTCTTACGCCTCTTCTTGGTCTGAGCCACGCGCCAAATCTAGTGGCTTTTCGCTAATCGCCCGCCAGCTCGGCGAGCCGATCCTCGATCACGCCGCGGGCCCGGTCGAAGCCGGGCAGGAGAATGTCGTCGGGGAACCCGTCGAGCGCCGCCCTAGGCACAAGGCCGACGATCTCAGCTGCGCGGATCTCGCCGGCGTGGGGCTCGGCCAGCTCGCGCGCTCGGGCGACCACTTCTCCTAGAGGAACCGCCACGGGATCGTGGACGTTGGTGGAGATCTGGGTGACGTCATCCCGCAACGGCAGCGCGATCGCGCGAACACCCGTGAGGCCGCCGCCTGACTCCCGGAGCGCGGCTGCAACCGCTTTCGCCTGCGTGAGGGCCATGCCCTCGAACTCCAAGTTGAACGCTGCGAGCGGCGGCCGGGCCGTGACGAGGGTTGCGCCAGCGGTCGGGTGCGGCGCATCGGGGCCCATGTCGGGCTGGAGCTTGCCGCGCTCCATTCGCTCGGCCAGCGCCGCCGGGCCACCTGAGCGGAAATAGGCGCGCTCGCGTCGCTCGGCCGCGGATGCCATCTCTCCGTAAAAGAAGACCGGCACCCCAAGCTCGGCGATCCCGCTGGCCGCCGCGAGCGCCTGGGCTCGGGCCTCCTCTCGCGAGGCAGCGGAGAGGTAGATGACTGGCGCGACGTCGAGCGCACCGATCCGAGGGTGCTCGCCCTCATGCGCCGGCAGGTCGATCGCGGCAATCGTCTCGCGGGCTCCGCCTATGAGGGCCTCAGCTGCGCGGCCGCCGTGCGGAGCGAGGCTGAAGACCGTGCGGTTGTGGATCGGATCGGAGTGGCGGTCGAGAACGACCGCCTCTGCGGCAAAGGCGGCCTCGACGCCCTCGAGGGTCGCGACGTCGCGACCCTCGGAGACGTTAGGCACCGCGAGCAGTTTCGGCTCGGCTCCACCCATTGCGCAGGCGCCTTAGACCTGGAGCTCGCCGTCCGTGATGAGCGCCCGCCCGTCGGCCTCGACGGTCGGCTTCATCACGACGATGTCCTCGTGGATCGGAACCTGGATCTCGCCGCCGATGCCGGCGGACGCGCCAAACGCGACATGGCAGGTGCCCAGGATCTTCTCGTCCTCGATCAGGTTGCCGATGAGGGTCGCGCACTCGTTCGTGCCGATCCCAAGCTCGGCCAGACAAGTGCCACCCTCGCCCGCGCCGCGCAAGAGCTCGAGAAAGCGCGCTCCGGTGTCGCCCGACGCGTCGGTGAGCGAGCCGCCCTCAATCGTCAGGGTCGTTGGCTCGGGGCCGATGCCAAGCGAGCCCACCGTCCCGTCGACCACCAGCGTCCCCTCGCCCTCGTTGTGGAGCGGCGAAATGAACCCTTCGCCGCAGGGGAGGTTGCCGAATGCGCCCGGGGCTGAGAGATCGCCGTCGTCGGAGATCGCGGTGCGCCCCGTCAGGCTCAGCCGCAGGTCACTTCCATTCGGACAGGTGATCCTGGCCTCGCCAGCGTCGGTGAGGATCTTCGCGACCGCCTGCCCTCGGCGCTTGAGCTCCGCCATGTCGGCGAGCATGACGCGGCCCAAGATGTCCTCGGTGACGCCCGGAAGCGTGCCGATGCGGGCGCCCGCCTCACAGGCTTGGCGCCGCGCGGCGGTGTGGGAAAGGGACTGCGCTGTCGGGCAGAGGACGACGTCCGACGCCTTCATCGCGGCGGCGATGGCCGGCGGCGGCTCGGTGCCGTGCGTAGCGCGCTCGGCCATCATCGCCAGCATCGCGTCGGCGCCCGCGCGCCCCGCGGCGCCGCGCAGGCGCTCGCCGAGCCCGAGTGTCGAGGGGTTGCAGACGACCAGGACCTGCTCGCCCTCACGAACCGCCAGGCAGTCACGGATGACCGCTTCTACCGCTCTATCGATGTCTGTCATGTGTTGAGCGTATGGTTCCGCGACTTCCCGCTCCTGAAAGGACGATCACATGCGCAAGCCGATTCTCGCCGTCGCCATCCTCGCCGTCGCACTCACGCCGGCATTCGCACAGGCGGGCGGCCAGACCCCGTCCGAGATCACCTTTGAGGGCAACGACACGTCGAGCCTTGGACTGATCTTCTACGGAATCGTCGACTCGCCGAAGAACAAGTGCAGGAAGGGACGCACCGTCGAGCTTTACAACAGGGGCAAGGATGGCTCGGTCCTGCGCGTTGTCGACACGGACACCACGTCGGACCGCGGCGCCTGGAGCGTGATCTTTACGAAGGGTGATGATCCGAACAACCTGTGGGTCCGAGTCCTGAAGTCAGAGGCCGGAAGCACGAAGTGCGGGGCCAGCAAGACCCCAATCCTCTTCTGATACGCAAGCCGATTCTCGCCATTGCAATCCTCGCCGTCGCACTCACCCCAGCCTTCGCGCAGGCGGGAGGGTGAAGAAGTCCGAAGCCGGCAACACGAAGTGCGGCGCCAGCCTGGATCTCGTCCTCTTCTGAAGCCTGTCGCCCCCGAAGATGAGGCGCGCCACGAGCCCGGCGGCGAGCGCGCTAGAGCGACTTTTCCTTCTCGCACGACTTGCCCGAGTCGTTGCCCGAGCCGCCGTCGCAGCTGTCCTTGCCCTTGCCTCCGTCGAGCGTATCATCGTCGTTGCCGCCCTTGAGCGTGTCGTTGCCCGTCCCACCGCACAGGACATCGTTGCCGTCGAAGCTCAAGTACTTGTCGCTCCCCGCCGACGGCGCGAGGAGATCGATCCCGGCCAGCCCGCTCATGTTGTCGTTGCCGGGCGTGCCGAAGTCAAAGTCGGCACCAACCAGCTCCCCGCCGCATTTGGTCCGCTCGTAGCTGCCGGCGTCGCAGGCCTTGCCCGCTGGACGCTCCGTTCCGCGCTGGTCCTCCTTCTTCGCTGTCCTGCACTTCTTCGTGGGCACGAAGTTGATCGCGGGGCTCTCAGGCGGCAACGCATAGGTGGTCGTCGGGCCTCCGTTGTCGAGAGCGGTTCCGCCGAGAAGCGGATCGGCGACCTTGTCGCGGTTCGAGTTCTTGCCGCCCAGGCAGGTGACTGGGGTCTGTCCGAGGATGTTGTAGCCGCGGGTCTTGATCGTGCCACCGAGGGGGCCGCAGATCGCGTTCGTGCTGAAGCTGTCGGCGATGGACGCCTTCAGGGTCGCTTTCCCCCCTTCCGCGGCAATCGCTGTACCGAGTGACGCATTGTTGTTGCCCAGCGTGCTCGCGACGACGGTCACCTTCCCGTCGTCCTCCAGGTGAATACCACCTCCCGCGGAGTCGTTTCCCATTGAGCTCGCATTGTTCTGGGAGATCGTCGAGTTCACGATCTTCACGTTGGACCCGATCTGATCAACGAAGATGCCAGCCCCCTCACGGACGCTGGAGGGCGCCGTGCTGTCGGTCGAGGAGAGCGCCGCGTTGCCTGCGACCGTCGAGTTCAGGATCCGAACTTCGCCCGTGGCTGCAAGGCCACCGCCTCGGGCGACCGAATCGTTCGCGATCGCCTCGTTGCCCAGGATCGTCGACCGCGTAATCGTGGCCTCACCGCCCGAAACGTTTATGCCGCCGCCCTCCGCAGTGACCCCCGGAAAGCCGACCGAGCCGACGACCGCTTGGTTGTCCTGGATCACCGAGTCGGTGACCGTCAGATCGCAGCTGCCGGTGCAGTAGACCCCGCCGCCGAACTGTGCGTCGCCGCCCTCGACTCGCACGTGGTCGAGCTCGGCAATGCCTGCGTTGATTTGGATCACGCCGCCCCCCAAAAGGTCCTGAGACCCGTTGCCTGTCGCGGTGAGATCGATGAGGCTGAGATCGCCGTCAAAGTCCGGCGCGTGAAAGACCCGATCGTCCATTTCCGATTCGACGAACGTCGCGCCCATAGCGGCCCCGCGAATCCAAAGTGGCCCGGAATCGTTGGTCACGTCAAGGTCGCCGGTGAGGTTCTGATCCTCCAAGCCACCCGTCTCGTCGAGTACGTAGTGGCCTGGATCGAGGAAGATCCGATCAAGTTCTGAAGCCGAGCCGGCTGGGCAGTCATCGATCGTGATGTTCTCGTTCGAAGCCTGGACTGCCTCGCGGAGCGTGCAGTTGTTGTTCGTTGCGATGCCGTCCGTGAAGGCGTCCGGCTCGATCACCTCGCCCTGCGCCTGTGATCCACCGCCGAGCATCCCTGCTGCGACGGCGAACACGAACAATCCGGCGCGAACCCTCAACTTCATTCGGCTTCCCCTTTTGTGTGGACCCTGCCCGAGAGTATCGCGAAAATGAGCGTGCCGTTCTGACCTGCGCTCTCTAGGATCGATCCCCCCGCCGGAGTAGCTCAGCTGGTTAGAGCAGCGGAATCATAATCCGCGTGTCGGGGGTTCAAGTCCCTCCTCCGGCATGGCCTGCAAGCGCTTTTCGGATTCCGTCCGGGAGGCGCTTTGTCCTCGCCTTGACGCCGGTCCCGCAACTGTGAGAGGGTCAGCGTGTCACGGAGGGCACAAGATGAAGCGAGCGACACTGATACTCCTGGCGGCGATCGGCGCGGGTGTGGCGCTCGGGCCGGGACCGGCGGGGGCGGGGACGGAAAACGACACCGTCGTCACCTCTCACCCGGGTCAGGGCGGCGGCTACGTGCTCGACGTGACAGCCACACCCGGCCAGCGGAACTTCTTCAACGTCGACGATGGCGCGGGCTCGCCGGCGATCGTTATCCGCGACACCGGCCCCGGCATCACCGACGAATCCCCCAAGTGCACCCAGGAGAGCCCCACCGAGGTCCAGTGCAAGCCCCAGGGCCTGCGGCGGCTCAACGTGGACACCGGCGACATGGGCGACGTCTCGCGCTCGGTCTCGGCCAGCACCTTCAATAGCTTCAAGCTCGGTCCCGGCGCCGACGAGGCCACTGTCTCCGGCCGCGCCACCGTCAAGGGCGAGGGCGACGACGACACGCTGCAGGGCCGTCGCGGCAACCAGCGGCTCCTCGGCGGCGACGGCCCCGACACGATCACCGGCGGCTCTGGCAACAAGGACTACTGCGACGGCGAGGGCGGCGACGACAGCGGTGGGGACGGCTGCGAGAAGATCGTCTCGCTCTGAGACCGCCGCGGTCGGGGCGGCGCGAGACCGCGCCGACCGAGCGCGTTCTCCTCCATCCTCGCGGGTGCCGCGTCGCCTAACCGACGCTCGCGGCCACCGAACTCTGGAGCTAGTCGACTTTCCTTCGCAGCCCCGCCGGGTGGCAACAAAGTGGTAACGGGCCAGGCCGGAACTAGGCGGACGCAGCCGGAGCCGCGGGGCCCAGATCAGCCCGCACCAAGCGGTGGATCGGACTCGACTGGATCAAGAAGGAATCCCGCGGCCCGATCATAATCCGCGTGTCGGGGGTTCAAGTCCCTCCTCCGGCATCTAGAGATGGGTTGAAGCGGGATACTGCGCGGCGATGACGCAGGAGAACCTTGACGCCTTAACGCGCTTCTACGAACGCTGGGCGGCCGGAGACTGGACGGACACTTCGATTTTCGATCCCCATGCCGTGGGGGTGTTGCCCGATCCGAGCCCACGTGCGCTCTATGGACTCGAGGCAATGGGTGAGTACTGGCGACATTTCCTGGAAAGCTGGGAAGGCCTGCGCATGGAAGCCACCGATTACCGCGAAGTCGGAGACAGCATCGTCGTAAGGGTCCATCGCCGGGGGACGGGCAGAGGCAGCCGAGTCGAGGTTGATGACCACGCGACTCACCTCTGGACGTTCTTGGGGAACCGGGTGATCCGACTGGAGGTCTTCGCAGAAGAATCAGAGGCCCTCGAAGCCGCCGGGCTGTCGGAGTAGTTCATGTCGCAGGAGAACGTGGAGGTAGTGCGTCAAATGTTCAAAGCGTGGTCGAGTGGCGACCGCGATGCAGCGCGAGCTGCGTTCGACGAGAACGTGGTCTTCATTATGCCGCCAATCGACGCGACGGTTTCTTATGGCGTCCCTGACGCAGAGCGGGCGGTTGAAGCATGGCGACGTTCGTGGGAGGACTATTCGGTGGAGGTCGAAGAGTTGATCGACGGCGGTGAGCACGTCGTTGCCATTAGTCGCCAGCGCGGGCGAGGCAAGGCAAGCGGAACCGAGGTTGACCTCATCTCGGCATTTGTGTGCACTCTGCGTGCCTCGAAGATCATTCGCGCTGAAGTCTTTGAGACGAAGGGGCAAGCCCTCGAAGCCGCCGGGCTGTCGGAGTAGGAGGCCCAGCCTCAGCTGGGGAACGGATGGGCAACACGCCATCCACAGCCAGCCGCAACTTCAGGAGCGGAACCATAATCCGCGTGTCGGGGGTTCAAGTCCCTCCTCCCGCATCGCAGAGGCGCGATACTGCGCGGCGATGACGCAGGAGAACGTGGAGATCGTGCGCAGGCTGTTCGATGTTCAGGGCACGTCGGAGTTCCTGGAGCTCCTCGACCCTCACGTCGTTTGGCTCAACCACGCGTCTGCTCCTCAGACCAAGCCGTACGTGGGACACGAGGGGCTGCTTGAGTGGTACTCGGACTTTCGCGCCCATGTCGGTGGCTTCCGATTCGACCTGGTCGAACTAATCGACGCTGGAGGTGACCAGGTCGTGACCGTGCATCGTGTGACTGCGACCGGGACCACGAGCGGCGCCCAGATCGAGCAGACCCAGGCTGCTGTGATCACTCTTCTCAACGGCAAGGTCGTGCGATCCCAGGGCTTCGAGACCAAGGCCAAAGCCCTCGGAGCCGCAGGGCTCAAGGAATAGGCGATGTCGCAGGAGAACGTGGAATTGGTCGGAGGCGGATGGGCAGCGTTTCAACGCGGCGACGTTGCAGCCATGCGCGCGGACTGCCATCCGGATGTCCTGATCGTCCAGCCGCCCGAAGTCCCCGATACGAAGACCTACTCCGGACTTGCGGGCGTGAAGGAGGCCGTCGAGGATTGGCCCAAGCAATGGGACGACTTTCAGTTCGAGGTTCTTGAGCTCATCGACTTCAACGACACCCAGGTCGTCAGCGTCACTCGTCACCGCGGGCGTGGGGCGATGAGCGGCATCGAAATGGACGCGATAGTCGCCTATGTTCACACCATCCGCGAAGGCAAGCTGATGCAGCTCGACATGTTCTTCAGCAAGGAGCAAGCCCTCGAAGCCGCAGGACAGCAGGAGTAGGCCATGTCGCAGGAGAATGAAAATGTCGTGCGGCGTGCGGCGGAATTGTTCAACGAGCGGGGCATCGCTGGCGCTGTAACCGCCGAACTGTTCGCCGAAGGGGTCGTGTTTTACGAGCCGCCCGAGCAGCCTGCTCCCCGGACCGCCCGCGGACGCGAGGAGATGCGGCAGATGTTCGGCGGGTTCGATGCCGCCTGGGCCGATCACAAGACCGAGCCGCAGGAGTTCCGGGCACTGGACGACGAGCGAATGCTCATGTTCAGCGTCGAGCGGTTCAAGGGTCGCGACGGCATCACCGTCGATGCTCCCGGCGCAGCGATCATCACAGTTCGTGACGGCAAGATCGCCGAATGGCGAGCTTTCTGGGATCGACAGAGCGCCATCGTCGCGGCAGGCCTGTCGGAGTAGGCGATCACCGCCAGGCCATTCGGCCGTGTGCATTGGATCGAACGCCAGAGGGCGCGGCCTGCCTTTGCGAGGCTTGCCGGTGGCGATAGAGCGCCCCATCAGCCCTGAAACTCATTTGTTTGGGATGCCCGTGTACAAAGCCAGCCAGTTCGGCGGTACGCATGCCGAGGTGTCGGGGTCGATCCCCACGTCTAGGCGGGATACTGCGTTGGCGATGCCTCAAGGAAACGTGGAGATCGTGCGGATCGCATACGACGCGTTCAACCGCCGGGACCTTGATGCCTTGTGGCCGGCGCTCGGCCCCGAGTTCGAAGTCGACCTGACCAGCTCGATGGGATTCGACCGCAGTAGGTATCTGGGCCGGAAAGGTGTCAGGAGCTTCTTTGAGTCCTACTGGGACTCTTTCGAGTCCATTTCTATTGACTTGGAGGAGTGCATCGAAGGCGAGAATGCGGTGGTCGCGGTCATTCGAGCCAGGGGTCGCGGCTTTGGTAGCGGGGTCGAAGTAGATGCCCGTGGTCCCCACCTGTGGTCGTTCCGGGAGGGCCGAGCAGTGAGGTTGGCACTTCACGAACACCTCGAGGACGCACTCGAAGCCGCGGGCCTCCAGGAGTAGGCGATGTCGCAGAAGAACGTGGAGATAGTGCGGGCAGCGTTGGACGCATTCATCCGGGGCGACGTCGACGCGTCGCTGGCGCACTTCAGTGACGAAGCCGAGTTCTTCGCCCCACCCGATGTGACCGGGAGCGGCCGCGTCTGGCATGGTCGCGAGGGAGTGAGCCAAGGCGTGGGGGACTTCGTCAGCAGCTGGGCGGACTTCCACTACGAGGACCGTGAGCTAGTCGCCTCCGGCGACGAAGTCCTCGTAGAGGGCTGGCAGCGAGGACGTGGCAAGGGAAGCGGTATCGAGGTGTCCGAATCGATCTACAGCGTCTGGACCGTTCGCGGGGAGTACGTCGTAAGGCTCCGAATATTTCGAGAAAGAAGTCTGGCCCTTGAGGCCGCCGGGCTGTCGGAGTAAGCGGCGCACCCTGCTGTAGGGGGTTCAAGTCCCTCCTCCCGCCAGCTCTAGGCCGCGCGTCTATCTGCCGGCGCCGCCCAACCAAAGGGGTGAAAACGACCACCCCCCAGGTGGGCCTCATTCCGCCCAAGGGCCTCTAGTAGCAGGCCCCGATCCGGGCGAAGCTTCTGTTCACAAGCAACCAACGCCCCTCAGGGGCAGAAACGAGAACAGAACAATGAAGCTCAAGACCATCATCGCCACCGCAGTCGTCACCGTCGCCGCGGGATTCGCCGCCACCGGCGCGAGCGCCGCGGGCCAGGCAGACACCACCCTCGTGCTCAAGAACAACGGCGGCGACTTCTACGGCAAGGTGAAGTCCCCCGACACAGCCAACTGCCTCGAGGACCGCCAGGTCAAGGTCTACAAGATCGTTGGCGGCCAGCCTGAGTACGTGGCAATGGACACCACGGATTCACAGGGCAAGTGGAACACCGGCAACAACGGCGCAGGCCCCGGCGACTACTTCGCCAAGGTCAAGGCGACCACCTACTGCCAGGGCGACAAGTCCAACGTCGTCGAGGTCAACTAGGCCCGCAGCAGGCACACCCGCTCAGAACGAGGGTCGGCTCCGAGGAGCCGGCCCTCTTCGTTCGTTCAGCGGAGGTCTTCGACCAACCCGATGATGACGTCGTCGACCAGGACACCGCGAAGACGTCGGCTGAAGGGCGATACTTCGGAGCGATGTCAGAGGAAAACGCAGAGATCGTGCAACGGTGGTGGGACGGTTTCAATTCGACCGGGATGCCACCGCTCAGCCTCTGCGACGAGCAGATCGAGATCAGAAACCCTCCTGACTTCCCGGTGCGAGGCTCCTTCCATGGCCACGAGGGTGTTCAGGAGTGGCGTGATCAAGTCTTCGAGGTAATCGACGATGCCGTCGTAGAAGCCGAGGAGGTCATCGACGTAGGCGACGACGGTCAGACCGTCCTCATGCTCCTTCGATCCCGGGGAACTGCCCACCACATGGGTATCGAAATGGACTTTCCGTGGGCTGCGATCTGGACGATCCGGGACGGGAAGCTCCTGTTGGCGCAGGGATATCTGGACAGGGACGAGGCCCGGGAGGCCGCCGGACTACATCCGTAGTCGCGCTCGGCGGGATAATGCGGGCGATGTCGCAAGAGAACGTCGAGATCGTCCGCCAGGGCTACGAGCGATTCGCGGCCTCGGGTGAAGTCGTGGTGGAACTCACCACTGACGACCTCGTGTGGAACATGTCGAACTTCCATGGGTGGCCCGAGCAGCAGGTGTACGAAGGCCTCGACGGGGTGCAAGTCTTCATCAGCGAATGGATGAATGCCTGGGAGGACTGGGAGCTTGAAGTCGAAGCCCTTCTTGACGCGGGAGACAGGGTCGTTGCGCTGGTGCACCAGCGCGGGCGCTCGAAGGCAGCCGAGATGCCCGTCGAAATGTCCTTCGCTCAAGTCTGGACGGTGCGAGATGGCAAGCAAACGCGCATGGACATGTACTCCGACCGCCAGGAGGCCCTCGAAGCCGCCGGGCTCGGGGAGTAGGCGATGTCGCAGGCGAACGTGGAGCAGTACCGGCGGCTGGCTGAAGCTTTCGAGAAACGAGACCTGGACGCTTTCCTCGCGTTCTTCGACCCTTATGCGGATTTCGCGCCCCGAAGTGCGGCGGTGCATGGCGGCAGCCCATTTCGCGGCCACGATGGGATTCGGAGCTGGTGGGACAGCATGTTCTCGGTGTTTTCTGAGTACGCCGCGGAGATCGATGAGGTGCGAGATCTCGGAGACGTGACATTCGGACGAGCGCGCCTTCTCGGTCGTGGCATGGAAAGCGGTGTCGCGGTGGAGCAGGCGCAGTGGCACGTCATCGAGTGGCGAGACGGGTTGGTCGTCCGTTGGCACACCTTTCCAAGCGAGGCTGAAGCCCTCGAAGCTGCCGGGCTGTCGGAATAGTCGTTGCCTCAGGCGCCACCGTCTCTCAGTAGGGTTGCGCCATGTCCCAGGTGAACCTCGAGCTGGAGCTCGATGCGCCCGTCGAGGGCGTGTTCGAGGCGATGGCGGACCATGCGCGCTACGACCGGTTCCGCCCGATCGGAACCTCGGAGCTCATCAAGGAGGGCGCGACTGACCGCAACGGGGTCGGCGCCGTTCGCAGGCTCAAGGCGTGGCCGCTGCGCTTCGACGAGGAGATCACGGCGTATGAGTGGCCCAGCCGGCTCGACTACCTGATCATCGACGTGAACGGTCCTATCGAGCATGACGGCGGGTCGATCCGATTCGAGCCAACGGCATCAGGCACGCACGTGCGTTGGACCTCGACGTTCCGCATCACCACGCCGATCGTGGGAGGCCTGCTCGGCGCGGCGTTCGCGTTCGTCCTCAAGCGGTCCTTTACGAAGATGCTCGAGGACTCGGCGCGCATCGCCAAAGCGCCGGCCGAGTTGGCAGCAGAGCCGGCCTAAAGGACCTACTCGCGCTTGGGATCGGGCTCGGCCTCGAGGATGTTTCGCTGGGTGAGCGTGTAGAGCAGCGCGATTGACGGGATCACCAGGAGTACCGCGGCGACGAAGACGATCAGGACCATCGTCATGGTCGCGTCGGTGCCTGCGCCCGCCGAGATTGTTAGGTCGGTCGGAAGGAGATACGGGTACTGGGCCACCCCCCAGCCCCAGATGATCGCGATGACCGCGCCGACAGCAAGCTCGCGCGCACCGCGGCGCGCGGCGCGCCGAAGCAAAACGAGAGCGCCCAGACCGCAGACGGCCGAGAGGATGACCAGCGGGATGCCTTCGCTGGTGAGGCCGTCGTAGATGTAGGGAGCGTCCTCTTTGAGGATGAAGATTCCAGCGAGTGCGATCGCCCCGGTGACGACAGCGGCGCCCGTGGCCCTGGTCCGGAAATAGCGCTCGAGGTCGTCGTCGTCCGTGCGGCGCGCATCGCTGACCAGGAACACGGCCGCGAGGTAGGCCCCGGTGGCTACGAACAGGGCTCCGACCAGCACCGAAACCGGGTTAAGCCAACTCGAGACGGGGTCGCCGGCTGCGTTGCCCACCGGGACACGACCCGACGCGATAGCCCCGACGACCGTGCCCATGAAGAAGGGTGTGATCACGGATGAAGCCGCGAAGAGGTGTTCGGAGAATCGCCGAGCGCCCAGCCGGTCGGCGGACTCGTGGAACGCAAAGCCGGCGCCGCGCAGGACGATGCCAAAGGCGGCCAGGCTGAGCGGGATGAACAGCGTGGACGTGACCGCCTCGAAGGCGGCCGAGAAGCCGGTCCAAAGAACGACAAGGATGAAGATCAGCCAGACGTGGTTGGCCTCCCAGACCGGCCCGATGGCGCGGTCGATTAGATGCCGGGCGCGCTCACCTCTCTCCCCGCCGCCGCTGACGAGTGCCCAGAATCCGGCCCCGAAGTCGGCTCCTCCGAAAACGGCGTAGAGCGTAACTCCGACCCAGAGCACGGCGGCGACCGCGTCGGCCTCGCTCACGCCGCACCTCCCGGAGCCTCAGGCGGTGGATCATCGCGTGGTCCGTATGGGACCTGGACGGCGTCGGTCGGTGCCTCCCGCCACCGCTCGGCCATCCTGCGGAGGACGACCACGGTCGCGATACCGAGCAACGTGTAGAGCACCAAGACGATCGAGAAGGTCACCCACACGCCGCTTGCCCCGGTGATCGCGTCCTCGGTGCGCATGATCCCGTTGACCACCCATGGCTGCCGCCCGACCTCGGTCACAATCCAGCCGGCCTCGAGCGCGACGATCGACGCTGCCCCCGAGACGGCCACAGCCCGCAGGAACCACTTCGACTGCGGGATATCCCGCTTGCGCCACCACACCACGCCCAACCAGAGCCCGAGACCCATCAGAGCCGTGCCGATGCCGACCATGGCATCGAACGACAGGTGAAGCAGGGTGTTTGCCGGCGGGCGCTCGTCGGGGGGCACGGACTCGAGGCCAATCACCTCGGTGTCTGTCGAGAAGTCCACCAGGAACGAGTTCATGCCGGGAATGCCGATGCCGCCCTTCACCCCCTCATCTGTGCATACGCCTCCCAGATACTCGGTCACATCGCGGGACGTCTCCTGAACGCATGCCATGGCCGCGAACTTGATCGGCTGGTCCTTGGCGATCTCGCGAGCCGCGGTGTCGCCGACCGCGAACTGAATCGGGGTGACGATCGCGGCCACGGTCAGCGGAATCAGCAGCCCGAGGCGATGGTGGCGATCGCGCCTTCCCCGCATCATCCCGACGGCGTATACCGAGGCGATTAGGAAGCCGGTGACGATGTACGCGGCGAGGATCATGTGCGGAACCTCGTAGGGGACCGCGTCGTTGAAGATCACCTTCAGCGGCTCGACATCGGTCACGTTCCCCGCAGCATCCATCTTGAAGCCACCGGGCTGGTTCATCCACGCGTTGGCAGCGACCACCGAAAACGCTCCGCCGATGCCGCAGACCACGATCGGAACGCCCGTCCAGAAGTGCGCCCAGCCGCTCATCCGCTTCCAGCCGAAGATGTAGATCGCAATGAAGATCGCCTCGAGGAAGAAGAAGATCCCCTCGATCGCGAACAAGATCCCGAAGACCTCGCCGAAGCGCCCCGTGAACGCCGGCCAAAGCAGGCCGAACTCGAACGAGAGAACCGTTCCGGTGACCGCTCCCACGGCAAAGGTGACGGCGGCGACCTTGGACCAGCGCTGCGCGAGCTCGAGCGCCACCGGGTCGTCCTTCTTCAAGCCGATGTAGTTGGCGATCAGCATCATCGCTGGGAAGGCGACCCCGATGCTGGCAAGGACGATGTGGAAGCCGAGGGTGAACGCCATCTGACTCCGAGCGGGCAATAGCTCGGATGACTCGGCCAGGAAGGTCAGGCCGTCAAGCATGCGACGCGGGTCTACCCACCATGCCCAGGCCTGACGCTGCGAAGGTGCGGCGACTCATGACCCACTACTTCGTGATCGTCCGGGTAAAGAGAAGGGCGCCGTCCGCGTCGATGAAGTCGACCGTCATCTGGCTGCCCTCGATCACGACGTAGGCGAAGCCGAGCGCCAGGCTCTCGAAATGGGTCGGGTTGTCACCCTCGAGCTCGCTGCTCGCAGCGGCAGTTCCGCTCACGATCAGCTCGGTGCCGGGGCAGTTGGTTGCATCTTGCTCCGGCCACTGGAGCGAGTGGTCGTGAGCGGAGAAGTAGACGTCCGCCTCTCCGCAGATGTTGTCCTCGATGAAATCCTTCACGTTCGTACCGTCTGCCGGGGGGATAAAGGTGCCGTCGTAGTCGCCGGCGTTCCCGTGCGGGCCGTTGGAGCGATAGCCGTGCAGCCCGAGTGCGATCTTCCACTCAGCGTCTGAGTTCGCCACCCAAGTGGAGATGTCGGTCTCCTGGTCGTCATCGTCGCCGAACATCAGCGGGTTCGTGTCGAGCGTGAAGAATTCGACAGGCCCGTCCGTGCGCCGGTAGTAGCGGTCCGGCATCTTCCATTTCCCCGATGGGGAGACCTCCGTGTAGTCGATCTGGACCTGGGCCTTCGCCGGCTCGGTGCCCGCCCCGTTCCCGCCATAGTCGTGATTGCCGAGCCCGAGCCAGAACTTGACGTCGTTGCCCGCGTACGGCGTCTCGAACTTCGACATGAACTGATCGTCGCTAGTCGAGGTCACGCCGCTGTCGTAGATGTTGTTGCCGAGCCCAATGATGTAGTCGCATCCGCTCTCTTCGCACACCGTGTCCATCGCGGCGCCGACTTCGGCCTGGCCCGTGTTGCCCTTGCCCTGCGCGCCGATGACCATGAAGCGGACCTCCCCGGTACACGCCTCGGCCGCGGCTTCCTCGGCGTCACGCAGGCGGTCCCTTGCCTTTTTGAGCCGATTCTTCGCCTTCTCCTTGGCGCGCGGCGTCTCGGCTTCCTTGAGCGCCTTCTTTGCCTTCCTGAGCTTCTGCTTGGCGTCGGCGAGTGCGGTCTTCGCATCCTGGCAACCGGCGGTCCCGGCGCGCAGCTCGGGAGCGGCGGCCAACGAAACCCCCGCGAGTGTCAGTGCGATGACGGCTACCGCGATTCGAGCCATCAAGCCAAGTATCCGCCGCCCTCGGGGTGCTGTCAAGCGCGGGCGCTTCCGCGGCCGGCTTCCTAGAGCGGCATCGATTCGCCGGGTTGAAGCACCCGCGCCTCGACGCCCGGCGCGAGCTCGGCCATGCGGGCGGTGAACTTCTCCGCTGGGTGGACGAGGATCTCGTGCGCCCGGTCGCCGAGCCCCATCCGCAACATCGTGCCCCAGTGGATCGGCACTGCAACCCGCGGGCCGATGGCGGCAGCGGCCTCAGCGGCGAGCCTGGCATCAAGATGATGCGCCTCGCGCAGGTTCGGGCCCCAGCCGGCGATGGGCAGGAGCGCGACGTCGATGCCGGTCAGGTTGCTCATGTCGAAGGGAGCGGTGTCGCCGGCGAAGAAGACGGTCGAGGCACCCTGGATCTCATACCCCAATGCCTGGACCCGCGGGCCGATCGGGTAGCGCCGCCCGTCGTGCTCGACCGGCACAGCGTTGATCCGGGCGCCTTCGATCTCGGCCCAATCACCCGCTGCGACCTCGTCAACGTGCTTGAAGCCGTAGCGCCGCAAGAGCCGAGCTGAGCCCGCTGGGGCCAGGATGCGCGTTTCTCGCCCCAGTTTGCGAATCGACGGGGGATCGAGGTGGTCCGGGTGCAGGTGGGAGATGAGAACGGCATCGATCCGCTCGACGACGTCAGGCGCCACAGCTCCGACGTGCCGACGGATGTGGAGGACCCTGTCGCGCAGGATCGGGTCGGTGAGGACGCGCGCGCCGCCGATCTCGAGCAGGACCGTCGAGTGCCCGACGAAGGTCAGATGCTCGCCTGGAGCGTCTGGGCTGCTCTCTTGGCTCGCCCCCAGCATCGCTTCGAAGCTATCAGCGTTTGGACCGGCGCTTCGTGACGAGTAGGCTCGCGGTATGGCGGGCAACGGGGAGACGAGAGGGGCTGCTCGTCTCATGTGCTTCGCGCGGACGCTCTTCGCGGTCGCCATCGGCTGTTGCGCGTTCTTGATCGGCCCATCCGCTGCGAGTGCATTCGTGATCTTCCAGTCGTCTACAGACGGCACCTCGGACTTCGTCGTCTTCGAGACCGAGGAGCACATGGCTCCGGGCGACACGGACTTCGACAGAGACCTCTACCTGCGTGATCGCGACAACACCGTCGAAGGCGGCACCACCGAATTGGTCACGATCGGGCCCACGGGAGGCAACGGCGATTTCTCCAACAACTTCCTCGCAACCAGTAGCGATGGACTCCGCGTCTACTTTTCGACTAACGAGAGCCTTGTGAGCGGGGACACCGACGTGAACATCGACGTCTACGAGCGCAACGCTGCGACCGATACAACAACCCTGATCTCGACTGGGCCGACGGATCCCGGCCCGGGCGCGGGCGGAGGCGACGCCCGGGAGTTCGTGCATCTCATCGACTCGACGGGGCAGGTCTTCTTCCAGACGGAGGCTCGCCTCTTGAACACCGATACGGACCTTCAGGAGGATGTCTACGTCTTTGACGCCGATGCTCCGGCGCCGCTCGTGCACGTCTCGCAGGGCCCGGGTGACACGGGCACGCAGGAGGTTGATTTCGTCGGCGTGTCCGACAGCGGCCAGCGGGTTTTCCTGCAGACCGATGAGCCTTTCGTCAGCTTCGACGGCACCACCGACATCTACGAGCGCAACCTCTCGTCCAGCGTCACGACCCTGGTGACACCTGGGACATCCGTCGCGGTCGGCTTCCACGACAACTCGGCGGACGGCACGCGGGTCATCTTCTCATCCACCGAGGCGATACCCGGGGCCGGCACGGACACCGACACGGGCAAGCGCGACTTGTTCCAGGCCCTCGGCGGAGTGATCACCCTGCTCTCGACCGGCCCGGGGCCTGGCGCTCAGGCGGTGCTCGACGTGAACTTCCAACGAGCGTCGAGCGATGCCACAAAGGTTTTCTTCACCACGAATGCGGCGATGGTCGCCGGCGAAACGGACACCGTGCAAGACGTGTACATGCGCAGCGGGTCGACCACCACGCTGATCAGCGCCGGCACGATCAACGGCAACGGGCTGACCGGAGACTTCGTCGCCGACTTCAACGACATCTCGACCACAGGCAGCTTTGCGTTCTTCAGCACCGACGAGGCCATGGTGCTGGGTGACGGCGATTCAGCCAAGGACATTTACCGCACTGATACGGCAACCGGTGCGCTCACCCGCATGTCCGCCGGTACGAACGACCAAGGCGCGTTCGACGCCAGGTTCCGCGCGGCGATCCCGGACGGCTCGCGCGTCATCCTGGAGTCTCAGGAGCAGATGACCACGGACGACGCCGACACAGCCCAGGACGTATTCGGCGCCAGCAACGGCTCGTCGATCTTCCGCGCCTCAGCGGGGTCGGCAGGCACCTTCGACGGGAACGGACCATTCTCGGCGACCTTCGCCGGCACAACTCCAGGGACTAACGTTTTCATCACGACGTTCGAGAGGCTTTCCGCCCTGGATACCGACAACGACCAGGACCTCTACGTCGGCGGCTTCACCGCCTTCAGGCTGATCTCGGTCGACTCCGTTGCCCCCGAGACAACGATCACGGACCCACCAAACGGCTCGGTCCGCTCCTCCCGAGTCGATCTCGAGTTCAGCTCCTCGGATCCCGGTTCGACCTTCGAGTGCAGCCTCGACGGCAGCAGCTTCGCCACTTGCGCCTCGCCGCGCTCGCTGGCACTTGGCGAGGGCGAGCACACGTTTGCGGTTCGGGCGACCGACGCCCCGGGGAACGTCGACCCCACTCCGGCTGAAGCGACGTTCACGGTTGACACGGTCTCTCCCGACGTTCTCATCACGAGCGGCCCGAAGGCCAAGACGAAGAAGACGAAGGCCAAGTTCAAGTACGAGGCCGATGAGGGCGACGTCGAATTTCGCTGCAAGCTCGACGGCGGGAACTACGCCTCCTGCCCGGCTGCAGGAATGGACTTCACCGGCGTCTCACAGGGCCGGCACGTATTCCGGGTGCGAGCAGTGGACGAGGCCGGCAACACCAGCGACGCCGCGCGCTACGTCTGGACCGTCAGCTAGGCGCTAGAGGCGGCGGATGGGACCGGTCGCGCCAGTTGCGCCCGTTGCGCCCGTCGGTCCCGTTGCGCCCGTCGGTCCCGTCGGTCCCGTCGGGCCAGTCGGGCCAGTTGGGCCCGTCGGGCCAGTTGGGCCCGTCGGGCCGGTCGGGCCGGCGTCGCAGCCGAGCTCGTTGCGGATGTCCCGCGCCGTCTGCTTCCAGCTCCGCTCTTCCCGCACGGTGATCCCGTTGTCGTCCGTCGGCTCATTCTTGTTGGCGATCTGAACGAATTTCTTGAGGAGCGAACAGGCGAGCTCTTCATCGCCGCCCTCCACGGCCGTCTTCGCACGGTCGAGCTTGGAAAGCATCGAGTTGAGAAGGCGCTCGTCCCTGACGTTGTTCGATGCGATCTCATCGCGCAGCTCCTGAATGCGCCCTGCGATGCCCCCACCCCTCGCCGCGGCGAAGCTCGGCGCCCAAAGAACCGAGCCGCCGAGGGCGACTCCGGACGCGATGAACTTACGACGGTTGAATCCCTGCTCAGAAGTCATGCCTTCAGAGTAGAGCAATCACACCTTCGCGAGCAGTGACTCGAGACCGTCAAGGCTCGCCAGGATCTCGGCCTCGTCCATTACGGCGAGCGCGGCGATGCGGTCGTTGATCCCGAAGGATGCGATCAGCTCCGACCCGCGCTTCGCGAGGCCGGTACAGATCTCGATGTCGTGATCGGCGAAGTGAAAGCGCGGAGATACAGCGCTCAGGCGCCACTCCGGATCGAACAGCACCCAGCGGTGCAGGTAGCGCCGCGGACCGCCGAAGTCGAGCGCCTCGTGGATGCAGAACAGCACGCCTCCGTCCACCGCGACGCCTTGTGAGCCCCCGCGGAACTCGCTCGCCTCCTCCGGCGCATCGTGATGCGCGAAGGGCTCGGGCCCTCCGGCATCGGGGTCCACGCGCGTAATCACGGTCGGCGAACTCGTGTAGACAAAGAGGAGCTGCCCATCTGAGACGTACGGCATCCAGTTCTTCTCGTGACGATGCTCGTCCGGCCCCGGGAGGATGCGAGCCGCGGCGATGCTGGAGCCGTCCAGCTCCAGGAGAACGGTTTGGCAAACCCCTTCGGGAACGACTTCGCGGGACGTCGCGGTGGCATACCACGTGCCGTCGATCTGGAACAGGCGGCAGTCCTCCCAGCCCTGGACCGGGAAGTCGTGCCAGTCCATCTCGCCCTCGAAGTCCCGAAGGGGCTCCACGCTGAGCAGCTGGAGCTGGGCGTCGAACTTCGCGAGGTAGTTGATCGTGCGAACGGCATCCGAGCCGTCGACAGTCGAATAGACACCGCGGTCGAGGTGATAGTTCGCGGTCCTCACGATCGCCCGGAACCCGTCTCCGTCGACTGCGACTGAGGGGTTGAACTGCGGCCACGGCGGGTCGACCTCGAGCTTGATCTCGGCCGTGCGCAGCGATGGCGCGAGATTGGCGAGCGCCACCGCGGTGTTTCGATCCGCCAGATCGCCGTACCCGACCCGGTTGGCCACGCGCCTCACGTTCTCCCTGACCGAGGCGGCGATGTTCGCCGGCAGGTCACGCTGAAGTAGCTCCCCGTAAGCCGCAGTCGCTTCGTCATGGCGTTCGATGTCGTGCGCGGCGAGCCCGAGCTCAAGCAGGGCGCCCCACTCGTACGTGCTTCGGCCCACGAACAGGATGTCGTCCGGAGCCGGGATCTGGGCAGCCCGACGCGCGAACGTGTATGCCGCCTCGTGCCAACCGAGCGTGCGGCATACATACGCCGCCTCGTGCAGCGGCTCCGCGCGGGTTGGCCGCCGCTCGAAGGCCTCGAGGAAAAGAGGGATCGAAGCGCGCGGATCGTCCTCCGCGGTCAGCATCGCGACCTGAAGGGCGGCGTAAAAGACCTCCTCGTCCCAACCCCCCAGTTCGATTCGGCTTCTGTAGAGCTCGATGGCCTCCTGTGTCTGGCCCATGTCGCGAAGCGTCTGGGCCAGGTAGAAGGTCGAGCGCTCGTCATCGGGGTTCACCTGAAGCGCCGCTTCGAGCAACGCGCGGTCGCGCTCGAACTTCTCGTCGCGCGTGCCGCCATCCGCGTGATGCTCGATCACGAGCTCGCGGAGCTGCTCGCGGGTGTGGTCGCCATCGAGCGCCAGGTACTCGTGGGTGGCACCCACGAAACGCCAGTCGAGGTTCCCGCGTACGAGGCGCGGGATCCAGTAGCCGAGGTCGCCCTCGTGGCTGAGCTCGTAAGCGTCGGCGGTGAGCTCTGGCAGCGGGCCGCGCCAGTCGATGGTCATGTCGGCATCGACGAGGAGGAGGTAGTCGGCGGTGCCCCGGGCGAGCTCCATGAGCTCCGAGCGGTTGCGGCCGAAGTCGCGCCACTCGGTGCGGTGGAGCTTCCCCGGGATGCCTTTCAGGCGTTTCTCGATCAGCTCGGGCGTTCCGTCTTCGGAGCCGGTATCGCAGATCGTCCACGTGTCGATCAGGCCGGCGACGGAGCCAAGGCAGCGCTCGATCACCTCGGCCTCGTCGCGGACGATCATGCAGAGACCGATCGTCGGCTCGGGCGTGCCGCGGAAGCCAAGAGCCTCCTCATTGTCACCCGCTCCGAGGTACTCGGCGAGAGGCCACCGTGCCTGGCCACGGCGGTGGCACTCCTCCATCGATTCATCGGAGCGGATCGTCGAGTCCGCCGCCTCCTGGAGGGCTAGCGCCGGCCAGCTTGCGTAGCCGGCGCGAGGCACCGTGAAGCGCTCGGTGCCCACCGGGAACTCGTCGAAGGGGAGCTCTCCATACACCTCGAGAGCTCGCTCGGCGCGATCGGGTGTCATCCAGTAGCAGTGGCTGCCCCACATGCAGTCCGCCTCGACCGCGACCAGGTTGTGGAGAGCCGGCTCCCTTCCGGCCCAGACGAGGTCGGGATCGGGCGGAGCGAGCATGAAGCCGAACAGGCACTGCGTCGCGTCCTGCGGCAGGTTCGCGAGCGCCGCCTCCGAGCGCTCGGCGAACTCGCGGTGGATGACGACGTCATCCTCGAACACGATCACGCCGCTCTCCGAGAAGCGGGAATCGGACACGAGTGTTCGCATCACCTCGAGGTGGCTGGCGAAGCAGCCGCGTCCGGACTTCGCCCAATCGTCGCCTTCGGTGCCAACCGCGAGGCCATCGACGGCTTCGACGAAAGTCACGCGGCCGAGCAGGCCTCGCTCTTCGAAGCGGCGCTCCATGCGCTGGCGGCGCTCGGTTGAGCGCGCCAAGTTGATGCAGATGATCGGGCGTTCGATGCCGCTGATCGTATGCGGGCGCCTCTCTCCGCTCTAGGACATTCGCCCATTGTTTTGGGCGCCGCCACACCGAATTTTCACGGTTTCGCCAGAGCGGTGGCTAGGTTGAAACGCTTATGCCTGAAGAACTCGCGATCGAGGTCAAGGGCCTCGTCAAGACCTACAAGGACGTTGAAGCGCTCCGCGGAATCGACCTTCGCGCCGAGCGCGGGACCGTGCTCGGGCTCCTCGGGCCGAACGGCGCGGGCAAGACAACCGCGGTCCGCATCCTGACCACGCTGCTGCCGCCGACCGCGGGCAAGGCCAGCGTGGTTGGGCTCGACGTCGAGGACGACGCTGCCGAGCTCCGGTCGCAGATCGGCCTAGCCGGGCAGAACGCCGCCGTCGACGAGAACCTGACTGGGTTCGAGAACCTGGAGATGGTCGGGCGCCTCTACCACCTCGGTAAGGAGCGCTCGGCGGAGCGGGCGCGAGAGCTGCTCGATCGTTTCGAGCTCGACGAGGCGGGAGACCGCCTGGTGAAGACGTACTCGGGCGGGATGCGGAGGCGCCTCGACCTCGCCGCAGCGCTGGTCGCCGAGCCGCCCGTGATCTTTCTCGACGAGCCGACGACCGGGCTCGACCCGCGCAGCCGGCTGCGAATGTGGGAGACGATCGAGGCGATGGTCGAGGAGGGCACGACCGTGCTCCTCACCACTCAGTATCTGGATGAGGCGGACCGCCTGGCCGACCAGATCGCAGTGCTCGATCGCGGCGAAGTGATCGCCGAGGGCACGTCCGACGAGCTCAAGGACATGATCGGCGGCGAGCGCATCGAGGTGACCCTGGGCAACGAGTCACAGGTCCAGCTAGCGATCGACACGCTTGCCGGCATCTCGAGCGAGGAGCCGAAGTGCGCCGACGGCGTCGTGAGCGTGCCGTTCGACCGTACGCGCACGTCAATCGCCGCTGCTGTTCGCCGCTTGGATTCCGCAGGCGTAGCCGTCGAGGACCTCGCCGTTCGCCGGCCGACGCTGGACGACGTGTTCATCTCGCTGACGGGCCACGCGGCGGAAGAGGCTTCCGAAGAAGACGAGGAGGCCGCGCGATGAGCCATGCGATCTCCGACACGCTCGTCCTCGCCAAGCGCAACCTGATCCGGATCGTCCGGGCGCCGGACCTCTTGACGGCTTTCACGATCCAGCCGGTGATGTTCGTGCTGCTGTTCGTCTACGTGTTCGGTGGCGCGATCCAGGTGCCGCCTTACTACGACAGCTACGCAGACTTCCTGATCCCGGGCATCCTGGTCCAGAACATCGCGTTCGGTGGCTTTGCGACGGCGCTCGGCCTCTCGGCAGACCTTCAGCTGGGACTGATCGACCGCTTCCGCTCGCTGCCGATGGCGCGCTCGGCAGTGCTGGCCGGCAGGACGATCGCCGACATCGCAACGAACCTGCTCTCGATGACGATCGTGACGATCGTCGGCCTCTTTGTTGGCTTTGCGTTCGACGCGCCGATCGGCAACATCCTCCTGGGCCTGCTGCTGATGGTCATGCTGGGCTACGCCTTCTCGTGGGTGTTTGCCTATATCGGGATGATCTCGTCGACTCCCGAAGCGGCAAATGCGATCGGTTTCATGACGATCTTCCCGCTCACGTTCATCTCGTCAGCGTTCGTGCCCGTCGAGTCGATGCCTGCCGCCCTCCAGACGTTCGCCGAGATCAACCCATTCACAACGATGGTCGACGCGATGCGCCATCTGTGGCAGAGCGCGCCGGCAAATACCGATGTGTGGGTGGCGTTCCTAGAGACGATCGTGATCACCGTCGTGTTCTTCTTCATCTCGACCGCGATGTATCGCCGCGCAACGGCGAAATGAGACGCCCACCGAGGCGTGTTGCAGTCGGCGTAGAGTTGCTGGCGTGAAACGGGTGCTCGTAGGTGTCGCGGTCGCGGTCGCGGCGATGCTGGTGACAGCGCCGCCGGCCCTCGCTTGCTCGTGCGTCGAGGATCCTGATGCGAAGGAGACGCTTCACGGATTTGACGCCGCGGCTACCGCACGCCTCGTCGACGTCAAGGAGGACGACAACCCCCAGAGCGGGGACGTGAAGCTCGTTTATCGCGTGTTGCGGGTCTACAAGGGCGCGAACCTGAGCAACGGCGAGGAGTTCGTCATCAAGGACGACAGATTCAACTCGTGCGCGCTTCCCAGCGACAAGGGCCGGCGTTACGGCCTTCGCCTGAGCCGCTTCCAGGGTCGGCTCGATCAGAGTTCGTGCACGCTCCTCAGCCCCAAGGGGCTTCGCCGGGCCGCTGAACGGAGCGGTAACGCGCGCTCGGCGGGCACGGGCTGCGGGACTCAGAGCTGAACGCCTCCGAGGAGGCGGCCGTGAAGGGCTCGCGCGCGACTGCGGCCGCGCTGGTCATCGGTGGGATCGTCTCGGTCCAGGTCGGCGCGGCGATCGCGACGACGCTGTTCGACGAGGTTGGGCCGGGCGGCGCGGTGTTCCTGCGCATCCTCTTCGCCGCGCTCGTCCTGGTGGCGATCTGGCGACCGGCGCTGCGCCTGCCGGAGACGGGCGCGAAGGACGTTGTTGCGCTCGGCTTGATCCTCGGCCTGATGAACCTCTCGTTCTATGAGTCGCTCGACCGAATTCCGCTCGGCATCGCCGTGACGATCGAGTTCGTGGGACCGCTCACGGTGGCCGTGATCGGATCGCGGCGGCGCTTCGATCTGCTGTGGGTGGCACTTGCAGCCGCTGGGTTGCTGCTTCTCGCTCCCGTGCCTGGTTCTGACCTGGACGCGCTCGGATGCGCGTTCGCGCTTTTTGCAGGCGCTTGCTGGGGTCTCTACATCCCCGTCACGGCGCGGGTGGGCAGGGCGGTCCCCGGCGGCTCGGGACTGGCGATCGCGATGGCGATCGCTGTTGTTGTCGCATTGCCGTTCGGGTTGGCTGACGGCGCCGCGGATCTTCTAGACGGAGAGCTTCTGGCGATCGCATTTGGCGTGGCGATCCTGAGCTCTGCGATTCCCTACTCGTTCGAGCTCGAGGCGCTACGGCGCCTGCCCCAGTCGACGTTCGGCGTCCTCATGAGCCTGGAGCCGGCGGTGGCGGCGGCGGCTGGGTTCATCGTGCTGGGCCAGGACCTGTCCATGCAGGAAGCGGTCGCGATCGGCCTGGTGCTAACCGCGAGCGCCGGAGCGCTCAGCGCCGCAGGCAGACTCGTCCCGGAGGCCTAGCGAGGTCCTTCAGGCGCCTCCGTGCCATCGAGCCGCCGCTCGTGGCCCGCGCACTCGAGCACGGGCAGGCGCGGATAGCGCGGGTAGGCGTCGTCTGTGCGGGAGCGGTCGCACATCGAGAACGACGAGCCGCGCGTGTTGCTGATGAGGCGCTGGTGGGCGCAGCTGTCGCACAGGCCGGCGGGCGGGCGTCGAGGTGAAGACGGGCGCGGGACTGACGCTTCTGGTTCGTCGCTCACGGGCGCATTATCGCGCCGAATGTCCCCGCTTGGGCCATTACTTCACTTCGTATAGTAAGGATGGATGGCATCGCTCTGGCGACTCTTCGGCTTCCTTCGCCCGTATCGGCGGGCGGCGCTGGGATCGCTCCTCTTCGCGTGGCTGGCGATGGGCGTATCGGTGCTGATCCCGCTCTTCATCGGTAAGGCAGTGGACGTGATCAACGATGGCTCGGCCGCCGACAAGGCCGACCTTTGGCCGCTGGCGCTGGCGATCCTCGGCGCGGGCGTGTTGCGCCTGGGACTGACGGTCGTGCGGCGAATAATCGCGGGCAAGGTGTCGGTCGCGGTCGAGTTCGACCTGCGGGAGCGCATGTACGCCCAGCTTCAGCGCCTTGAGCTCGGCTTCTTCGACACGCAGCAGACGGGGCAGCTGATGTCGCGGGCGACGGTCGACCTGCAGTCGATCCGCTTTTTCCTCGGCTACGGCCTGATCTTCCTCACCCAGAACGCGCTGACCATCGTCCTGGCGAGCATCGTGATGTTCGCACTCGACCCTCCCCTGGCCGCTCTTGCTCTCTTGCCTGTTCCGGTTGTGGTCGCGACCGCGGCGCGCTACAGCCGCCTGAGCCGCCCCGCGCTTCAAGAGGTTCAGCAGCGGCTGGCCGAGTTGACCGCTGAGGCGGAAGAAAGCGTCTCGGGAATTCGCGTCGTGAAGGCGTTCGCGCGGGAGGAGCACATGCTCCATCGCTTCCAGCGCTCGGTTGGGCGGGTGTTCGACCAGAACGTGTACTCGACGCGCCTTCGCGCGTTCTACAACCCGCTGATGGGCTTCCTGCCCTCGATCGGCCTAGCCGTGGTGCTGTTCGTCGGAGGGCGGTCGGTCATCGCGGGCGACATCACGCTGGGTGAGTTCACGGCCTTCTACGCGTACGTGATCATGCTGACGGGCCCGATGCGGATGCTCGGCACCTCCCTCGGGATGGCGCAGCGCGCCGCCGCCTCGGGCAACCGGATGTTCGAGATCCTCGATCGTGAGCCGCGAATCGAAAGCGCCCCGGATGCCCCGCCGCTGCCCGATGGGCTGGGCCAGGTCGAACTGCACGACGTGACCCTCCTCTACGGCGACGGAACGGGTGCCGAGCCGGCGCTCGAGAGCGTCTCGATGGCGGTTGAGGCCGGATCAACGGTCGCGCTCGTGGGGCCGACCGGCTCGGGCAAGACGAGCCTGGTGGCGCTGCTCGCGCGCCTCTATGACCCCACGTCCGGGTCGGTCTCGATCGACGGCGCGGATCTGCGCGACGTCGATGTGGCGTCCGTCCGCCGCACGGTGTCGTTCGTCGCCGACGAGAGCTTCCTGTTCTCGGCATCGATCGCCGAGAACGTCGCCTACGCGCGCCCGGAGGCGACCGACGAGGAGATCGAAAAGGCGGCGCGCCTCGCTCAGGCACATGGCTTCATTGAGCGCCTTCCCGACGGTTACGACACGGTCGTCGGCGACCGTGGGCTGACGCTTTCGGGCGGGCAACGCCAGCGCGTTGCGATCGCGCGAGCGCTCCTGGCCGATCCGCGGATCCTGATCCTCGACGACGCGACGTCGTCGGTCGATGCACGCACCGAGGCGGAGATCAAGCGCGGGCTTCAAGAGGTGATGCGCGGGCGGACGACGTTCGTGGTGGCGCACCGCCTGTCGACGATCTCGCTGGCGGATGAGATCGTGGTGATGGACGCGGGCAGAGTCGTTGACCGTGGCACACACGAGGAGTTGCTCGAACGGTGCGACCTATACCGCGAGATTGCCGAGCACGGCTGCGAGGACGCCGTTTTCCTTCAGCGTGACCTGGAGGAGCGCGAGGAGGTGGCACGCTTGTGAGCGACTCGCGGAATGGGACGCCGCAGCGCCCGGTCGAGGCGCCGCCGACCGAGGACGGGCGCATCGCCGGCACGATCGCGATGTTCCGCGACATGTGGCGTGTAGTCCGGGGCGAGGATCAGCGCGGCCGGAAGGTGCGCTGGATGCTCGGCCTGTTGCGTCCCTACCGCAAGCAGGTCCTGCTCATGTTCGGCGCGCTGATCGTCGCGACCGCAGCCGGCCTGGCACCCCCGTACCTGGCCGGCCGGGCGATCGACGACGGAATCTCTGCTGGCGACGAGACCGCTCTGACGGTGATCGTCTTGGTGTTCCTCGCCTCGGCGGCGATCTTCTGGGTGGCGAGCTACGCGCAGACATACCTCGTGGGATGGGTCGGGCAGCGGGCGCTTCAGGACCTGCGGACGCGGATCTACCAGCACCTTCAGGCGATGTCGATCGGCTTCTTCACGCGGCGGAAGGCGGGCGTTTTGATCTCGCGCCTGACGAACGACGTGCAGGCGCTCGACTCGCTCGTCACCGATGGGATCGTGACGCTCTTCCAGGCAACGCTCACGCTCGTGGGCGTAGTGGTGATCCTCATGCTCCTCGACGTGGGGCTGGCGCTCGTCGTCTTCCTGACCTTCCCGCTTCTCTTCATTGCGAGCGTCGTCTTCCGCATCATCTCCGCGGATGCGTACCGGCTGACGCGCGAGAAGATCGCGAACATCACGGCGTATCTCCAGGAGTCGCTCTCCGGTGTGCGGGTGGTGCGGAGCTTCGGCCAGGAGAAGCGCCACATCGGGCGCATGACCGAGTTGAACGCCGAGAACCGCGAAGCCAACATGCGGACCGTCTACCTCAACGCGTCGTACTTCCCGGCGGTGGAGCTCCTGTCGGCGATCGGAACGGCGGCGATCATCCTCTACGGCGGCTTTCAGGTAATCGAGGGCGACATCGAGACGGGCGTCGTCGTGGCCTTCATCGGATACCTAAACCAGTTCTTCGACCCGATCCAGCAGATCTCACAGCTCTACACGACCTACCAGCAGGGGATGGCGGCGCTGGACAAGATCTTCGACCTCCTCGACACGCGCCCAGACATGGTCGACAAGCCGGATGCGATCGATCCGGGAGAGATCCGGGGCGAGATCGAGCTGCGCGATGTGTGGTTCTCCTACGCGGGCGGAGGCGACGCGCGCGAGGTGGGCGAAGACGACGAGTGGGCGATGCGAGGCATTGACCTGCACATCCCCGCCGGCCAAACGGTCGCGCTCGTGGGCGAGACAGGGGCCGGGAAGTCGACCTTCGCGAAGCTGGTGGCGCGGTTCTACGATCCGCAGAAGGGCCAGGTGCTGGTGGATGGCTACGACCTGCGGGACCTCGACTCCTCGGCGCTTCGGAGCCGCCTGGGAATCGTTCCGCAGGAGGGTTATCTGTTCTCGGGCACGGTGCGGGAGAACGTTGCATTCGGGCGCCCCGACGCACCGGGCTCGGATATCGAGGACGCGGTGCGAGCCGTGGGAGCCGAGCCTTTCGTGGCGAGGCTTCCGAAGGGCCTCGACACCGAGATCGGGGAGCGCGGCGTGCAGCTCTCGGCAGGACAGCGCCAGCTCATCTCATTCGCGCGTGCGCTTCTCGCGGAGCCTCGGATCCTGATCCTGGACGAGGCGACGTCGAACGTGGACGTGCGAACTGAGCGGGTGATCGAGCAGGCGCTCGAGCGCCTCCTGCACGGGCGTTCGGCAATCGTGATCGCGCATCGCTTGTCGACGATCAGGCGGGCCGGAAAGATCGTGGTGCTCGAGCACGGCGAGATCGTCGAGGCAGGAACGCACGACGAATTGATCGAAGCGGGCGGCGCTTACGCGCGCCTCTACGGCGCCTGGGCGGACCTGGCTGCCTAAGGGGTGATTCCGCCGCCGCCGGTGTCGCCGGTGTCGGTCGGCGGGGTGCCGGTGTCGGTTGGCGGGGTGCCGGTGTCGGTCGGCGGGGTCGCCGTGCCGGTGTCGGTCGGGGCGACTCCGCCGCCGGTGTCAGTGGTTGCGTCGTTGCCGCCACCGCCACCCGCACCGGCGGGGGCTTCCTCGCCGGCGTCGAGGAACTGGCCACAGTCGGAGAAGCCCGCCTTCTTGCCCGAATCGCGTGCCGCGACCTCGGCGGTGTCGATCTCGAGCTGAGCAGCGTCCTCGCCGGCAATGTCCGCTGCCTTCTCGGCCTGGGATTTGGCTTGAAGCGCGCTGACGACGGCCGCGAGGTCGTTGAGGAACTTGTCGACGTCCGCGGATGCCTCGGCTTGCTGGAGGCCCTGGAGGGATTTCAGCTCGTCGTTCGTGATGCCGTATTCCTGCTGTGCCGCGTCCGTAGCAGCGGGGTCGATCCCACTCACGGCCAGGTTGGCCTGAGCGCAGATCCCGTCTGCCTCTTCGATGAAGAGCTCGGGGGTAAGTGCGCTGCCGGTCTCCCCTGTGGCACCCGCGGGGGTGGTCGCGACAGGCTCGGGCTCGTCGTCGCCACCGCAGCTCTTGACAAGCAGCACGAAGATGATGAAAAAGGCCACAAGGCCACCCAGCGCCACGAGGCGCCGGCGCATATAGATGTCCATCTCAGCCATCTACGAATCCACCGTAAGGCGTCAGTTCACCTTATACCCCGATTTTCCTGCGCCCACCGGTCGGATCGATCGCACCGAGAGGTGGAATTCCCGCCAATATCGCGGGAATTCCTACTTTCGGCGGGCGTTAAGAGGCTGGGGATCAGGGACTTGAACCCCGACTACGAATACCAGAAACTCGCGTGCTGCCAATTACACCAATCCCCAACGGTGTCGGCCCGAAACGATAGCGAGACTACGCCTAGGTTCCTACGGACTCCAGATCTGAATCCGCGTCTCCTAGCTCTGCCTTCTGCCCCTCGACGATTCCTCCCGTTTCGATCAGCGCTCGCGCGTGGACCAGGTCCTCTGAGCGGCCCACCGCTAGCGCTCCGGCGACCGCGCCGTCCTTGATGTACCACGCCGAGAACTCGCCGTCATCCATCGAGCCGCGGAATACGACTTCGTCCCAGTCTTTGGCCGGCCCGACGTACTCCAGGCCCGTCCAGTCGCTTAGGTCGCTGAAGAAGTATGGGATCGCCGTGTAGGGCTCGTCGCTGCCTCGCATCGCCTTCCCCACGTGCCGCCCCTGCTGCAGCGCCACGTCCCAGTGCTCGACCCGGAGCCGGCGCCCATGGACCACGCTGTCGTACGAGCAGCAATCGCCCGCAGCGAAGATCCCCTCAACGGACGTCTCGAGCTTCGAGTCGCACACGATCCCGTCGTCCACCTCAAGCCCGGCGCGCTCCGCGAGCATCACGTCGGGACGCACCCCCGCGCCGACGACGCAGAAGTCGCATTCGATCTCGCGCCCGTCCTCGGTCACGACGCTCTTGACCCGCCCGTCTCCACCGAACGAATTGAGCGACGTCCCGCCCACGAACTCGACGCCCTTCGACTCGAGAACGCCCTGGAAGAACCTTCCCGCCTCCTCGCCGAAGCCCGTCGAGAGCGCAACGTCCTCCATCATCACGATCGTGCATTCCACGCCCAGCTCTGTCAGCGAGGCCGCCACTTCGCAGCCGATGTAGCTGCCGCCGACAAGGACCGCCTTTTTGGCCTGCTTCGCCTCCTCGCGGATCGCATCGGAGTTGCCGAAGGCGCGCAGATAGTGGATCCCTTCGAACTCGGCGCCTTCGACTCGCAGGATGTTCACCATCGCGCCGGTGCCGAGCAGCGCCTTACCGAAGCGCACCTCCTCCCCACCCTGGATCTTCGCCACCCGCTCGTCCGTATCGAGCGACATCACGCTCTTGCCGGTCATGAGCTCTACGTCGTTCTCCTCGTACCACTCCGCGCCGTTCACGACCGCATCCGTGCGCTCCGCGTCGCCGCGCAGATACTCCTTGGAGAGCGGCGGGCGCTCATATGGCGGGTCCTTCTCCCTCCCCACCAGCAACACCGATCCATCTGCACCCTGACGCCGTAGCTCGGACGCGCAGTAGGCCGAGGCCATCCCGCCCCCCACGAGGAGGAAATCGACCTGTCTCATTCGCCGGGTTTATGCGCGGGCGCGGCGAAGTACGCCGTCACCTCGTCCTCGATCTTCGGATCGAGGACGGCCAGGATTTCATCCCCCGGCTCGAGCACCGTGTCCGCGTTGGGGATCAAGCCCTCCGAGCCGCGAAGCACCGAGATCAGAAGCGTTCCCTCTGGCAGCTGGAGGTCGCCGACCCTTTGCCCCGTCGCCGGCGAGCCCTCGGGCAGGTTCATCTCGATGATCTCCAGGTGCTGCTCGGGCAGATCGAGCAGATGAACGAGCCCGTACTCCGGCACCTCGTGCTCGATCAGCCGGATGATCAGATCAGTCGCCGATACCACCGGGCGCACGCCAAGGAGCTCGAAGTGCTCCAGGTTCCGCGGGTTGTTCACGCGGGCGATGATCCGGTCGACCAGGTACTTCTCCCTCGCGACCTGGCAGATCAGCATGTTGTCCTCGTCGTCGCCTGTCACAGCGATCACCATGTCGGCGCGCTGGACGCCTGCCCGCTCGAGCACCCACAGCTCCGAGGCGTCCCCGTACTGGATGTTGTGCTCGAGCTCCTGCTCAACCGTCTGGTAGCGCTCGCGGTCGTTCTCGATCAGCGTCACCTCGTGGCCCTTTTCGAGCAGCTCGCGCGCGATGTTCCAACCGACCTTCCCGGCGCCGACCACGATCACGTACATGTTCGAGGCGTCGCCCATCTAGACCTCGTCGTCCTCGTGGTCAGCCGATCCGGTCTTGGGCGCGGTACCCGCCGCGCGCTTCGCAGCCTCGCGCACTTCCCCCTCGAGCATCTCAACCGCAATCCTCGTCGGGCAGATCGTGTGCACCCCCTGGCGGTCGTACCACTCGGCGCGAAGCGGATCCAGGATCCGGGCGATCACGGTAGGCACGTTGAAGCGGCGCTTCGCGATCTGGGAGATCACGATGTTCGTGTTGTCGCCATCGGTCGATGCGACGAAGACGTCCGCCTTTTCTATCCCGGCGGCAGTGAGAGCCTCAACCTCGAGAGCAGCGCCAACGGTGAACTGGCCGCCCATGTCCTCCCATGCCTTGTCCATGCCGATCTCGAGCCGGGCGTGCGCCTCCGGATCCTCGTCAAGGCACGAAACATCGTGCCCATCCTTGAGCATCGTTCGCGCAAGCGAAGAGCCGACTCGGCCGCATCCGACGATGACGATGAACATCTGCGCCTGACTCTATTCGGTGTCCGCCGGGGTGCGCCGTCCTGAAAACCTGAGCCCATCGCCGACTGGCGCCGTGACCAGCACCCTGCACGGCGCGCGCGACAGCACGTACTCCGTGACCGGCCCGATCTCATCCGGGCGATGCCCTCCGATCCCTCCCAGGACGGCTCCGCCCTTGATCTTCGTCGGCGGCTCGGCTCCCATGACAATCATCTCCGCGCCCATCTCCCTCGCGGCCTGGACGATGCCCGCCCCCGCGCTCCGAGCGCGAACCACCGTCTCCTGCACATCCACGGTGTCGTACTCCTCCGCCACCAGCTTCGCCCGTTCGAGCGCCGCATTCGCTGCTTCCATCCGCTCATTCGACGGCGGCGCTGTGAGCGGCACCGTCAGCGGCAGTTCGAGCACGAACACGATCCGAAGCTGCGACGGCACCCCGGACGCACCCTCGGCTGCAGCCGCTAGGCGTCCAGCCGTCCCGACGATGTCGTCGTCGAGATGCGTTCCGAAGATCGGCACCAGGATGTCGTGGGATTCGACCTCGACCGTCTGCTTCTCAAGCGCCGAGGCGGGCACCTCGACCCTCTTCACCAGGCTCGTCCCCTCGAAGCCCTTGCGGTAGATGACGTATCCGACCAAGCCGAACGCCATCCACCCGCCACCGACCCAGCGCGCTTCGTCGTGATAGATGAGCACGCTCACCCACGCCAGACCCGTGATCACGAATCCGACGAGCGCCGGCAGCGGCAGCTCCCGGCCGCCTATCCGCACATCCCACGGCACCTGGAATGGTCGCGCCACCTCTGGGCGCTTCGCCCTGAGGCGCAGGATCGAAGCGTGGGCGATGACAATCGCGAGCGTCGCCCCAAACGCATAGATGCCGGCGAGCACCTCGATGTCGCCCGGGATCACCAAGCCGACCGCGATGACTGTCGCCCCGCAGATCGCGACATAGGGCGTGCGCCGCGAGGAGAGCTTTCCGAGCCAGCTCGGGATCTGCCTGTTCGTCGCCAGCACGTACACGTGCCGGGAGAGGCCGAGCATCGCCGTCGACGCCGCCCACACAAGCACGACCGGCGCGACAGCGATGACCACCACCTGCATCAGATCCGACACCCACGCCGGGTCGAAGCTCTTCGCAACCCCGAGTATCGGCTCTTCGATGAACTCCCCTCCAAGCGCCGACTCCGGCCCGTTCGGAGTCACCATCACCGGCACGGCCATCAGCGCGACCGCAGCGACGCCGGCGTACACGATCGGCAAGAGCGCAGCGCCCGCCGTCACCGCCCGGCGTAGATCCGGCATGTCCCAGTCCAGGTCCGGCGCCAGGTCGGACGCTGCTTCGATCCCGGCGAACGCAACCGTCGCGATTACGAAGGCATAAATCGCATCCGCTCCGGACGGGCTCGTACCGAAGTCCAGGTTCTCGGTCAGCGCTGCCGGGTCGAACGCCACCGCGAGGCCCACAACGATCAGGAGCAACTGAACGACGATGTCGCCGATCGCCAGCGCGACCAACAAGCGCTGCCGCCGAAATCCCCACCAGCCCAGCACGTTCACAAGCGCGGCACCAAGCACGATCGCCACCGCCGTCAGCACCTCGCCCGTCCCGTGCCCAAAGCCGTCCCAGATCGGCGAGAGGTAATGGGGCGCCGACACGGCGGCAAGCGCGACCACCACGATGAAATCGATCAGAAGCGCCCACCCGGCGATGAAGCTGATCAGCTCGTTGAACGCGTAGCGGGCGATGTTCGACGACCCCCCGCGCTCGGGGAACATCGAACCTCCCTCGGCGAACGAGAGCGTCGCGAGAATGAACATGAGCCCGGCGCCCAGGAAGATCAGCGGTGTCAGGCCCAGCCCATAGTCCGCGACGACGCCCAGCGAGAAGTAGAGGGAGAAACCGACCGCCGAATAGGCGACTGCGAAGATCATCGCCCCGCCTGAGCCGCGAGGTCCCGCCTTCGATTCCGCCGGGCGCTCGCTCACGTTCGGAGCGACAGGTAGAGGCGCCCCGCACCCAGCCCGCAGAAGATCAAGCCGATCCAGAGGCCCGTCGCCGCGATGCCCCCGCCTCGCGCGAGGGTGACTGCGACGATCAGGAGCCCGAACACGATGATCACCACCGACATCACCCGCGTCGCGCCGCGGTAGACCTCGTCTGGGCGTGGAGCGGTCATCAGCGCGACTCTAGACGGGCGGCGAGGTCACAATCCCCGCGCGCGCCTCCTCTGGGCTCGCCGTGACGATCACGCGGCACGGGCGCTTGGCCATCACGAGCTGGAGGGTCTTGGAGTACACCGGCACGCCTGCGCGATAGCGAAGCTGCATCACGATCGCAGCCGCCCCAAGCGCCTTCGCCGACTTCACGATCGCCGCCGCTCCCTGTCCGGGGCGAACCCGCACCAGCGACCCCGTCACGCGCTGCCCACAGATCAGCTTCGCCTGCTCAATCTTCGCCTGCGCGGCGCTCTCCTCCTTATCGAGCTCGGCGTCCAGCGGCAGGTGCGTCGGCACGGTGATCAGCGCGACCACGTGGATCGCCCTCCTGCGATTCGCCGCGAGCGCCTTTGCGGTCGCGACCATCTCCTCGTTGAACGGATCGTCCTCGAAGACGACCACAACACTCTGGTACTCGGGCTCCTCCACGCCAAGCGGCGCAAGATGCGCCACCTTCACCGTTTTTGAGAGCGGCAATCCCTGATTTCGCCTATAGACGACGTAGCCGATCGTCCCCGCGATCATCCAGCCACCGCCAGTCGCCAGTACGACGGGATCGAGCACGCAAGCCACCACGAAGGCCGCGGCAGTTCCCAGGCCCCCCAGCACCGCAAGGATCGGCACCTTGACCCCGCGGATCGTGACATTCCCCGGCGAGAGCCAAAGCCGCGAGCCATCGCTCGCCTTCGGCCGCTCGTCGGGAGGGCGCAGCTTTCGTAACCGGATGAGCGAGACGTGTGCGACTGTGAACGAGAGCGTCGCGCCGAACGCGTAGATCGTTCCCAGGAACGACGTCTGCCCGGGCGCCATCACGAGGATTGCGACGCCCGAGAACACGATCAGCGCCACGTACGGCGTCTTGAACTTCGGATGCACCTGCCGCAGCGCCTCGGGAAGCTGGCGATACTGGCCCATGGAGAACGTCAGCCGCGACAGGCCGATCAGCGCCGCGTTCGTCGCGATCAGAAGGATCACCGCGGCCAGGATCCCCACGTACACCTCAAGCGCATCCGTGAGACCCGCCCCCAGCCCAAGGTTCTGGACGATGCCCAGCACCGGGTCGTCAGCGAACTCAGTTCCCAGGGCGGTCGTGTACTCGCCGGCTGCATTCTGAGTAACCGGCATCGCGGACAGTGCGATCGCCGGCAGGAGGGCATACAAACCAACGACCGCCGCAACCACGTAGCCCGTCCCGCGCGGGATCGTGCGGTGGGCGTCCTTCGCCTCCTCGGCCATGTTCGAGATCGTCTCGATGCCGGTATAGGCGACCATCCCCACCGCGATTCCCAAAGCGAAGTCGCCAAAGGTCGGCGCCACCCCCAGATCGACCTGACTCACCAGAAGATCAGCGTCGAAGACGAGTATCAGGCCGATCCCGACCAGCACGATCTGAGTCAGGAGGTCCGCGATCGCAAGGACCAGATTGAGCTTCGCCGACTCCTCCGTTCCCTTGATGTTGAGAAGCGCCAGCGCCACGATCAGCCCTGCGCCGAAGATCACGTCGCCCGGCCCGTGTCCCAGCGGCTCCCAGAACACGGCGAGGTAGTGCGGCACGAAGAAAGCCGAGATCGCGACCGTGACGATGTAGGTGAGCATCTGCGCCCACGCGGCGAGGAAGCTCGCCAGTTCATTGAAGGCGTGGCGAGCAAAGCTCGACGAGCCGCCGGCTTCGGGATACAGAACCGTCGCCTCCACGTAGCTCGCAGCCGTGAACGCGAAGATCAGCCCCGCGATCATGAACGTGACCGGGGTCAGCCCGAGCGCGTAGAGCGCGACCAGCCCGAGCGCGTAATAGATCGAGGAGCCGACGTTGCCGTAGGCGGCCGAGAACAGTGCGCCTGTCCCGTGAACTCTCCGTAGCGCCGCCTCCCGCGGCATGCGCTCAGCCAATGAATCCCCTCACGATTCCGAGTCTACGACCGCCCTCAGGCGGGTAACGTGCCTTGCATGGCTTCTGAGTTGATCCACACCTGTTACCGAATCACCGACATCGACAAGTCCGTCGATTTCTACGAAAGGCTCGGCTTCGAAGAGGTCCACCGCTTTGACCTTCCGGACGGGGCAACCAACGTCTTCATGGGCCTCCCGGATGACGGCGCCCGCCTCGAGCTCACGTACAACCCGGGCGTTGAGTCCTACGACGTCGGCACCGGCTACGGCCACATCGCCATCACGGCAGAAGACCTCGACGGAACGCTCGAGAGGCTCGCGAGCATCGATATCGAGCCCGAAAAGCCTCCCTACACGGTGCGTGAAGGAGGCTCTCGCCTCTGCTTCGTCCGCGACCCGGACGACTACCGCATCGAGATACTTGAGAAGTGACCCGCCGCTAGAGGACGATCACGCGCGAGTCGTCGGCCTCGCAGATGTGATCGTGCGCACCGATTCCGATGTCGCGTGGGACGACCCTCGCGTAGTGCCGGCCCTGGGCTGTGTCGTCGCCCAGCGACCAGCGACCGTTCGCAGCCGTCTCGACTGAGCCGACCAACTCATCAGCGCCCGGAATCTTGTGGAACACCTTCACCGTTCGACTGCCCTCGCATAGCTGCTTGCTGGACTTGACCTTGCCGTTGAAGAAGTGGGTGATGACCCGGGGCGCTTTTTCCCCGTAATCGATCGTGACCGCGGAGTCGTAGCTCACGTCGTGCGCCTGGGCTACGCCCGTCGAGGCCAGGATCGCGACGAGCGCGACGAGGATTCTCATGATCTCTCCCCCTGATCGAAAGTTGGCGCGCCGCCGAAGCCGATCTCGTTCCCGTCCGGATCGCGGTAGGTCGCCTTGCGAACCCCGTTCTTGTACGTCTCCCGCTTGTCGGGCTTGATCCCGCGGGACGCGATCTCGTCCACGATCGTCTCCAGGTCGTCGACGAAGATCGTGTGGGTTGCATGCCCGGCCCGCTCTGAGTCCTCGAGGATGAAGATCGAGCGATGGTCGGCAAGATCCCAGACGCACTCCGTCTCATGGGCGACAAAAGTCGGCTCCCTTCCGAAGAACCGCTCGTACCAGGCTTTTGCCGTCTCGTAGTCGCGAACGCAGATTCCGGCGAAGAGGTCCATGCCGAAAGAATGCCCGACTCAGGGAATCTGTACGCCGGTGGCCGTCGAAGGAATCGCATGCTGGATCCCACTCGCGCGGTTCGTGTATCAGGGGAAGAACGCGACCATCCCGCCGAGGACGCCCAGATAAATCCGGCCGCCCGAGCCGATCGTGATCGGCGCATAGTTGTTGTTGAAGCCGAGGCCCTCGCCGGCAAGGCGCTTCCAGCGGGTCTTCCCCGTCTCGAAGTCGAGCGCCGTCAAGTACCAAGGATCATCGGTTCCCGTTCCCTCGGGCTTCGTGTACGTGTAGACCAGGCCCGTCTTGGAGGACGCCTTTGGAACCACCGAAGGCGCAATCTCATCTGAGCGCCACACCGTGCGGCAACCCCTGAGCCCGCGCTTCAGGCGCACCGCCTGGAGCCCCGGCTCGCTCGTGCCTCCGAGTTCGGTGTTGGCAATTGAATAGCCATGGTTGTTCTCCGCGATCAGCGTTCTGCCGGCGCCGATGAGGCTCTGGTCGGTCGCCGAGGCGCCCGCTTCGAACACCGACTCCTTGCAGACAAGGCGCTTGCCGTGCGGCTTGACCGCACGCTTGAACGCCAGCACATGGATCGGATCGGCGTTGTCCGTGATCGCGACCAGCTTGCCGCCCGCGAGGAGCGTGGGCGTTGTGCCCGAACCGGCCTGAGTCTGGCCCGGCTTCATCAATCCGGTGTTCGGATACTCGCGCCGCCACTGCTCCTTCACCTCGCCCTTCCGAGCACGCAGGCGATACAGCGCTGCGTCGGTGACCATGTAGACGGAGCCGTGCTCGTCCACGGCGAAAGAGTTCCCGATTCGCTCGCCAAGGTCCTTCGAGTGGACTGCTCCCGACCGCGGCGAAATCCAGCCCACAACTCCCTCCACCGTCGCAAACCAGATCCGCCCGCGCCAGTCGGGCAGCGCCGAGATCACCTTGTCGTCCGAGGTGACTGGCCCGTTCAGGTCGTAGTTCTCGACGCGCTCGAAGCCCGGCTCGTCCGTCTGCGCGATGACGTAGACGTGGCGATCGGTGGTCGGCATCACCGCCCTGTCCTTGTTGTCGAGGAAGAAGTAGCCACCTCCGGAGAAGTCCGTGAAGGGGTTGCTGCCCGCGCCCGGGATCCGAACGGGCAGCTCGTAGGTCGCCAGCGGCAGCAGCGTGTCTGGGTCCATCAGCGTCAGGATCGGCCGTTCGACGCCGACGCAGATCGTGACGAGCCGGCCCTGTGAGTCGAAGGTGATCGACGCGCACTCGTGCATGAAGTAGATCGAATCCGTGGTCGTCTCACCCAGCGGGCCGCGGATCGTGTTCGTGTCCGTTTGATACGCGTCGACATGGATGTTCGACCTGCCGTTGGGCGCCATGAACGGATGCTCGGGCGTCGGCGGGAACGCGAACGGGTCGGCGTTTGCCGCCTCTCCCTCGAACTGCACCAGGCCGCCGCCGTTCGGACTCGGAATCGGCCCGGGATCGATCCCGGGAAGAAGGACTTGCGCACTCGCCGTGCCGCTACCGAGGCCTAGCGTCAGCCCTGTTGCAACGCCCACGGCGAAACGCGCGCCCCGTCCTCTGCGCCTACGCCACATCTTGCAGCAGGCTACCGCCGGATCCGAGTCTGGGCGCCGGTTCGACGCCTTTCGCGGCACGTGTCGAAGCGACCCTGCCACGCTTATAGTCAACGCGACAACCGGAAGGAGCCCACAATGGCTCAGACCCCCACCGAAGATCAAGTAGTCGATGCCGCCAAGGAACTCGGACAAGAGGAGTTCACACGCGGAGACGTCGCCGGCCAGCTCGGCATGGAGAAGTCAGAGATAAAGGAAGGCTTTCAGCACGCGAAGAAGGCCGGCCGCTTTGTGAAGACCCGCGACGATGCGGAGAACACGGGGCATTTCAAGCTCGGGAGCTAGAGGCCTGAGGTCGCGCGCGCTACGTGCGCGCGCGACACTGCGGCGGGCGTCGGACAGCCCAGCAGCGCAAGCCCGAGCCTGATCTCGGCCTTCAGGATCTCGAGCACCTCTCGCGCGCCCTCCTCACCGCCGACGGCCAGGCCCCATAGAGCCGGCCGTCCCGCGAGCACGGCATCGGCTCCAAGCGCGAGCGCGACAAGCACGTCCGTCCCGCGTCTGATTCCACCGTCCACGAGGACGGGGACACGCCCAGCGACCGCGTCGGCAACCGCGGGTAGCGCATCGATCGTCGCCGGGACGCCATCGAGCTGCCTGCCGCCGTGATTCGAGACCACCACCCCCGCCGCGCCTGCATCGATTGCCAGTTCGGCATCGGCTGGGTGCATGAGGCCTTTGACGACGACCGGAAGGTCGCAGCCAGCGGCGAGCGAGCCGAAATCGTCCCAATCGAGCGAGGCGTCGACCAGGCCGAAAACCTCCTTGACAGAGACGGGCCGGTCCGACCCGATCGCCGCGGTGACGCTCGGCGCGTCGACATCGACCTCGAAGCCCGCCCGCAGGTCCCGCTCGCGCCTGCCGGCAAACGGAGCGTCGACCGTTAGAAAGATCGCCTCGTAGCCCGACTCGACCGCTTCGGCCAGGAGCGCCTCGGTCACGGCCCGGTCGCGAAAGACGTAGAGCTGGAACCACTTCGTGGTGTCGGGCGCGGCAGCCGCAACGGACGCAGGTGTGGCGGTGGCGATCGTCGAGAGGCACATCGCCGTGCCCGCGGCACCCGCGGCACGCGCCATCGCCTCCTCGCCCTCCGGATGGACCAGCCGCTGAAAGGCGACAGGTGCCTGGGCGAGCGGCATCGAGAGCTCGGAGCCGAAGAGCTCCACCGATGAGTCGACCGCGGAGACGTCAACCAGGACGCGCGGGATCAGCTCCCACTCGCCATAGGCCTCGGCGTTGCGCCGCAGAGTCCGCTCGTCGCCGGCGCCCCCGGCGAAGTATCCGAGCGCCCCCTCCTCGATCCGCTCCGAGGCAAGGCGCTCAAAGTCGGCGACGTTGACGGGTGTGTCCGTCACGTCGCCGACCTTAAGCGAAACGGCTAGAAGTTGACGATCGGAAGGATGAGGATCGCGACGATGTTCGCGACCTTGATCATCGGGTTGATCGCGGGACCGGCCGTGTCCTTGTAGGGATCGCCGACCGTGTCGCCGGTGACCGACGCGGCGTGGGCTTCGGATCCCTTGCCGCCGTGGGCACCGTCCTCGATCAGCTTCTTGGCGTTGTCCCAAGCACCGCCGCCGACGGTCATGGCGAGAGCCATGAAGAGGCCGACGATGATGACTCCGATCAGCAGGCCGCCCAGGGCCTGGATGCTGATGATGCCGACGATCACCGGCACCAGGATCGGGATCAGCGACGGGAGGATCATCTCGCGCTGCGCAGCAGCGGTGACGATCGCGACCGTGTCCGCGTAGTCGGGCTTCTCCGTGCCCTCCATGATCCCGGGCTTCTCGCGGAACTGCTTGCGAACCTGCTCCACGACCTCGCCGCCGGCACGACCGACTGCCTCGATCGCGAACGCGGAGAAGAGGTAGACCATCATGCCGCCGATCAGGAGCCCGATCAACACGGCGGGATCCGCAATGTCGAAGTTGAGGACCTCGAGCTTGCCCTCAGCAAGCGCCTCTTCCTTGAAGGCGGCGAAGAGGACGAGCGCGGCGAGCACAGCCGAGCCGATCGCGTAGCCCTTCGTGACGGCCTTCGTCGTGTTGCCGACCGCGTCGAGCGGATCCGTCACGTTGCGGACGTCCTCGGGCAGCTCCGCCATCTCGGCGATGCCACCCGCGTTGTCGGTGATGGGCCCGAACGCGTCAAGCGCGACGATGAGGCCGGTCAGAGAGAGCTGGGCGACCACGGCGATCGCGATCCCGTAGATGCCGGCCAGCTCATTCGCGCCGAAGATGGCGAGGACCAGGACCAGGGCCGGAAGCACCGCTCCCTGAAAGCCCTGTGCCAGCCCCTGGATGATGTTGGTCGCGTGTCCCGTTTCGGAGGCACGGGCGATCGTGCGCACCGGGCGGAATCGCGTGGACGTGTAGTAGTCCGTGATCACGAAGAGAAGTCCGGTCACGCCGATTCCGATCAGCGCGCAGAACCAAAGATCCGAAACGGTGACGTCGCCAAGCGCGAGAACGTCGCCCATCAACCAATCGGTGATCGGGTAGAACGCGGCGGCCGAGATGACGCCGGCCAGGATCACACCCCGGTAGAGAGCGCCCTCGACCTTGTCGGTAGTCGTGCGAACGATCAGAGCGCCCGCGATCGAGGCGAGAATCGCGACGCCGCCCAGGACGAGCGGGTAGATCGACACCTCGCGGGAGAACTCGGGGAAGGTCAGGACGCCGAGAAGCATCACGGCAACAGAGGTCACGGCGTACGTCTCGAAGAGGTCCGCAGCCATGCCGGCACAGTCGCCGACGTTGTCGCCGACATTGTCGGCGATCACAGCGGGGTTGCGCGGGTCGTCCTCGGGGATGCCCGCCTCAACCTTGCCGACGAGGTCGGCGCCGACGTCGGCAGCCTTGGTGAAGATTCCGCCGCCGAGACGAGCGAACACCGAAATCAGCGAACCGCCGAATCCGAGCCCGATGAGCGCGTCCACCGCATCCTTGTCCGACTCTCCGGAGAGCACCAGGATCCCGTAGTAGCCGGCGACGCCCAGGAGCGCCAGTCCGACCACGAGCATTCCGGTGACTGACCCGCCCTTGAACGCGACGTCGAGTGCCGGCGGGACACCGCCGCGCGCCGCCTCCGCGACGCGAGCGTTTGCCCGGACTGAAAGGTTCATACCGATGAAGCCCGCAGCGCCCGAGAGCACGCCACCAATGACAAAGCCGACCGCGACGGTCACGCTCTGGATCGCGATCAGAACGCCCACGATCGGGATCGCCACGACGGCGATGATCGTGTACTGGCGGTTCAGGTAGGCCTTGGCCCCTTCCTGGATAGCCCCGGAGATCTCCTGCATGCGCTCGTTGCCGGGAGAAAGCGCGAGGAGGCGCTGCGTGATGAGCAGGCCGTAGAGGACGGCGGCACCGGCGCAGACGAGCGCAAGAACGATGCCGTAGTCGGTCAGAAAGTCAGTCAAGGAAGGATCCTCCGGTTGGTGTGGGGACGAGGTTTTCGGGGGGATTCGTGACAAAGCCGTCCGCACGCGGACGGCCATGAAGCGGCGGCGAGTTTAGCTAATCCCGACCGGGAGTCCAGAGTTTCGGCGGCGGTTCCTGGCTCTGGCTCTGGGATTGAGGCTCGGTTTCGGGTTCCGCGCCGCCCTCCTCCGGCGGGCCGTCGAGCGGCTCGCCACGGCTTGCCCTCGCATACAGGAGTTGGAGGTCCGAGAGCGCCGAGCGGATCTGGCCCGCTACTTCGCCTTCGACCAAATCGACGAGGGCCCTGACCGCCTCGATCCCGACCCGTGCCTGCTCGAGGTCCTGCTCGTCAGGCTTAGCGATCCGGCGAACGGTCAGGTTGACGATTGAGGCGGTGCTCTCGACGATCAGGTCCTGGACGCGCACCTGGCGAAGTTGCTCCTCGAGGTGGGCGCGGAGCTCCTCTTCGGTCGGCTGACCGGCCGGCTGCTCTGGGGGTGTGCCTTCCATACCGATCGCAGCCTAGCCAGCGGTCAGGATCGGGGCGTACGTGCGGCGCGTCTCGTCCACCGCGTCGCGGTAGATGTCGCCGAGCGCTGCACCATCGGCGAGGGCATCGATCGAACGCTGGGCGCCGTTTCGATCGGGCAGCTCGACCGGAGCGTTCATCGCGGCCGCCGCGGGCGCACTCCATTCCGCGAGCGATTCGACGACTTGGCGCGTCGGGACCATCTCGCCAGTGCCGCGCCAATCGATCATCTCGCCGTCAAGGCCCCAACGGATCGCCCGCCAGAAGTTCTCCTCGATCTCGCGGCCGGCCAGGGGCTCGGGCAGCTTGTCGTCGTCGTAGTCGAGGGCCGACTGCGCGATACAGGCGCCGATGAGCCCCGCGAGCGCGAAGGACTCGTCGCCGTCGGTCTGCGCGTCGCAGATCCTGAACTCGACCGTCCCGAACCTGTGGTGCGGGCGGACGCTCCACCACAGCTGCGTCGCCTCTACGATCGCGCCGGTCGCATGGAGGCGCTCGATGAAGGCCGCGTAGGCCTCCCAGTTCCTGAACGGCTCGTGGATCCCGCAGCGCGGAAAGGTGCGGGTGAAGATCTGGGTGCGAATCGAGTGAAGGCCGGTGTCATGGCCATCAAGGAAGGGCGAGTTCGCGGACAGGGCGAGGAGCGGAGGAATGACCTCACGCAGGTGATCGCACACGGCAATCGCGCGATCCACCCCGCCGATGCCGACGTGGACGTGGTTCGACCAAGTGTTGTTCCGCAGGGCGACCCACTGGAGCTCGCCGCGAAGGCGGGTGTAGTGCTCGGTGTCGATGATCTGTTGGTCGAGGTAGCTCGCCCACGGGTGGCTTCCCCAGGACGCGAGCCCCAGGCGCATGCGGTCTGTCAGGGCGAAGAGCCGCTCACGATGCTCGGTCTGCATCGACGCGGCGTGAGAGAAGTCGTCACCGCGGCCCGAGCGAATCTCGATCTCGGTGTCGATCAGCTCGCCCGCGGCGGCGACGGCGAGAAGCTCGTCCTCTTTACACGCCTCCATCAGCGCCGGGAACTCGTGAGCGAGCTCGAGGGAGTCTGGATCGACGATCGCGAACTCCTCTTCGAGCCCGACCGTGAAGTCCTGGGATTCCTCGAAGATCTCCCGTGCGCGTCCGAGGTCGAGCCCAGAGTCGCTCATCGCCGGGGCCCGGTACCTCGTTAGGCGAGGTAGAAGTAGAGCGCGTAGAGAAGGTCGACGGCGGGGCTCGACGTGTGCACGGTCACCTCGGGCGGCACCTGAAGGAGCTGCTCCGAGTAGTTGAAGATGATCCGCACGCCTGCCTCCACAAGCCGGTCGGCAACGTCCTGGGCGGCGTCGTTGGGCACCGCGAGGACCCCGACGACCACCTCTTGGTCGGAAACGACGCGGTCGAGCTCTGAGAGGTCGAGGACCGGCACTCCCTGGATCTCGGTCCCGACCACCTCGGAGTCGTTGTCGAAAACGGCGACGATCTGGAACCCGTGGTCGGCGAAGATGTCCGAGCCCGCGATCGCCTGACCGAGGTGGCCGGCGCCAAACAGGGCGATGTGATGCTGGCCCGAGGTCCGCATGATCTTGCGGATCTCGGAGATCAGCGACTCGGTGCGATAGCCCACCCCGCGCTTGCCGAACTTGCCGAAGCCCGAAAGGTCGCGGCGGATCTGGGTCGAGTTGATGTGCGTCCACTCGGCGAGCTCCTGAGACGAGATCGTCTCCTTGCCCATCTTGCGGGCCTGGATCAGGACCTGGAGGTAGCGCGACAGCCTCGCGGCGACGCCAAGCGAGAGCCGCTCGGAGTCGCCTGCCACCCCGCCGTCCTCCGCCGTTGACTGTTCTGGGCCGGTAAGGCTCATCGCGTCGAAGTGTTTAGCAGGGTGGAGCGAAGCCGCTGAGCATCCGGGACGAGCTCGCCAATGATGTGGCCCTCCAGCTCGATCACCGGGATCCGCTCGAGGAACCGCCGATGGAGGTCATCGTCCTCCTCGATGTTCCTCACGATCATCACGACATCGCCGGCCTCGGCGACCAGCCCGTCCAGGATGTCCCGCGCCTCGTCGCACAGGTGGCACTCGGGTCGTCCATAGAGAACGAGCTGCCTCGCAATCACTAACGACACCTGCTGCTTTCGCACCTAAAGGTGCTCATCCAGACACCAGCGCGTCCCACGCGAGGTATTCAGGGTGCGGCGCCTCCTCCAGGCACTCGGCTGCCGCACCGATCATCGCCGCGTTGTCAGTGCAGAGCTCGCGCGCCACCAGTTTGAGCTTGAGGTCGCGCTGGGCACAGATCTCGCCGACCCGCTCGCGAAGCGGACCGTTTGCCGCTACTCCGCCACCAAGGGCGACGGCGGGCCACTCACCCTGATCCAGCGCCCGTTGGAGCTTTGCGGTCAGCTGACCGACAACGGCCGCCTGAAAGCTGGCAGCGAGGTCGGCGCGACGCTCTTCAAGCTCGTCCTCCCCAAGGTCGCGCGCCGCGTAGACGAGAGCCGTCTTGAGGCCAGAGAAGCTGAAGTCAAGGCCTGGATCGCGCGTCATCGCGACCGGGAACGCGAACGACTCCGGATCGCCGTCAATCGCGACCCGCTCGATCTCCGGGCCGCCCGGATAGCCCAAGCCAAGCACCCTCGCCGCCTTGTCGAGCGCCTCGCCGGCGGCGTCGTCCAGCGTCTGGCCCAAGGTCTCGAACCCGTCCCGCCCGGTGACGCCCGCCAGCAACGTGTGGCCACCGCTCGCGATCAGACACAGGAACGGGGGCGCGAGGGGCTCCGGCTCGAGGAAGTTGGCCGCGACGTGACCATGCAGGTGGTCAACCTCGATCATCGGGAGCCGGCGCGCCGCCGCCAGTGCTTTCGCCGTCGAGACCCCGACCAAGAGCGCGCCGATCAGGCCAGGGCCGCGGGTGACGGCGACTGCGTCGAGGTCATCGAGCGTGACGCCCGCCTCTGCGAGCGCGGCGTCGACGATCGGGTTCACTAGCTCCAGATGGTGGCGTGAGGCGATCTCGGGGACGACACCGCCGAATGCCGCGTGGGTCGCGGCCTGAGAGGAGATCACGTTCGAGAGGATCCGGCCCCGGTCCACCACGGCCGCGCAGGTGTCGTCGCAGCTCGTCTCGAGCGCGAGGATCACGTCTTGCGCCCGCGCTCGAGTTCCATGACGAGGGCGTCTTCCCCGTTGTCTTGGTAATAGCGCCGGCGGTGCCCGACGGCATCGAATCCGAAGCCCCGGTACATCTCGATCGCGGGCTCGTTCGACCCGCGGACCTCGAGCATCACCTTGTCCTTGCCCTCGATCTCATCCAAGAGCCGCTTGATCAGCGCTGTCGCCACGCCTTCGCGCCGGTGCTCGGGATCGACGGCGACATTCATGAGATGCCACAGCTCCGCATAACGGGAGCAGACGAGATAGCCGCGCAGGGTCTCGCCCGAGTGAGCGGCGAGGCAGATCCCGGAGCTCTTCGAAAGCTCGAGCACGAACATCGCCATCGACCACGGCGTGACGAACGCCCGGCGCTCGATGGAAAGCACCCCGGGCAGGTCCGCATAGGCAAGCCTGCGGATCGCCAGAGGCTCAGCCCCCTTACCGATCGCTTGTGGTTCCGCGATCTCGCTCACGCCAAAGCTCCGCGTCGGGTCGTCTCAAATAGGTCGGCTTGATCTCTGCGAGCGGCCCGGCTTCAGCACCTGTGGCGAGGAGGCAGACGTGCCGCGCCCGCACCCGGTGCGCCCCATCTTCATCGGCCGGGACCTCTGCCCCGGAGGCTTCGAGCTCGCTCCGAAAGCGTACTGCGCCATCGCCGACTGCAAGGACCGGCGCGCCCTCTTCGCGCAGGCGGCTGGCGAGGTCTCCCGGCGAGCCCACGGACGCCTCCCAGACTTCAGCCTCGCCCTCATACAGCGCCGCGAACACCTCGTCTCGCTTGGCGTCGATCACGGCGAGGACCGGCGACGCCCCGGCGGACCCAGCCGCCAGAGCACGCAGCGACGAAACGCCGGTGAGGGCCATGCCCCTGGACTGCGCGAGACCCCGGGCGGTCGCGATTCCGATCCGCAGGCCGGTGAAGGTGCCCGGACCCAGGCCGACTGCGATCCGATCGACCGAGTCCCAGCCGGTCTCACCTATTACCTCCTCGACCACAGTCAGCAGCTCTCGTGCGTGCCGCGGGCGACCGGTCGGATCAGGGTCCACCGTCCGCTCGCAGGTGACGTCGCGCCCGGCGGTAAGCGCAACGCTCAGATGCGCCGTGGAGCTGTCGAAACCAAGTACCCGTTGCACGAGCTTGAGCGTACGCTCACCGCGGCCGATGATTGTGAGCATGAGAGGTCCTCGAAAGCCTGTTGCAGCGGCTGTAGCCCTCGCGCTCTCGCTTGGAGCAGGCGCGGCCGGATGCGGGGACGAGGCCCCAGAGGTCACTCCTGCGAGCCAGGAAGAGATTCAGCAGGACGTGAACGATGCGCTCGACGCCACGGAGAAAGGCAAGAAGGCGCAAAAGCGCGCCGACAAGCAGGCCGAACAGGCCCAGGAGGACGTTACGGACGCGCTCGATGACGCCCAGGAGCAGGCCGAGAGCGACATCGAGAACCCGTCCTATTGACCCTGGGCAGCCGCCTCTGTCCACTCAACGTCCAACTCACGCTGGTCGCCCCCGGCGTGGCTGATCTCCACCCTGACGGCAGGCTCGGGCAACTCGCCGGCGGCGACAGCCGGCCACTCGACGAACGCCACGGCGTCCGGCGTCAGATAGTCGTCCAATAGGCCCTCCTCTTCGGACCCCATGTCCGCCAGGCGATAGAGGTCCAGGTGGGCGACCGCGAGCCCGCCCGGGGTCTCGTAGCGCCTGCCGATCGTGAATGTTGGCGACACGACGGGGCCTTCGACGCCGAGCGCGCGGCATGCGCCGCGCACGAACGTTGTTTTGCCCGCACCCAGCTCGCCGATGACCAGAACGAGATCGCCAGGCTCGAGCCTCGCGGCAACCTCGGCCCCGGCCCGTTCGGTCTGAGCGGAGCTCTGCGTCCGGGTGGTGCTCACCCGAACAGGTCGAGCTGATCGGCAGGGTCGATGGCGGGCTCCGCCTCATCAGCCTGAGGGAGCGCCTCGGCTAGAAGCGCGGGCAGCTTTGCGAAGTCCTCGCGAAGGGTGTCCTTCATGGAAGGGGTGCGCAGGGCGGCTGCTGGGTGAAGGAGCGGGAACAAGAACACCGTTCGTCCCCCCAGCTCATGGACCTGAGGGGTCCCGCGCACCCTCGTGATGCCGGTCGGGTTGCCGCTCAGAAGCTTCGTCGCGAAGTTGCCCAGGGTGGCAATGACAGTGGGCTCGATCAACGCGATCTGCTTCCACAGATACGGCTGGCACGCATCGATCTCGTTGGGCATCGGGTCCCGGTTGCCGGGCGGTCGCGACTTGAGCACGTTGGCGATGAAGACGTCCTCTCGCGACATGCCGATCTCGCCGAGCAGCTCGGAAAGAAGCTGGCCCCCCCGGCCCACGAACGGCAGCCCTTGGCGATCCTCCTCTGCGCCGGGGGCCTCGCCAACGAACATCAGCTCGGCATCCGCATTGCCCGCCCCGAAGACGGTCTTTGTGCGGGTCTCGGCAAGCGGGCAGAGCGCGCAGTTCGAAACCTCGCGATAGAGAGCGACGAGCCCTTCGCGACGCCCCTCGGCGTCACTCACGATCCACCGGGCTTGGCGCTCCCGCCCTTCTTCGCCTCGCGTGCCTTTTGCCGAGTCTCTTTGAACTGTTTCTTCGTCTCGGCATGAAGCTTCGCGTTCCGCACTTCCTGCTGGCGGGCGGCGCCGACCGTCTTGACCAGCTTCCAGGGCGCCCCCGGAACCGAGAGGACACGGTGTGTCTCGGCGGAGCCGCACAGGCGGCATTCAGTGCTCTCGGTGCCCGCGGCCACGAGGTCCTCGAAGCGCTCGCCACAAGCGTCACAATCGAACTCGTACATCGGCATAACGGGGAAACTACACTTGAGGGAGCCGCGACCCCAAGGGCGTGGACTCAGGACTCGATCAGTACCGCCATACCGTCACACCAGCCGTCTGGATTCTCCCGTGCGAGAACTGGAACGCGATCACACCGACACCGCCACTTCTGCGCCCGCCCTCGCGGGTCGCGTCGCCGTGGTCGGCGCGGGCCGGGCCGGCGGCTCGCTCGCGAGCGCCGCGAGGGCCGGGGGCATGGAGGTCCAGGCCGGGTCCCGCGAGGTCGACCCGGCCGGCGCCTCGATCGTCCTCTTGTGCGTCCCCGACGACGCGATCCGCGAAGCGTGTGAGGCCGCCGCTCCGTCGCTCGCGTCCGGCACCTTCGTCGGCCACGTCAGCGGCGCGACGGGACTCGATGCGCTTGCTTCGGCCGCCGACGCCGGTTGCGAGACCTTCTCGCTCCACCCGCTCCAGACGATTCCGACTTCCCAGACCGACCTCTCCGGCGCGCCGTGCGCGATCTCGGCGTCGAGCCCCGAAGGGATGATTTTGGCGCGCGGGCTTGCGGAACGCCTCGGGATGCGGCCGTTCGACGTGCCCGAGGAGGGCCGGGCCGCCTATCACGCAGCAGCCTCGATTGCGTCCAACTTCCTGATCGCGCTGGAAGAGTCCGCGGCGCAGCTGATGAAGTCCGCCGGCGTCGAGGACCCTCGCGAGATCCTGGCGCCGCTCGTCCTGCGCACCGCCGCGAACTGGGCGGACTCGGGAGCCGCGGCCCTCACGGGACCGATCTCACGGGGCGACGAAGAGACCGTCGCTCGTCACCTCGAGGCGCTTGCCGAGCGGGCGCCCGAGCTGCGCCCCCTCTACGAGGCGCTGGCCGAACGCACCCGCAAGCTTGGAAAGGGGTCCCGATGACGACGATCCAGGTCGTCCGGACGGTCGCCGATCTGCGTGCCGCTCTCGAGCCGGCGCGCAGGAAGGGTGAATTGATCGGGCTCGTGCCGACGATGGGCGCGCTCCACGCAGGGCACCTCAGCCTGATCGATGCCGCACGAGAGCAGACCGACGTGGTCGTCATGAGCCTCTTCGTAAACCCCTCGCAGTTCGGCGAGGGCGAGGACCTTGAGTCTTATCCCCGCGACGAGGAGCGGGACCTGGAGCTGGCTGCCGAGGCAGGCGCCCAGATCGTCTTCGCTCCCGCCGCTGACGAGGTCTATCCGAAGGGCTTCACGACCCACGTTGAGGTCGAAGGGCTGACCGACGTCCTGTGTGGCGCCCCGTCCAGCCGCGGCGCGGAACACTTCCGCGGGGTCACGACGGTGGTCGCGAAGCTCCTCAACATGGCCTCACCGGACTTCGTCTTCTTCGGCCAGAAGGACGCGCAGCAGGCGATCGTCGTCAAGCGCATGGCTCGCGACCTCGACTTCGGGGCCGAGGTCGTCGTCGTGCCTACCGTCCGCGAGCCCGACGGGCTCGCCATGAGCTCGCGAAACGCCTACCTCGACGAGGCAGAGCGCGAGCGCGCCACCGCGCTCAACCGCGCGCTCGTCGCGGCATCGGCAAGCCGCGGCGAGGGCGTCGGCGGCGCCCTTGACGCCGCTCGGGCGGTCCTGACCGAGGCCGAGATCGAGCCCGAGTACCTCGAGGCGCGATACGCGGACGACCTCGAGTCCGCTCAAAGCTTCAACGGACGGCCCGTCCTAGTGGCCGTCGCCGCGCGGGTCGGCAGGGCCCGCCTCATCGACAACGTGGTCATCAACCCCGGCGATTCAGCCGACATTGAGAGGGAACAGGAGTAATCAATGCAACGCCAGATGCTCAAGTCCAAGATCCACCGCGCGACGGTGACCGGCTGCGACGTGGACTACGTCGGATCGATCACCATCGACCCCGAGCTGATGCAGGCCGCGGACCTGATTCCCAACGAGCAGGTTCACGTCTGGGACGTCACCAACGCCTCGCGCTTCGTTACCTACGTCATCGAAGGCGAACCGGGCAAGCGCGAGATGCAGGTGAACGGCGCCGCCGCCCACCTCACCCGCGAGGGCCACACGATCATCGTCGCCTCGTTCGGCGCCTACGACGAGTCGGACCTCGAGAACTACTCGCCGATCGCCGTCCACGTCGATGAGCGCAACGAGATCGCCCGCATCGACTCCCACCCCGAAGTCCTTTTGGATTCGCCGCTCGCAAGCGAGGCGTCGCTGTGAGCTCGCGACCGCAGGAAGGCTCCCAGCCGCAGGGCGACCGCAAGCCGGTGACCTTGCCGCAGCTCCGCGAGATGAAGGGGGCGGGCGAGCCGATCGTGATGGTCACGGCTTACGACCACCCCTCCGCGCAGGTCGTCGAGGAGGCCGGCGTGGACATGGTCCTGGTCGGCGACTCCGCCGCGATGACCGTGCTCGGCTACGACTCGACCGTGCCCGTCGGCATGGACGAGATGCTCATGCTCGCCGCCGCGGTGCGCCGGGGTCTCCGCACGCCGTTCCTCATCGGCGACATGCCCTTCGGCTCGTACGAGCGCTCCGACGAGCAAGCCGTCGAGAACGCGCTGCGGTTCATCAAGGAGGCCGGCTGTGATGCCGTGAAGCTCGAACGGGGCGGCTCTTCGGTCGACCGCGCCAAGGCCATCGTCAACGCGGGCATCCCGGTCATGGGCCACGTGGGCCTGACGCCGCAGACGGCGACCCAGCTGGGCGGCTACAAGGCTCAGGGCAAGACGGCCGAGCGGGCGGCGCAGATCGCCGACGAGGCGCTCGCGCTTCAGGACGCGGGCTGCTTCGCGATCGTGTTCGAGGCCGTGCCCGCCGCGTTCACGGAGGCCATCATGGGCCGCATGGACATCCCCGTGATCGGGATCGGCGCCGGACACGACACGGACGGTCAGGTCCTGGTCTTCCACGACCTATTGGGCATCTTCGGCGGACACGCGGCGAAGTTCGTCAAGCGCTACGCGAACGTTCGCGAGGAGATGATCTCCGGCGTTTCCCAGTTCGCGGACGAGGTGCGCTCAGGCGCTTTCCCGGGGCCAGAGCACATCTACGCGATCGAGCCGGCGGAGCTGTCCGAGTTCCGCGAGTACCTTGGCCAGCAGCGCGATGCAGAGGAAACCGGAACCTTCAGCCATTCCGATTGGGACTGGGGCCCCTAAGAAGCGCCGATTTGCAGGGATTCTTGCGGTAACCACCGGCACAGTCAGGGGTAGATGCCTGTGCCGTCCCGCATTGTGTCGGGACCAACCTAAAGCGAGGTATCGCTGATGGAGACCCTCAAGAGATTCGAGCCGATTGCTCTTCTCGTCATGTTCCTCGGCGCCCTGAACTGGGGCATCATTGGAATCACCGACGGTGAGACCAACGTCCTCTCCGAGATCTTCGGAACCGGGACGCTGACCGACGTCGTCTACGTCGTGATCGGAGTCGCAGGGCTCGTCATGCTCCCGAGAGTGATGGAGGCCTTCCACCTCTCCGGTGGCGCCCACCCCCGCGGCGTCTAACCAACCAGAGACGTTACGTTCAGGCGAGCCGGGCCTTCGGGCCCGGCTCGTTTTGTTAGCGGGGTCAGACCCCGCTCACACTTCAGGGACCGACGGGGACGTTCGAGCGCAAAGAGTCGAGCTTCCAGATGTCGTCATCGAGGACGAGCTCGGCCCGCAGCTCCTGGCCGTCGTAGATGCCGCCCTTGGGCTGCGCCAGCGCCTGCGCAACCGAGTCCGGGTTGATCACTACCTCGGTCACCCTGGCGTCGTCGGCTGGCTTGGCGGCCTTCTGCGCGGCCTCGCACCCAGCCGCGTCGCCATAGGAGCGGCGCAGGAAACGCTCCGTGACCGAATCGCCGCACGCGCTCGCCGGATCACCACCGGCAAGGACCACCGTGAGCGTCTTCACGATCTCGGCCTCGTCGTCAACCGGATCGGCGGCCGGCTCGTCGGCCTCGGCGCTGACGGTTTCCGTCCCGCTTACGCTCGTCCCGGTCTCAGCAGGCGCCGGCTCCTGGGAGCTCTCGTCGTCGCCGCAAGCGGCGAGGCCCGGCGCAACGGCGATCACGGCCGCCAGGGCCGCAAAGCGCCCCCGCAGCCGACCGCGAATCACCGTCAAGTCCTCGGTGCACATGCGGACGGCACCTTAGCGAACCGTTAGGACCGCGTGAGCAATACGTAAGGTGCCAGGCACCACGCTTGGCGCCAGGCATCCTTAACAGTTGTCACGAGAGTGACACGTCCTACTTGAACTCGATCTCGCGGATGATCTTGGCTGGGACGCCCGCGGCGATCGTCCCGGCCGGGATGTCCTGGAGGACCACAGAGTTCGCGCCGATCACCGCACGGTCGCCGATCGTCACGCCGCCAGTGACCACGCAGTTGACCCCGAACCAGCAGTTCGATCCGATCCTGACCTGCCCCCGCGCCTTGAATCCCTGCCACGTGATCGGCACCTCGGGGTCGTCGTAGCGGTGCTCGCCGTCGCCCACGAAGCAGCCGTTGGCGAACATCGTGTGGTCGCCTATCTCGATCAACTCGACCGCGGCGAGCATCACGTTGCGGTTGAGGAAGCAACCCTGGCCGATCCTGATCTCGGCCTTCGGCCCCAGCGTGACCCAGCAGCCGGGTTCGAACAGGGTGCCCTCCCCCACGCTGATTCGGCCCTCGTCGAGCCCGTCAAGCATCTCGCCCTCCAGAGGCCGGCGCACGAAGAAGCCACCCTCGGCCGCGTGAGCGTCCAGACGGCGACGCCGGTCGCGTGAGGAGTTCCGCTCGTACCAGGCGCGCTTTTGGCGCCACAGCTTCCACTGCTCGGGGGTCGGCATGCTGGAGAGCCTCTCAGATCAGGCCGCGACTGCTTCGCGCTTGCGGGAGCGCGAAGCCTTGCGCACGGTCGGCGCCTCGGGCTCGACCAGGTCCGCCAGAAAGCGGCCGGTGTGGGAGCCGGGAACTCCCGCCACCTGCTCGGGTGTTCCGGTGGCGATGATCTCGCCGCCGGCGTCACCGCCCTCGGGGCCGAGGTCCACGATCCGGTCGGCCGACTTGATGACGTCCAGGTTGTGCTCGATCACGAGCACGGTATTGCCCTGATCGACGAGGCGGCTGAGGACCTCGAGCAGGCGCTCGACGTCGGCGAAGTGAAGGCCGGTCGTCGGCTCGTCGAGGATGTAGAGCGTGCGTCCGGTCGCGATCTTCGACAGCTCGGTCGCGAGCTTCACACGCTGCGCCTCGCCGCCGGAGAGCGTGGTCGCGGGCTGCCCGAGCCGGATGTAGTCAAGGCCCACGTCGTGGAGCGTCTGAAGGCGGCGCTTGAGCTTCGGGATCGCATCGAAGAACTCGAGCGCCTCGCCGACCGGCATGTCGAGGACGTCCGCGATCGACTTGCCCTTGAAGCGCACCTCGAGCGTCTCGCGGTTGTAGCGCCGGCCGTGGCACTGCTCGCATGGGACGTAGACGTCGGGCAGGAAGTGCATCTCGATCTTGATCTGCCCATCGCCGCGGCAGACCTCGCAACGGCCGCCCTTGACGTTGAACGAGAAGCGACCGGGCTTATAGCCGCGCGCCCGAGCCTCCTTCGTCTTCGAGTAGATGTCGCGGATGACGTCGAAAAGGCCGGTGTAGGTCGCGGGGTTCGAGCGCGGCGTCCGGCCGATCGGCGACTGGTCGATGTTGATGATCTTGTCGATCTGGTCGATGCCCTCGACGCCGTCATGCGCGCCAGGACGGGAGCGCGCGCGGTGGAGGCGGTTGGCGGCAGAGCGGTAGAGGATCTCGTTGACCAGGGTCGACTTGCCCGAGCCCGAGACACCGGTGACGCAGGTGAACGTGCCCAGCGGGAACGAGGCGTCGATGCCCTTCAGGTTGTGCTCGCGCGCGTTCTTTACGCGAAGCTCGCCGCTGGGCCGGCGGCGCTCTTCGGGAACGGGGATTGACCGCTTGCCCGCCAGGTACTGGCCGGTGAGCGACTGCGCGACCTTCTTGACCTGTGCTGGGGTGCCCTCGGCGACGATCTCGCCGCCGTGCTCGCCGGCACCGGGCCCAAGGTCGACGAGGTGGTCTGCGGCATTCATCGTGCCCTCGTCGTGCTCGACGACCATGACCGTGTTGCCGAGGTCACGAAGGCGCTCGAGCGTGCCGATCAGCTTCTCGTTGTCGCGCTGATGCAGGCCGATCGAAGGCTCGTCGAGGATGTACATGACCCCGACGAGGCTGGAGCCGATCTGCGTGGCGAGCCGGATGCGCTGCGCCTCACCGCCGGAGAGCGTCGCGGCGGCCCGCTCGAGCGAGAGATAGCCGATCCCCACCGACTCGAGGAAGTGAAGGCGCTCCTGGACCTCACGGAGGATCAACTTCGCGATCGCCAGCTCGGTTTCGTTCAGCTCGAGCTCGGACACCCACTCCAGCGCAGCTTTCGCCGACTTGCGGGTGAAGGCCGAGATGTCGAGGCCGCCAACGGTGACGGCGAGCGATTCCGGTCGGAGGCGCGCGCCGTCGCACGCCGGGCAGGGCTGCATCGCCATGAGCTCCTCAACCCGGTCGCGAGTGTTGTCCGAGTCGGTGTTCTCGTAGCGCTTCTCGAGCGATTCGAGCATGCCCGGAAACCGCACGTTGTAGGTGCGCCGGCGGCCGAAGCGGTTCTTGTAGGAGATCGTGTGCTTCTCGGAGCCGGTGCCGTTCAGAAGCAGATCGCGATCGGCTTGGGAGAGCTCGCGCCACGGGACCGAGGTGTCGATCCCCGACGACTCGGCAACCGCCTCGAGGAGGCGCCGGTGGTACATCGACGCAGCCTTAGTCCACGGGTCCAGGGCTCCCTCGTGGATCGAGAGCGTCGGGTCGGGAACGATCAGCTCCGGGTCGATGACGCGCTGGAAGCCGAGGCCGTGACAGCGCTCGCAGGCGCCGTGCGGCGAGTTGAAGGAGAAGATCCGGGGCTCGATCTCGGGCATCGAAGCGCCGCAGTTGAGGCAGGCGAAGCGCTCGGAGTAGACCTGCTCTGAGCCCGTGTCGGGATCCTGGATCGCGATGAGCCCGTCGGCGAGTTGCGCGGCCGCCTCGATCGACTCCGAGAGGCGCTTGCGGATGCCCTCCTTCATCACCAGGCGGTCGACCACGATCGAGATGTCGTGCTTGTACTTCTTGTCGAGCTCGATCTCCTCATCGAGACGCCGCAGCTCGCCGTCGATCATCGCCCGCGCGTAGCCCTGCGAGCGCATCTCCGCCAGCATGCGCCCGTATTCGCCCTTGCGGCCACGCACCACCGGCGCCATCACCATGAAGCGCTTGCCGTCCTCGATCGAGAGCACGCGGTCGGTGATCTGCTCGAGCGACTGCCCCTGGATCGGCTGGCCGCAGTTGTAACAGTGGGGCTTGCCGATCCGCGCCCAGAGGAGGCGCAGGTAGTCGTAGATCTCGGTGACCGTGCCGACCGTCGAGCGCGGGTTGCGCGAAGTGGTCTTCTGGTCGATCGAGATTGCCGGTGAGAGCCCCTCGATGGAGTCGACGTCCGGCTTCTCCATCAGGCCCAGGAACTGGCGCGCGTACGAGGAGAGCGACTCGACATAGCGGCGCTGCCCCTCTGCGTAGAGGGTGTCGAATGCCAGGCTTGATTTGCCCGACCCCGAGAGGCCCGTGATCACGATCAGGGCATCGCGGGGAAGCTCCAGATCGATGCCCTTCAGGTTGTGCGCGCGGGCCCCCGAGATGACGATTTTCTCTGAGCGGGCCATCCCTACGAGTCTAGGGATACGAACGGATGTTCTGGGTCAGCGCTTGGCGCGCGTCATCACGTCGTCGAGGAGCGCATCCGAGCTCTCGATCTCGTAATTCTCGGCCAAATGAGCGGAAATCTCGTCGCGCGCGGCACCGTCAAGGGCCATCTTCATCGCAACGATCCGGGCCGCGGTCGAGTCGTGTGAGCGATCGCTTCCGAAGCCGTTCGTGAGCGCGGGGGATTCGCGGTCAGGCTGGGCCGGCGCAGGCGGCTCGATCTCCGGCTCGGGCGGCATCGGTTCGGGCTCCGCGGGGGGCTGGGGCTCCGGCTCCGTGGGCGGAGATGGCTCGGGCTCGACGGGCGGCATCGGCTCCGGCACCTCGGCCGGGCCGGGATCTATCTCGGACGACGGCGAGCCACCGATGCTTCCTTCCAGGTTCGAAAGCGCCTCGCGGACCTTCGCCAGACGGTCGTGTGCCTCGTTCTCCGCGCCCTCGCGGATCTTGGCCGCCTCAGCCTCTGCGTTCGCGACGAGCTCCCTGGCCTTCTCCTCGGCGTTCGCGACGATCTCGTGCGCCTTCGCGTCGGCCTCGTCGAGCGCTGCCCGAACGCGCCCCGCTACATCCTCGACCAGCTTCGCTGCATCCATGCTCATGAGGCTACCGCGACCGAGCGGCCCACTGCGCCGCTCAGGGCCATGATGGAGACCTGCGGGTTGACGCCAGGGCAGCCCGGAAGGATCGAGCCGTCGGCCACCCAGACGCCACGTGTGCCTCGTAGCGCGCCCGATGGGCCTACGGGATGCCGGGCCGGGTCTCCACCAGCCGCCGCGGTCCCCGTTGGGTGGAAGGCGGCAAGGTGCATGCTCTTGGGCTGGAGGCGCTCAAGGGCAGGGGCGATTTCTGACGGCGAGCGCACGACCGGCGTGCCCGAGCCCATCTCAACCTCTTCGGCACCGGCCGCGAGCATGATCCGCGCCATCGCGTCGAGCGCCTCCACCAGGCGGCGCCCGTCGTGGCGTGCGAGCCGGTAGCCCACAACGGGCGTCCGCGAGCCGAAGACGCGGCCCGAGGGAGCGTCGGCGATCATCGCGCCGATCGCCGCCATGTGGTCCGCGCCCTGAACGCGTTCCACCAGCTCGGCACCGAACCCAGGGGTGAGCATCGAGCCCATTCCAGGCGGCGTCGAGGTCGCTTCGATCAGGATCCCGCGCTCTGCATGCAGTTCCTCGACGCCGGCGCTCTGAAGAACGCCGTGCCAAGCCACCACCGGCTCGGCGAACTTCGCCGAGACGCCGATCGCCGGGTGGATCGAGAGACCGCGGCCAACCCTCGGGTGCTTGCCCAGCCCGCTGCGGCGAAGGAGCGTCGGCGTCTCGATTGAGCCTGCCGAGACGACTACGCGCCTGGATCGAAGGTCGATGGAGGTTCCGTCGGGGCGACTGGCGCGAACGCCCGTGGCGCGGCCCCCTTCGGTCAGGACCTTCGAGACGCGCAGCCGGGTCGCGATCGCCGCCCCGAGCTCGCAGGCCGCGGGCAGGGCGTTCATGTGGACGCCGCCCTTCGCGTTGTTCGGGCAGCCGATCGCGCACTGGCAGGCGCCGCGGCATCCCGGCGCATTGCGGCGAAGGGGGCCGTGCTCCCAGCCGAGCGCGGCAGCGCCGGCCAGCGCGAGCTCGCCGTTTCGCCCCATGACCTCCATGGGCACAGGCGCGACCCCGATCATCTCCTCGACTTCTTCCAGGCGCTCCTCGAAGCCGTCTCCGGCGAGATCCAGACCCGCCTCCCGCCACACGTCCACCACAGGCGCGGGCGGCCGGTAGCACGTGCCCGAGTTCACCACGGTCGTACCGCCGACCGCACATCCGGTGGGCAGCGCGATCGGCGGGAAGCCCAGGGCGATCGTCGAGCCCGCGTCGCGATAGAGAGAGGCGAAGCGCTCCAGCGGGTGCGTCGTGCGGATGCGTCCGGAGGTCCAGCGCTCGCCCTCCTCGACGATCAGAACGTCGAGCCCGGCACGGACCATCTCGAGCGCCGCGAAGGCACCGCCTGCGCCCGACCCGATCACGATCACGTCGAATGACTCGCCGTCGGCCACGTCGTCGGCGTGTCGAAGTCTCAGCGCTGGATCTGGCCGAGAGGGCGGGTGAAGCGAGCCTACGTTTCGGATCTCTGGCGCGAACTCGTCGCCCCCGGCACCCATGAGAACGAGGGTCTTGAGCGCGTCAATCGCCGCCGAGCCGATGGGACCGGAGGTCGCGATGCGCTCGACGAACGCTGCTCGCTGCTCGCTTGGCAGGGCGCCGAGCGTCTTGCCGGTGCTGGCCAGAGCAGCGCCCTGGATCGCCGCGAGGCCCACGCCGACGCTGACCCGCTGGCGGGCCGGCATGCCGTCGAGGAGAATCCGCGCGGCCGATGCCACGCGGTTCGGGTTGGGGCCGCCCGCCTCTGGGGGCAGAAGCGCGGCCGAGAGGTCCGAGAGCGCCGACACGAAGCGGATTATTGTGCGTAGCCCGAGGGAGAGGATGAATCCTGTCCCTCCGAGGTGGGCTTTGCCCGCCTTGCGTGCCGTCGAACTATTCCGTGCCATTTCCGGGTAGAAGTAGCTGGATGCCTACGCCGAGGGAGATCAACCCGCTCTATCGAGCGGTGCTGCTCGCGGCAGCGCTGCTCGTTCTGGGCCTGCTGTTCCGCGAGCTTCTGACCCTCCTTGTCGCGATTCTGATCACCGTGATCGTCGCGATCCCGCTGGCGCTCGCGGCTGACAACTTCGAGCGCCGCGGCATACCGCGATTCTTCGGCGCCCTTTTCGCACTCTTGCTCGGCCTTGGCATCTTCGCGGGAGTGATCGCCTTGGTCATCCCGCCGTTCGTCGACCAGACGACGGAGTTCGTCGATTCGGTCCCTGGCACCATCGACGACCTGGAAGGAGAGGCCGCAGACGCTTTCGGCATCTCCACCCAGGAGGTAGGCCAGAACGTCCAGGAGTTCCTGGAGCGCTACACGGATAACCCGGGCAGCCTGATCGGCCCGCTGGCCCAGATCGGGCTCAGCGTCGTGGGCATCCTGGCTGCCCTCATCTTCATGCTCCTGACCGCGTTCTACATCGCGGTCAACCCCCAGCCACTGGTTAACGGCCTGTTCAGGCTTTTTCCGCCGTCGCGGCGCGATGCGGCGAGCCATCTCACCCTCCGGCTCCGGACCGCATGGGTCGGTTGGCTCGAGGGGGTGCTCATCGACATGTTCGTCACCGGCGTCCTCCTATACCTGGGCTTGACACTGATCGGGCTTGACTTCGCCATCTTCTTCGCCGTTTTTTCGGCTCTGCTCGTCGTCATCCCCTACTTCGGTGCGGTGCTCGGCGCCATACCTGTCTTCCTGTTCGCGCTTGCGGACTCCCCCACCACCGCGGTCCTTGCCCTCGTCGTCTACGTCGTGGTCCAGCAGATCGAGGGCAACGTGATCATCCCGCTGGTCATGGCGCAGCGGGTGAAGCTCCATCCCGCCCTGATCGCGATCGGGGTCGTCCTGGTCGGGCAGCTGTTCGGCTTCATTGGCCTGTTCGTCGCCGTCCCGATCCTCTCGGCCATCGTGATCCTGGTCGACGAGTTCTACGTCAAGCCGATGGAAGAGGAAGGCGGCGTCACGGCGGCAACCGAGCGGGAGGTTCCGGCGCTGTTAAGCGCCGAAGGCCTTCCGCAGCCTCCGCCACAACCGCAGGCCGGCCCCATCGTTTAAGTTCTCGGCGTTCTAGCGAGAGGGGGCCCTGAATGGGCATGTTCGAAATGTCGGATGCGCAGGTAGCCGAATACCGCGAAATGGTGCGCGGAATGGCGACGGGCAAGGTGAGCGAGCCGATCGTCGCCGCTGGTCTGTTCAGGCGGGGCGGTTCCGCCGCAAAGATGGGAATCTCGCACGGCGGCCTGGGCGGACTCGTCTACGCCGGCGCAGCACTCATTTCGAAGAAGCAGGCAGGTGGCCTACCCGACAAGGCACTTCTCGTTGCCACCGCGGACAAGCTCTATGCCTTCAAAACGAAACCGAAGGGACGCAAGTGGGTCACGGGTGACGAAGTGGCCGTCTGGGACCGAGCCGGACTTCGCGTCAGCAGCAGGCCTTCGATGGGCCTGACGATGCTGGAAATCGAATCCCCTGCAGAGGGCGAGAAAGTTTCGCTGGCCCCGATCGGCGTCAAGGACGACCCGGTCGCGCTGGAGTTCATCCAGGCGATCTCGAGCCAGTGATCCACCCGCAGAAGGGCGGCCGGTACTGGTACTACTGGGTCTTGATCATCGGCGGGGCGATCTTCGTCATCGCCGCGCTTGCAACCGACATGTTCGGCACGGGCTACTAGGCGCCGGCCTGGAGGGACTCGAGGTCGCGGCGTAGCTCCTTGAGCTCGTCGCGGATGCGCGCGGCCTCCTCGAAGCGGAGCTCCTCGGCGGCGACCACCATCTCCTCCTCCAGCTCGACGATCAGCTTGGCGAGGTCGTCCGGGCTGGTGATCTCCTGGTCGCCGACCTTGACGCGCCGCCGGCGCTTCGGCGAGGTCTTCGATTCCATCGAGAGGAACTCCGAGATATCCGAGATCCCCTTCTTGATGGTGGCGGGCGTAATCCCGTGCTCCTTGTTGTAAGCGAGCTGGATCTCCCGGCGGCGGTCCGTCTCGGCGAGAGCCAGGCGCATGGCCTGCGTCTCGCGATCGGCGTACATGAGCACGCGCCCTTCCTGGTTCCGGGCGGCGCGCCCGATGGTCTGGATCAAGCTCGTCTCCCCGCGCAGGAATCCCTCCTTGTCCGCGTCGAGAATCGCGACCAGCGAGACCTCGGGCAGATCGAGACCTTCGCGCAGGAGGTTGACGCCGACCAGGACGTCGTACTCGCCCAGGCGAAGATCGCGGATGATCTGGATGCGCTCGAGCGTGTCGACCTCCGAGTGGAGGTATCGGACCTTGAAGCCGTGCTCTAGGAGATAGCCAGTTAGGTCCTCGGACATCTTCTTGGTGAGCGTCGTGACCAGCGCCCGCTCCCCCTTGTCGACCGTCTTGCGGACCTCGTTCATCAGATCATCGATCTGGTTCTTCGTCGTCCGAACGTCGACATGTGGGTCGACGATGCCGGTCGGGCGAACGATCTGTTCGACGATGCGAGATGCTTCCGACTGCTCGAACTCTCCCGGGGTCGCCGAGACCATCACGAGTTGGTTGATGCGCTTTATGTACTCGTCGAAGCGCAGCGGGCGATTGTCGATCGCTGATGGCAGCCGGAACCCATGGTCAACCAGCGTGCCCTTGCGTGATGCGTCGCCTGCCGCCATGCCGGAGATCTGCGGAATCGTCTGGTGCGACTCGTCGACGAAGCAGACGAAGTCGTCAGGGAAGTAGTCCATGAGCGTATGTGGCGGCGAGCCGGGTGGGCGGTTGTCGAAGATCCGCGAGTAGTTCTCGATCCCTGAGGTGAAGCCGAGCTCCTTCATCATCTCGATGTCGTATTCGGTGCGTTGCTGGAGGCGGTGCGCCTCCAGGAGCTTGCCGCGCTCGTTGAACCACTCGAGGCGCTCGGCCAGTTCACGCTTGATCTCGATCAGGCTCCGCTCCATGGCCTCGTCCTCGGTCACGTAGTGGCTCGCGGGCCAGACCGCGACGTGGTCGATATCGTCGAGGATCTCGCCCGTGAGGGGGTCGAAATGGTGGATCGACTCGATCTCATCGCCGAAGAGGTTGAGGCGGTAGGCGGACTCCGCATAGGCCGGGAAGATCTCCATCAACTCGCCCTTGGCGCGGAATGTGCCGCGGGTGAGCGCCGTTTCGTTGCGGTTGTATTGCATGCGCACGAGCTTTTTGAACAGCTCGTCGCGGTCGATCCACTCCCCGACCTTGAAGAGCTCCATCTGCTTCGAGTAGAGCTCGGGCGAGCCGATGCCGTAGATGCACGAGACCGAGGCGACGATCACCACGTCGCGGCGGGCAAGCAGCGCCGCGGTCGCAGCATGGCGGAGCCGATCGATCTCGTCGTTGATGGACGAGTCCTTTTCGATGTAGAGGTCCTGCGCCGGGACGTACGCCTCAGGCTGGTAGTAGTCGTAGTAGGAGACGAAGTACTCCACCGCGTTTTCGGGGAAGAACTCGCGGAACTCGTTGCAGAGCTGCGCGGCGAGCGTCTTGTTGTGGGCGATTACCAGCGCCGGCCGCTGTACCCGCTCGATCGTCGCCGCCATCGTGAACGTCTTGCCGGTCCCGGTGGCGCCGAGGAGCGTCAAGTACTTCTCTCCCGCGACGATCCCCTCGGCCAGACCCTCGATCGCCTTTGGCTGATCCGCCGTAGGCGTATAGGCGGGATTCAGCTTGAAGGGAGGCACCGGGTTGAGGATAGGCCGAGCCGAGGTCGGTCCCTCAGACCGGAGGGCGTCCCCCTTCGAGGCTCGTGTCCTCGAGCTCGCGGCGCGCGGTCTCGGCGAAGGCAAAGGCGAAGATGAATGCGGAGATAACCGGCAGGATCGCGAGGCATGCGATCGAGGGACCCAGCTCAAGGGAGCCCGAGAGCACCGCGACCACGCCGAGGCCAAACGCCGAGCCGAGGACGCCGATCGCGATGGTGAGCGTTTGTGCCGCCGAGCGAATGCGGGTTGGGAACAGCTCGGATGGATACGGCGACAGCGCCGCGCCGCCCGCGGAGCCCAGCATCGCCCCGCCGCAGGCCAGGATCCAAAGCAGCGGCCCGGACGCGAGGTAGAACCCTGCGTAGCAAAGGGCCGAGGCGATGACCAGCGGGATCCCGACCGACTTTCGCGATCGAAGGTCGGCGAGGCGTCCGCCAACGATCAGCATCGGAAAACTCGGCAACCCGGTTACGGCCAAGAAGAGAACGACCTTGGCCGCGGAGAAGGAATGCTCCTCGTCGAGGTAACGGGTGGTGAACTCCAGCGTCGGAGCCGTGAACGCGGCAGCCAGGAAGATCGTCGCCGCCAGCAGGATCGCGCGGCGGCGATACGGTGGGCGCAAGACCTCGAGGTAGCCGTGCCGCTCGCCCTCGTGGCGCGCAAAGCGCGCGGACTCCGAGATCCAGCGTGCCGAATGGAGCACCAGCGGGATCGCAAGCAGCTGGAGGAGATAGACGGCTGTGAAGCCACCACGTCCAGCGGCAGCAAGCGGCAGCACCGCCACCGCGAGTACGATGCCGCCGCCCGCGGACAGGGCGACCAGGCTGAGCGAGATTGCCCGCGAGCCCGCCGGGACCAGTTCGGCGACCAGGACCGCGATCGCGATCGAGAGCGCGGTGTCGAGACAGCGCAGGATCACATGCACCCCGATGTACGCCTCGAAGTCCGGCGCGAGCCCTGCGACAGCGACGAGGAGGCAGTGGGCTACGGCCAGGTAGATGACCAGGCGGCGTCGGCCGAGCCGGTCGGCCAGGGGGCCAAGAAGGAGAGCGAGGATCACTCCCGCCCTGACGACAGCGAGGCCGATGGCAAGCGTCCGGTCATCGACGGCGTACGCGTCAGCCGCGTACGGCAAGGTTTGGGTAAGCAGGCCGAGGGTGCCGCCGCCGTAGCTCCAGACGAGCGAGAGCAGGCAGAGGGCAGCCAGCGCTTGGCTCGTCCTCGCGTCGAAGCTAACGGGGGGCGCCCACCACGGGGTGGTGGTGGGCAGCGGGCGCCCGGCGTCGGCCGCCTCCTCGATCCTCCGGGCACGACCGGCGAGCAAGGGCGACCACAAGAAGCCGAAGTACGGGATCGGGATCCCGTAGGTGACGACATGGCGGCCGCCTCGCGGTTCGAGTCGCGGCTTTTCGGCCACCGGGAAGACCTCGGCGGGCAGCTCCATAGAGGCTCAGCAGTGGCGTTTGAGATAGGCCGGCGCACGCCGGCTCGGCGAAGTGCGCGACGGCAAGTCGGCCACCACCGGGAACTTGATCCGCTGCTCGACTAGATCGGAAGGCCCGCCTTCGATCGGCGCCCCTCGACGGCACGGCATGAGCGGCACCTGCAGTCGACCGCCCAGGACGTTCACGGGTGTGCCGCTGGGACCCGGCTCGAGCCAGCCATCGTCTGCTCCTGAGAGGAGCAATCCGACCCGGTGTCCCTTGCGCAGGCGCCAGTCCTGGGGATAGAGCGTGATGCGCTGCGGCCCCGCCGAGGTCACCCGGCGCGCGCCGCGGGAGATCAGGCTCGCCTGGTTCTGCGGGTCGATGTCGTAGAGGAGCGTGACGACGTGCACCGTTTGGGCGCTTGCCGAGAGCCGGACCCTGACGCGGGGCAGCCCGGCCATGTGGGCGCGGTGGGCAAGCGGCTCCGAGATGGTCCAAGTGCCGACTCCCGACGGGCCTGGAGGGCATCCGGTTTCGAGGCGGAAGCAACCTGGCTCGCCCTTGTTGCCCGCGGTGTCCAGGTAGGGACCCGGCACGATCGGCAGCGTCCATCGCCGGCTCCTGGGTGGCCAGCGCCGCTCCGCTCGCCACTTTCCGGCCGAGCCCTCCTGCGCCACGACCCTGGGGAGACCTCTGGTTGCGTGCCGTTTGCCCTTGAGGAAGCGGTCGAACCAGGCCATGACCTCCTCGGTGAACCCCGTCCGGCCGATGCTCCCGGGCGTCGTTTCCTCGGACGCGCCCGGCGAGACGTGCGGAATCTGCGCGAACCATGCACGCCGCGGGCCTCGCAGGCGCCGCCAGATCGGCAAGAACTGATCGGCGTGCACGGATTCATCTGGGAAGCCTTGGGCGAGCATGACGGGGAGCTTCGTGCCCTTCGGGGGCACGTGGTTGCGGGCCGCCCAGAAGGGAGTGGACCCGTCGCGGTTCGCTGACTCGAGTTGCGTATCGAGGGCTTCGACCAGGCACAGAGGGTTGGTGGAGGACAGACCAGGAATGATGTGGGCGGCGGGTGCCGGCTGGGCAAAAATCGGCCCCGCCAGGTTGAGCGAGGCGTAGTAAGCGGGGACGAGGGCGCCGCGGACATACCTGACTTGGTTCATGTAGATGTCGCGGTGCTGATCGCTGGCGGGCCCGATCATCACGGCCGCTCGCAGCGCCTTCGGTGGGTCGCGGAGGTTCATCACCTGGGTGTAGCCGTCGTACGAGAGGCCGTAGGTCCCCACCTTGCCCGTGGACCAGGGCTGGGAGGCTGCCCACGTCACGGCAGCCCTGGAGTCGGCGGCTTCACCCGGGCCACCCAAGTCCGGGCACCCCTCGCTCGCACCGTAGCCCCGAAGCGATACCTGGACGATCGAATACCCGTGGGCAAAGGCGACGCGGAAAAGATCGACGTAGTTCTCCAGGATCTTCGGCCGGTTCGGGTCGGTGACGGTGCTGCCGACGCCGAAGTAGGGGCCGGTAATGACGATCACAGGAGTGCGGTCATCCGGCCCGGCCGTTGCTGGGCGAAAGATGTCGGTCTGGAGCATGGTCCCGTCCGCGGACTCCACCCACGCCGCTTCGAAGGTCGCGCCGGCCGGTACCTCCGAGGCGCTCGCGCCGGCGCATAGCGCCACGGTGATGCTCACCGTCGCGATCGCTGCGAGCTTCCTGAATCCCGGCACCACTCCAGTCCTTCCTAAGTTACTAGCGGTAACATAGCGCCGTGGCAGCTGATGGTCAAGGCCCAACGCGAACCTCTCCCCGCACCCGGCTCGCGCGGTCCGATCGGCGGGAGCAGCTGCGCGATGTCGCCTACCTGGAGTTCGCGCGACGCGGCTACGACGACGTCTCGATGGCGGCGCTTGCCGAGCAGGCAGGTGTCACAAAGCCGATCATCTACTCGCACTTCGGCTCCAAGGAAGGTCTCTATGCCGCGTGTGCGGAAAGGTTCGTGGAGCCGATGCTCGAAAGTGTCGAGAGCGGCGCGCGGGCGGCAGATTCCGCCGATGGGCAGCTGTGGGGCGGGATCCTTGCGCAACTTCGGTTCATCGACGATCATCGCGACGAGTGGCGGGGCTACGTGCGGGATGCCGCGAATCGCGGTGGCGAGCCCGGCCGTGCGCTTGCCCAAGGCCGCCGCCGGGTGACGGCGCTCCTGGCTGATCTGGTTGAGCTCGCGTCGCAGACGGCGGGCGCTCCGGTCCCACCGGAGCAGGAGCGGGACGCGTTCGCGCACGTACTCCAGGGCGCGGTGGAGCAGATCGCGAACTGGTGGGAGGAGCATCCGGACGAAACCGCCCACGCGGTCGCCCTCCGGGTCATGAACTTCGCCTGGATCGGCTTCGGCGGCCTGGCGGAGGGTCGGTTCTGGACTCCGTGAGGGAACTACGCTCAACGAATGAGCGACGAGCGCATGGGCCTCGCCGGGACGCTCGCGCTTCTGGCAGCGACGGTTGCCGTGCTCTTCGGAGTCGCACTGGCCAGGGACGACGATGTTGCGACGCCGGTTGATGAAGGCGCCGCTGCTGCACCCGAGCCGACGCTCGACTCGGACGAGCTCTTGGAATTGAGCCTCGAGCTCTCTCCCACTGTGGCCCGGCGAGTTGAGGACCTCCGCGGACTCGATTTCGACAAGGTCCCGGAGCCCCAGGTCACCGACACCGATGCTCTGCGGGATCTCGCGGAGAAGCAGGTGGCGAAGCCCAAGAACGCGGAGACGCTCGCGGCAAGTGACGCCGAGCTGAAGCTGCTGGGGATGCTTGAGCCGGACGAAAGCCTGGCGGAGGTAACGACGGACGTGAGCGCTGATGCCGCCGCCTACTACGACCCGATGAAGAAGGAGCTCTTCCTCCTGGGCGACGCCGTGCCGGCGGGACCCGCTCTGGCGGAGTTCGTCCTCGCACACGAACTGAATCACGCGCTCGAAGACCAAGCCTTCGGCCTGCCGAAGTCGACCGCGTCGTCGGACGACGCGGTCCTGGCCGAGTCGGCGTTGGTGGAGGGCTCGGCGACGGCGCTGATGACCGAGTACGCCGTTGAGCACCTGGCGGTGGCGGACCTTCTGAACGACTCGAGCACGATCGAGAGCGAGATCGACCTCCCCGACATCGCCATGGCGCAGGTCACGTTCGCCTACTTCGGGGGACAGAAGTTCGTCGACGAGCTCCGCGAGGCAGCAGGTGGCAGCTGGGACCTCGTCGACTTCGCTTACCAGAGGCGCCTGCCCGCGACGACCGAGCAGATCCTCCATCCCGAGAAGTACCTCGAGGACGAAGGCGCGCTGCCCGTCCCGGAAAATCCCGACCCCGGGCCGGGATGGGAGGAGGTGGACGACGGCACGGTCGGTGAGTTCTTCACCCGCGAGATCCTGCGCCGGGACGCGGAAGACGTCGGCGCGGACGAAGCCGCGGAGGGCTGGGGCGGCGATCGCTACGAGTTGTTCCACCGCAAGGGTGCGCCGGCCGAGTGCACGGACAACTGCCGCGAGGACAACGCACTGGCGATCGTCTGGCGCAGCGACGACGAGAACGAAGGGTTTGAGCTCAGGAAGGCGGTCGACGGCTTTGTCGAGCGTTCGCTCGACGGCACCCCCGCGGGCCAGAGAACATGGGAGCTCGACGGAGGCTGGGCAGCGGTGGCAGGCGGGGACGAGATCTTCACGTTTGCCCTTGCGCCCACCCGGGCGATGGCCCAACGACTGGCGCCGCTCGCAGGGACGACGAAGTAGCGTCCCCCGCCGTGACGACATCGCAAAAAGCCTTGGCCGCCTTCTTCAGCTTCACCGGGACCATGCACTTCGTGATCCCGAAGACATACGAGGCGATCGTCCCCGACTACGTGCCGATCAGCCCCCAGGCGGCGGTCTTCCACTCGGGTTGGGGCGAAATCGCCGGCGGCCTGGCAGTTGTCCCGCCAGCGACTCGAAAGCTCGCGCGCTGGTGGCTCATCGTCCTGCTCGTCGCGGTCTTCCCGGCAAACGTGCATATGGCCGTGAACCCCGAGCAGATCCGCGGCCTCGACCTGGACCGCGTGCCGCGCTGGACCCTCTGGTGCCGTCTGCCGCTCCAACTCGCGGCGATCATCTGGGTCTGGCGCGCAACCGAGGCCTGACAAGCCTGCGCCGAGTGTCACCTGAGTCGCCTATGTGGCGACGCAAACGACTTTCGGTGAATCAGGGCACTGCTTCAACCCAGTCCCACTGCTCGCCGCAAAGCTGCGCGGCGTCCTCAGCCGGCATCGTCGTCAGCCTCGCTTCGGTCTCCGGCTTGACCGCGAGGGAGCCGTGCTCGCTTTGGCCGCCGCTACCTGGCGCGAAAAATGGCTGGCCGAAACTCACCGAGATTTCATGACGACCCGAGTCCAATTCAAGCTCGCCGAGCAGCGTGTAGAGCCCCTCGTTGTTGAGGAAGTGGTGCACCGAGGAGACCTCTTCGCCGTCGATTCTCAGCTCAGCAACACCGCGCACTGAGTCGTCGAGCCAGATGGAATACAGCCCACCACTCAGGTCAACCTCCCCTTGGCTGCCCTGAAGTAAGACCGGCTCACGTCCCTCGGCGGCCCGCAGCGTTCCGCCGGGCACCACGCGCGCGAGCTCCCGAACCTCAGTGCACTGAGGCTCGGCGACGGGCGAGCGACCCTGGCCAAGCGGCAGTCGCTCGCTCGCGGGGGATGCGTCCTCCCCTCGTACCCATACCTCGTAGTAGTCACCTGCCCAATCGAGCTCGTACTCCCCCGGCGGCCGGCTCTGCTCGGGCGATCGCCGCAGAACGAGCGCTTCGTATGGCTCGAACGCGTCGGCGCGGAAGTCGTCGGTGTCGGCCCACAGGCCCTTGGCGAGCGTCGAGCCGTCGGCCAGCGGCACGACGCGGCGCCGAAGCTCCGAGGCGCCCTCCGCGTCGGCATCCCGCAAGAAATGCCTGACGCCGTAGGGCTGGTACTCGGTCATCAGCACCGGGCCGTCGCCGTCGAGCATCTCGCCGATCTCCTCGAGCTCTGCGAGCTGGTCTCGCGGCGCCAGGTTCGCCTCGTTGTAGGCGAGCGCGTTCGACCAGACGACGCCACACCCGAGGAGCGCCGCGACGCCGGCGCCCAGGATGAAACGCCGCTCGCTCCACGCCCAGATGCAGGCGAGGAAGGCGGCGAAGAGCAGCACGGGCGAGACGATCGCGAACGCTTTCCCCTCGACCCACGGAGAGCCCACGAGCGAAATCGCAAGGGCCGCGGCCGGCACCCCCACCAGGTAGGCCACGAGGTCCCAGCGCCGCCCGCGGGCCGCGACGACCCACCCCGTGAGGGCGGCGGCGCCCGCGAAAACGCAGAGGGCGGTCGTTACGGACATCTGATCCGCGTCGACCCGGAAGTCGCCGGCCGGCCAGATTCCCAGCGTTTGAAGAGCCGAGAGCGGCTCGATCAGATTGCCGCGGGCACTCGGGTCGTCAAGTGGCGAGGAGGTGGGCGGAAGAAGCGCGCCGCCGAGAACAACGGGCACAACCATCACGGCGACCAAGCCGACGAGGGTCGCTGCCCGGACGGCCGCCACTCGGGGAGAGGCGGCTGCGACCGAGTAGGCAAGCGCGCCGAGCAGGAGCGGCCCCACCCAAACCGCGCCCGCGAGGCTGAGACAGCCGATGAGCGCCGCGATTGCGAGCGCCACCGGCACCAGGAGCCGGAAACCGGCGGGGTCTGACCCCACGCCTGGGGTCAGACCCCGCGCCTGAACTCTGTCCCCCTCTTGCCGTGCGGCACGGAACGCGAGACACGCGACCAGCGCGATGAGGGCCGCTGCGGCCAGCTCCTTGAGCCCGCCCCACAGGTAGTAGCCGTAGAGAAGCGCCGGCTGGGCCGCCGCGAGGACCACGAGCGCCCTCGCCCGCGCGCTGGCCAGAAGGCGGCCGCTGAGGTCCCAGAGCGCCAGCGCGAGCAGGACGGCGAGGAGCGCCATGTAGGGCTGGATGAGCCAGGCGGCGTCCATTCCCGTCAACGCGCGGCCTACTCCCAGCGGGATGAAGGCACCCACCGGGTAGCCGTCGGCGAGGTTGAAGAAGAGCGTCGCCTCATACGAGGACGGGGCAAGGCCGTCGATGTCGCGCCCAGCGTCCATCACCCGATCGGTCAGAGCGAGCCAGGTCGCGGTGTCGTCGAGGCGGATGTAGCCCGCGAACGTGGCGCTGCCGGATAGGACGATCGGCGCCGCGTAGACAGCGAAGACGGCGATGAGTCCACCGGCGAGCCATGGTGACGGCCGGCGACCGCGCCACGGCGGCGCCAAAACGAGGCCCGCCAGCGCCATTACGACGACCAGCGGAGTCGTGAACCCGGCGAGCCCGGGAATGGCCGTCATATAACCACCGGCCACCACGACAACGCAGAAGCCGATGGGCGCCAGGAGCGAGCGCGGGATCTCGCCGGGTACGACGCGCGCGACGAGCGAGCCGCACCCGAGCCAGGTGAGGATCTGGATCGCACAGAACGCGACCCAGGCGACCAGGAGCTCTGGCATCAGTCGAGCCCGAGCTCCTCCGCGTAGATCTCCTGATAGCGGGTGCGGAACTCAAGCACGGACTCGACGTAAGAGCGGGTTTCCGGAAAGGCGATGTCATCCACCTCGAGCGCCGCTCCTCCCCACGCCTCCGCGTTCTCCGGGCCGCCGTTGTATGCGGCGAGGGCGGCGATCTCGTTGCCCCCGAACCGGTCGAGCAGGTGATTGAGATAGAACGTGCCGTAGCGGATGTTGAGATCGGGGTCGGCGAGGTCCTCGAAGACGAACGTCTCCCCACCCGAGAGGGTTTCGATTGTCTCGGCTGTGTCCGGAGTGATCTGCATGAGACCTCGCGCGCCCGCCGACGACGTCTGGTCGATGAAGCCGGACTCCTGCTTGATGATGGCGGCGATCAGCGCTGCGTCGATGTCGTGTCGCTCGGCCTGCTGGCGGATGATGTCCTCGTGGCGAAGGGGAAGGTTCACCTCGCGCCGGACCTTCTCGCCGAAGTCCGTCGCCAGCAGGACCACGACGAGCGCACCGATCACGACGGCGACGATCAGCCCGAAGCGAACGAGCCTCCCTCGGCGTGTGACGGTCACTGCTCTACGCCGGCGACGAGCTCAGGCCACAAATCACCGAGCTTCTCCTGCAGATCCTCGAGCGAGCCGTCGTTCTCCACCACCCATGTGCCCCGCTCGGCCTTCTCCGCCTCCGTGAGCTGACGGCCGGAGCGCCCCTCGACGCCTGCATCGCCGCGGGCCTCGAGCCATGCGTCGCGCCGGTCGCCGGCCACGACCACAAGCACGCCGTCGAACCCTGCCTCCATTCCCGCCTCGAAGAGCAGCGGCACCTCGACAACCGCCAGCTCAACGTCCGGGTCGAGCCCCTGGCGCCACTCCCAGACCTTCTCGCCCACCTTCGGGTGGGTGATCGACTCGAGCCATTTCAGCTCCTCGCGATCGTTGAAGACGATCTCGCCGACGGCCTTGCGGTCGACCATTCCCTCGTTCTCGACCCGAGTCCCCCAGTGTTCGACCAGCTTGGCGACGACCTCGGGGTCCGCAAGCGCCCCGTGAGCGACCTCGTCGGTCGAGAGGGTCGCCGCGCCCAAGCGCTCCAGCGCTCGAAGGACTTCGGACTTGCCTGACCCGATCGCTCCGGTCAAGCCGATGAACGCTGGCTTCCGCGCCGTCAAGGCGCCGAGCCTAGCCTTCGTCTGGGTCGTCGGTGGGTGGCGCCTCGTCGGGCGCGGGCTCGACCGGTGCCTCCGCGAACACGTCCTCTGAGAGACCCAGGTCCGGGACATCGTCGGCGGGCGCCTCGGTGGCGGCCTCCGTCACGGCCTCGGTCGCCTCGGGGCTATCCGCAGCCTCGGAGCCCTCAGCGCCGTTCTCAGTAGCGGCTTCGGCGGCCGCAGCCTCGTCGCTCGCGTCCTGGACCGACTGCTTCAGTTCATCGGGGATGAGGTCTGAGAAAGCGTTGTTCTTGGTCTCGGCACGCTTGATCGAGAGCGAGATGCGGCGGCGCTCCTCGTCGATCTCGAGGATGCGGACCCACTTCTCCTCGCCGGGGGTGACGACCTCGCCAGGCGTCTCGACGTGATGCTCGGCGAGCTCGGAGATGTGGACCAGGCCCTCGACGCCCGGGACGATCTCGATGAAGGCGCCGAACGCAACGACCTTCGTGACCTTGCCCTCCAGGACGTCGCCCTGGCGGTACTCGTTGAGCACCTTCTGCCACGGGTCCTCCTGGGTCTGCTTGAGGCCCAGCGAGATCCGCTGGCGGTCGCGGTCGATGTCGAGCACCTTGACGCGCACGTCCTGGCCGATCTCGAGCACCTCGCCCGGATGGTTGACGTGGCTCCAGGAGAGCTCTGAGATGTGGATGAGGCCGTCGATGCCCTCGAGGTCCACGAAGGCCCCGAAGTCGACGATGTTCGAAATCTTTCCTTCGACGATCTGGCCCGGCTGGAGGCGCTCGAGGATCTGCTCGCGGACCTCCTTGCGCTCCTCTTCGAGGACGGCGCGGCGGGAGAGAACGACGTTGTTGCGGGACCGGTTGAGCTCGATCACCTTGCACTCGAGGGTCTGGTCGCGGAACTCCTCGAGGTTGTGGACGCGGCGAATGTCGACAAGCGACGCGGGCAGGAAGCCACGAACGCCGAGGTCGAGGATGAGGCCGCCCTTGACGACCTCGATCACGGAGCCTTCGACGGGTTCGCCGGTCTCGGCCGCGGCCTCGATCTTGCGCCACGCCTTCTCGAAGCGCGCGCGCTTCTTCGAGAGCACGAGGCGGCCCTCCTGGTCCTCCTTGGTGAGCACGAGGGCGTCGACGGCCTCGCCGAGCGACACCTCTTCGGAGGGATCCACCGAGCGCCGGATCGAGAGCTCGTTGGCGGGGATGACGCCTTCGGACTTGTAGCCGATGTCGACCAGGACCTCGTCCTTGTCGATCCGCACCACCTCGCCCGAGACCACGTCACCCTCCTCGAAGGGCTTGATCGTCGCGTCGTAGTTGGGGACCATCTGGCCGTCGACCTCGATCAGCAGATCCGCGACGCCGTTGGTCGGCGCAGGCGGTGCGCTCACGGCCGCGTCGGCGGCAGGATCGGTGGTCGTATCGGTCGCGGACACTGAGGTCATGATGGCAAAAAGCACGCGAAGGCCTGAGGTCGGCCGCGGACGGCGGCAACCGAAGCTCCGCTGAGCCCGGCAGAGGGTAGTAGACGGCGATCGGGCGGGCTAGTTCAGGCGGCGTTCGTCGCGCCCGTACCAGTCGAACCGCGACTCGCCCGTGTTGACGATCACCGCCTTGACGAAGCTGAAGTCCTCGAACGACTCCAGCCCCGCCTCCTTGCCGGATCCGGACTCCTTAGTCCCGCCCCAGGGCACCGCGGGCTCGACCCGATGATGGTCGTTGACCCAGCAGACGCCCGCCTCGACCGCGGCGGCGACCCGGTGGGCGCGAGCTACATCCCGTGTCCAGACCGCGGCGCCGAGGGCGTAGCGCGAATCGTTGGCCTTGGCGACGGCGTCGGCCTCGTCGCCGAACGGGATCGCGACCACGACCGGCCCGAAGATCTCCTCGCGCGCGATCTCCATCTCGTTGCCGGCCTCGGCGAAGACGGTCGGTTGGAAGTAGAACCCGGCATCGAACGGCGGATCGAGGTTCGGCGCGGCGCCCCCGGTGACCAGCCGCGCACCCTCCTCGAGGCCCCTGCCGACGTAGCCGGCGACGCTGTCGCGGCGGGCCGCCGAGATCAGCGGCCCCATCTGCGTACGATCGCTGGCGGGGTCGCCGAGGCGGATCGCCTGCGCCTTCTCGCCCAGGCGGGCGACGAACTCGTTGTAGATCGGTTCGGCGACCAGCAGGCGCGAGCCGGCGATGCAGGTCTGGCCGCTGGCGATGAACGCGGCAAACGCCGCTCCGTCTACCGCCTGCTGGAGATCGGCATCCTCGAAGACGATCACCGGCGTCTTGCCGCCCAGCTCGGTGGTCGAGCGGGCGAAGCGCTGCGCCGCGGCCACCGCGACCGCCCGGCCGCCCGCGTCACCGCCGGTGAAGTTCACCTTGGCCACGTCCGGATGCGCCGCGATCGCAGCCCCCGCGCTTGCCCCGAAGCCGGTGACAACGTTGACGACCCCCTCGGGGATGCCGGCTTCGAGCGCCAGCCTCCCCAACTCCAGCGTGGTCAGCGGGGTCAGCTCCGAGGGCTTGATCACCACGGTATTGCCGGCTGCCAGCGCGCCGGAAAGGCTTTGAGCAAGGATCAGCAGCGGGTGGTTGAAGGGGGTCAGCAGGCCGCAGACTCCCAGCGGCGAGCGCCGCAGATAGGCGAGATGGTCGCCCGAGGAGGGCAGGACCGTCTCGCGCTGGCCCAGGAGCAGGCCCGCGGCATAGCGGTAGTACTCGGCGACCCGCGCCAGCTGGGCCCGGGTCTCGATCACCGGGCGCCCGTTGTTGAGGGTCTCGAGCGCGTAGAGCTGCTCGAGATCGTCCTCGATGCGGTCGGCGAAGCGGTTGATCAGGCGCGCTCGATCGAATGCGCCAAGCCTCGGCCAGGGGCCCTGCTCGAAGGCCCGGCGCGCGGCGGCAACGGCGCGCTCGACGTCCTCCGCGGCCGCGGCCGGCACCTCCGCGATCGGCAGAGCCGTGGCGGGGTTGAGGACCGCCAGGCGCTCGCCGGAGGCGGCCTCGACCTCCTCGGCGCCGATCAGCATCCCGGGGCGACGAAGATCATCGTCGCGGTTCGGGGACACCCGCGAGAGCGGCGCCGATTCGGGCCTCGCCATACCACGATGATCGCACGCAAGCCTTGACAGCGGGGCCTCGGGTCATTTGTAATACGAACCTCGGGGCGGAGAGGCTTCGGAGAACGCGAAAGGGAGAGGTATTGGTGATGGGCAACGGAGAGCGCGCACCCGGATCGCGACGAGGGCGCCTGTTCGCAGGCGCCGTTTCGGCGTTGGTCCTGGCGTTCGGCGTGGCCGCCTGCGGCGGCGACGATGACGACGGCGACAGTGGCGGGAGCGCGAGTGGCGGCGAGGCTCGCGACGTCTACCTGAACGCCTACGCCCAGGAGATCCAGTACTTCCGCGATTGGTTCGACGGAGCAACGGCCCAGGCCGAGGAGCTCGGCTGGACCGTCGAGAGCGAGTTTGGCAACACCACCCCCGAGCAGCAGGTTCAGCAGCTCGAGAACGCGATCGTCCAGCAGCCCGACGCGATCGTGCTCACGCCGCTCGACGAGCAGTCGGTGGTGCCGGTGCTGCAGCAGGCCGAGGAGCAGGGGATCGCGGTGATCACCGTCGGAGCCACGGCCGGTGATGACGCGGGCGTGGATTCATTTGTCGCCCGTGACAACGTCGAGATCGGTCGTCAGAAGGCCCAGTTCGTGGTTGACGAGCTCGGCGGCAAGGGCAAGGTCGGCGTCATCCACGGGATCCGTGGCCTCACCTTCAGCGAGGAGATGGCCCAGGGCTACGAGGAGGTGCTCTCGGAGAGCTCCGGGATCGAGGTTGTGGACGGTCCCTACGCCGGCGGTTTCAGCGGCGACCTTGGCCTCGAGACGACTGAGAACCTGCTGACCGCAAACCCCGACCTCGACGCGATCATCTACGACAACGACGACCTCGCGCTCGGCGGGGTCGAGGCGGCGAGCGCCCGCAACATCACTCCGGAGGAGTTGATCGTGATCGGCACCGACGGCGGCGATGCCGCCCTCGACGCGGTCGAGGCCGGCGACATCGACATGACCGTGAGCCTCTGCGGCTATCGGGAGGGCGCCAGCGCGATCGACACCCTCAACACGTTCCTCGAAGAGGGTGACGTCGACGACCGGGTGGTCTCCGAGGTGGAGATCTTCACCACCGACAACATCGAGGAGAAGCGGGCCGATCTCAGCCGTGAGGACTGCGCCTGATCGAAGCCCGGATGGATTGTGAAGAAGCGTGGGAGCGCACCCAGGGGCGCGCTCCCACGGGCCGGTCCGCGAGCGTCGCGGACGTGAGGTGAGATGAGTGAGGAGGCCGCCCGATCCGGGAGCGCCTACGGGATCTCGGGCGGCGCACACGACTACACCGGCGTCCCGGTTCTCGCCGGTATCGATTTCGAGCTGCGCGCCGGTGAGGTCCATGCGCTGATCGGCGAGAACGGCTCGGGCAAGAGCACTCTGATCAGGATCCTCACCGGCGTGATCTCGCCCCGGCTGGGGACGCTGCGACTCGACGGAGAGACTGTCCGCCTGTCCTCGCCGAAGGCGGCACAGGGTCTCGGCATCGGCGTCGTCCACCAGGACTACCACCTGTTCCCCGAGCTCGATGTCGCCCAGAACATCCTCGGCGTGAACGCCGCCCCTCCGCGGCGGCGCTGGACGCGCACGGTCGATCGCGACCGCGTCGAGCAGACGGTCGAGGGGTTGCTGACAT
>JAWVEY010000051.1:0-5068 GCA_033856515.1 Solirubrobacterales bacterium
CTCGCCGTCCTTGATGTCGAGGTTCATGTCCCGCACGGCCTCGTAGCCGTCCGGGAAGCGCTTCGTAACGTTCTCGAGCTTGATTTCGGCCATTTATCTCCCCCTCATTCCTGTCGTACCCCGGCACCAGACCGGGTAATCACTCCGGAGTGCGCGGCGAGTGTCCCGCCCCGCCACGCGCCCGCGACGGTCTCCAGCACCAGCTCGTCCCCGAGCGGCGCATTTCGCTCCTCCGGACCGGTGTTGATGGCGATTGTGTGGTCGCCGCGGCGGTACGCGAGCACGCCCGGCTCCGCGTCGAGCAGCTCCAGCTCGTCGCCGAGCAGCCTCCTCACCGTCAGCAGGTCGCGCACCAGCGCGAGCGTCGACTGCGGGTCGTCGCGCTGGTCCTCGACGTTGGTGCGCTCCGGGTCCACGGGCGCCAGCCACGCCTCGCCGGTCGTGAAGCCTCCACTCGGCGAGCCTTCCCACTGCATCGGGTGGCGAAAGCGGTCGCGCCCGTAGCGATCCTGGCTTGGCCCGCCGGCGGGGGCGTCGCCGAGCCCGATCTCGTCTCCCTGGTAGAGGAAAGCGGGACCTGGGAGCGTGAGCAGCAGCAGCGCCGCGGCGCGCGCGTTCTCCGGCCCGAAGCGGGTGGCGAGCCTGCCGAAGTCGTGGTTCGAGAGCACCCACGCGGCGCCCGGCCGGCGTGTGCTCGCCTCGATCGCCGCGCGCATCCGATCCGCGTCCCATGGCGCGTGCAGCAGCTCGAACGCAAACGCAGCGTCGAGGTGCTCGAGATACGGCTGCCATTCAGCGCTCGGCAGGTAGACCTCCCCCACCAGGAGCCGGTTGCCCACCGCCTCGCGGATCTTCGCAAGCGCCGTGCCGATGTCGGGCGCATTGCGGGAGTGGGTCCCCGCGAGCTTCATGGCCTCCTCGTGCAGCGGCAGGGCGAAGGGCTCGGCCGCGGGCGGGTCGTCGCGGAGCTCCTGGTCCTTCAGCAGGCGGTCGATGGCGTCCACGCGATAGCCGGCGATCCCACGCTCGATCCAGAACCTCAGCGCGTCCTGCATCGCCGCGATCAGCTCCGGGTTACGCCAGTCGAGGTCGGGCTGCTCGGGATAGAACGAGTGCAGGTAGTGGCGACCGTTCAGCTCGCTCCAGGCCGATCCCCCGAACGCCGCCACCCAGTTGTTCGGGCGCTCTGCCCAGATGTACCAGTCGGGATGGTCGCGGAACCAGGGGTGCTCGATCGAGGTGTGGCACGGCACGACGTCCATGAGCACGCGTAGTCCGCGCTCGCGGGCGGCGACCACGAGGCTGTCGAACTGCTCGAGCGAGCCGAACACCGGATCGACGTCCTTGTAGTCCGCGACGTCGTACCCGAAGTCGTGCATCGGCGACGGATAGATCGGCGACAGCCAGAGCGCGTCCACGCCGAGCCACGCGAGGTGGTCGAGCCGCCGCTCGATCCCCTGAAGATCGCCTATCCCGTCGCCGTCAGAGTCCTGGAACGAGCGCGGATAGATCTGGTAGATGACGGCGTCCCGCCACCACATCACCGGCGTCGCGGCCTTGGCGGACGACGAGCACTGATGGGATCGACCGTCCTGCATAGAGCACCTATACGGTGCTTAGGGTAGGACGGTCGACGGTAGGTGATCGACCGTCCTGCTTTCGGGGTGCATAGCAACCCTAGGACAGGACAGTCGGAGCACGACCCCTTCACCGCTGCCGTTCGCCCGCGCCCGGGAGGACCCCTCAGCCCTTGACGGCCCCCGCCGTCATTCCGGCCACGATCCGCTTCTGGAAGATGATCACTGCCAGCACGAGCGGGACGGTGATCACCACCGATGCGGCGCTGATCGTCCCGAGTGGGACCTCGAATTTCTGGCTGCCGGTGAAGTTCGCCACCGACACCGGGACCGTGAAGGCGTTGGGCGAGCTCGTGAGCGTGACCGCGAGCAGGAACTCGTTCCAGACGAAGAAGGCCGTGAGCAGCCCGGCCGTGACGAGGCCCGGCGCGGCGAGCGGCAGGACGACCTTGCGGAACGCCTGGAAGTACGTGGCACCATCGACGAGCGCCGCCTCCTCGAGCTCCTTCGGGATCTCCTTGAAGAACGAGGTCAGGATGTAGATCGCCAGCGGCAGCGCGAACGTCAGGTACGGGATGATCAGCCCGACGCGCGTGTCGTAGAGCCCGATGTCGGTCCACAGCTTGAAGATCGGGGCTGCGATCGCGATCGCCGGGAACGTCGAGATCGACAGGATGATCGCCAGGATCAGGAACTTGCGCTTGAAGCGGAGCCGCGCGAGCGCGTAGGCGGCGAACGAGCCCACGATCAGCGCCAGAATCGTGGTGACCGTGGTGATGATCACGCTGTTCTTCAGCGCTGAGGTGAAGTTGTTGTTCTTGAAGATCGAGCTGTAGTTGTCGAGCGTTGGGCTCGGCGGGAAGATGTCCGACTGCGAGAGGTCCGAGCCCGTCTTCAGCGAGACGTTGATCAGCCAGTAGAAGGGGAACAGGCAGAAGACGCAGATGAAGATGACCGCGATCCACATGAACAGCGGGCGCACCCAGTTGCGGCGCGGGCCGCGGCGGATGTCCGCGCGCGCCTGCTCGCGCTCCTTCTCGCCCTCGCGGACGCCGGCGCCGGGAGTGACGACTCCGCCAGACGCCTCCATCAGCCCTCCTCGGCCAGTGACTTGATGTTGCCGCCGACCGTGCGGATGTAGATGAACGAGACCGCCATCACGATCAGAAACGTGAGCACCGACAGAGCCGACCCGTAGCCGATCAGGCGGTTCGTGGTGAGCTCCTGGTGGGCAATCAGCGACAGCGTCGTGGTTCCATTGGACCCGCCCGTGAGCACGTATGGCAGGTCGAAGATCCGCAGCGCGTCGAGCGTGCGGAAGATCAGCGCCACGAGGATCGCCGGCATCAGCAGCGGGATCGTGATGCGCCGGAAGCGCTGCCACGTCGTCGCGCCGTCGACCTTCGCCGCGTCGTACACATCATCGGGGATCACCTGCAGCCCGGCCAGCAGCAGCAGCGCCATGAACGGCGCCGTCTTCCAGACGTCGGCGAGGATCATCACCGACATGGCGTAGCCCTGCTGGCCGAGCCAGACGACATTGCCCCCGATCCCGAAGACGTCGAGAATCTGCGGGGCAAGGCCGAGGTTCGGCTCGAACAGCGTGCGCCACGTGATCGCGCTGACCACGGTGAGCACCGCCCACGGCACGAGCACGACGGTGCGCAAGATGCCGCGCCCCTTGAACGCCTCGTGCATGGCGATGGCCATGCCGAGCCCGATCGCCAGCTCCAACGTCACGGAGATGCCGGTGAAGATGAACGTGTTCTTCACCGCGGCCCAGAAGTCGCTCGAGCCGAATGCCTCCGTGTAGTTGTCGAACCCAGCGAAGCGCCACTTGCCGGGGACGCGGACGCTGTACTCGGTGAGCGACAGCCAGAACGCGTACCCGATCGGGTAGGCGGCCACCAGGGCGATGACCGCCATCGCCGGAGTGAGGAGGAGCGCGGCTAGGCGCCTCTCCTCACTCCCGTAGGTCTTGCCGCCCTTCTTGCGGCGCCGACCCAATTTGGCCGTTGCGGCTTCCATGCGCCTAGAACGTCTGGAGGGCCTTGTCGATCTCCTCGTTCATCTTCTTCGATGCCTCGTCGGCTGACATGTCCCCCTGCAGCGCGGCGTAGACGTTGTTGTAGATCGCCTCGCTGATCTGCGGATAGACCGGTGACACCGGGCGCGGCTTCGCCTGGTCAATGGCGTCCCGCAGCTGAGAGGCGAACGGCATTGCCTTCTTCACAGCCGGATCGTCGTAGACGGCGGTGAGGGTCGGCGGCAGCGATGCCTCTGTCGCCATGATCTTCTGCTGCTCCTCAGCAGTGGCGAACTCGATGAACGCGAGCGAACCCTCGGGGTTCTTCGAGTAGGCCGAGATCCCGAGGTTGTACCCGCCGAGCACGCCGGCTCCGTCGTTGCCGTTGTAGCCAGGGAAGGTCGAGATGTCGAACTTGCCCTTGATCTTCGAGTCATTGCCGAGCGAGTAGGCGTACGGCCAGTTGCGCATGAAGGTGGCGTTGCCGGACTCGAACGCCCGCCGCGACTCCTCCTCCTTGTAGGTCGTGACCGCCTTGGGAGCGGCGCCACTCTTGATGCCGTCGGCCATGAACGTGAGCACGTCCTTGACCTCCGCCGAATCGGCGGTCGCGCTCTTGCCGTCCTCCGAGACGACCGCGCCGCCCGCGCTGTAGAGCAGCTCGAGGAAGTTGACCGTCAGGCCCTCGTAGCGGAAGCCCTGGTAGACGACGCCGTTGCCCTTCTTCGCCTGGGCGTAGAGGTCCTGCCAGGTCTTCGGCGGCGACGAGACCTCGTCCTTGCGGTAGTAGATGAAGCCGGCGTTCGAGTTGAACGGGACCGCCCAGTTCTTGCCCTCGAACGAGGTCGTGTCCACGGTCGACTTGATGAACTTGTCGCCGTTCTGAGAGATGAAGTCCGAGGTGTCGAGCAGCCAGCCCTGAGCCGCGTACTCCGCGGTCCAGATCACGTCCATGCCGAGCACGTCGCACTCGGGTGACTTGGCCTGGAGGCGCTGCACCTGAAGCCTGCGCTGCTCGCCCGCGTCCTCGGGGAGCTCGAGCAGCTTCACGTTGGCGTTCGGATTCGCCTTGTTGAAGCTGTCGACGACCGTCCCGAAGGCACCGCTTGTGTCCTTACCGATGCACCAAGTGACCTTTCCCGAAGCCTTGGCCGTACCAGCCTTCTTGGCGTTGCCGCCACCGCCGGTGCTGTCGTCGCCACTTCCACATCCGGCGATCGCCAAGACCACCAGTGCAACCAATACGGTCATGAACCGCGGGCTCTTCATCGTCGAGTTCCCTCCTGCTCGGGCACGTTCAATTGGGCGTTACCCGATGAACGCCCGAAATACTCAAATACGGTCCGACACAATGCGTGCTTAATGGCTCGCACCCGCGGTCTGGCCGGCGTGCTCGCCCTCACAGATCTCCTCCGCGAGCTTCTCGCAGAACGCGGGCAGGTCGTCAGGCCTGCGGCTGGAGACG
>JAWVEY010000052.1:0-10175 GCA_033856515.1 Solirubrobacterales bacterium
CGACATCGACGATCCAACCAATCTCGCCGCAGTCACCAACTCGATCACCAAGACCGGCCCGTCGGGAGACCGACAGCCGATCAGCCCCATCGTCGACGAGGTCCGCGACGCACGCCAGGACGCCTCGAAGATCACCCGCGTCACCGGGGCCGTCAAGTTCATCCTCGTGGTCCTCGCGGTTCTGCTCCTGATCGCATCCCTGATGCTCGTCGGCAACACGATCCGGCTCTCGATCTACGCCCGCCGCCGGGAGGTAGAGGTGATGAGGCTCGTTGGCGCGACCAGCTGGTTCATCCGCTGGCCGTTTATCATCGAGGGCGTAATCGTCGGCCTGACCGGCGCCGTGATCGCGGTGGGCATACTTTGGCTCGGAAAGGTGACCGTCGTAGATCCGCTCTCAGACAACCTGAACCTCGTGGACTCGCTCTCGACCATGGGCTTCCTGCCCTTGGTGATCATCCTCGTCTCCTCGGCGATGATCGTGTCCGCCCTCGGAAGCGGCATCACTCTGCGCCGCTTCTTGAGGGTTTGAGCGACCCCTCTCGGCCCTCAAAGCGCTTTGGCTTCTTCGCAGGGCTCCTCGTCGGGGCCGCCGCGACGCTTGCGGCAATCGCGCTGTACTTCGAGCTCTCGGGCGACCGCATTTCCGAGCCCACTGTCCGCGACCAGGCAGAGGCGTTCATCGAAGACAGCTACTTCCAGAAGGTGACCGACGACGAGCTCGAATCGGGCTCGATCCGCGGCATGATCGACGAGCTCCGCAAGGAGTACGACGACAAGTTCTCCCACTACTTCGACCCCAAGGAGTACCGCCAGTTCCAGAAGGCCCTGAGTGGGGACTTCAAGGGGGTCGGCCTCTCGATCAAGGAGGTGCCCGAGGGCCTCGAGGTCACGACGGTCTTCCCCGACTCCCCGGCTGAAGGGGCCGGGATAGCCGTCGGCGACGTGATCCTCGCCGCTGACGGTAAGAACCTCGGCGGCATTCCCGCCGAGGTCGCGACGGCGAAGATCAAGGGGAAGGTCGGCACCGAGGTCGACCTGACGGTCAAGTCGGTGGAAGGGGGCACGAAGGAGATCCCGGTCGAGCGCGCCAACATCACGTTCCCCGCGGCGCAGGGGCGCATCATGCACATCAACGGCCGCAAGGTCGGCTATATCGTCTACGCCAGCTTCGATCAGGGCGCACACGCTGAGCTTCGCGCCGAGATCGAGCGCCTCAGGCGCGAGGGCGCCGAGGGACTCATCCTCGACCTGCGCGGGAACGGCGGCGGGCGCCTGGATGAAGCGATTGCCTCAGCTTCGCTCTTCGTCGAGGAGGGCGACATCGTCACGACCCGCGGGCGCGCAACCGGCGAAGAGGTCTACGACGCGCTGGGAGATGCCCTTGACCCGGTGCCGACGGTCGTTCTGATCGATGGCGGCACTGCGTCCGCATCCGAGATCCTGGCCGCGGCCATGTCCGACTACGGCCTGGCGACCCTTGTCGGCGAGACGACGTTCGGCAAGGGAACGGTGCAGGAGTCCGTCCCGCTCCCCGACGGATCGGCGATCAATCTGACCGTCGCCGAGTACTTCACATCAGAGGACATCTCGATCGCGGACGAGGGCATCCCGCCCGACGTCAAGGCCCCCGCCGATCTCAAGACCGATCAAGACGAGGCTCTCGACAAAGCGCTCGAGGTCCTCGGCCAGAAGCTGCCTTGAGGAAGGAGCAGTCCGGGTCCTTCGTCGGCGTGGTGGTGAAGCGCGGGCGCTTCCACGTGGTCGAGCCCCTATTCGAGCGTTCGGGACGGCTTCCGCTCGAGCGCGGCAAGGTGCGTGCGGACCCGGGGCAGATGGTCCTCGCGGCGTCGAGCTCGCGCGGCGTCAAGGCCGTGCGGGCTCTCGGCTCGCCGAAGCGGGCGCGCGACATCGTCCAGGCGCTTCTGTGGGAGGGGCTCGAGCGCCGGGGCTTTCCGCGTCGGGTCGAGGACGAGGCTCGTGAGGCGCCGGCCTCGGCGGACGACATTGATTCCACCCGCCGCGACCTGCGCGACCTGGCGACCTTCACGGTCGATCCCGCCACGGCGCGCGACTTCGATGATGCCGTCTCCGCGCAGCCCGACGGCGACGGCGTTCGCCTGTGGATCCACATCGCGGATGTCTCGGCCCACATCAGGCCGGGCTCGGCGCTCGACTCCGAGGCCTACCGGCGGGCGACGAGCGTCTATGTGCCCGGGACTGTCGAGCCGATGATCCCCGGTGCGCTTTCGAACGAGGCATGCAGCCTCGTGCCGGACCAGGACCGCCTTGCGGTAACCGCCGAGGTCCGCATCGACGCTTCGGGAAAACCGCGCTCGGCGAGCTTCTACCGAAGCCGCATCCGCTCCGGCGCCCGCCTCGACTACGACCAGCTCGATCGCATCTTCGCCGGGCGCGAACGAGCGCCTGAGCTGGTCGCAGAGCCGCTCGAGCTGGCGCGCAGGGCTGCGGCGGCACTGGCCGCGGGGCGCCCGCGCGGCGCACTTGAGGTGGAGTCCTTCGAGCCGGAGTTCGAGTTCGACTCGGATGGCGCGGTCGTCGGCGCCCACAGCGTGCCGCAGACCGAGGCCCACCAGCTGATCGAGCACCTGATGATCCTCGCGAACGAACAGGTGGCCGACCTGCTCGAGAAGCGCAGTTCGCCGGTGCTCTACCGGGTCCACGAGCAGCCCGACCCGGCACGCGTCGACCGCTTGCTGGACCAGCTCGCCGCAATCGACGTGCCCGCGCCGGGATCGAAGAAGGGCATGAGCCCGACCGAGGCAGGCGACCTGGTCGGCGAGATCAGCCGCTGGGTGGCACGCGAGGCGCGCCGGCGCGGCCAGGGCGCCCAGTCGCTCGGGTCGCTCGTGCTTCGCTCCCTCAAGCAGGCCTACTACACGGACAAGAACCTCGGCCACGCAGGCTTGGGAAGCCCGGCATACACGCACTTCACCTCGCCCATTCGCCGCTATCCGGACCTGATCGCCCATCGCTCGCTCCTCTCGGTGGTGGGAGCCGGGGAGAGCGCGCCCGACCCATCCGACGTGCGCGACGCAGGGCCATGGTGCTCTGAGCGCGAACGCGAGGCGATGCAGATCGAGCGGCGCGCGGACCGGGTTTGCGCCGCCTTCCTACTCGAGCGCGAACTGTTCGAGCGCGGCCACTCGACGCACTTCGAGGGGGAGATCTCAGGCGTGATCAACGCAGGCGCGTTCGTGCGCTTCCGCGGCGAGCTGGGGGACGTCTATGAAGGCTTCGTCCCTGCCCGGACGCTCCGGGGCGAGCGGTTCGACCTGAACGAGACCGAATCTGCGCTCGTTGGCGGACGGACCGGGCGGGAGGTGCGCTTCGGCGACCCGATGACCGTCACGGTGACCGGCGTGGAGGCACCGCGAGGCCGGACCGACTTAGAAGAGGTACCCGTTGCTTCAAGCTAGATAGATGGCAAAGAAGGGAAAGAGAAAGCTCGCCTCGGGTGACGTCGCGTCAAACCGCCGCGCGGCGCACCGCTTCGAGTTCGTCGAGAAGTTCGAGGCCGGCATCGAGCTCCTCGGCACGGAGGTGAAGTCGCTTCGGGGCGGCAAGGCGATGCTGGCCGACGCCTATGCCGTCGTGGATGACGGCGAGGTGTGGCTTCGCAACATGCACATCCCTCCGTATCCGCCGGCCGCCCAGGAGAACCACGAGCCCGATCGACCTCGCAAGCTGCTTCTCCACGCTCACGAGATTGAGCGGCTGGTCGGCTCGACGGCCCAGAAGGGCCTCACCCTGGTGCCGATCCGGGTCTATTTCAAGGGCCCGCGGGCGAAGGTGGAGATTGCTCTTGCGCGGGGCAAAGAGGGCCGCGACCGCCGCCGCGAGATCCGCGACCGCGAGGTCAGGCGCGAGGTCGAGCGCGAGATGCGCCACCGCATGCGCTGAGCGCCTACCTCTAAGTCACCTGCAACGACGCTTACATCCTGCCCTCGCCGAGGGGGGAATTCGCCCGCCGGTGTGAAACGATAGGCGCGATGCGCTCATTCAGGCTCCAGCGATCCGGCAAGGGCGACGATGACGACGATCAGCAGGAGGGTGCCGAGGCATCTTCCGGCGAGCCCGCCGCACCCGAGGGCGAGCCTGCACAGCCGCCCGCTGCTCTTCCGGCGAGCATGGTGCAACCGACGCCTCAAGGCGACCCGCCCCCACCTCCGCCTGCGCCTCCAGGTCTGATCGGCGCCGAGGAGCCCCTGGGAGACGCCGCCGAGGTCGACGAGTCGGCACCAGACTCCGTACCCCCGCCAAGCTCACCCCCGCCCGCGCCGCCGGCCGCGCCTCCCGCGCCCGATACCGCCGCAATGCCCGCGCAGCCCGAGCCTCCCGCCGAGCCCGAGTCACCGGATGCTGGCCAGTTGCCCGGAACGCCGGATGCGCCCGTCTCGCCGCCCGCCCCGGCGGCCCCGGGACCGCCGATGCCGCCTCCGCCGACATTGCCGGCGCCCGTCCAAGCCGCTCCGGTCACTTCGTCTGACCCGAAGCAGGCAAAGCGCGAGGCAAGGCTGGAGGAGAAGCGCCGAAAGCAGGAAGCGGTCAAGCAGGCGAAGGCCGAGAAGCTCGCTCAGAAGAAGGCAGCGGCCGAGGCGAAGAAGGCCCAGAGTTCTTCGCGCGGATTCTTCGGCATCGGTGGCAACAAGCAATCACGGGAGGAGAAGGCCCGTCTCGCCGAGGCCAAGAAGGCCGAGCGTGCGAGCGCTCGCGAGGAGCGAAAGCGCGTCGCGCTCGAACGCCGCGAGGCGGCGAAGGCGGCGAAGGCCGCGAAGAAGTCGGGCGCTCCCGTGCCGCCGGCGATTCCGGCGCCTCCGCCCGCGCCCCCTGCGCCCGAGGAGCCCCAGCTCGACACGATCATCCACCAGCCCTCGAGCGAAGAGGTCGCCCCCCTTATGCCGCAGCCCGATGCTTCGCCGGCGGCTGAGGCTCCTTCCGGGGCGGACGGGCTGGTCGGCGGCGACTCATTGGCCGCGGCTGCGGAGCGCGCCGCGCTGGAGAGGCTCGAGGAAGCTGAGCCGTCCGAAGACGTTGATCCGATCGAGGCCGAGGCAGACCGGCTCGTGGAGCAGGCGGCCGCGGCTCAGGATGCCCCCGCTGAGGCCGAGGAGTCCGAGGCGCCTGGGCCGGAGGCCGAAGTGGAGCCAGACCCGGAGCCCGAGCCAGAGCCTGCACCGCCAATCGTCGCGTACCAACCGCCCCCGGCCGCGCCGGAGGTGGCTGAGCCTGAGCCGGCGCCGGCGCCTGAGCAGTCCCTCGACGAGCTCCGCGCCAACGTCACCAAGCTCGGCGAGGAGGCCGCGGCGGAGGCGGAAGCACGCGTTCGAGCCGACGCCGACCGCTCGGAGCCCGAGCGGACCAAGCTCTTGAACGAGCTTCAGGACGCTGAGCGCCAGCTCGAGAATCGCCGCGTTCAGGAGCAGGCCCTTGCGGCCGAGCTCCGCGAGACGGAGCTGCGCCTCCTCGAGAGTCAACAGCGCACAGCAGAGGCGCTGGAGCGTGCTGCGGAGCGCCTTGAGGACGTCGAGAGCCGCGCGGCCGAGGCCGAGGCGCGCGTCGCGCGCGCGGAGCGGCTGGCCAAGCTGAAGTCGGACGAGCTCGAGCGGGGCAAACGCCTGCGCGAGCTTCTCGACCGTATCTCCGAGGCGGAGGCGCGCGCGACCGAGTCCGAGAATCGTGCGAAGTCCGTCGTCGACGACATCTTCGACCCGGAGGAGTACGAGGCACTGGAGCGCGGCGAAAGCCTGGCGGTGCCGTTTGAGCCGGCAGCAGTCGACGAGCCGGAGCCCGACCCGGAACCTGAGCCCGAGCCCGAGCCCGAGCCCGAGCCAGAACCGGAACCAGAGCCCGAGCCGGAGGAACCGAGCGCGGGGACTGGCTCCGACGCTGCCGAGGCAGATGAGCCTGCCGGAGACGAGGTGCCTGTCCCCACAGCAGACGCTGTGTCCCCCGCTGACGATGTCGAGGACCCCGTACCGCCACCCACTGAGCCGGCAATCCAACCCGCACAGGCCTCGGGCCCGGTGAACCTCAACTCGGCCAATTACGAGGACCTGCGCGGGCTTGGCCTATCGGTTACGCAGACCGGACGCGTCCTCGCTTTCCGCGAGCGCGAGGGAAGCTTTAAGTCGCTCGACGAGCTCGATTCAATCGCGGGCTTCCCCCGCGGTTTCCTCGACGACCTGAAGACGAAGCTCTCGCTCTAGCGGAACGCTCCTCTGTACCCAAACCTTCGCTGAGCGAAAGCGGATGTACACACGAGGTCTAGAGCCCGTACTTCTCGAGCAAGCGCAGCCAGATCTCCGTGCGGGTCGGGAAGGTGGGGATCGCCTCGACGAGCTTCTCCATCGGCACCTCGCCGGCAATCGCGATCGTCGCCGAGTGGAGTAGCTCAGCGGTCTGGTAGCCGACGAACGTTGCGCCCACGACCACCTCGCGGTCCTTGTCGATCACGAGCCGAGAAGTCCCCGGCGTGTCGCGGCCATGAAAACTTGCCCCGGCGTTGCCGGAAGTGGAGACGTCAACCGTCTCGACGTTGATGCCCGCTTCCCGAGCCTTCTCGGCCGTCAGGCCGACTGCCGAGATCTGCGGGTCCGTGAAGGTGACACGGGGCGGCCCGCCCAGGTCCGAGCTGGCTCGCGCCTTGCGCCCGAGGATCGTCTCGCACGCCACGCGTGCTTGGTACTTGCCCGAGTGGGTGAGGAGAGAGCGCTTGTTGATGTCGCCGATCGCGTAGAGCCAGTCGTGCCCGTTGACGCGCAGCTGGTCGTCTACCCCGATCCAGTCGCCTTCCTCCAGCCCAACCGTCTCCAGCCCGATGCCCGCGCTGTTGGGGCGCCGGCCGGCGGCAACCATCAGCCGCTCGGCCTCGATCGTCTCGCCGCCCTCGAACGTGACGTGGACCCGTCCATCCTCACCCGCTGCGTTCGCGATGTCGACGCCTGTGCGCACGTCGATGCCGGCCTCAGTAAGGGCCTCTTGGAGCTCCTTGGAGGCGAACTCTTCCTCCGCAGGCACGAGGCGCGGCGCGACCTCCAAAAGCGCCACGACGGCGCCGAGCGAATGCCACGCCTGCGATAGCTCGCAACCCACGGGGCCGCCGCCGATGACGATCAGGCTCTCCGGGACCTCGTGGGCGGTCGTGGCCTTGCGGTTCGTCCAGGGATCAGCCTCTGCCAGGCCCGGGATTGGTGGCAGCGAGGCGGTGGTTCCGGTCGCGACGATGACTGCCTTGCGAGCCGTCAACACATCGTCGCCGGCCACGACTCGGCGCTCGCCGTCGAGCCGCGCCTCGGAGCGAAAGAGCTCGATGCCCCTGTCCTCGAGCCACGGCAGCATGCTCGAATCGTCGAGGCTGTGGATGACCTCGTCCCGGCGCTCGAGGACGGCCGAGGCGGTCAGGTCCTCCGAGGCGAGCTCGATCCCCGGCACTCGGCCGACCTCGCCGATCAGCTCGCCGGGCCGCACGAGCGCCTTCGACGGCATACAGGCGTAGAACGAGCACTCGCCGCCAACCAGCTCCCGCTCGCACAGAGCTACATCCAGATCGGCATCAGCGAGGCGGCCAGCTGCGACCTCCCCCGACGGGCCAGCTCCGATCACGATCACGTCGAAGTCCTTCTCCATGCTCCTAAGTGTCCCTGGTTTGCGCATATTCTTCAGGTAGGCGCAGTGATCAACGCCGCTATTGGAGGAAACCCTTGAGGCAATTCGCGCTGGTAAACGAGGCGACCGGAGAGCGGACCGTCATCCAGCAGGAGCTCACGATCGGAAGGCGTGATGGAGATCTCGTGATCGACGACTCCGAGGTCTCCCAGACGCACGCTCAGCTCTACCTCGATGCAGGCGAGCTCGTCATCACCGATCTCGAGTCGCGGAACGGTTGCTTCGTCGACGACCGGCGGATCGCGGGTTCCCATTTCCTCCTCGATGGGCAGACGATCCGACTGGGTCAGACGCGGTGGAAGGTCGAGATCACAGGCGGCATCGCGTCGGGCTCAACGCAGGTTGCCGCCATGCCGAATCGTGACGGGAGCACTACCTCCGAAGACTCGTAACCGGCACGGGGCCCGCTAGACGTCGCCGAAGTCGCGCTCGAGGAACGTCTCGTGCATTCCCAGGGCCAGGAGAGCCGCGAGGGCCAGGTAGACGACGGCCACCGCGATCCGGGTCGAGCGCGGGATGTCATGGAAGGCGCGTGCCTCCGGCGTATTGCGCGCCTTGAAGCGCTTGTAGGTCTCCATCCCGCCCAGGAGGAGGATCAAGATCATGATGGGGTTCGGGAAGGCGAACGTGAGCGCGATCAGCCCGAGGTAGCCGACAGTCCAGACCCACGGCGAGAGTGCGGCCATCGCGCGGCCGCCGTCGAGCGGCAACACGGGGAGGAGGTTGAAGAGGTTGAGGAAGAAGCCGACGAAAGCCAGCGCCTGCCAGAACTCGTTGCCCGTCGCCTGCCAGATCGCGAGCGGCACGAGGCAGGCGATCGAGCCGAGCACCGGGCCGGCGAGCCCCACGCGAGCCTCTGCGCCGGCGTCGTCGCCCATCGACTTGGCCGCCACGAAGGCGCCCATGAACGGGATGAACATCGGCGCAGACGCCTCGATGCCTTCGCGGCGAAGTTGGATCACATGGCCCATTTCGTGGACGAGCAGCAGGATCACGAAGCCCGCGGCGAACGACCAGCCCCAGATGAGCGAGTACGCCGCAATCGAAACCAGCATCGTGGCCGAGGTCGAGAGCACCTTGATCTTCGGCAGCAGGAGCAGGATCGCCTTCGCCTTGCTCGCGAAGGCGATGACCGCGACCGCGATCGGACCGAGGAACTTCTTTGCCCGCTCGGTGAACGACCCCGAGCGACCGCCTCCCGGCTGGATGGGCTCGTAGTCCCTGGGCTCATATTCGTTGAGCCCTTGTGGTGTTTCGTTTGCCGCCACCCTTCTATTTTGTCGGACGCGGCTTAAGACACCATGAACCGCATGTGCCCATGAGCGAGACGATCACCTTCCTTGAGATGACCGACCTGGCTGAGTTGCGCGAGCCGTCGAGCCCGGCGCGGGTCGAGTACTCGATGCGCCAGGTCCACGACCCCGCCGTGAACCGCGACCTCTACGCGGAGATCGGCGGCCCGCACAAGTGGGTGGATCGGCTGCGCTGGTCCGATCAGCAGTGGGCCGCATGGGAGGCCGGCGTCGAGACCTGGGTCGCGGAAGTCGATGGCGAGACGGCGGGCTACTTCGAGCTCCGCGTGGATCGCGAATCGACCCTCATCTCCATCTTCGGGATCCGCGAGCCGTATCGCGGCAACGGCCTGGGCTCGGCCGTACTCACGCACGCCATCAAGCGCGGCTTCGAGCTGGCACCCAGGGTGTGGGTCTCGACGAACACGATGGACGCCGAGCACGCCCTCGCGAACTACGAGGCGCGTGGGATGAGGCCGTTCAGGCGGGAGAAACTGGGGTAGACAGCGCCGAAAGTAGGAAAAGCCGCGAATATCGCGGGAATTCCTACTCTCGGTGTAGTGGAGGCGGCCGGTACTGCCCCGGCGTCCGCGGACGTTGTCTCGATGCGTCTACGAGCGTTCCCATCGGAGTCGAATCTCGGCGTCCGGGTCGGTCAATCCGTGGGGTACGTCACCGGAGCCATACCTTCCTAAAGATGTCCTCTCGGATCGAAGGTCCTAACCGAGGAGCGAGCCTGCTTGTTGATACCGGTGATCCGGGCGCAGGCTCCCGGGCCGATACCTAACGGTCCTAGTTGTTGCTAGGCCGCGAGGGCGAACTCATGGTCCGCAATTATGGTTTTCCAGGGAGAGTTTTACGAGGCCAACCCTGGTTCCTCGACTCGCAACACCGAGGCGAACATGACCCACGTCGAATCTAATTCGCCCCCTATGTATTCCTCAATTCTAGCCCCGGTCGGGTAGCGTCAGCGGAGCATGAGCGACACCGTGAATGAGATCAGCCCTCAGGGCAAGGCCGAGGCAGAGGCCGAACTGGAGGAGCTCCGCGAGGTGAAGCGCCCACGCATCGTCGCGGCGATCAAGGCCGCGCGTGAGGAGGGCGACCTCTCCGAGAACGCCGAATACCACGCCGCGAAGGACGAGCAGGGACACCTGGAGGCACGCATCCGGATGCTCGAAGACATGCTGGCCA
>JAWVEY010000053.1:0-3033 GCA_033856515.1 Solirubrobacterales bacterium
CGCCGTTCACGGAGTGGGGCCCGATCCTCGAGAAAATCCGCCGCACCGATCCGGATCTCGCTTTCAACACCGACTTCGCAGTCGGCGACCTCGCCGCATTCCAGAACCAGTTTGTGGAGAACCCCACGAACACCCTCAGCTTCGGTCAGTTCGGCCCCGGCCTGCCCGAGTACTACGAGCTCACGGGCAAGAACTCGACGGGCGTTCTGTGGGCGACCGTGAAGGGCCTCCTTCGCGACAAGATCGGAAGCGATTTCGCCCAGCGCTTCAACACGCGCTGGAAGGCCAAGCCCGGTCTCACGACCGAGGCCATCGTCTACGACTCCATGAACATCTATTTCGACGCCGTGAGCCGAGCGAATGGCCCCGAGGACCGTCGCAAGGTCTGCGACGAGATCCGGAACATCGTCTGGCGCGGAGTGTGCGGCCCGAGCACGTTCAACAACAATAGGCAGACGACACCGTCGTATCCGACGGAGGAGAAGGATCCGTCGCTGGGCACGCCTCACCTCTACATCCAGCTCCGAGACGGAAAGCAGGAGATCCTGAGTCCGTCGACGTACGCCACGTCGAAGTTCGAGCTCCCGGCGTGGTTCTCGTAGAAGGAGATGGAGCCCCACGCCGCCACGTGGCGCCGCAACCGCGGCGCCACGTCGGCGTGTAAGCGCAGCCGATGACGCGAATCCTTGGGTGCCAGAGCCTCTCGAAGGCGTTCGGAGGCGTGAAAGCTGTTCAGGGTCTGACCTTTGACGTCGCCGACGGCGAGATCTTCGGCATCGCCGGACCGAACGGCGCCGGAAAGACGACGCTGTTCAACCTGATCTCGGGACACCTAGCGGCGGACGACGGAAGGGTGCTGCTCCGGGATCAGGACCTTGCCGGCACGCCCCCGCACAAGCGCTTTCGGCTCGGGATCGCGCGCACGTTTCAGATCCCGATGTCCTTCGACTCGCAGTCCGTACTCGAGAACGTCTTCGTCGGCGCCTACTTCGGCGGGCCCTGGCGCGCGCTCAGCCTGAAGGTCCCGCCGGAGGCGCTCGAGCTCGCAGAGGACGCGCTGCAACTGGTGGGGATGGAGTCTGCCCGCGACCAGCAGGTATCGAGGCTCTCGCCATACGACAAGAAGCGCCTGATGATTGCGTCGGGAGTCGCGGGGGGCGCCACCGTCCTCCTGCTCGACGAGCCGTTCGGAGGTCTCAACCGCACGGAGATGGAGACGCTCGAGGCACTCATTCGCACCCTCAACGCCCGGGGAATAACGATCGTCTTGATCGAGCACGTCCTGCGCGCGCTGTTCGCCGTCTCGGCGCGGGTCCTGATCATGCATCACGGCGAGCGGATCTTTCTCGGCCCGCCGAAGGACGCGGTGGCCGACGAGCGCGTGATAGTGAGCTATCTCGGTGAGCGCGCGGCAGCGCAGGCGCGCGCCCGCGGCTTGGTCGGCGAGGCGAACGATGGCTGATCTCCTGGAAGTCCTGGACCTCCAGGCCGGCTACGGCGGGAACGCGGTGCTTCAGGGCGTGACGATGAACGTGGCCGAGAGCGAGACGGTGCTGCTCCTCGGACCGAACGGTCACGGCAAGTCGACCCTGGCGCTGGCCATCTCGGGCGGGTTGGAGCCAACCGGCGGCGAGGTGCGCTTCCTCGGAGAGCGCATTGACGGCCTGTCGCGTGCGGAGACCCTCCGGGCGGGCTTGGTGCACATCCCTCAAGGGGACGCGCTCTTCCCCGAGATGACGGTGCTACAGAACCTTGTGGTTGCGTCGGGCTTCAGCCGGGAGGCTTGGGGCCAGAGGAAGACGGCGCTCGCTGAGGTCTTCGAGTTCTTCCCCCGCCTGGCTGAACGCAGCTCCCAGGCCGCGGCTAGCCTGAGCGGCGGCGAGCGCAGGATGCTCGCGCTAGGTCGCGGGCTGATGATGCCGTCACGGCTGCTTGTGATCGACGAACCGGCGCTGGGACTCGCCCCGATCGTCGCCGACGAGGTCTACTCGAGGATTCGCGAGATCGCGAAAGAGGGCCGCTCGGTGCTCTTGATCGACGAGTCCGCAACACACGCCGAAATCGCGGAGCGGGTCTACGTGATGCAGAGCGGAGAGATCGTCTCGCATGTGCCGAGCGACAAATTCTTCGACCACCCCGATCTCGTCAACAACTACTTCACGGGCCTGTCCGCGTGAGCCAGTTCGTCCAGTGCGTGTACAGCGCATTCGTCCTGGGGTCGATCTACGCGGCGATGGCGATGGGCCTCTCCCTTGTCTGGGGCGGCCTCCGGATGCTGAATATGGCGCACGGGGGGCTGCTGATGGTCGGCGCCTATGCCGCGTTTTTCGCCACAGACCGCTTCGGCGTCCACCCTCTCATCGCCCTGGTGTTCGCCGTTCTCGTCGGCGCAGGCGCCGGCGCTCTGATGTATCCGCTCATCGTGCGTCCGCTGATTGGGAAGCCCGGCTGGGACATCAACGTGATCGTGGCCACCGTCGCGCTCACGATCGTGCTGTCGCAGGTGATCCAGCTGCTGATAGGCCCGAAGACGAAGGCCCTGCCGAAGATCGTGACCGGAGGCTTCAGCGGACCGGCCGACATCTTCATCGAGTACCAGACGCTGATCATCGCCGGAGTGGCACTCATGACGCTCCTAGCTATGGCGCTGTTCCTGCGTTACTCGCGGCTCGGCCTGTCGGTTCAGGCTGTGGCGCAGAACCTCGAGGGCGCACATCTGGTCGGCATCTCGATCGGAAGGACGAACACGCTGATCCTCGCGATCGGCGCCGGACTTGCAGCCCTGTCCGGCGTCCTCCTCGCGAGTGGCTTCGTCTTCCTGACGCCCACGATGGGGACGGCGCCACTCCTCAAGGCGCTGATCATCATCCTCCTCGGCGGGCTGGGCAGCATCAAGGGCACCGTCTACGCCGCCTACGTCGCCGGTCTCGTCGAATCTGCGGTCGCCGTGTACCTGGGGGCGACCTGGTCGCTCCCGATCCTGTTCGGCGTCGTCATTGCCATCCTCCTGATCCGACCCGAGGGTTTCTTCGG
>JAWVEY010000054.1:0-39605 GCA_033856515.1 Solirubrobacterales bacterium
GCGCGCGCGACGACCTCGGCGACCGTGTCCGGGCCGCCGCTGTTGCCCGGGTTCAGGCGGATGCAGTGCGCACCCGCGTCGATCGCCTTGAGCGCGAGCGTGTGGTTGAAGTGGATGTCGGCGATGACCGGGATCGGCGACTCCTTGACGATCGTCTTGAGCGCGTCAGCGTCCTTCTCGCGCGGCACCGCGACGCGCACGAGGTCGGCGCCTGCCTCGGCGACGAGGCCGATCTGTTCCATCGTGGCCTCGAGGTTGGCCGTTTCCGTCTTCGTCATCGTCTGCACGGCGACGGGCGCGCCCCCACCGATGAGGACCCCGCCGACGTTCACCTGGCGCTTTGAAGCCATGCAGACATTGTGGCAGCGCAGGGGTATTCTGCGGTAATGGGGGTTCGGGGAAGGATCGCTTTGGGTGCCGCGGTATCGCTCGCTGCGCTGGTTGGAATCGCCGCGCCCGCGCACGGTGTAGCCGGCGGGACTGTGGTCAGCAGCGGCGGCTGGCCGTGGGCCGTGTACCTGTTCGACAATGAGAACAACTTCGAGTGCACCGGCGTCCTGATCTCCCCACGCGTGGTCGCGACGGCTGCGCACTGCATCGAGCAGAACGGCGACCTGGTCGCCACGGGCCTTGACTCGGTCGAAGGGGCAGAACCTGCCGACTTCGTCGAGGTCGTGGACAGCGCAGTGATTCCGAGCTACAGCCCGATGGACCTCGACAGCCCAGACCTGGGAAGGCTCGTGCTGGAGGCGCCTATTCCTGACACCGCTTCCATCGAGCTCCTCGAGCCGACGGAAAGCGCCGAGGTCGTGGGCACCGGCGCCATTGCTCTCGTAGGCGGCTACGGGGACACGGCCGACAACACCTCGGATTCCGGGGTGCTGCGACAAGGTGCAATTGACGAGCTCGACCCATGCTCAAGTCAAAACAAGTTCTGCAGTACATCCGGCCCCCCTACTGTCTGCGGCGGCGACTCGGGCGGCCCGCTTATCGTCCAGCTCGGGGCCGACACCATCACTGCCAATCCGGATCCGTCCAACGGCGAATGGCGACTCGCCGGCATCACCAACTTCGGTGACCAGGATTGCAGCTTCTTCGCAGCTTTTTCCAGCCTTCTCGACACCGAGCAGCGCGATTTCCTGGCACCCGTGGACACGACGATCACCAAGGGGCCGAAGCGCAAAGTCCGTGGCAAGAGAGCCACGTTCGAGTTCAGTGCAAGCAGCGCATCCGGCGACACGCTCGCCTTCAAATGCTCGTTGGACAGGGAGGAATTCGAGGCTTGCAGCTCGCCGCACACCACGCGGAAGGTCAGCAAGGGAAAGCATCTGTTCGAGGTGAGGGCGATCGCAGGGGCGATGGAAGACCTCACGCCCGCTTCGCACAGGTGGCGTAGGGTCGAGAAGTAACGGGCGTCAGGGAAGCTGGTTGCCCGCGATGGCGCGGGTGCCATCCGGCGTTTCGATCTGTCCCTCCCACTCGAATCCGCCAATTGGCGTCACGGTGAGCGTTCCGGTGACGTCGTCGCCTGTGATCTCGCATTCGAGCGAATCGCCCTCGGGCGCATCGGGGCAGTCCACGGTCGGCGATCCAGCGTTCTCGGAGATGATGTCGGTTGCGTTCAGGCTCTCCTCAACCGAGGCAGGGTCGGTGATCGAACCTTCGGCCGAGCTGCCGCCGAGTGCGTTGGGGCCGTACTGGTCCTCGATCTCTCCCGTGTACGAGAAACCCTGGGATGGCGCAGCGGTCACGCCGCCTGTGAGGCCCTTGTCGCCTGAGACCGTGCAATCGAGCGTCTCCGCGGGCTCGTCACCGCAATCGACGGTTGGGGACAGGTCCGCCGCGTACTCGTCGGCTTCCAGGAACTTCTGAACGCTCGCCTCGACCTCGGCGGGGTCCAAAGCGGCGGCGTCGCTCGTCGCTTCGCTGGTCGTCGTTGTGTCTGAAGGCTCGTCCTCGCCGCAGGCGGTGAAGATCGCGGCGCTGGCGATAAGGAGGGCAGCGACGGGGATGAGCCTTCGGAGCATCGTGGGCATGCGATTGAGCCTATTGACGGCTGGACACGGTGGCCATCGAGGAGTAGATTCAAGCCATGCGCAGGGGACTCGCACTGGTGATCGGAACGGGCGCGGCGCTGCTCGCGCTTGCGCCGGCCGCGCACGCCGATCATCACTTCATACAGATCAGTGAGGTCTTCCCCGGCGACAGCAAGCATCCGACGGCAGAGTTCGTCGAGATCCAGATGTACGCCTCCGGCCAGGGCCTCATGAATCAGACCGACCTAACCTTCTACAACGCGGGGGGCACCGCCCTCGTTCCTCCCCTTGAGCTCGCCGATGTGACGAACGACCAGAACCAGCGCACCCTGCTCGTCGGCACGTCTGCGATGGAAAGCCTCTTCCCCGTACAGGCGGACGTGGAGTACGGGACCGCCGTGATGGCTAACGCCGGCGGCGGCGTATGCCTCGATTCGGAGACCGGATTCGGTCAGCTCGACTGTGTCGCCTGGGGCACCGCGACGGTCTCCGGGGCGGGAACGGCGGAGTCTGCGATTCCTGACGGGTCGTCGATCGTGCGTGACATCACGGCGAACTGCAACACGCTGCTCGAGGGGAACGACGACACGGACGTGAGCGCCGACGACTTCGCGCCCGACTTCCCGTCGCCGCAGCCGAATTCCGTGCTCGGGCCCAATTCGACCTGCCCGAACACGCAGATCACGAAGAAGCCGAAGGCGAAGACAACGGACAGGACGCCGAAGTTCGAGTTTTCGGGCGGGGACGACGGGTTCTTCTGCAGCCTCGACGGCGCGAAGGCCGCGCCTTGCGACTCGGGCGTCTTCAAGCCAGGCAAGCTGCCCAGGGGGAAGCACAAGTTTGAAGTTCGTGCGTCTGAACTGGATGGTTCGATTGATGGCACGCCGGCCGCCTACTCCTGGAAGATCGTCAAGAAGAAGTAGCCGGCTCGCGGCCCGCCCAGGCCTCGAGGATCCAGCCCAGGTGGTACGGACGGTCGGTCGGGTTCAGCTCGAGCGGCCCGCGCAGGCCGCTCAGCGCCGCGCGGCCCACTGACGAGGTCGCGGTGTTCGCGTAAAGGAGCGCCCGGTCGAAGCCGGGCCGCCGGCGGATCGAGCGGTAGAGGATCCCCGCCTCGTGGTCGAGCATCTCGCGGTTGAGGTCGTTTTGACCGAAGATCCAGTCAAGGCCGCGGATCGCCGCGTCGCGGTACTCGGGCTCGCCGGTTACCTCGGAGAGCTCGAGGAGCGCCATCGGCGCCATCGCGTCTTGGTGGACGGAATAGACCTCGTAGGGCTCGACGACGGTGCCCCGCTTGGCGTCGAAGATCCATGGCCAGCCGCCGTCGGGGCGCTGGAGCTCGAGCAGACAGCCGGCAACGCGGCGGGCCGTCGCAAGCGCCCGGTCGGTCAAGTGACCGCTGCGCGCTGCCACAGCAAGGGCAAGCACTCCGTAGATCTGGGTTGCGAAGTTGGGAAAGCGGGCGCGCCGGCCCGAGTCGCGATGGGTGAAGAGCCGGCTTGGGGCGCTCGCGCGCTCCAGCTGGCGCTCCAAGGCGCGATCGCACAGCTCGTAGGCCCCGGCTTCAGCAGCCCCGATCACGAGCCAGCTGAGCTCGAGCCCCTCCAGGTCGGGCAGGTCCGCACCGAGCTTCTTGTGGAGGCGGAATGCGATCGCATCCATCGCGCTCATCCCGGCGCGGGAGTCCGCCCACATGAGCAGCGCAAGATCGCCGGCGGTCATCTCGGGCCCGTCGATCCGGTCCATCACCAGATCGCGCAGCTCGTTCGGCTCGATCGGCACCTCGAGGCCCGCTGTCTTCGCTCGCTGGAGCCCGAGCAGGCAGATCAGCGTGTAGCGGAGCGAACTGCCGGACGGCACGAGCCCCGGGGCGGCCACCTCGTAACAGAAGCTCCCGTCATCGAGGCGCATCGAGGGCAGCTTTTCGAGCGCAAAGCCCACGAGCTCGCGGACTCTCTCCCCCGCGTCCTGATCAGGCATCGGCCCGGTCCTGCGGCGGCACCGTGGGCAGCGTGGCGGGCACCTCGGCGTCGTAGATCGTGATGCCCTGCTGGACCAGGCGCTCGAAGACCTGGAAGAGCACGGGCAGGCGGATCGCGATGATCTCGCCATGGCCGAGCTTCACGGCGCGTCCTCCAGCTTCGAGGATCGCGTCGCGGTAGACGTCCTGGAGGCGCGGGTTTGAGTCGATGCGGCCCGGATGGAGCGTTGGGTTGTGGACGAGCGTGGAGACCGTGATCTCGTTGCCCTCTCGATCAAGGCAGCGCGCCTTGAAGCGGCGGTTTGCGAAGACGTCCAGCGGGAACGGCGGCACGCGCGTGCACTCGAACGAGTGATACATCGTGATCGCGCCGGTGCCGCAGCCGAAGAAGAGCTGGAGCGCGTCGCGCTCGACGATGCGGGGAAACGGGGTGCCATCACCAAAAGGCGTTGGCGCGGTCTCGTGGCCGGCGACAATCTCCTCCGCTCCCCTCCCTCGCACTGCCGTCGAATGTGACGGGTGGATGCTGCGCATGGTGCCCGGTGAGAGACGGAAGCCTTCCGAGATCGCGCCCATGCGGGATGGAGTGGTGCGAGGGTCGAAGAGCGGGTCCTCGGCGAGGTGCTCGATCGCTGGCCCGGTCAGCGAGTAGGCGGGCATCGCTATCAGGCCCTCTTCTCCGACGACCCCTCTGAGTGCCTCGAGCACCGTGTCGGGTCCGTTCTCGAACGCGCCGAATGCGCTCATAGCCGCTTGCATGAAGCACGCGTCGCCTGCGGCTAGCCCGCACTCGCGCAGCGCGCCCTCGACGTCGGCGTGCGTGAGCACCGTGGGCCGGAAGCGCTCGCGCAGCCGGTAGCGCGCGCTCCGATAGCGCCGTCTTGCCTTTCGAATCGCCTCCCGGATCGGACGCGGCAGCCGCCGCGCAAACTTCCTCAGTTTGAGTACAGCTCCTCGATGTCGTCCGAGTACTTGTCGGCGATCGGCTTGCGCTTGAGCTTCATCGTCGGCGTGAGCTCGTCGCCGCCGGGCATCCACTCGGTCGGCAGGACCCTGAACTTCTTGATCTGCTCGACCCGCGACATCTTCGCGTTCGCCTCATCCACGCCCTCCTGAATCGCCGCGAGCACGTCCTCGTTCTCGGCGAGCGACTCCGGCGACGCGTCCTCGATCCCGTGCTTCTCGGCGAATGCCGGGGCGAAATCCGCGTCGAGGACGATCAGCGCCGTGTTGTACGGACGCGCGTCGCCGATCGCGGCGGCCTGCCCGATGAGCGGGCTGGCGGCCTTGAGTTTCGACTCGATGTTCGCGGGCGACATGTTCTTGCCGGCCGCGTTGATGATGAGCTCCTTCTTGCGGTCGACGATCTTGAGATAGCCGTCCTCGTCGAGCTCGCCGATGTCTCCGGTGAGGAGCCAATCGCCATCCATCGTCTCGGCTGTCTTGTCGGGCATGTTCCTGTACCCGGCCATGATGAGGTCGCCCCTGACCATCACCTCGCCGTCGTCGGCGAGCTTGATATCGACGCCTGCGACGGGCGGGCCGACGGTGCCGAGCTTCACCTTGTCGGGGGGGTTGACGGTGGCAGCGCCACACGTCTCCGACATGCCCCAGAGCTCGCCGATCGGAATGCCGATCGCGTGGAAGAACTCGAGCACCTCGACGGGCGTAGGCGCGGCGCCGACGTTCACGGATAGCGCCTCGTCCAGCCCAAGAGCCTTGCGCAGGTGCTGGAACATCGCCTCGTCAGCGGCAGCAACTCCAGCTGCCAGCTCCTCGGGGACTTCCTCGCCCGCCTGCTCGAGTCTGACCTTCTTGATCGCGGCGGCCAGGCCCGCGCGGGCCTTCTCGCCCTCCTCGCCGGGGATCGCGTCGAGCTTCGCCTCGAGGCCGGCCTTGACCTTCTCCCAGATCCGGGGCACGGCGAAGAAGAAGGTCGGGTTGACGTCAGGCAGGGATTCGACGACCTTGCGCGGATCAGCGCAGATCGTTGCTGAGGCACCCTTCATCATCGGCAGGTAGTAGTTGGCGCCGCGCTCGGCGATGTGGGCCGCGGGCAGCCAGGAGATGACCTTGGAGCCGCGGTCGGGGAACTCGATCATGTCGTCGAGGCCGGCGACGAGCGTCATGAGGTTGCGCTGAGTGAGCTGGACGCCCTTCGGCGGTCCGGTCGTGCCCGAGGTGTAGATCAGCGTCAGGAGATCCTCGGGGCCGATGTCCTGGGCTGACTCGCGTCCGTTGAACTCGGGGTCGATCCCCTCCAGGTCCTCAAGGGTGTGGGTACCGCCGTCTCCGTCGACCACGATGACGTGCTTGAGCTCCGGCAGGTCCTCTTTGGCCTTGTTGAAGACGTCGAGGAAGGCGGACTCGATGACCATCACGGTCGCCGCTGCGTCCTCGCAGACGTACTGGATCTGCTCGGGCGAGGAGGTCTGATAGATCGAGAACGGGACGGCGCCGAGGTAGGCCGCTCCGAGATCGATCGGGATGAACTCCCAGCGATTGTTGAGCATGATCGCGACGGTGTCGCCCTTGTCGATCCCGAGGCTCTTGAGGCCTCCGGCGACGCGGTAGGCCATCTCGCGGGTCTCCGCGAACGAAAGCTTCTTGTCGCGAGAGGGGTCGATTACGGCGTCGTCGTCCGGGATGCGGTCGACCTGCGCTTCGAACGCCAGCGGGAGATTCGGATGATGCATCTCCTTCGGGGGTCCCCCACTCGCGTGACGCGTACCGGCCGTTGCGACCTCCATCAAGCTCTCCTCCTACGTTCTCGGCTCCCACCGACCGTTCGGTCAGCTAGCCAAAAACTACCGCAGTTAGCGAATGTCGAAGCCCTCGCCGCCCAGGCGGCCGATGTCGTTTGAGAGGCCGATCACGAACAGCATCGCCACGAGGATGATTCCCAGCACGCTGGCGCGCTCCATGATGCTGAAGGAGACGGGCCGGCCGCGGATCTTCTCGACGATCGACCAGAAGATGTGGCCACCGTCGAGAGGCAGGAACGGGAAGAGGTTGATGATCGCCAGCGAGAGCGAGATCACGCCCAGGATGAACAGCGCGCGCCGCGCATCGAACTCGATCGCCTGGCGGGTCGTCTCGTACGACCCCACGACGCCTGAGATCTGCTTGCGCTGCTCGGCGTCGAAGATGTTCGCGAAGACCTCGGCGGTGCCGGACGTGATGACCCACATGGCGTCGGCCGACTTGCCGACCGCCCCCGAGGCGGAGATTGGCGCGGTGCCCGGCTCGAAGCCGAAGAGCATTCTGCCCGCGTCCTCGCTGTACGTCGGGGTGATCTGCCGCGTGATCTCCTTGCCGTTCCGCACGATCGTGACCTCGGCAGCGGTCTCGGCCTCGCAACCGTCCGTCTCGGCGTCGTTGGCGCAGGTGTGCGTCGCGATCTGCGCGCGGAGCTCGTCGAAATCGCCGGTCACGCCGTCAACCGAGACCAGTTTGTCGCCTGGCTGGAGGATTCCGACTGCGGCGCCGTCGTCCAGGACGGCCGAGACCTCGTTCGTGCCTTCGCTGCCGGTGGAGAAGAGCGCGAAGAAGATGACGAAGGCGATCACGATGTTCACGAAGGGCCCGGCCGCGATCACGAAGATCCGCTTCCAGATCGGTGATGCGTAATAGGCGCGGTGGGCGTCCTCAGCGGGGATCTCCTCGTCCGGGTTCATCCCGGTGATCTTCACGAAGCCGCCCAGCGGGATCGCGCCGATCCCGTACTCGGTTTCACCCCGCTGGATCGAGAAGAGCTTGGGCGGGAAGAAGAGATAGAAGCGCTCGACCTTCATGCCGACCATCTTCGCCGCCGTGAAGTGACCGGCCTCGTGGAGGATGACCAGGACGGCGAACCCCGCAAAGGCCAGGAACCAGCTCATGAGGGCTCGGCCGCGACCGCGTCGGCAGCTCGGCGGCGCGCCTCGGAGTCGGTCGCGATCAGGTCGTCGAAGTGTGTCGGAGGCGCCGCGGGCATCTCTTCAAGCGTACGAGCGACAATCCGCGCGATCGCCGTGAACGGGATCTCGCCGTCCAGGAAAGCTCCGACGGCGACCTCGTCCGCAGCGTTGAGGACGCATGGCGCAGTTCCGCCCGCCTCCCCTGCCTCACGGGCCAGGCGCAGGCACGGAAACCGGTCCAGGTTGGGCTCTTCGAAGGTCAGGCTTTGGAGCTGAGCGAGGTCGAGCGACGGCAGCGGCACGTCGGCCCGGTCGGGGTAATGGAGCGCATACGAGATGGGCACGCGCATGTCCGGGTACCCCAGGTGCGCGAGCGACGCGCCGTCGTTCAGGTGGATCAGCGAGTGGATGATCGACTGCGGGTGGACGACGACGTCGATGTTCGCGTACGGCACGTTGAAGAGGTGGTGCGCCTCGATCAGCTCGAGGCCCTTGTTGAAGAGCGTCGCCGAGTCGATGGTGATGCGCCCGCCCATCTCCCACGTGGGGTGCGCGAGCGCTTCGTCGATCGTCACCTCTGTGAGGTCCTCGCGCTCGCGGAAGGGGCCACCTGAGGCGGTGAGAACGAGCTTCTCGACCGTTCCCGGCGCTTCTCCATTGATGAGCTGGAAGAGCGCAGAGTGCTCGGAGTCGACCGGGATGATCTTTGCCTGGGTCGCCTCTGCCAAGGCCATGATCAGCTCGCCTCCGATGACGAGGCTCTCCTTGTTTGCGAGCGCCAGGTCGATGCCTTCGCTCAGGGCGACGATCGTCGGGCCCAGGCCGGCCGAGCCGGTGATCGCGTTCAGGACGAGGTCGGCCTCGGACGTTGCGACGAGCTCGCGCACCCCCTCTGGGCCTGAGAGGACGGCGGGACGCTCGGTCGCACAGCGCTCGGCGGCGCCCGGGTCGGCGATCGCGACGCGCTCCACCCCGTGCTTGTCGGCCTGGGCTATCGCGTCTTCTGCGCTCGAATGAGCCGAAATCCCCACCAGCTGCAGGTCCTCTCCGGCAGCCTCGATCACCTCGAGCGCCTGCACGCCGATCGAGCCGGTGGAGCCGAGCACGACCACACGCTTCATGGCTGGAAGGGTACGAGCCGTCAGTAAAGGAACAGTACGGAGAGGTAGTAGCCCGCCACGATCGTGAAGAGGACGGCGTCGAGGCGGTCCAGGAGGCCTCCGTGGGGGCCGACGGCGGTTCCGGAGTCCTTGACGCCCAGATCGCGCTTGATCGTGGACTCGAAGAGGTCGCCGATCGGGGCGACGAGGGCGATCGCGGCGCCCATGGCGAGGGCCTCGGCGCCGGGTAGCCAGTCCTGGTAGAGGCCGGCGAACCAGAACGCAGCGGTCCCTCCCGCGACGCCGAAGAAGAGCCCCTCGACCGTCTTCGACGGCGAGATGGCCTCCGCAAGGGGATGTCGGCCGAAGGCGCGGCCTCCTGCGTAGGCGGCGGTGTCCGCGACGATCGTGGCGATGAGGACGTCGATGAGGAGCGCCTTGCCGTGCTCCGGCAGCTCGATCAACAGCACGGCGTGCGCGAATGGAAGGCCGATCCAGACGATCCCGAGGACCGTCACGGCGGCGGCCACCGTCACTCCCTTGACTCGTCCTCGCAAGACGATGAAGACGAAGAGGACCGGGAACGTGGCCACGAGGGCGAGCACCATCTGGAACTGGCCACCCCAATAGGCGGCGGCGACGAGGCCGGCGGTCGCGAGCATCGCCACCGCGGGGAACGGGCGGGCGACCCTGGCCATGTGGAAGAGCTCTGAGATGCAGATTGCCGCGATGACGAAAACGACCCCGGCGAAGACGACGCCGCCCGCGACGATGATCGTGATGGCGAGCGCCGCCCAAGGGATCGCCCACAAGAGCCGCGCCATGGTCTCGGGCGCGAGCAGCGGACCGCGGGACCGTGGATGCGGGGGCTCGCTCATTGGGCGCGAACCCTATGCGTAGAGGCGCATTCAGCGGCCGCCGAAGCGGCGGCGGCGGCGCTCGTACTCGGCCAGGGACTCCTCGAAAGCCTCGCGGGTGAAGTCGGGCCAGAGCTCTTCTCGGAAGAGGAACTCCGAGTACGCGCATTGCCACAGGAGGTAGTTCGAGATCCGCTGCTCGCCCGAAGTCCGGATGAGGAGGTCGGGGTCGTGCATGTCGGGCGCGTAGAGGTGGGCGCGGAACTCGTCCTCGGTCGAGCCACGGAAGCTGCGTGCGGCGTCGACGATCTCGGCGCGCCCGCCGTAGTTGAAGGCGACGAAGAGCGTGATGCGCTCGTTGGCGGCGGTCGTGTGCTCTGCCCAGTCCATGAGCTCCGTGAGCTCCTCGGAGATGCCGGCGCGCCGCCCGATGAAGCGCATGCGCACCCCCTCCTCGTCGAGCTCGGGCGTCTCGGAGCGGATGCGCTCCGCGAACATCTGCATGAGGCCAGAGACCTCAGCGGGCGAGCGCTGCCAGTTCTCGGTCGAGAACGAGAAGACTGTGAGCTCTTCGACCCCCAGGCGCGCGGCGTCGCGTAGGCGCTCCTTGACGATGTCGGCGCCGGCCCGGTGCCCGTCGAGGGTCGGCACGCCCTCGCGTTCTGCCCAGCGGCCGTTGCCGTCGGTGATGATCGCGACGTAGCGCGGGACCGCGCCGCTCACACTTCCAGGATCTCTGCTTCCTTGGCCTTGAGGGCCGCGTCGATGTCCTTCGTCGCCTCGTCGGTCAGCCGCTGGAGCTCCGACTCGGCGCGGCGCTCGTCGTCCTCGCCGATGTCGCCGTCCTTCTTGAGCTCGCGAAGGTCGTGCATGACGTCGCGGCGCACGTTGCGGATCGACACCTTGCCGCTCTCCCCCACACCGTGGACGACCTTGACCATCTCGCGGCGCCGCTCCTCGGTGAGGTCGGGGATCTGGAGCCGGATGACGTTTCCGTCGTTCGAGGGCGTGAGGCCCAGGTCACCCTCGAGGATCGCCTTCTCGATCAGACCGATGGCGTTCTTGTCGAACGGGGTGAGCGTGAGGAGGCGCGCGTCGGTCGCCGCAACGTTCGCCAGCTGTTTCAGCGGCGTGTCGGCGCCGTAGTAGTCGACGATGACTCGGTCGAGCAGGTGCGGGCTCGCGCGCCCCGTGCGCACGGTCGCGAGCTCGCTCTTGCAGGACTCGACCGACTTGTTCATCCGCTCCTCAGCTTCGTCGAGGAGAACGTCCGACATCGCTTCTTCATCAGCCATGGCGCAACCTTATTGCGAGCCGCCCACGAGCGTCCCGACGCGCTCGCCATGCACGATCCGCTCGATGTTCTTCTCGTCGGCGAGGTTGAAGACGTGGATTGGAAGGTTGTTGTCCATGCAGAGCGAGAGGGCCGTCGAGTCCATCACGCCGAGGCCCTGCTCGATCGCCTGCATGTGCGTGATCTCGGGCAGGAACGTGGCGTCGGGGTTGTCGGTCGGGTCCGCGTCATAGACGCCCTCAACGCCGTGCTTGGCCATCAGGATGGCGTCCGCGTGGATCTCGAGGGCGCGCAGCGCGGCGGCCGTGTCGGTGGTGAAGAACGGGTTGCCCGTGCCGGCGGCGAAGATCACGATCCGCCCCTTCTCCAGATGGCGCATGGCGCGGCGGCGGATGTAGGGCTCGGCCACCTCGGTCACCTGGATCGCGGACATGACGCGCGTATAGGAGCCCTGCCGCTCGAGCGCGTCCTGAAGCGTCAGCGCGTTCAGGACGGTCGCGAGCATTCCCATGTAGTCGGCGGTCGCGCGGTCCATGCCGGCGGCGGCCCCGGACAGGCCGCGGTAGATGTTGCCGGCGCCGACGACGACCGCGACCTCCACCCCGCTCTTGGCCAGATCGGAGACCTGACCCGCGATCCCCTCGACTCGCTCGGGATCGGTTCCGTACTCCAGGGAACCCATCAACGACTCGCCCGAGAGCTTGAGCATGATTCGCTTGAAGACAGGGTCGCCCACGCGGGACGCAACCCTACTGCGCGCTACTCCTCGCCGACTTGGAACCTTGCGAAGCGCGCGACGACGATGTTCTCGCCAGTCTTGGCGGCGAGCTCCTCGCGGAGCTTCTCGATCGTCTTGCCCTCGTAGCGATCCGAGCGGATGTGCTCCTGCTCGAGGAGCGCGACCTCCTTCGACCACTTGGCGAGCTGCCCGTCGATGATCTTCTCGACGATGTGCTCGGGCTTGTCCTCCTCGGCGGCCTTGGCCTTGAAGACGCGCCGCTCAGCTTCGCGGGCCTCCTCCGTGATCTCGTCGGCCGAGACGTAGTGAGGAACCGAGGGCGCGCCTGCGACGTGAAGGGCTACCTCGCGTGCGAACTCGAGGAAGTCATCGTTCCGTGCGACGAAGTCAGTCTCGCATTGGACCTCGACCATCACACCGACCCTGCCGTTGGCGTGGACATAGGTCGCGACCGTGCCTTCGGACGTCGAGCGGCCGCTGCGCTTGGCGGCGGACGCCTGGCCCTTCACTCGAAGGATCTCGACGGCCTTGTCCATGTCGCCGGCGGCCTCGACGAGCGCCCCCTTGGCGTCCATCATCGCGGCGCCGGTGCTCTCGCGGAGCGCCTTGACGTCTGCTGCCGAGATCTTGGTGTCGCTCACTTGGAGCCACCTTCCGGGGTAGCGGGCGCGGGCCTTGCGGGAGCGTCACCACCGGCGGCCGCGGCCTGGGCCTTGGCTGCCTGCGAGGCGGCCATCTCGGCCTCCTGCGCCTCACGGCGGGCGGCGTCCTCGGCCTCGCGGGCGGCCTTCTCTTCGGCCTCGCGCTGGCGCTTTGCCTCCTCGTCGGCGCGGCGCTTCTGCTCGGCGGCGCGGAAGTTGCCAGCGGCCTCTTCAACCGCCTCGCCGATGGTGCCGATCACCATCGAGCACGAGCGGATTGCGTCGTCGTTGCCGGGCACGGGGAAGTCGACCGGCACCGGGTCGACGTTCGAGTCGACCAAGCCGATGATCGGCAGGCGGAGGCGCTTGGCCTCAGCTACCGCGATGGCCTCGGTCTTCAGGTCGATAACCAGGACTGCTTCTGGCAGGCGCTTCATGTCCGCGACGCCGCCGAGGTTGTACTCGAGCTTTGCGAGCTCGGACTCGCGCGCCATGCGCTCCTTGGTCGGGAGAAGGTCGAGCTGACCGCCCTCCTTCAGGGTTCGCAGGTCGTGCAGGCGGTCAATCCGCTTCGACATCGTGTTGAAGTTCGTGAGGAGGCCGCCCAGCCAGCGCTTGTTCACATAGGGCATGCCGCAGCGATCGGCCCACTCTTGGACGGAGTCGCGGGCCTGCTTCTTCGTGCCGACGAAGAGGACCGATCCGCCCTTGCCCGCGATCTCGGCGCAGAAGCGGCGAGCTTCGGCCAGGAGATGCTCGGTCTGGAGCAGGTCGATGATGTGGATGCCGTCGTGCTCGCCGTGGATATACGGGCGCATGCGCGGGTTCCAGCGGCGCGTCTGGTGGCCGAAATGCAGACCGGCCTGTAGGAGCTCTCTGACTCCGGGCTCTGACACTTGGATGTTCCCTTCGGTTTTGTTGAGTAAGTCCCGCGGCGCTTCGGGGACCCGGTCTTCGGCGGCGCGAGGCGGCCGGGCCGGGCAGGGCCCCTATGCATGGGTCCACGGGGTAGTGGGTTTGACCTTGCGCTTGAAAGCTTAGCTTCGCCCCCTAGGCTGCGGCCATGAGCTCGGAAACGCAGCGCAGCCTGCCGCGCACGATCGCGAAGCTCGTAGTCAACCACCGCGGTTATCGCAAGGCGTGGCCGCGGGAGCGCTTCTTCCTGCGCGCCAAGCGTCACACGCCCGTCGTGGCCGTGGATACGGGCGGCGCGCGCTACTTCGTCTCCACCGCCGACGAGGCGGTCGGGCTCGGAATCTTCGCCCACGGCTCGCACGAGCGCGAGCAGCTCGACGCGGTCGCGGCGGTGCTGGCGGATTGGAGCGGCGAGGCCGAGCCGCTTAGGGACAAGCGCTTCCTCGACATCGGCGCCAACATCGGCACCTCGGTCGTCGAGGCAATGGCCTCGCTCGGCTGCTCAGGCGGCTGGGCGCTCGAGCCGCATCCCGGCAACTTCAAGCTCCTGCGCCACAACCTGCTCGAGAACGGCCTGGAGGAGAAGGTCGAGGCGCTCGAGATGGCTGTCTCAGAGGCGGACGGGACGGCGACGCTCGAGGTCGCGAAGGTGAACATGGGAGACCACCGCGTGCGGGTTGGCGATTCGTCTGGCGGGCGAATGGCCGAGGGAGAGCGCGAGACGATCGACGTGCCGATGCGCTCGCTCGACTCGCTCGTCGCCGATGGGACGGTGTCGCTCGATGGCGTGGCGCTTGCGTGGGTGGACACGCAGGGGCACGAGGCCCATGTGCTGGCCGGGGCCACGTGCCTGGCCGAGGCTCGTGTGCCGGTCTATGCGGAGTACTGGCCCTATGCGTTGGAGAGGGCTGGAGGCCTTGCCAGGCTCAACGGCATCATCCAAGGGGCGTGGAGTGAAGTGGTGGATATCGGTTTTGGCCAAAGCGACGCGAAGCGGCGCGACGCCGGCGAGATCGAGGCGATCGCGGCGGGCTACGACGCATCGGATCCCCACGCAGCGACGAATCTGCTGCTGCTACCCCGCTGAGGATCTAGCCGCAGCGAGCGCATCCGCTAGATCAGGCGGCAGCGAGCTCTCGAACCGAAGCTCCTCCCCTGTCACGGGATGCGCGAACCCGAGCATTGCGCTGTGGAGGAACTGGCGCCTGAGCCCATGCGCGCTGCGTCCGCCGTAGCGCGAGTCCGCCACCAGCGGCAGATCGATGGCGGCGAAATGCGCCCTGATCTGGTGCGTCCGCCCCGTTTCGAGCCGCACCCGCACGAGGGTCAGCGGCCCCAGCCTCTCCTCCACCTCGAAGTGCGTGCGCGCATCGCGAGATCCGCGGCCGCCCACGGCGCGGCGCTCGGGCGCTCGGTAGTCGCGGCCGAGCGGTGCGTCGATCGTCCCCGAGCGCGAGCGCGGGATGCCCTGAATCAGGGCGAGGTACTCGCGCTTCACGTGGCGCCCCTTGATTGCCTCGGACAGCGCGCGATGCGAGTCGTCGGTGCGGGCGACGATCATGAGGCCCGAGGTGTCCTTGTCGAGGCGGTGAACGATGCCCGGGCGCTCCGCGTCCTCACCGCCGGCCAACAGGTCTCCGAGCACATCGACGAGGGTCTCTCCGTGATGACCCGGCGCGGCGTGGACGACCAGCCCCGCCGGCTTCTCGATCACCGCCAGATGATCGTCCGAGTGGACGATCACGACGCCGGCGTCGTCAGCCCGAGGCACGCTCGGGCGCCCCATCGGCGTCCTCGTCCGTCTCGGGTCCCGCCAGCGCGACCAGCGCCAGGGTCACGGCACCCAGGGTGATCGAGATGTCGGCGACGTTGAACGAGGGCCAGGCCGGGAAATCGATGAAGTCGATGACGCCGTCGCGGGCGAGGCGGTCGATCAGGTTCCCGATTGCGCCCCCTGCCAGAAGCCCGACGGCGAGCCACGCGAGCGGCCGGTCGCGATTGAAGGCGAACCAGCCGACGACGAGCGCGAGCGCGGCAAACGTGACCGCCAACACGACCGCCTGGCTCGACTCACCTAGAAAACCGAACGCCACGCCGTCGTTCTGGACGTGAACGAAATCCAGAAAGGGCAGGACGTAGTTCCTATCCCCAACATCGATCGAATCGATCACGAGCGCCTTCGAGAGTTGGTCGAGGCCGACCACCGCGGCTGCCGTCAACAGCATCCCCACCCAGGGGCTGGCGTCTGAGCGCCGCACGGGCGCGTTCACCCTTCGATCGCGCCGACGACCAGGCCCTGGACGATGATGAGCAGGATGATTCCGATCATCGGGCTGAGGTCGATTCCCATCCCACCTCCGCCGATCGGCGGGATCAGGCGGCGAAAGACGTTCAGGTAGGGGTCCACGCTTTCCTCGACGAATCCGATCGTCGCTCGCAGCGGCAAGTTGTAAGGGATCGGCCGGAACATCTGGATCCAGCTGAGGACGATGCGCACGAAGATCATGATCAGGAAGACGGTGAAGAGCGCGTCAACGTAGTTGGCGACGTCAACCCGGTCGACGGCGAGGTAAGTCATCGGAACCTCGCCAGCGAGGCTTCGACGGCGCTCTCGATTGCCTGGCGGAATCCGCCGGCCTCAAGCGCATTGAGTCCGGCCTCCGTGGTTCCGCCTGGAGACGCGACCGCCTTGCGGATCGCCTCGGGGTCGCGCTCGCGGAGGAGCTCTGCCGTCCCCTCGAGCGTCCCGGCCACGAGCTCGAGCGACAACGCCGGCTCCAGGCCGTCCTGCGCGCCAGCGTCGGCGAGCGCCTCGGCGAACAGAGCCACGTAGGCGGGCGCGCACGACATCACGGCCATCGCTGCGTCGATCGTCTCCTCGGGCACCTCGATGGCGGTCCCGAGTGGCGACAAAAGTCCCAGCAGCGCTTCTGCGCCCTCCTGCGGAGCCGCATGGACCAGGACCCCGCGGCCGACTTCCGCAGGCTGGTTGGGAATCACCCGAAGTGCAGGGACGCCGGGAAACGCCTCGTTGATGCTCGCGAGCGACGTCACGGCCATCACCGAGAGGATCGGAGGCGCCTTGCCCTCGAGTTCACTCGCCACGCTTTCAAGGGCCGCGGGCTTAACGGCCAGGAGGATCGCGTCCGAGTCGGCGGCCAGCGTCGCCAGGTCATCTCGCGTCTCACCGCCGACCTCGTCCGCCAGGCTTCGCGCGCGCTCTGCGTCGAGGTCCGCGAAGAGCATCTGCGGAGCCGAGTCCGATCGCGCCCAGCCGCGCGCCATGGCTGCCGCCATGTTTCCTGCGCCGACGAACCCGAGCTTCACCGCCCGGATTCTAGGAGTGAGCCGCGATCAGCTCTGGTTGAAGAAGGACTTCTCGACGAGCTGGGCCGTCTGCTCGGCCGAGACCTCGACGTTGCGAGGCGTGAGCATGAAGGTCTTCTCCGCGACCTTCTGCATGCCGCCGTCGAGCGCGTAGGTAAGCCCGGACGCGAAATCGATCAGCCGCTTTGCCAGCTCGGAGTCCGTCGTCTGGAGGTTCAGGATCACCGGCGTGTCGTGCTTGAAGCGATCCGCCACTTCCTGGGCGTCGTTGAAGCTGGTCGGGTTGACGAGGTGGACGCGGACGTCAGCGCCGCCCCTGCCCCCGTTCTCGACGGGGCGAAGGTTGCGGCCCCTGGAGGGCGGACCGTCGTCGGCGAAGATGTCGTCGATCTCGTCCTGGCCGCGCCGGCGGTCGCCGAGGCGCGAGACAGTCGCGCGAGGCGCGGGCGTCGAGTCGTAGCCGACCGACTGGTGCGTGCCCGTCTCGGGCTCATAGAGATCGGGCTCGTGGTAGTCGTGATCCTCAGCGAGGCCGAAGTAGACGAGCGCGCGGTGCCATGTATCTCTGAGTGCCATTGGTTGCCCCTGTTCGTGCCTTGCGGCGCGTTTCCTTTACCTGATTATGCCTCGTTTGCCCTCGCACAAAGCCATTCAGGGCCGAAGAAGCGTTGATCCTAGGCGGATGATCGTCGCTCCCTCGTCCACGGCGACCCTCCAGTCCTGGCTCGTGCCCATCGATAGCTCGGCCAGCCCGTGCTCTGCGGCAAGCTCGGCCAGGCGTGAGAAATGCGAGCGCGACGCCTCGGGATCGTCGGCGAACGGAGGCATCGTCGCGAGGCCCGCGACTTCCACCTCGCTCTTCGCGATGAACTCGCCGAGGTCGGCGGGTGCGATGCCCTCCTTCGCGTCCTCGCCCGCGACGTTGACCTGAACGAGGATGCGCGTCCCGTCGCTGGCGCGCGAGTTGATCTGCTCCAGCGCGGACTCCGAGGCGACGGAGTGGATCAGAGTGACCAGGGGCAGGATGCCCTTCACCTTGCGGCTCTGAAGCCCGCCGATGAAGTGCCACTCGAAGAGGTCGCCGAAGCGCTCGTGCTTTCGCTCCAGGTCATCCAGTCGGTTCTCGCCGACGAGGTCCACCCCGGCCTCGGCGAGCGCACCCAGCTCGTCATCGGGCACGTACTTGGTCGCGACGAGAACGCGAACGCCGTCTCCGATCTCCTCGCGAACCTCGGCAAGTCGCTCGGCGACGCGCTCAGGGTCGATGTCGGTGATCAGCTCGGCCATTTCCAGACCAGTCCCGCCTGCCTGCCTGTAACGCCGCCGTCTCGCCGATGCGAGAAGAAGAGCTCGCGCTCGCAGCTTGTGCAGAGCTCCGAACGCTCGATATCCGTGACGCCGGCGTTGCGCAGCAGGCGCTCGCACACCAAGCCGAGGTCAAGCATGCGGCCGACGGCGATATCCGGGCCGAGGTCGGAGAACTCGGCGAGGACCTCCTCCCCCACCTCGAAGCAGCACGGGCCGATCCCGGGACCGATCGCGGCAGCGGTGGCCCGGACCTCGCGCACGCCCCGCTCGGCGATCCCTGCGGCCAGGCCCCGCCAGCCGCCGTGGACCATTGCTACGCCTTCCGGGCCGGCGAGCGCGACGGGCAGGCAGTCGGCGACGAAGACCAGCGGCGCGAGACCTTCCGTTGAAGTCGCCCAGCCATCGACCAGCTGTGGGTCGCCGCCGGCGCCCAAGAGCCATGCCGAGCTAGCGCTCGGCTCGTCCTGGCGCACTACGTCTGCGCCGTGCACCTGCTTGCCGGAGACGATCCCGGCCGCATCTACCTCCAGCGCCTCACACATCTCGGCGCGGTTCGCATGGACCGTCGCTGCGTCGTCGTCTGTCAGGAGGCCGAGGTTGAGCGAGTCGAAGGGGCCCGAGCTCATGCCGCCGACGCGGGTCGTGAACGCAGCCCGCGCGTCCGGCAACTCAGCTTCGAGCCATTTGAGCCCACCGGCCTCGCGCCATTCCATGGTCCGAGGCTACGTGGCTACGTGGAAGCGGCGGCGGCAAGGGCGACGCGGAGTTCCTCGTCGCGTGTTGCGATCTCGCCGTCGAGCCGAGCCGCGAGCGCCGCCTCCAGGCCGCGGCCGACCGCCGGCCCCTGCGCCAGACCGGCTTCCATGAGGTCCTCGCCGTCGATCTCCAACGACACACCGCGCCACTCGCGCGCCCACTCGTCGAGCCAGTCCGCGCCGGAGATCCGTGCCATCAGTAGCTCGACGGGCCGAAATCCGGCTACGAGGCCCACGCCCGCCGACGGCCGCTCGGGGGCCTTGCGGGCCAGGGCCGCGACCGCGCGGCGCGCGCCGTCGCCCGGCCGGGCTGCCTCGGACATGGCTTCGGCCTCGTCGACCAGCTCTGCCCAGGACGGATCGGCCAGGCGCTCTCGCACAGCCCTGACGCGGTCGGCCGCACCTTCGTCGATCCCAGCCAGTCCCCACTTGGCGAGGAGCTCAAGAGCTTCGGGCGCACCATCCTCCGCAAGAAGGCGTCCCAGCTCCGCGTCGACCCTGTCCTCCGACACCGTGGTGAGATTCGCGCCCTCGAGGAGCTTCGCGGTTTCGGGCTCCAGGCTGAGGTCCAGGCGCGCCGCGTAGCGGGCTGCCCGGAGAGCGCGGGTGGGATCGTCTTCGAACGAGCCCGGATGTAGGACACGGAGAGTTCCCGCTTCGAGGTCGGCCTTGCCTGCGAACGGGTCGGCGAGGTCGGCCTTTCCTGAAAGCGGCAGCGCCATTGCGTTCACGGTGAAGTCCCGGCGCGCGAGATCGTCGGCGAGGGCGGCGGGCTCGACCTCGGGCAGCGCACCGGGGTGGGGGTACGTCTCGCGCCTGGCTGCGGCGACGTCCACCCGGACCCCGCCGACGTCAACAGATGCCGTGCCAAAGCGCTCATGCGCCTTTGATTCCGCGCCAAGAAGTGCCGCGGCGGCGGCCGCGTCGCCCTCAACCACCAAGTCGAGGTCAGCGCGGGTTCCGCCCAAAAGGAGGTCGCGGACAGCGCCCCCCACGAGCCATGCCCGCTGCTCACCGAGCTTCGCGCGCAGCTCATCGACACCCTCCAGGGCGTTGAGGGCCTGCCCCAGGCTCTCCGGGTCCGTAGGTATCAACTGGGCTGTCACCTGCGTCCTTACTACCATGACGACCCTTCCGTGGCCTCCCTGCGCAGCATCTGGAGCTCTTGGAGCACCCGTCGCCGTGCCGTCACGGTCGGCGTCGCCGTGCTTGTGATCGCCGGCGTGGCGATCGCCGGGTACTTCGCGTTCATCAAGCGGCCCGGGGACGTCTCGAACCCCGACGCGGCCTTCGAGGCGAAGGAAGTGAAGATTCCGAAGCGCTCCGATCTCAAAACGGTCAACTGGCCGGTCTACGGCTTCAACGCGGAGCGCACGCGCTACTTCCCGGGCAAGTTCCTGGACCCGCCCTTCGCCGCTGCGAAATGGTCGCTTCCGGTCGGGCACCTGATCGAGCACGGCCCCGTTATCGGCGGTGACGACCTCTTCATCCTCGACCTCGAGGGAATCGTCTATTCGGTTGACAAGAAGACGGGAAAGGTCAACTGGAAGAAGGACTTCGGCGAGTTGAGCGCTGCCGCCCCCGCGTATTCGGACGGCATCGTCTATGCGCTCCACCTCGACCCTGACCAGATCGTCGCGATCCGGGCCAAGGACGGCAAGGAGCTGTGGCGCAAGGCGATCGGCTCACCGGGCTCGGAGTCGTCGCCGGTCGTCGTCGGCGATCGCCTCATCTTCGGCTGCCAGTGCGGCTCGGTCTACGCGCTCAACCCGAAGACCGGCGCCATCCTGTGGCAGACCGAGACGGCGGGCGAGGTCAAGGGCGCCGTCGCCGTCCACGACGGCGTCGTCTTCGGCTCCAACTACGGAGGAGAGTTCTTCGCGATCGATGCCCAGAGCGGCGCCAAGAAGTGGTCCACGCCGATCATCGGCGGTGCATTCGGCCGCGGCGGCGGCGCCTACTCCACGCCGGCCGTCGCGTATGGGCGGGTCTATGTCGGCGCGTTCGACGGGCGCGTCTACTCACTCGACGAGGACACCGGCGACGTCGCCTGGACCCATTCGACCGGCGCCGAGGTCTACCCCGGGCCGGTGGTCGCCGACGTCGAGGGCGCTCCGCCCGCCGTATACATCGGCTCGGCCGACGGCAACGCCTACGCGCTGAATGCACAAACCGGCGGCGTGTTGTGGTCGCATGGAGTCGGCGCCCAGATCACGGGCTCAGCCGTGCTGATCGGCAAGACCGTCTACTTCGCAAAGAACTCCGAGGCCGGCGGCACCATCGGCTTCGACGCCGCCACCGGAAAGCAGGTCTACACGAACGACCTCGGCCGCTACAACCCCGCCATCACCGACGGCGAGCGGGTGTACTTTGTCGGCTACGGCACCGTGCGGGCGTTCGAGTCCAGGGCGCTCTCGGAGAAGAAGGACAAGGAAAAGAAAGAGATCCGCCAGGCCCGTAAGAAGGCCAAGAAGCAGGAGAATAAGGCCGAAGCAGCGGCAGCGGGCGCCGAGGGCTAGACCCGCACCGGGATGCCGGCCTCGGCCATGTGCTGTTTGGCCTGGGCCACCGTGTAGTGGCCGTAGTGGAAGATCGATGCGCAGAGGACCGCGTCGGCGTGGCCTTCGAGGATCCCCTCGGACAGGTGGCTTAGCTCGCCCGCTCCGCCCGACGCAATGACGGGGACGGGCACCGCGTCTGCGACCGCGCGCGTCAGCTCCAACTCGTAGCCGTCGTTTGTGCCGTCGCGGTCCATGCTGGTCAAAAGAACCTCCCCCGCCCCCCGCTCGGTCGCCTCGCGAGCCCACCCGACCGCATCGCGACCCTCGACCTTGGTGCGCCCACCCTGGACGTAGACGTCGTAGAGGTCGCCTTCGCGCTTGGCGTCGATCGCAATCACGACGCACTGCGCGCCGAACACCGCGGCAAGCTCGCCGATCAGCTCCGGCCGCTCCAATGCTGAGGAGTTGACCGACACCTTGTCCGCGCCGGCGTCCAGGACCGCCTGCGCGTCTTCTACGGAGCGGATGCCGCCGCCGATCGTGAACGGGATGAAGACGTTGTCGGCCGTGCGGCGCGCGAGCTCGGTGATCGTGTCGCGCTTCTCGTGCGAGGCGGTGATGTCCAGGAAGACGAGTTCGTCGGCGCCCTCCGCGTCGTAGCGCTCGGCCAGCTCGACGGGGTCGCCGGCATCGCGGATGTCTACGAAGTTCGTGCCTTTGACAACTCGCCCCTGATCGACGTCGAGGCAGGGAATGACCCGCCGAAGAGCGCTCATATTCGTGGGCGGGCGCCGCTGTAGCCCTTGCGGGCGAGGTCCTTCAGGCGATCGATCTCTTTGCTCGTCAGGTTCGCCCTCCGGCCTTTCGACTTACGGAGGAGGTCGCCGAGCTCCGTGCGCTCAGCGGCTGTCAGGTTGTCCCAGAACTGCTGGCCTTTTCCATAGAGCCATGTCGCGCTCTTGTAGAGCGCGGTCCACGAGACCGCGCGGGCGCGTGCGGAGACAAGTGCGGTAAGTCCGGGCATGGGTCGAATTTACCCGGGGACAGTCGCTCGGGGCCGGGTCCGGGACGGGCCTAGACGGTCCTCAGCATGGCTCAGAGCTCTCCGAGAAGGAAGACCAGACCGCCGAGCACGAGGGCCGCGATTGTCAGCTTCATCATCTGAGCCCCGCGGCGGCCGGTCGCAGCCACGTAGAACCCGAGGAGCGCAGCCAACCCGCCGACGATCCCGGCCGCGCCCGCAACCACGCGGGTAGCGGTGTACATGCCTTGCGACGAATCCAGGCACTCATTGGTTGGACCGAGCACGGCATCGCCCGACCTGACGTCGTCGCAGAGCGGAAGGTCGTCTGGATTGATGACGACGATGACCATCACCGCGACGCCGAAGAGAAGGACCAAGGCGACGATGACCGCGAAGAACCGCATGAGCCCACTCGCCTTGGGCTCTTCGGGCGCTCGAGCTTCCGGAGGCGGCGGAGGCGGCGCTTCGGCCTCGGGAGGAGGTGGCGGTGTCTGCGGTGCATCGGACATGCGCGCGGAAACCTACCCGTTCAGGGAATCGAGTGCGGTCCGATTGCCTCGAGCGCTTGCTCAGGGTCCCTGAAGGCCCGAAAGCGAAGCACCTTCCCTTCGCGGAACTTCAGCATCCACCCTGCCGCGGTCTGGTCCTCCGCCCCGCTCCCCTTTCCCCGGTAGTGGATGTGTCCCACGAGCACCGCGACATTGCCGACGGCGATCCCCTCATCGGGTTCAGCACGCACGAACTCCCAAGCTTCGGCGAGGTCATCTGCGTACTGACACATCCCGTCTTGACCCCGGTACACACCGTCCTCTCCCAGCTCGGCGAAGAACGATCGCCACTCGACATCAGGGTCACACATGGCCAGCAGCCGTTCAAAGTCACCCTCGGAGAGGGCGATCATCGCCGCGCGCGCAAGATTCAGCGTTTCTTGAGACATCGTTCGCGCATTATCCCGGAGCCTTGACCAGCGGCTTGGAAGGTGGGAAGCTCATGTCTATGGGATCGGCTTCGGGGAGGAGCGAGCTCGATGAGGTCGCACGCGATCTGGCCACTGGCGAGATCACGCGGCGCACTGCGCTCGTAAGGCTGCTCGGCGCGGGTGCGGGAGTTGCGATTGCGGGTGTTCCTGGCGCCAGCGCATTCAGCCGCAAGCGGTGTCCGGCAAGCCGTAAGTGCGGGAGCAAGTGCTGCGCCAAGCACGCGTCCTGCAAGCGAGGGAAATGCAAGTGTGACGGCGGCTACTCGAAATGCGGGAAGAAGTGCATCGACCTGCAGACGAGCACGACGAACTGTGGGTCGTGCGGCAACCCCTGCAGCGCCGGAGAGTTCTGCGTGGATGCCGAGTGCGTCATCTGCCGGGGTGAGACCGACTGTCAACCCACTGGGGCCGAATGCAAACACGCGGAGTGCAGCGAGGGCGCATGCGTCGAGGCCGACGACCCGGACGGCACAGCCTGCGAGGCCGGCGAAGGCTGGACCTGCTTCGAAGGCACTTGCCAGTGCTCCAACACGCTTTGTGGACCAGACGACCTGTGCACCGATCTGAACTCGGATTCATCGAACTGCGGCTTCTGCGGCCGAGCTTGCTCAAGCGGGCAGACCTGTCAGAGCGGGGAGTGCGTGACGCCCTGTTCATCCGAAAGCGACTGCGCGACGTCCCCATCGGGCCACCACTGCATGACGAGCTACGGAGTCTGCGGGTGCCGCCCCGGCTTTAGCGACTGCCCGCCCCCCAAGTCCTGCTTTTCGTTTACTGGTGACCCGTCGAACGGGTTTTGCCTCGATCCCTGAGGTACGCCATTCCTGGCGTTCACCGCCCTGGGTTACCTGTCGAGGGCGCCCAGCGCATCCGTGACGTCGAAACGGCCCTCGTAGAGGGCGCGGCCGACGATGACTCCGCCGAGCGCCGGAAGGTCAGCCTCAACCAGTGCTTCCAGGTCCTCGAGCTTGCCTACCCCTCCCGAGTAAATGAGCTCCGCGTCGAGCTCGTCGGCGATCACGCGAAGTTGGTGCAGCGGCGGCCCCTCCATCGTGCCGTCGACCTCGATCGGCGTCCAGACGATCCGGCTGACGCCCCGCTCGGCGAGGTCGCGGATGAGCTCGGGCGCCGCCTCGCCCGAAGTCTGGGTCCATCCCTGCGTCGCAGCCATGCCTCCGCGGGCGTCGACCCCCACGACGATTCGTTGCCCGTGCGTGTCGAGCATGTCTTCGAGGAAGTCGGAGTCGGCCAGCGCGGCGGTCCCGATCACGACGCGCTCCGCACCTGCGTTCAGAGCGCGTTCGACCGCGAAGGCGTCACGAAGTCCCCCTCCGAGCTGGACGCTGGCGTCGGTCTCCGCCGCGATCCGCTGAACGTGTTCGAGATTCTCCGACACTCCGGATCGCGCGCCGTCGAGATCAACGACGTGGAGCCAATGAGCCCCCTGGTCGGCCCAGCGTTTCGCCGCATCGAGCGGGTCGGCGTCGTACGCGGTCTCGCGCTCGTAGTCGCCCTGGATGAGTCGCACGGCTTGGCCGCCGCGGATATCGATGGCCGGGTAGAGGATCAAGCTGGGACGGGCGAGCAGATCGCCGCGAAGTTCTCGAGCAGCCGGAGGCCCGCGGAGCTCGACTTCTCGGGGTGGAACTGGACGCCGAAGACGTTGTCGCGCTCGACGACGGCGGCGAAGGTCTCGCCGTAGATGGCGGTGCCGAGCGTGTCCGACCCCTTCGCGGGGCGCGAGGCGAGCGAGTGGACGAAGTAGAAGGGCTCCTCGGGGTCAAGGCCGTCGGTCAGCGGCGACTCGCGGGTCCAGGTAACGGGCGCCCAGCCGATGTGCGGGACCTTCTGGCCCTTGGCGTCCAGCTCGGTGACGTCGCCATCCAGTAGCCCCAGACCCTCGGCGCCCTCGAGCTCCGTCGACGAACCGAAGATGAGCTGCATGCCCAGGCAGATGCCCAGGACAGGCACGCCGGCCGAGGCGCGGTCCGCGATGAGATCGTCAAAGCCCTGCGCACGGATGCGCGACATCGCCTCTGGGAAGGCCCCCACTCCCGGCAAGATCAGACCACCGGCGTCACGCGCGGCCTCAGGGTCAGCAACACGGCAGGCCTCGGCCCCGACTCGTGCGAGTGCCTTTTCGACCGATCGCAGGTTGCCCATGCCGTAATCGCAGATCGCGATCACGTCAGGGTGCCTTTTGTAGAGGGAATCCCGGTCTCGTCCGGGTCGATCGAAACCGCCTCGCGAAGCGCCCGAGCGAATGCTTTGAAGCATGCCTCGATCATGTGGTGCGCGTTGGACCCGTAGGCGACGCCGACGTGCAGGGTCATGCGCGAAGTGGACGCTACGGCCCGGAAGAACTCCTCGGCGAGTTCGTTGTCGAAGCCCGCGATTGTTCCCGGCGGAAGATCTGCTTCGAACACGCAGAGCGGACGGCCCGAGATGTCGATCGCGCATGCGCCCAGGGATTCGTCCATCGGGATGCGCGTGTAGCCGTAGCGGCGAATTCCCGAGCGGTCGCCAAGCGCCTCATCGAGCGCCTGGCCGAGCGCGAGGCCCACGTCCTCGACGGTGTGGTGCGCGCCCGTTTCCAGGTCGCCCTGTGCCGAGACCTTCAGGCCCAAGCGCCCGTGGCGGCCGAGGAGGTCGAGCATATGGTCGAGGAAGCCAACGCCGGTCTCGGCGGAGACCTCTCCCCCGTCCAGGTCGAGCTCAAGCGAGATCTTCGTCTCGCCCGTCTCGCGTGTGACTGTCGCTGTGCGTGCCATCGAATTCGTCAAGTTACCTGCAAATCGCCGTCTTTTTGACCGGCGCGGGCCGTTGCCGACTCACCGTGCACGGGCAGCCCCTCGGCCTTTGCGATCTCGCCGGTCGCCTCGGCAAGGTTCGCCGCCGCCTCGGCTGGAACCTCCACGATCGACATCCGGCGCCTGAACGCGCCGACTCCGAGCGGGCCAGAAAAGCGCGCAGCGCCGCCTGTGGGCAGCACGTGGTTGGACCCCGCGGTGTAGTCGCCGAACGCGGTCGCCCCGGCCTCGCCGACGAAGACGCAGGCAGCGGTGCGGTTCGCGGCCCGCTCGGATGCGCCGTCGAAGCGAAGCTCAAGGTGTTCGGGCGCAAAGGCGTCGGAGAGGACGAGCGCGTAGTCAATGGAAGGGGCTTCGACCAGCGCGACCGGTGCGTCTGCGACCGACGGCCGCGCCGGGGCGAGCGCGTTGAGCTCGCTCTCGACCTCGTCGAGCAGCGATTGCGCATCCGATGTGACGACGATCGGGCTGTCCGGGCCGTGCTCGGCCTGGGCGAGCGCGTCTAGCGCGATTTCGCGGGCGTTTGCATCCGCATCGGCCACGACGACCAGCTCCGACGGTCCGGCCAGGCCATCGATGCCGACTGTGCCGTAGAGCTGGCGCTTGGCCTCGGTCACCCAGGGGTTGCCGGGTCCGGCAATCACATCGACGGGCGCGATCGAATCCGTTCCGATCGCCAGCGCTGCGATGGCCTGAGCGCCGCCCATCGCGTAGACCTCATCCACGCCGCCCATATGCGCCGCGGCCAGCACCGCCTGCGCGAGGCTCCCGTCGGGGCGTGGCGGCGAAACGAGCACGGCCCGGCCCACTCCCGCGACGTGCGCCGGGATCAGGCCCATCAGAACGGATGAGGGGTATGCGGCCCGCCCGCCCGGCGCGTAGATGCCTGCCCTTCCCACCGGTCGCTCGAGCACGGAGATCTCGTGCCCCTGCGGAAGCTCGAGCTCGACCGGCGGGTGGAGCTCGGCCTCGGCGACCGCGCGGATGTTGGAGGCGGCGAGCCGGAGCGCGGCATCGAGGCTTGGCTCGAGCGCGTCGTAGGCGGCGGCCACCTCGTCCGCCGGGACCAGGAGGGAGTCAGGCATCCGTTCAACACCGTCGAGCTCGACGGTCATCTCCAGGAGCGCTGCATCGCCCTCCGAGCGGACGCGCTCGATGATCGCCGCGACCCGCTCTGAGAGCTCCGACGGCGCTTCGGCGCGCTGACGCAGCCTGGTGACGAGCGCTCGCACGCTCAGTCCGTCCCACTCGATTCGCTCGACCCTCACGTCGTCGCCCCCTTGAGGCGCTCGGCGAGGTCGTCGATCTCAGGGGCGCGGAGCTTGTGGGCCACGCGGTTTGCGATCAGGCGCGCCGTTGAGGCGGCGATCTCCTCGCGGACGACCAGGCCGTTCTCCTCCAGCGTCCTCCCCGTATCGACGAGGTCGACGATCGCGTCCGCGAGCCCTGAGATCGGCGCCAGTTCGACCGAGCCCTTGACCTCGATCACCTCCGCGGCGCGGCCGGTGTCCTCGAAGAAGCGCTCGGCGATCCGCGGGTACTTGGTGGCGATCCTGAGCGCGCCGAGGCGGCGGGCCTGCTCGGAGAGGCGGTCATCGCCGTCGGGACCGGCAAGCACCATCCGGCAGCCGCCGTAGCCGAGGTCCGAGAGCTCGTAGAAGACACGATCGGACTGCTCCAGAAGGACGTCCTTGCCCGTGATACCGACGTCGGCGGCGCCGGCCTCGACGTAGGTCGGGACGTCGGAGGGACGCATGGTGACGAAGGTCAGGTCCGCCGTCTCGAAGATCAGCGAGCGCGAGTCGGAGCGAAGGCCCGCTGTGTCCGCGCCGATCCGATCGAGGACGTCAAGCGTCTCCTCGAGCAGTGCGCCCCGTGGGAGCGCCATCCGAAGCGGCCCAGACTGAAGCGCGGCGGTTGGGCGTGCAACCCCGGTCATGAGGTCTCCCCCGCGATCCGCTCCTCTTCGGCCTGGGCGATGTGGAGGCGCTCGAGGAAGAGCGCGAAGCCGACGGCGGGCAGCGGCCGGCCGAAGCGGCCCATCAGGTCGTCGTAGCGCCCGCCACCACCCAGGACGTGGCCGAGCGCGGGGTCGTAGACCTCCAGGATCGCGCCGGTGTAGTAGCCGAGGTCGCGAAGGAGGCCGAGGTCGAGCTGCACGCGCTCGCCGATCCCCCGCGCGGCGATTGCCTCGTACGTGCCCATGACGCGCTCGACGGCGTTGGCGACCGCCTCGCCGCCCAGGCTCTTGGCCTCGTCGAGCACCTCTGCACCGCCTCGCAGCGATGGGATGCGTCGCAGGAGCTCGCTGCTGGCGTCCGAGAGGTTGAGCGAGGCGAGTTCAGCCTCGAGGCCCACCAGGTCGCGCGAGGCGAGGAGCGCGAGGATCTCGGATTGCTCCTCCGAGTCAACGCCGAGCTCGGTCAGGAGCTGGCCGTAGAGCGCCGCATCGCCCAGCCCGATCACCGCGCGGCTGAGACCCGCGGCGTCCAGGGCGGCGCTCAGGACCTCGACGACCTCGGCCGTTCCGTCAGGCGCGGGCGAGCCGACCAGCTCGACGCCGGCCTGGAAGAACTCGCCCGTCTGCCCGCGCTGCGGGCGAACGGAGCGGTAGGCGCGGGCGTTGTAGAAGAAGCGGAACGGCGGCTCTGCCGACGCGTAGCGGTTAGCCACGACCCGCGCGATCGGCAGCGTCGCGTCTGAGCGCATGGCGAGCAGGCGTCCCTGCGAGTCGAAGAAGCGATGCGCCGCGGCAACGCCGGTCGCGCCGCCCTTCGCGAGCACGTCGTCGAACTCGACCGTAGGCGTCGCCACCTCGCCGTACCCGAAGCTCTCGAAGACCTCGGCGAGCTTGCCCTGGAGCGCACGGAGCTCCCGCATCTCGTCGGGCAGGATGTCGCGGCTTCCCGGAGGGATGGGATGTGTCATGGGATGAGCTCCCGTCTAGGCGGGCACACGGTCGGCCGCGACGCGCTCGATCCGCGCGCCGAGGCCGCGCAGGCGCTCGTCGATCGCCTCGTAGCCGCGGTCGATCTGCACGATGTTGCCGATCTCGGAGCGCCCCTCCGCTGCCAGCGCCGCAATGAGGATCGCCATGCCGGCGCGGATGTCGGGGCTTTCGACTCGCTCACCGTGAAGCCGGCTCGGTCCGCTGACGATCGCCCTGTGGGGATCGCACAACGTGATCCGAGCGCCCATTGCGACGAGCTTGTCCACGAAGAACAAGCGGTTTTCGAACATCTTCTCGAAGATCAGAACGGTGCCGGAGGCCTGGGTGGCGAGGGCGAGGGCGATCGAGGTGAGGTCGGCCGGGAATGCGGGCCAGGGGCCGTCCTCGATCTTCGGGATCGCGTCACCAAGGTCGTCCTGGATGCGGAGGTCCTGCCCGGGCGGGACCAGCAGATCGGGACCGTCGGCCTCGGTCTTGAGGCCGAGGCGCTCGAACGCGCGCCGGATGAAGTGGAGATCATCGATGCCGGCGTCGCGGATGCGAAGTTCCCCCTTGGTCGCTGCGGCGAGCGCCATGAAGCTTCCGACTTCGATGTGATCGGGGCAGATCCGGTGCTCGGCGCCGCCGAGCTTGTCGCTGCCCTCGACGGTCATGACGTTCGAGCCGATGCCTTCGATCTTCGCGCCCATCTTCACCAGCAGGCGGGCCAGGTCCTGGACGTGCGGCTCGGACGCGGCGTTCTGGAGCGTCGTCGGCCCGGGCGTGAGCGCTGCGGCCATGAGAGCGTTCTCGGTCCCCATCACGGACGGCTCGTCCATGAAGACGGCACAGGGCTTGAGGCCGTCCTGAGGGGCCGTGATGTCGATCATCCGCGAGCCCGAGATCTCAGCGCCCATGTCGATGAACGCGTCGAGGTGCGGGTCGAGGCGCCGGCGCCCGATGAAGTCACCGCCGGGAGGAGGCATGTGCGCCTCGCCAAAGCGCGCCAGGAGCGGGCCCGCAAGCAGGAACGATGCGCGGATCCTCGCTGAAAGGCTCTCGTCGGGCGAGACCTCGGTCACGCCTGAGGCGTCGAGTCGGAGCTCGTGGTCGGAGCCCCACTCCGCCTGCACTCCCAGGCCCTCGAGGATCGCGATCTGGGCCTCCGTGTCGCGGATTCGCGGCACGTTCGAGAGGCGAATCTCCTCCTCGGTGAGCAGGCACGCAGCCAGGATCGGCAGCGCCGCGTTCTTGTTTCCTGCAGCGGTGATCTCGCCCGAGAGGGGCTGACCGCCGTCGATTACGAATTTGTCCGCCATGACCGGGGTTAGCCTACGGGACATGCCGACCCGTGAGGAAGCCTGGGAGCTGGTCTGCGAGTGGGTCACCAGCGACTCCCTTCGCAAGCATCTGCTCGGCGTCGAGGCCGCGATGGTGGCCTATGCCGAGAAGTACTCCGAGGACACCGAGAAATGGGCAGTCACAGGGCTCGTTCACGACCTGGATTACGAGCGGTTTCCCGACCTTGACGACACCGAAAACGGGCATCCGCGCACCGCTCTTCGCCTGTTCGAGGAGATGGGCTGGCCGCAGGACATCATCGACGCCGTCGCCGGCCACGCGACCTTCCTGAACGTCCCGCGCGAGACGCAGATGGCGAAGGCGCTCTTTGCCGTCGACGAGCTCTCCGGATTCGTCGCCGCTTGCGCCCTGGTCCGACCCACCGGCATCGAGGGCATGGCGCCCAAGTCCGTGAAGAAGAAGCTGAAACAGCCGTCGTTTGCGGCAGGCGTCAACCGCGACGAAGTGCGCCAAGGCGCCGAGGAGCTGGGCGTCGACTTCGACGAGCACGTCCAGTTCGTGATCGAGGCGATGGCCGCGCGTTCGGACGAGCTCGGCCTCGGCCCGAAGGAGGGCTAGGCCGTGAAGCGCCGCTGGAAGGTCTTCTGGGGCATCGTCGTCTTGCTTGCGGTTCTCCTCGCCGTCAATACGGTTACGACGCAGAGCCAGACGAAGGAGGCGGAGTCGACGGTCGAAGGCGGACGGATCCTCGAGCTCTCCGCCGGTGACGTCCAGGTGACCGACTCGGGCGAGGCCGACGGGCAGCCGATCGTGCTCCTCCACGGCTACGCGAACTCACTGCACTGGTTCGACGCGATCGAGCCGCTCCTGGCCGAGAACCACCGCGTGATCCGGATTGACCTCCTGGGCTTCGGCGGCTCCGAGAAGCCCGAGTCCGGCTACTCGATCCCCGAGCAGGCATCGACCGTCGCCGAGGCGCTCTCAGAGCTCGAGGTGCAGGGCGCCCTGGTTGCCGGAAACTCGATGGGCGGCTCGGTGACGGCGTCCCTTGCCGAGCAGGCCTCGCAGCTCGTTGACCGGGCCGTGATCATCGACTCGGCACCTGAGCGCGACGGCTTCGGCGACGGACTGCCGTTCCTCGCAAAGCTCGGCTACACGCCCGTCCTTGGCGAGGCGATGTGGCGCCTCACGCCCGACTTCGCGATCAAGGACGGCTACAAGGAAGCCTTCGCGCCCGGCTACGACGTCGACGAGGCGTTTGAGAACCCCGACCAGGTGGTCGACGACTACCGCGCGATGACCTACACCTCCTACGACGAGGCGGCGGCCGAGAGCGACGACTTCACCAAGGAGCTACCGCTCGACGAGCGCTTCAAACGGACGCCTGTGCCGCTCATGGTGATCTTCGGAGCCGAGGACCAGATCTTCGACGCCGACGTGTCGCTCGAGGGTTACGCCGACGTCCCAGGCGTCCAAACCGAGCTGATCGAAGACGCCGGCCACGCCCCCCAGGTCGAGAAACCCGATGAGGTCGCGGAGCTGATCGAGAAGTTCGCCGCGCCCGTCTTGGTCCCGGACGAAAATGGTGCTGTAAAGCCCCACACGAAGGAGAAGCCGACGAAGGCCAATGGCCCGCCCAAGCCTGAGACGAAGAACGAAAAGAAGAAGAACCGGAAACCGGGGTCTGACCCCTCTAACGAAAAGAAGTCGAATTGATGAACACGCCCTTGGGGTCTGACCCCACGTCTGACGCTGTGTCCCCGGCGGAAGGTGCCCCTAGCCCGTCAACCTCTAGTGCCGTCCGCTGCGAAAGCCTCAGCAAGCGATACGGCGAAGGCGAGGCATCCGTCCTGGCGGTGGACAACGTTTCGCTGGAGTTCCCCCACGGGCAGCTGACGTCGATCGTCGGCCCCTCGGGCTCGGGCAAGTCGACGCTGATGCACGTCTTGGCCGGCCTCGACCGGCCGACCGACGGCCGCGCCTGGGTCGACGGCACCGAGATCACGGCACTCAAGGACACCGAGCTGACCGAGCTCCGCCGTGACAACCTCGGCTTCATCTTCCAGTTCTTCAACCTGATCCCGGTTCTCTCGGCCGAGGAGAACGTGACCCTGCCGATGCGGATCGCGGGCAAGGACACCGACGAGGAATGGCTCGAGCAGCTGCTCCAGACGGTCGGCATCGCAGACCGGCGAAAGCACCGCCCCGCCGAGCTCTCGGGCGGCCAGCAGCAGCGCGTGGCCGTCGCTCGCGCCCTGATCTCGAAGCCGGCGGTCGTCTTCGCCGACGAGCCCACCGGCAACCTCGACTCGACCTCCTCGTCGCAGGTGCTCGAGCTCCTCCGCCGCTCGGTGGATGAGCTTGGCCGCACCGTAGTGGTCGTGACGCACGACTCGCGCGTCGCCTCCTACGCAGACCGGGTCGTGCTTCTCGTCGACGGCAAGGTCGCCCAGGACACGACCGTCCAGGGCGAGGACCAGGTCCTCGAGCTCATGCGCTCGGTCTAGCGCGCCGTGCTCGGCCTCGCGATACGCAACCTCTTCGCGCGGAAGTTCCGCGCGATCTCGACCGCATCGTCGGTCTTCTTCGGCGTCTCGATGATCTCGGGAACGCTCTTCATCTCCGAGTCGGTCAACCGGTCGTTCGACAACCTCTTCGGCGAGGTCAACGCGGGCATCGACGTCACGGTGCGCGAGGCAACGGTGGTGGACGACCCGTTCGACCAGGGCCCGCAAGCCGGCTTCGAGGACTCGATCCTCGAGACCGTCGAAGAGGTTGATGGCGTCGAGTCGGCCGAGGGCGTGATCGCCGACGTGCGGATCTCGATCCTTGGCGATGACGGCGACCGGATCGGCCCGCCCTCCGGCGGTCCGCCCCACATCGCGCTCTCGACAGTCGAGACGGACGAATTCGATGCGCTCACCCTGGTTGATGGCGAAAGCCCGGACGCCCCCGATGAGGTCGCGATCGACGCCGACTCGGCCAAGGACGAAAACTTCGAGGTCGGTGACGAGGTCACGATCACGGGCGACGCCGGCGCCAGCGATTACACGATCGTCGGGCTGACGCAGTTCGGCTCGGGCGAGACGTCGCTGGGCGCGAGCCTCGCCCAGTTCACGCTGGAGGAGGCGCAGCGCCTGACCGGCAAGGAGGGCCGCTTCGACGAGATCGACATCGCGGCCGCCGATGGCACCACGCCTGAGGAGCTGGCGAAGCGCGTTCAGCAGGCGGTCGGGCCCAAGTTCGGCGTCTTGACCGGCACGGAGACCGCCGCGGAGGATGCGGGCGACGTCACCGAAGGCTTCTCTTTCCTCACGACCGCGCTTCTCGTATTCGCCGGGATTTCCGTCTTCGTCGGCGGCTTCCTGATCTTCAACACGTTCTCGATCACCGTCGTTCAGCGGAGCAAGGAGTTCGCGATGCTGCGAACGCTCGGCGCATCGTCGCGCCAGGTCCTGGGCGCCGTCCTGGCCGAGGCAGCGCTGATCGGCGTCCTCGCGTCTCTGCTCGGGATCGCCGGCGGCTTCCTCTTCGTCGAGCTCATCAAGCTGATGTTCGGCGCGAGCGGATTCGAGCTGCCTGTGACGAGCTTGCGCCTCACCTTCGACAGCGTCTTCTGGCCCCTGCTCGTCGGCATCCTGTCGACGATCGTCGCCGCGATGATCCCCGCGGTGCGGGCGACGCGGGTCGCTCCGCTCGAGGCGCTCCGCGAGGGTGGTGGCTCAACCGAGATCAAGGCGCGCACGTCGCGCGTCCGCTCGATCGTCGCCGCTCTGTTGCTGACGCTCGCGCTCGTCCTGCTGGGCCTGGGCCTGTTCGTCACCGAGGAGGAGGGCGGCGCGCTGGCCGAGATGGGAGGCGGCCTGGTGCTCCTGTTCATCGCGCTCGCGATGCTGGGCAGCCGGTTCGTGCCTCCGATCGTGAGCGCGATCGGCGCGCCGATCGAGAAGCTGCGCGGCGTCACCGGGCGCCTTGCGCGGGAGAACGCGCAGCGTGAGCCTCAGCGCACCGCCACGACCGCCGCGGCGCTGATGATCGGGGTCGCGCTGGTGGTGTTCGTCGGGGTCTTTTCGGCGTCGATCAAGTCGTCGCTGAACGATGCAATAGACGAGCAAATCGCGGGCGATCTGGCGGTGCTGAACAAGGACGGCTTCTCCCCCATCCCCTCGCGCATCAGCGATGAGGTGGCCGAGATCGACGGCGTCGGGGTAGTTGCGCCAACCGTGAACCTGCCTGTCCTCACCGACGTGGCCAGAGATGACGACCTGATCACGGGACTCGAGCCCGAGGCGGCGGGTCAGGTCTTCAACCTGGACTTCGTCGAAGGCGACGAGGAGACGTTGACGGGGCTTGCGCCCGACGAAGCGATCGTCGAGGTCGGCTGGGCGGAGGACAACGGTGTCGCTGTCGGCGACGTCGTGACGATCACCGGTCCCAATGGCGAAAGCATCGAGGTGACGGTCGTCGGGAGCGTCGAGGACACGTCAGGGCTGGTCGTCCTCTCCCTCGCCATCCCGCGCGAGACCGCGCGTGACGAGTTGGGCGCCAACCAGGACGCCACCCTGCTGCTCTCCTACGCCGAAGGCGCCGACCCCGACGCGACCAGGGAGAGCGTGGATGCGCTCCTTGAAGACCAGTTCCCGGACACGGAGACACGCAACCAGGCCCAGATCAAGGCCGACCAGGGCGACCAGATCAACCAACTCGTCTCACTTATCTACGTCCTGCTGGGACTGTCGGTGATCGTCTCGATCTTCGGCGTGGTGAACACGCTCGCGCTGACGATCCTCGAGCGCACCCGCGAGCTGGGGATGCTGCGGGCGATCGGAACCTCACGGAGCCAGGTGCGCCGCATGGTCCGCTACGAGTCGGTGATCAACTCGCTCCTGGGCACGATCGTCGGCACCGTGGTCGGTCTAGGGCTTGCGGTCGCGGCGGTTCAGGCACTGAAGGACGAGGGCCTCATCCTCTCGGTGCCGGTCGCGCTGCCCTTCGTCGTCCTGATCGCGGCGATCATCCTCGGCGTCCTGGCCGCGATCCGCCCGGCCCGCCGAGCGTCACGTCTCGACGTGATCGAGGCGCTCCAGTACGAGTAGCCGGCTTTACTCGAAGATGACGTAGAACGGTGCCTCCTGATTGCCCGGCCCGGGCACGTTCATGATTCGAACGGAGGCGTCGCTTTCGTCCGGCTGACAGACGCCATCCTCGCCGGGAACGGAGGTTTTCGCAAAGACGACCGAGGCTGAGTTGCCTGCCGCGGAATCAGTCGAAGCAATCGCGACCTTCGGCTCGAAACTCAGGTCGAAGCAGTAGATGCCGATGTTGGCGAGCGGCTGCTCTACGTCCGCCACCCCGCGGGATTCGGTGATGCCGGCGTCGGCAGTCACGTAGGCATATGCCTGAGAGGAATCCGCGAGATCCTGGGGCTTCACCTCTCCGTCCTTGATGTGCTTGGACTTGACGCTGTTGTTCTCGATCGCCCAAGCCGTGCCAAGGCCCAGCGCGAGAAACAGCGCCAGTGTCGCCGTCACGTTTGCGTACGTCAGACGCGCCCGGATTCGATTCAGCATTGGTTCCCTCCGAATTGCCTGGATCCCAACGTACGCCTTCGGGGGAGCGAAAGCAAACTGCTCGGGCTACTCACACCCCGTGGGCCCTGAGCTGGTACGTGCCCTCGGTGGTGGCGACGACCTCGCCGGCTTCGTCGGTCAGGGTCGTCTCGAAGATGAACTCGGCCTTTCCTTCGGCGGCGGCCTTCTCGGACAACTCGGCAACCAGCTCGTCAGACATCGAGGCTTCGGCGAAGACGGCTCCGGTAGCGGGCCGGCGGAAGTTGATCGAGAGGCCCTTGACGACTGGATAGAACTTTGTCATGTCGAAGGTGGAGAGGGCGATCGCCCCGCCCAGGAGCTCGGCCGCGGTGAAAAGCACGCCGGCGTACATGGTCCCGATGTGGTTTCCGTTGCCGTCGAACGGTGTTCTCGACTTGACGTAGCCCGGCCGGAGCTCGACGACTTCGATCCCCATCTCGGCTGCACGGGGAATCGTTTGGGCGAGAACCGTGTTGAAGAGGTCGGGCGTGGCGGTCGGCATTTCGGTGTTCACGATCGGGCACCCTATCTGTACGTTTGCTCAAGATCAGTCAACAATGGGAGGGAAGATGAGACGGGGAATTGCGATAGCTGTGGCGGCCAGCTTGGCCGGGGTGTTGGCGGCTGTTGCGCTTGGAAGCTCGACGACGTACACCGGCTCGGCTCTCACCGACACCGAGGCCACGATCGAGCTCAAAATCACCGATGCCGATGAGCGTCGGGTCAAGCAGGTAATCGTCAAGGGGATTCAGTACAGCGGTGGCTCCTGTACGTCGTCCGGGCGGACTCCCAAGGCGAAGCTCAAGGGCTACTTCCGCGTCAAGGGGAACGGCGAGTTCCGCGCTGTCGGTGGCGCCGAGACGAACGATCCGCTGACAGACGGTCAGCTGAATGTGATCGGCGACGCGACCAAGAACAAGGTCACCGGCGACATGAAGTTCACCTTCGGCAAGGACGGTTGCGAGTCCAACCACGAAACTTTCAAGGCGACGAAATAGCCACAGATCTTGATCTTGCGGCGATCGAGGTCAGGCTGCGTGAGCGGCTGGCCGAGATCGACGCGGAGATCACGGAGCTGACGAAGCCGCCGGAGAATGCCAGCGGCATCTCGTTCGGGAAGCGAATCGGAGACGGCACGAGCCAGGCCATCGACCGGTTCGCCGAGGTGGGCGTCGCCCAGGAGATTCAGCCGATCAAGGAGCGAGTCGAGCGAGCGTTAGCGAAGCTCGACGAGGGGACGTATGGCACGTGCGACAACTGCGGCAAGCCGATCGCGGCCGGCCGCCTCAGCGCGGCACCCGAGAGCGCCCTCTGCATCGATTGCGCCCGCAACGCAAGCTGACCCTTCGCCGAGAGGTGGAATTCCCTCACATATCGCGGGAATTCCTACTCTCGACGAGCTAGGGGGCCCAGCGGCCGCCGGCTTTGGCCCAGTCGACCATGTGGTCGGACGAGCAGAAGGCGTCCGGGATGCGGTGGGCATCGCGGTGGCGGACCAGGACTACGTGCGCCTCGCCGAGCTCCTCGCCGCAGTGGGCGCACTCAGTGTGGCTGTCCGTCCCCTCGGGCTCTGTGAACTCGCCCGGGTCCCAGCGGGCGCCGCGGATGCCCCACGGCACGACGTGCTCGAGGCGGCAGAAGACGGCGCTCCTCTCCCCCGCCGGCTCGTAGGCGCGGAAGCCGTCGCCGGCTTCGACCGCGGTGCCGCACCAGGTGCAAGTTTCACCAGGCACACAACCACCGGCACATGCTTGATTCGCGACTTGCGTCGCTCAACTTATGCATGAGATAGCGTCGCCTTCCATGGAGCCGCTTCGCATTGTTGCGCTCGACGGGGACGAGACCGGGCAAGAGCTGTTGGAGCAGTCGCTGCGGTTCCTCGACTCCGAGGTCCTGGGCATCGAGGTGGAGGTCGAGCGCTTCGACCTCTCGCTCTTAAACAGGCGCGCGACGAACAACGCCGTGTGCGAGGAGGCGGCCCAGAGGATGGCCGAGACGGGTCTCGGCCTGAAGGCGGCGACGATCACGCCCGAGGGCGCCGACGACGTCGGCAGCCCCAACCGCATCCTGCGCGAGGCGATCGGCGGCAAGGTCATCGTCCGCACCGGCCGGCGTATACCGGGCGTCACGCCTGTCGCCGGAGTCCACTACCCCATCTCGGTCTGCCGGATGGCCGTGGGCGACGCCTACGGCGCCGAGCAGTGGCGCGAGGGCGAAGGCGCGACCGAGGTGGCGCTTCGCACCGAGCGGATCGTCCGCGGCGACTGCACGGCGGTGGCCGAGTTCTCGTTCCGCGAGGCGGCGCGAATCGGCGGGCGCGTCTATGGCGGGCCGAAGTGGACGGTGAGCCCCGTCTACGAGGGGATGCTGAAGGAGGAGATGGACGCGGCGGCCGGGCGCCACCCCGAGATCGCCTACCAGCCGGTTCTGATCGACGCGACGCTCGCAGGCCTGGTCTCGGGCGCCGGGACCGAGCCGCTCGTCATCCCATGCCTCAACCGCGACGGCGATCTGTTGTCCGACCTCGTGCTGCCCCTCTTCGGCTCGATCGCCGGCGCCGAATCGGTGCTTCTCGCCCTCGACGAGGACCTGAATCCATCGGCGGCGATGGCCGAGGCGCCACACGGAACGGCACCCGCTTTGCTCGGCAAGGACATCGCGAATCCGATGGCGATGATCCTCGCCGTCGCTGCTCTCCTCCACCACGGCGGTGCGGAGACTCCGTCGCGTGCCATCTACGAAGGGGTGTTGGAAACGGTCGCGGCGGGCACCAGGACCCCCGACTTGAAGGGCCATGCAGGCACAACCGAGTTCACCGACGCAGTGATCCAAGCGGTGCAGCGCAAACTCGAGGTGTGGTCCAGCCTCGGTTCGGCATAGGATCACGCGCGGTATGGAAGCGGGCCAGCTGACGGGCGCACATCGGACGGGCCTTGGGTCCGCGCGCCACTGGGCGAACGAGAACCCGGCATGGATCGCCCTGGGGATCATGGTCTTCATCGCGATCCTCCTGATCATCGGGCACGGGCTCGAGGCATGGGGACAGCGGACCCTTAACGGCGTCGTCACCGGCTCCTACTTGGCGCTTGGCGCGATCGGCCTGACGCTCGTCTACGGGATCCTGAAGCTCGTCAACTTCGCCCACGGCGACATGCTGACGTTCGGCGCCTACATCGCGTTCACGTTCGACGTGACACTGGACACGCCGCTCATCCTCGGCGTCCTGGCCGGCGTGCTCGCGACAGCCGCATTCGGCGTAGCCACGGAGCTGATCATGTGGCGCCCGATGCGAAGGAAGAAGGCGGGGATGCTCCAGCTCCTTCTGATGTCGCTCGGCCTGGCATTCGTCCTTCGCAACATGATCCAGTTCATCTGGGGAGCACGGCCCCGCCAGCTCGACTCGGACCGCACCTCGACCGTCGGCTGGTTCGAGGACCTGACGGGCCTGACGATCGGCACCACCGAGCTCTACGTGGTGATCATCGCGTTCGTCGTCCTCTTCGCGGTTGCCGCGATGCTCCGGGCCACCTCGGCCGGGCGCCAGATGCGCGCTCTCGCCGACAACTTCGACCTGGCCGAGACAACGGGCATCGACACGGGGCGCATTGTCCTCTTGA
>JAWVEY010000055.1:0-84684 GCA_033856515.1 Solirubrobacterales bacterium
TCATTGCACACCCGTACCCCGAAATGGGGGCATTTGACACCGGCCGGCCCAGCGGCGTACGATTGAAGGCGCAGGCTGCGTAGTCGCGGGAGGTGACTCTCGAGGAAAGTCCGGACACCGTAGGGCACGACGGTCGGTAATGCCGACCCGGGGAAACCCGCGGGAAAGTGGAACAGAGACAGACCGCCGATGGCGCCCGACACGCGTGGGGCGTACAGGCAAGGGTGAAACGGTGCGGTAAGAGCGCACCAGCGTCGCGGTGACGCGACGGCTGGCCAAACCCCGTCAGGTGCAAGCCCAAGCAGGATCGATGACCCGGCCCGGCGAGATCCAGGTAGGGCGCATAGATAGATGACAGCGCACGACAGAATCCGGCTTACAGGCCTGCTACGGAAGAGCCCCGCTTCGGCGGGGCTCTTCTATTTCAAGGGGCAGACGCGAAGAAGGCCGAGAGCGCTTCGACTCCCTGGCGCTGAGTCTCGCCGCCGCCCAGGCCGCCCAGAGGGCCGGTGCCGCTCATGAGCATCAGCTTGAGCTTCTCTCCCGAAGTGGTTCGCAGGTCGAGCTTGACCGCAACGCTGTCCATGACCGCGGCCGTGAGCTCAGCCCAGCCGCCGCCCGCTCCATCGGCCGAGGCGCGCTCGATGTCCGCGTGCGTCAACAGGATCGGCTCGTCCTTGGCGACGAGCTTGCGGTCGAGTCCCTGGACGATCAAGCGCTCGGAGGTCGTTGCGAGCGCCACGGCTCGCCCTTTGACCATGCCCACCTGGCTCGCCATACAGACGCCCCTGATCTCCTCGCCCTCTGAAAGCAGGGGCTCCACCGCGGCGCGAAGCTTGGTCGCGAGCTCGTCCACGGGCCCAGATTAGCCCCAATGTCGAGGTCCGGTGGACCGCCTGTAGGTCTGGCCGGGGCTATGGTTCCTGCCGTGGCCGACACGCCCAAGACAGCCGATGACGTAAAGAAGATCGTCTCTGAGCAGGACGTTCGCTTCATCCGCCTGTGGTTCACGGACGTCCTGGGCCAGCTCAAGAGCTTCTCGATTAACTCGTCTGAGCTCGACGATGCGTTCGAAGGCGGGATGGGATTCGACGGCTCGTCGATCACCGGCTTCAACCCGATCGAGGAGTCGGACATGATCGCCATGCCCGACCCCGCCACCTTCGCCGTCCTGCCCTGGCGGCCGGAGGAGAAAGCGACGGCGCGCATGTTCTGCGACGTTCAGGTCCCGGGCGGCGAGCCGTATGAGGGCGACCCGCGCTGGATCATGCGCCGCGCGCTCGAGCGCGCGAAGGAAATGGGATTCGAGGCCTACAACATCGGCCCGGAGCTCGAGTTCTTCTACTTCAAGGAAGCCCGCCCCGAGAGCGGCGTGCCGCAGGTCATGGATGAGGGCGGCTACTTCGACCTGACCACGCTCGACGCCGGCTCTGAGGTCCGCCGGGACACGATCCTTGCCCTCGAGCAGCTCGGCATCCACGTCGAGTACGCGCACCACGAGGTCGGCCCGTCCCAACACGAGGTCGACATGCGCTACAAGGACGCGCTCCAGATGGCCGACGACTGCATGACGTACCGGATCGTCGTCAAGGAGTACGCGATGAACCACGGCATGCACGCCACGTTCATGCCGAAGCCGCTGTCCGGCGAGAACGGCTCGGGGATGCACGTTCACCAATCGCTTCAAGCCGACGGGCGAAACGCCTTCTTCGACCCGGACGACCAGTACTTCCTCTCCGACACCGCGAAGGCGTTCATCGCGGGCCAGCTCCGCCATGCGCGTGAGATCTCACCGCTCTTCGCGCAGTGGGTGAACTCCTACAAGCGCCTCGTGCCCGGCTACGAAGCGCCGGTCTACCTCTCGTGGTCGCGGCGCAACCGCTCCGCGCTCATCCGGGTGCCGCTCTACCACCCCGGCAAGGAGGGGGCGACCCGCGCTGAGCTTCGTTGCCCGGACCCGGCGTGCAACCCGTACCTGTGCTTTGCCGGAATGCTCCACGCCGGCCTCGAGGGGATCGAGAAGGGCTACGAGCTTCCCGAGCCGATGGAGCAGAACCTCTACCACCTCACCCCCGAGGAGCGCGGCCAGCGCGGCATCGAGCAGCTTCCCGAGAACCTGGGCGAGGCGATCGAGATCGCCGCCGAGTCGGAGCTCGTCCTGCGCGTCCTCGGCGAGCACACCTTCAAGCGCTTCATCGAGATCAAGCGCGAGGAGTGGGAGGAGTACCGCGTTCAGGTCACTCCCTGGGAGATAGAGCGCTTCCTGCCGGTGCTCTGAGGCGTAATCTTCCCGAGGACAAGCCCGGGGAGCGCCGCCGCGCCCCCCGGGGAGGAGCTGATGTCAGGCCTTGGCGTCAGGGGCGCCGGCTACTCGACCGTGAGCTCGCCTTCCATGCCCTGGGCGCGATGGTCTCCGATCGCGCAATAGATCTCGTACGTGCCGGCGTCCAGATCGACCGTCACCTCGCCACTCGACCCGGGCTCGAGGTCGTCGGTCACCTCTTCGACCCCGTTGCCTTCGATCTCGAGATTGTGAACGGTGCTTCCGTCGTTGACGGCCTCGATCGTCACCTCGCCGGCTTCGGCTGTTGGATCGGCCGGATCGAGAGCGAACTCGGTCTCCGAGATGGAGACGGCGGCGGTCCCGGAGGAAGAGCTGGTGTCGCTAGTGGTGCTGGTGTCGCTCGCGGTCGAGGTGTCGGCGCTCGTCGAGCTCGAGGCGCTGTCGTCATCGTCGCCGCATGCCGCGAACGCAAGTGGAATCGAGACCAGGAATACGAGAAGGGACTTTCGAACCACGGGATTAGCCTCCTGAGTTGCGGATGATTGAATTGACTTCCTTGCCAACCCATACGACTGGGCGCGCCCCAGGGATTGACCCCCGGCAATCTTTTTGGGCGCAACGGCAGTAGATACTCATGTGGTCCCTTTCCGACGAGGCGCTGGTAGCGGACTTTGCCGCAGGCGAGCCTGACGCGGCCGCCGCCTTCGTCCGGCGCTTCCAAGCCCGAGTTTTCGGGCTCGCGCTGACGATGGTGGGGGACACGGCCATCGCGGAGGAGATCTCGCAAGAGGCGTTCGTCAGGGCCTGGCGCCACGCGCCGGGCTACGACCCGCGCCGGGGGCGCGTGACCACCTGGATCCTTGCGATCACGCGCAACCTCGCGATCGACCACCTTCGCTCCAAGCGTCCGGAGCCGATCGATCCCGAGGCGAGTGATAGGGCCTCGGCGGTCTGGGCACGGGTTGCGAGCGACCAGGACGTCGCGCCGGGTGAGGACAACGCGCAGATTCGAGAAGCGCTTTCGTCCCTGCCCGCCGAGCAGCGCCGCGCTCTCCTCCTCGCCTCGCTGTTCGGCTACACGGCGAGGGAAGTAGGGGCGATCGAGGACATCCCGACCGGCACAGCGAAGACTCGCATCCGTACAGCGCTCCTGAAGCTGTCGCGCGAGGAATCGACTGAGCCGGTCGCCGGCGATGAAACGGGGGGAGGAGCATGACCGCCGAGCTATGCGACCAGGTGCGGGAGGACGCGCCCGAGCTGGCACTGGGCCTCCTCGGAGGCGAGGAGCGCGCCCGGGCACTCGGACACCTGGTCGAGTGTGAGGCGTGCCGCGCACATGTTCGCGCGCTGGCGGATATTGCGGACGAGCTTTTGGAGCTGGCGCCGCGCGCCGAGCCTGCGGTCGGCTTCGAGGACCGCGTCTTCGGGGCGCTTGACCCGAAGGAGGCATCGGGAGAGCCAGACCGGCCGAGCCGAAGCGCCGGCATTTGGCCAAGACGTCTGCAGGCCGCTCTGGCCGTGGCTGCTGTGGCGCTCACCGCCTCTGCGGTCTGGCTCGCGGGTTCCGGGGATCGCGACCTTGCCGACGAGTACCGCGACGTGCTTGCGGTCGCCAACGGCAGCTACTTCGAGGCAAATCACCTCGAAGCGCCGGGCGGCAGGAAGGTCGGCTACGCATACGGCTACGAGGGCAAGACGTCGTGGGTCCTCGCGGTCCTCTACGACCTGCCCGACGGTGGCTACCGACTCGTCGCCGTCGGTCCCGACGGCGAACGCTCGGCCATCGTGACGGTCGAGGTCTCAGGCGGCCGCGGGACTGCCGGAGGGGCTCTCGATGGTGCATTCGGCGACGTGAGCGAGGTGCGCCTCTTGGACGAGCGTGGTCGCGAGGTCGCCGATGCGGACCTCGGCGGCAGCTAGTTAGCTTGCGAGCGTGGCCGAGCTTCACGTCCTTCGTGTCGATGAGGTCCGCGACTACGCGCTTTAGCCGATCGTCGAGAGCAGATAGGCGAGGGCGAAGCCGAACACGGTCATAAGGCCCGCGCCACGCCCGCCGCGGGAATGCGCCTCGGGAAGCATCTCGATCGCGAGCATGGCGAGTACTCCGCCCGCCGCGAAAGCCTGGACGATCGCGATCGCTTCGTCACCCGCGTTAGCCAACACCTCGTAACCGATTCCAGACGATGCCGCGCAGATCAGCGCCACGCCGGTCCACAACGCAAGGACCCGTCGGTCCGGAACGCCAGTGGTCCGCATGTCACTCGCGCCGCCGATTCCCTCTGGCAGGTTCGAGAGGAAGATCGCCGCGAGGACCGGTACGCCTATGCCGCTCCCTGCGATGAGGGTCGAGCCGAGCACCGCCGTCTCCGGCACTCCGTCGAGGAGGGCACCCAGAAGTAGCGTCTTGCCGCTCTCGTCCTGTTCTGGCATCTCGCGGCCGTCCTTGCCGCGCTTGGGGGAGATGAGGATGTCGCCGACGTAGAAGACGAGCGCGCCCGCGGCCAAGCCGAAGGTGAGCGCGTCGGCGCCGCCCAGGGCGTACGCCTCCTCGGTGAGCTCGAACGAGATCGCGCTGATGAGAGTGCCGCCGCCGAACCCGAGCACGAGCCCGGTGGCCTTTTTCGGCGGGTGTGTCGTCATCGCGATCACGGCCCCGATCACCAACGATGAGCTCGCGAGAAGGCCCCACAGGAAAGCTTCGGACACGAGGCGTAGTATCCCGCGTGGAGCCAGGAAGGCTCTCCGTGCCTGGCGAAAGCGTCCAAAGCGGGCCTACAGGCGTAAAGGCGCGGGCAAACACTGCCGATGGGGTGCGTGATGGCGGTACCGGTCTACGACGGCGAGTTCTCGGAGAAGGAGGCGTCGCGGCTGCTCTGGCGCGCCGGCTTCGGACCGAAGCCGGGCGAGGCCAAGAAGCTGGCAGACAAGGGCCTATCCAAGGCCGTCACTTCGCTGCTCGAGCCGCCCAAGGCCAAGCTGGTGGGCCCGGAGCCCCAGGACGAGGACGGCAACTTCGAGCCCTATGACCTCTACGGCCACGACGTCATGTGGTGGCTGGACAAGATGGTCCGCTCCAACCAGCCCCTGGTCGAGCGGATGGCTCTCAACTGGCACGACTGGTTCGCGACCGGCGACGTTGGCTCGCTCAAGCTCTCGATCGGCCAGGCGAAGATGTTCCGAAAGCGAGCGTTCGAGGGATTCGACAAGCTGATCGAGCACGTCACGACGGACCCGGCGATGCTGATCTGGCTCTCGGGCATCGACAACAACAGGTGGAACCCGAACGAGAACTACGGGCGCGAGCTCATGGAGCTCTTCATGCTCGGCGTCTCCGATGAGTCGGGCTACCCCTATTCGGAGGATGACGTTCGCGAGCAGGCGCGGGCGCTGACCGGCTGGCGCGCGAACTGGGAGGAGGACGTCGGCTACGAGAACTTCCGCTTCGACCCCGGCTACCACGACAAGGGCACGAAGACGATCTTCGGCCAGTCGGGCAAGTTCGATTGGCAGGACTCCTGCCGCCTCTGCCTCGAGCACGAGGCGCATGCGCCGCATCTGGTCGGAAAGCTCTGGAGCTATTTCATCCCGACTCCACCTGATCCTTCGACACGCGCGGATCTCGAGTCGATGTACCGCGCGAACTACGAGATCAAGCCGCTTCTCAAGGCGATCCTGAAGCACCCCGTCTTCTACGAGGGACCCTCCATGGTGAAGCCGCCGATCGTCTACATCGCAGGGATGCTGCGGGCGCGGAAGTTCGGCATTCGCGAGGACAGCTGGTCCTGGATCTCCGACATGGCGGGGCAGCGCCCGTTCCGCCCGCCCAACGTCTCCGGCTGGGACGAGGAGCGCTGGCTCGACACTTCGAGCTACCGCGGCCGCTGGTACGCGGTCTCCTACATCACCCGCAAGGACCAGATCGAGGACGTAGACGAATACCTGGCCAACGAGACGCCCGTCGAGGCCGTCGACAAAGCGCTCGGCTACTGGGGAGACCCGGTGATCGATACGGCGACCCGCGACGGGCTCGAGGAGTTCTGCGAGGCGGTCGAGGCCGCGATCGAAGACAACTGGCAGAAGAAGACCTACCGCGGCCTCCGCCAGAACGCCCTGCGGGTAATGGTCGCGATGTCCCCCGAGATGCAGACGAGCTGAGGACAACGATGCCCTGCAACCACTGCAACGAGTTCTCTCGCGCCCACCTCCTCCGCGGCGCCGCCGCCGAGGCTGGCAGGGGCTTGCCGCAGATCGAGCCCGGGATGCCGATCCCCGCGGGCACCGGTCTTTCGCGGCGGTCCTTCATGCTGCGTGCCGGCCTGGGAATGATGTCCGTATACGGCGCCTCGAGGCTCGGATTTGCAGACCTCCAGAGCGGCATCGCGCGAGCGCAGGGGGCGTCGGATCCGATCATCGTCTCGGTCTTCATGGACGGCGGGATGGACTCGCTCTCCGTGCTCGCTCCTGTGACCGACTCCGTGTACAACAGCCTTCGCGGGGATCTCCGGCTCATCGAAGGGCAGGGCCCCGAGTTCGCCGAGGACGACTCGCTCATGTGGCACCCGCGCGCCACTGCGCTCGACACCCTTCACCGCGCGGGCAAGCTCTCCGTTCTTCCAGCCGTTGGCTACACCGACCCGGACCAGTCGCACTTCACGTCGCGCCACTACTGGGAGGTCGGCGAGCTCGATGCGAATGAGCGGACCGGCTGGCTGGGGCGACTCATCGACGTCATCGGCGCCCCCGACAACCCGATCCAGGGCCTCTCGCTCGACGGCTGGCTTCTCCCGTCCCTCGCCAGCACGACGAACCCGGTGGCGGCGATCGACGGCTCGAGCTACGACCTGTGGGCGCCCGGCGTGTGGGAGCCGGTGGACGAGATCATGTTCGAGCACGTGCAGGCGATGGGACAGGTTGGCGGCTCCAGCGGCGACGCTGGACGCGCTGTGGCCGGGCGCACGGCCGACCAGTCGATCGAACTGCGCAGCACCCTCGAGAACTTCGGCGAGGTCACGGTGCCTCCCGTGTACCCGGACGACGATCACTGGTTCTGCCAGAACATGTCGGCGCTGTCGGCGATGATCGACGCCGATCTGCCGATCCGCTGCGTCTCCGTCTCGGCGCCCGGCAGCTACGACACACACGACAACCAGGCCGGCACGTTCGGCGACGACATCGGCATCACGTTCGACACGCTTGCCGCCTTCCAAGCCGACCTCGAGGCCCGCGGCCTGGCCGACCGCGTGATCACGCTCGTCTACTCGGAGTTTGGGCGCCGGCCCGAGCAGAACGCGACCGGCACCGATCACGGCGCGGCGGGCGCCGCCTTCGTCATGGGCACCAAGGTCCAGGGCGAGATGGTCGGCGAGTGGCCCGGGCTCGGCACCCTCGACGAGGACGACAACGTTGTTCACACTTCTGACTTCCGAGCCCTCTACTGCTCGATACTGGAGCAGTGGTTCGACGTCGACGCCGCACAGATCATCCCGGGCGCCTCCAGCTTTGCGCGCCCGCAGATCATCGCGCCATGAACGCCGGAACCAGGGCAGGGGCGCTCGTGGGGGCGCTGCTCCTCCTTGCCGGGGGGCTTGCGGGATCCGCGTCGGCCGGGGACGGGCCAACGGCAATCGGCGTTCGCAACGGCGTTACCGAGCGCTCGTTCACGCTTACGCGCACCAAGGTGCCGCCGGGCCCGGCGATCATCCAATACACGAACACCGGCGAGGACCCCCACGATCTGAAGGTTCAGCGCAAGGGCGACGACGAGGCTTGGGCCATCGGCGAGCTCGGGCCCGACGAGGTGGGGTCGATCAACGAGCGCCTGAAGAAGGACTCGAAGTACGTCCTGTGGTGCTCACTGGACGGCCACAGGGAGTCCGGCATGGAAGCCGTGCTGAGGACGAAGAAGCGGAAGAGCTAGCGCTTCTCGTAAGCGCTAGCCCGTCAGCCCGGCGGCTTCGAGGGCCTCCCGGTGCGATTGGAACCACTGGAACCGCACAGCCAGTCCGTCGCGCACAGTCCAGACGTAGCCATGTTCGCCCTCTACGGGCACGCCGCTACCTGAACCAGAACCAGTGAATTGAGCAAGGACCACGGTTTCGTCCCCAGCGTCGATGATGCGCTCGACCTTGATCTCGAAGTCCTCGTAGGTGCCGCGAACGACGGCGAGGCTCTTTCGGCCGTGGCGGGTCCCCGGCTCCACGGCATAGCTCGGATTCACGTACTCCAAGTCCGCGGCAATGAAATCCCGAGCAGACTCCTGCCGGTCCCATGCGTCGTAGATGCGCCGCACCAGTTCGACATTTTTCTGCGACATCGTCATCGCAGTATCCCCAAGAGGACAGTCGTGCTTAGCGGCCGGCGAGCTTTCGCGCTCGCTTCACGGCGGCGGTCTTTGTGTTGATCGCGCCCATCATTGCGCGCTCGCCTACGGATCCCGCCGGCGGCATGACGCCCATCTGGCGCGCCATCTCCATGCCGTCCGTGAAGGCGAAGTTCTCCTGAATCAGCCCGTCGCGAATGGTGAGGAGGTCGAGCCCTGAGAGCTCGAGCCGAGCGCCGGTTGGAGCGACTCCCTGGAGCTTGCCGGTCCCGTTGAACGTGCCCTTAGCGGCCCATTGCACGGCCGCCTTGTCCCCGTAGGCGACCATGTCCGTGACCGACATCGAGAAGTCGGGGACCGCTCGGAACATCTCGCCGAAGAAATCGCGGACGCCCTGTGGCGCCTTGAGGTCAGCCATGCCGCTGAGGTGGTCCATGCCACCGGGCGCCCACACCTCGACCATCGCGTCGAGATCTCGGGCAGCGATCGCCTCGAAATAGGCGGTCGCGACCTGCTTTGCGCTTTTCTTCGTTGCAGTGGCCATGCTCGGGAGATTATCCGGCGAGCTGAGCCGATAGCTCGGCGGGATCGGTGAGGGGCGTTCGGCAAGTGAAGCCTTCGCAAACGTACGCCGCCGGCAGACCATCCACCTCGCTTCGCTCAGCCATAAGCGGAGGCTCATTCACTCCCTCGGGGCCACCGGCCAGGACGATATGAGGGCGCAGCTCGGAGCGGACTACCGCGGCCAGCTCGTCCAGGTCCGAACCCACGAGCGCGACCTCCTTCACCTGCGCCAGGTCGAAGTCGATCGCCCGCAGGAGGTGCGCCACCGCCTGCGGATGTCGTTCGGCGACGCGCCCGATCAGTCCGAAGACCGAGTGCGCGCGCTCCGCGTAGCCGTGCTCGCCGGTCAGCGCCGCCAGGCGCAGGAGGCCGAAGGCGGCGGATGAGCTGCCCGAGGGGATGGGGTGGTCGTCGATGTCCTTCCGTCTCACGATCAACTCCTCGCCGTCCGTCGCGGTGGTGAAGAAGCCGCCTCGCTCAGCGTCGGCAAAGCGCTCGATCATCGCGTCTGCCGTCTCGCGCGCCGCGACGAACCAGCGCTCCTCGAACGTGGACTCGTAAAGGACCAGCAGCGCCTCGGTAACGTACGCGTGGTCCTCCAGGTAGGCGAGGATCTTCGCCTCGCCGTCCTTCCAGGTGCGGAGCAGGCGACCTTTCCTGTCGCGCAACCTCTCCCAAAGGAACTCGGCTGCCGTCCGGGCTGCGGCTATGAAGTCGGGGCGGTCCAGCACGGCGCCCGCGTCGGCGAGGGCCGCGATCGCGAGCGCGTTCCACGAGGTGATCCGCTTGTCGTCGAGGCCGGGCCACACGCGCTTGGCGCGGTGCTCGTAAAGGGCGGCTTGCGCGGTTTCGAGTCCTGGGGGAGCAGGTGACTGTGCTCCGTGCGGGAGGTGCAGGATGTTCTCCCCCTCGAAGTTCCCCTCGGCGCTCACGCCCCAGTAAGCGACCAGCTCGTCCGCTTCGCCGCTCAGTCCCGCGGCTCCCAGCACGTCTCGCAACTCTTCCTCGGACCAGACGTAGAACCGGCCCTCGACCCCTTCGGAGTCCGCGTCGAGCGCCGAGTAGAAGCCGCCCTCGGCTCCGCGCATCTCCCGGAGGATCCACTCGAGGGTCCGCTCGCAGGCGACCCGCCAGCGCTCGTGGCCCTGTGCCTGAAAGCCGTGGAGGTAGGCCCGAGCGAGGAGGGCATTGTCGTAGAGCATCTTCTCGAAGTGCGGCACGAGCCACTTTGCGTCGACCGAGTACCGCGCGAAGCCGCCGCCGACCTGGTCGAAAATGCCACCGGCGAGCATGCCGTCCAGGGCATGCCCCGCAACGTCGCGCTCCCCGCGCGCCAGCAGGAACTCGACGGCCGACGCTGGCGGAAACTTCGGCGCGCCTCCGAAGCCTCCGTTCACGGGATCGGCGCTCGAGACGAGGAGCCTCTGGGCCTCCTCCAAGAGGTCGGCGGACAGAGCGCCTTCGGCGGGCTCGATCTGCGCAGTCGCGGCGAGCCGCTCGCGGATGCGCTCGGCCTGCTGCGCGATCTCCGTGCGCTTTCCCTCCCACGAGGCGACGACGGCCTCCATCACCATGCGAAAGCTCGGCATGCCGTGGCGCGGTTCCGGCGGGAAGTAGGTGCCGCAGTAAAAGGGGGAGGTCTCGGTGTCGAGGAACGCGGTGAGCGGCCACCCCCCGTGTCCCGTCATCGCCTGGACAGCCTCCATGTAGATGGCGTCCACGTCCGGCCGCTCCTCGCGGTCGACCTTGATGCAGACGAAGTGCTCGTTCATGAATGCCGCGGTCGCCTCGTCCTCGAACGACTCGCGCTCCATGACGTGGCACCAGTGGCATGACGAGTAACCGATCGACAGCAGGATCGGCCGGTCCTCGTCGCGCGCCCGGGTGAGCGCCTGCGGACCCCAGGGGTACCAGTCGACCGGGTTCTCGGCGTGCTGGAGGAGGTAAGGGCTCGACTCTTCAGCGAGTTTGTTGGCCATCACCGCCAGCGTATGGGAGTGCAGCCCGCTCGCCGAATGAGGTAGGGCCGTCCCACTCCGTGCCAGATTTCCTACCGCGTTTCGGTGAGGGAGGTCACCCCTTTGCCGACTGGCGGACGAATGTCCTGTCGTTGCCCGCTGGGACCTTCTGTACGTTGAAAACTCGATGGAAACAGGTGGTATCCGGGGGTCTGGAGGGGGCGACCGGGAATCAAAAAGTCTGTTCGGACTCCCATCTGCGCACGATGCAGCGCGGGTCGAGGACGGCATCGATCTGGCTCATCGAGCGACCGAGGAGCTGCGGGCGGCAGCCGACCTGATGGCCGACGCCCAGCGGGTCGCAAACTTCGGCAGCTGGGAGTGGAAGCTGACCGAGGACGAGGTCTTCTGGTCGGACCAGCTCTACCGCATCTTCGGGATCGAGAGGAAAGAGGACCCTCATCCCTTTCGGGTGACCTTCGCGACCTACCTCGAGCGCGTCCACCCGGACGAGCAGGTCGAGGTGCGCGAAAAGATCGAGCACGTGCTCGGCGACGTTATTCCCTTTCGCTTCGAGCACCGCATCGTCCGGCCCAACGGTGAGGTCAGGAACGTCCGCTGCCAGGGCGAGCCGGTCCTCGATCCCGCGACGAGGGAGATGGTGCGGGTGGTGGGCGTGTGCCAAGACATCACCGAGATGGCCGAGATCGAGCGTGCGCGCTCCGAGGCGGACGCCCGCTTCCGTAGCGCCTTCGAGAACGCGCCGATCGGCATCGCCCTGGTCGATTTCACGGAGGGGTCCGATGGCCGCCTGACCGAAGTGAACCGGGCCCTTTGCGACCTCACCAGCCGGAGCGGCGACGAGCTGATCGGGTCAAAGCTAACCGGCCTGTGCCTGGCCGAGGACGGCCCGATCGACGAGGCGCAACGCGAGCGGCTCGTGGCCGGCACCATCGAGCGCTTCACGGTCGAGAAGCGGGCGCTCCTCAGCGACGACCGGCTCGTCTGGCTGGAGCTGAGCGTGTCGACGATCCCCAACGAGGGCGGGCCCCGAAGCGCGGGCATCGTGCAGGTCCAGGACGTGACCGAGCGCAAGCGCTTCGAGGAGCAGCTCCGCTACATCGCCGATCACGACTCGCTGACCGGCCTCATGAACCGCAGGCGCTTTCGCGAGGAACTCGACTCACAGCTCGCTCTGCGCCGCCGCTATGGCGGGGTAGGCGCGCTGCTCCTGATCGACATGGACCGCCTGAAGGCCGTGAACGACACGCGCGGTCACGGCGCGGGGGATGTCGCGCTTCGCCGCGTCGCTGAGGCGATGCGTGGCAGGTTCCGCTCGACAGACGTCCTCGCCCGCCTTGCCGGCGACGAGTTCGCAGTCCTGCTTCCCAGCGCCGAGGGCCACGAGGCGATGGGCTTGGCTGAAGCTCTCATCGCGCGAATCGCTTCTGACGAGGTGGCGGCCTGGGGAGTGTCCGTGTCGATCGGCGTTGCGCCGTTCGGGGGCGACGACACGCGCACCACCGAGGATGTGATGGCGACCGCCGACGCCGCCATGTACCGCGCGAAGCAGCGCGGTGGCGCGGTGGCCGAGCCGGCCGAGGCACCTCCTCCCGGTCACCCGCATACGCGGACTGAGGACGGGCCCGTCGAGGCGTTCCCCCGCCGGAGCCTCGTCGGCGACCAGACTCCGAGGCCGCAGCTCGTGCGAGAGCCCTCGATGACCGACAAGGTCAGGGCGGCGCTCGACTCAGATGAGCTTCTGATCTACGGGCAGCCGGTGATCGACCTTCGCAGCGGCCGGATCGCGCACCACGAGCTGCTCGTTCGCATGCGCGACGAGACGGGAAAGGTCCTGAGCGCGTCCTCGTTCCTGGGCGCCGCAGCTCAGACCCAGGGGATGTGCGCGGCGATCGACAACTGGGTGGTCTCTCGTGCCCTCGCGATGCTCTCGAACGGCTCCCGCGGCGCCCGCTTCCAGGTCAACCTCTCGGGCGAGATGCTCGGCGACGACCGCGGCCTCGACGGCCTCGTCTCCCGGGTGGCCAACGCGGGGGTGGAGGAGGGCTCGCTGGGATTCGAGATCGGCGAGGGCTCTGTTCGACTCGATGTCGATCGGGCGACCGCGACGCTTGACCGGCTCGCCGAGGCCGGCTGCCCGCTGGTCCTGGACGGTTTCAGCGCCGGCTTCGGGTCGTTCGAATACCTCCAGCGCCTCCCCGTCCGCCAGATCAAGATCGACGGAGTGGTCGTCCGATCCCTCTTGGAGGAGCCGGACTACTCGACGATTCGCGCCATCGTCCGCCTTGCGCAGGGGACGTCGAAGACGACGGTCGCAAAGCTCGTCGAGTCGTCAAGCGTCCTGCCACTTCTTCGGATGCACGGCGTCGACATGGCCCAGGGCTACGAGGTCGGCCAGCCGGTTCCGTTCGCGAGCTAGGTCACCGCGCGGCCCAGCCGTCCCCATGCGCGAGACAGAGCCGCCAGGTCGGCGTCCGAGAGCTTTGAGAAGAAGCCCTCACGCACACCGTCGAGATGGGCGGGCCGTGCCTTCTTCAGCTTGGCGCGGCCGGACCGGGTGATCGCCGCATAGAGGCCGCGGGCGTCGTCCTCGCACGGCTTGCGCTCGACCCATCCCTGGCGGACGAGGCGGTCTACCAGGCGGGTCAGGCCGCTTCGGCTCAGGAGCAGCTGGTCTGCCAGCTCTCCCATCCGCGCGCGGCCGCCGGGCGAATCGGCGAGGACCATCAGGACCTCGTATGAGGAGAGGGGGAGGGAATGCTCCCGCTCGAGCTGGGAATCCAGGCTCACGACAAGGTCGCGATGAGCTCGCAACATGCCCTTCCATGCCGCGATCTCGTCCTCGGACAGCCGCTCCTCTCCATGTTGCGTGCGCTTCACGCGAGGGAGGGTAGCGCAATCTAGTTGCTCACACAACTATTATGGTGCTATAGTTGCGCATGCAAATACGTCCACCGGCGAAGGGAACACCATGAAGCTCGACGGAGTCCACCACATCACAGCAATCACAGCCAACGCTCAGCAGAACGTCGACTTCTACGCCGGCACGCTCGGGCTGCGCATGGTCAAGAAGACCGTGAATCAGGACCAGCCGAGCGTCTACCACCTCTTCTACGCCGACGAGAAGGGCACTCCCGGCGCCGACATGACCTTCTTCGAGTTCCCGGATGCCGCGCAGGGGCGCCCCGGCCAGGGCATGGTCCACCGCATCATCTGGCGCGTCGCCTCCGAGGCCGCCCTCGACTTCTGGGCGGAGCGCCTGACGGCGGCGGGGTCAGACCCCTCACGAAACGGAGACATTCTCCGCTTCAGCGATCCCGAGGGGCTCGAGCACGAGTTCGTCGTCTCGACGGTCGATGACCAGCCGCTGATCGCCGATCATCCCGAGGTGCCGGCGGAACACGCGCTCCAGGGTTTCGAGGGCGCGCGGGCGTTCACAGCCAACGTCGAGCACAGCCGCTCGCTCCTGGAGGAGCACCTTGGCTTCGAGCCGGGCGCCGACGGCTGGGAGATCCGCGGCAGGCGCCGAGGCGGCACCTGGGCCTACGACGCGGCGCCAGACGAGCGCGGCATCCAGGGCGCCGGGACCGTCCACCACATCGCGTGGGCCTCCGAGACGGCTGAACACGAGGGCTGGCGCGAGCGCGCAATCGAGGGCGGCGCGCACCCGACACCGGTAATTGACCGCTTCTGGTTCGAGTCGATCTACTTCCGCGAGCCGAGTGGCGTCCTGTTCGAGATCGCGACCATGGACCCCGGCTTCGGCGTCGACGAGGATCCCGAGCATCTCGGCGAGAAGCTCATCCTGCCGCCGTTCCTCGAGGACAAGCGCGCGGAGATCGAGCGGGTCCTGACGCCCGTCGAGAACCCGCGGGCAGCTCGCTCGCACGGGTGAGCGAGCTCGTCCACAGAGTTCGCGAGGCTGAGGGCGACCCCGAGGGCGCCCTCGTCCTCAACCACGGGCGCGGCGCCGACGAGAACGACCTCTTCGGGCTCCTGGACGAACTCGACCCTGAGCGCCGCCTCGTCGGTGTCACAACGGGAGCGCCACTGACCAACGTCCCGCCGGGCGGACGACATTGGTACCTCGTGCCGAGGGTGGGCTATCCGGACCCGGCAACGTTCGCTTCGAGCTACGAGGCGCTCACCGGATTCCTCGACGGCTTCCTCGCCGAGCGCGGCCTCGGTTGGGACCGCACCGTGATCGGAGGCTTTTCGATGGGCGCCGTGATGTCCTACGCGGTGGGTCTGGGGGAGGGGCGGCCCGTCCCCGCCGGCCTGATCGCGTTCAGCGGTTTCATTCCGACCGTCGAAGGATGGTCGCCCGAGCTCGAAGGGCGCGAGGGCCTGCCCGTCGCGATCCACCACGGCGCCAACGATCCGATCATCTCGGTTGAGTTTGCTCGCGCGGCGCGCGAGCTTCTTCAAGCGGGCGGCATCGAGCCGGCCTACCTCGAGACAGACGCGGGCCACTGGCTCCCGCCGGAGGCACTCGGCGCGGCGAAGGCGATCGTCTCCGCCGTTTAGTTCCATCCGGGCCGCATGCGAACATGTGTTCGTGCGCTGGGAGAATCTAGAGAAAGGGGCAAGCACGCAGGCGTTGCTCCCCGGAATGGGTGAATCGGTAGTCCGCACGTTCGACGCGCCGGAGGCGCTCGGGATCAATTTCCACGAGGTCCGGGCGAAGTCGGCGATCAACGCGGTCCCCGAGCGTTCGCGGATGCCGTTCCGCTGGACGATCAATCCATACCGCGGGTGTACTCACGCCTGTGTGTACTGCTTCGCCCGGCCCACGCATACCTATCTCGACCTGAACGCAGGCCGCGACTTCGAGCGGGAGATCGTCGTCAAGGTGAACGTGCCCGAGCTGGTCCGCGCCGAGCTCGGCAAGGCGCGCTGGCGCGGCGAGCACGTCGCGCTCGGGACGAACACCGACCCGTACCAGTGGGTCGAGTCGCGCTACAAGCTGATGCCGGGGATCTGGGAGGCGATGCGCGACTTCGCCAACCCGTGCTCGGTGCTAACCAAGTCGCCGCTGCTCCTGCGCGACCTCGGCCTCTTCAAGCAGATCGCGAAGCGCACCGAGTTCGTGGCGAACCTGTCGGTGCCGACGCTCGACGAGAAGGCATGGCGCGCGTCCGAGCCGCACACGCCTCATCCGAGGACCCGCCTCGCCGCCGTCGGCGAGCTGGCCCGCGCCGGCATCCCTTCCGGAATCCTCATCGCGCCGCTCATGCCGGGCATCAACGACGACCCGCGCCAGGTCGAGAAGATCCTCGAGGTCGCCGGCGAGATGGGCGCGACCAACGTTGGCGGCATCGGCCTGCACCTCCGCGGCGAGGTCAAAGCGCTCTTCATGGACTGGCTCCGCCAGTACCGCCCCGACCTGGTGCCGCGCTACGAGCGCCTCTACAGCCGAGGCCGCGGCGCCTACCTTCCGAAGAAGGAGCGCGACCGCCTGGCCAAGCTGGCGCGAGGGAAGAACCCACCGCGGCGATTCCTGCGAGAGAGGCTCGAAGCTCCAGAGCCTCGATCCGAGTCAGAAGCAGAGCAACCCGCGCTCTTCTAGCGCTCAGACTGCGCGGCAATGGCTCTAACGAGGCGTATGCTGGTCTCGTGGGGAAGCGGCTAGGACTATTGCTTGCGGCGTTCGCGCTGTGCGTTACGACCGCGATAGCGGAAGACATCGACGGCGATGACGGTCCGAATGAGCTGAAGGGCACGTCTGGGCCCGATCACATCCGCGGCTTCGGCGGCGCCGACCTTCTCGAGGGCAACCGCGCAGGCGATCGTATTGAGGGGGGTGACGGCGGCGATGTTCTCCGCGGCGAGCAGGGAGACGACGAGGTCAGCGGCGGCAGCGGACCAGACAACATCACCGAGCGGAGAATCGGAAACCTCCCCGACGGCACCTATGGCGGTGATGACGTTCTGCTCGGCCGCGACGGCCGCGACAGGATCATCGGGGGTCGCGGCGACGACGAGATCCGCGGTGGAGAGGGGCCCGACATTGGCACGCAAGAGGAAAACAATGCAGGCGGCCTGGTGGGCGGGCAGGGAGATGATCAGATCTTCGGCGGCCCGGACGCGGACGATCTCTTCGGCGGTCCAGGAGGCGATCTCCTGTCCGGGGGGGAGGGCGACGACATCATCTTCGCGCACTTCGACGACACGCCGGATGAGGTCAGTTGTGGCCCCGGCAACGACCAGGTCCTTGCAGATAGCAACGATGAGGTCGCCGAGGACTGCGAAGAAGTAGTCCTCGGCCCCTTCTAGTCCTCGATCACGCCAAGCTCGCGCTTGAGCTGAACAACGTGACCCGGGCTAGCACCACTCGGTAGCGACGCTCGGGAACGAGCGTCTAAGCGCGTCCCTTCGGACGAAAAGCGCTAGTTCGCTTAGCGTGGAAAGCGCATATCTCAGCCATCGCGAGATACTGCGCGGGTTATGTCGCAGGAGAACGTGGAGACGTTGCGCCAGCTGTTCGCGCTGGTCGGTGAGGGCGAGAACCCGGAGGCTCTGTACGAGCTGCTCGATCCGAGCGTTGAGTTCATCGTTGCCCCCAGTGACATTGATGCAGGATGCTATATCGGTCATGCCGGGGTGCGCCGGTACTTCCGGAGGTGGGCCGGAACCTGGGAGAGCTGGCACTTCCATCTTGAGTCGCTGACGGACGCCGGAGATGATCGGATTGTGGTCGGTCTTTACCAACGCGCTCGTGGGAAGGGCAGCGGCGTCGACGTCGATGCCCGGCTCGGCCAGGTGTGGACCTTTCGAGATGGGCTCGTGGTGCGTTGGGAGAACTTCTCGACGCTCGCCGATGCCCTCGAAGCCGCCGGGCTGTCGGAGTAGTCGCTTTGGACGAAAAGCGTCTAAGTCGCTTCGCATGGAAAGCACCTATCTCAGCCAACGCGAGATACTGCGCGGACGATGTCGCAAGAGAACGTGGAGATCGTGCGAGCCGCCTTCGAGACCCTGAACGCAGGGGACCTGGATGCGATGCGTGAGCTTTACGACCCCGACGTCATCGTGCGGACGGTGAAGGACTGGCCAGAGCCCGGACCTCATGTCGGTCGCGAGGGCGTTATGCGGTTTTTCGAGCAACTCCGCGAGACCTGGGATGTCGCCACCGTGGTACCGATCAGCGACTTCATCGACGCGGGCGACCGAGTCGCCGTGAGATACGTCTGGCGTGGCGCGGGCCACGGCCCGGACATGAACATGGAGCTGACGCTCGTCTTCACGATCCGCCAGGGCAGGATCGTCTACCAGGAGTTCTTCTGGGATCACGCGGCGGCCCTCGAAGCCGCAGGCGTGTCGGAGTAGGGCTTTGGACGAGAAGCGCCTAAACGCTGAGCAGATTCGGAAGTTCTTCGACGCCTACAACCGAGGCGATCTCGAAGCGACCCTTGACCTCCTTGCGCCAGAGTTCGAGTTTCGTCCATCCGGGCTTTTCATGGATACGGAGCGCACCTATCGCGGTCACGAGGGCTGGTCCGAGTTCTGGCACACGTTCAGCGAGGCATGGGAGAGCATCACAGTCAACGTCGAGCGAATCGAAGATCTCGGCGAGCAAACGCTCATCCTTGGCACCTTCCATGGGAGAGGGCATGGAGGCGGGGTTGAAGTCACTCGCGAGGCTGCATGGCTCACGACGCTCCGTGACGGCCTGACCGTGCGGACGCGGACGTTCGCAAACTGGGCCGAAGCCCTCGAGGCTGCCGGGCTTGAGGAGTAGCGCTTTGGACGAAAAGCACCCAAGTGCCGGGACCTTAGGATGCGGCTGTGCCGTTCACGCACAGAAATCTGAGGGACGACCTTGAGGACGTCGGGTCAAATTTCGACGGCCCTCCGGACCTGGAGTTCCGCCTGGCAACCGATGCGCTCAAGCTCGAGAGCTCTGGTCTGAGCTACCAGCGCGTCCCGCCCGACTATCGCTTTCCGTACGGCCACACGCACGAGAAGCAGGAAGAGGTCTACGTGGTCGTGGGCGGAAGCGGGCGGATGAAGCTCGACGACGAGATCATCGAGCTCAAACAATGGGATGCGGTACGCGTCCCGCCCGGTACATGGCGCGGCTACGAGGCGGGGCCGGAGGGACTCGAGATCCTCGTCATCGGCGCGCCCAGTCTCGGCGAGGGCCGGCGCGAGGATGTCGAGGGCCAGCGCGACTGGTGGGCCGACTAGGCCTTCAGGGCCCGGATTCCCGCACGCCCTTCAGAGCTTCGCCCCAGGCAACCAGCTCGTCGAACATCGCGCCGAGCTTCTTCAGATGCCGCTCGTCCGGCGTGAAGTTGTTCTCCTTGTCGAAGTCGGTGAAGATCGAGAGGGCGACGGCCGAGCGGACGGTGGCGACGCTGAATTCGGCCATGACCAAGCGGAGCTGCTCGACCGACCTAGCGCCGCCGGTGTTGCCGTACGCGACGAAGCCGGCGGCCTTGTTGTTCCACTCGGCGTAGATGAAGTCGAGGGCGTTCTTCAGGACGCCCGGGATGCCGTGGTTGTACTCGGGGGTGACGATTACGTAGCCGTCGAACGAGTCGATGAGTTCTGCCCAACGCTTGGTGTGCTCGTGCTCGTACTGCCCCGCCCCGGGTGGCTTTCCCTCGTCGAAGATCGGCAGGCCTTGGTCGGCCAGGTCGACGAGCTCGACTTCGAAGTCGTCTCTCTCGCGCGCCTGTTCGAACACCCACAGGCCGACCTTCGCGCTCTTGCGGTTCGGCCTGGTGCTTCCGATGATGATCGCTACGCGCATCGCGGTGAGGATGACAACCCGCACTTCGCAGCCAACGCATAGGGTGCCGCAGAATGACTGTTCGCATTCATCATCTGAGCTGCGCGACCATGTGCCCCTACGGGGGACGGTGGATCGGCGGCGATGGCCCGCCTTGGACGACCGGCGAGGCGTGTGCCCACGTCCTCCTGATCGAGACGGATCAGGGTCTGGTGCTCGTCGACTCCGGCTTCGGGCTCGGACAGATGCAAGAGCCGAAGCGCATCGGGCCTGTGAGATGGCTGATCCGGCCTCAGGTCGACGAGTCCGAGACCGCGATTCGTCAGGTCGAGGCTCTCGGATTCAGCGCCTCAGACGTCCGCTACTTCGTCCCCACCCACCTCGACGTGGACCACGCGGGTGGCCTTCCCGACTTCCCCGACGCCGAGCTTCACATTTGGCGCCCGGAAATGGACGCGATCCAGAACCCGAGCCTGAAGGAGCGCGCCCGTGTCATGAAGGACCTGTTCGCCCACGGGCCGAATTGGCATCCGCACGACGTCGACGGCGACGAATGGATGGGGTTCGAGGCGGTCCGGCCACTTCCGGGCACTGATGCGGAGGTCCTGATCGTGCCGCTGCCAGGCCACACGCGCGGACACTCCGCGATCGCAGTGCAGGGTCCTGACGGCTGGCTTCTCCACTGCGGCGACGCCTACTTCCACCGAAACCAGGTGCAGACGCCAGCGAGCTGCCCACCTGGCATGCGAGCGTTCCAGGCGATGGTCGGCCTCGAGCGCAAGCGCCGCCTGGAGAACGAGGAGCGCCTGCGCGAACTGAACGAACGCAAAGGCTCGGAGATCCACATGTTCTGCGCTCACGACCACGAAGAGTTCGAAAGCCTCCGGTCGCAGGCGGCCGCGTAGGAGAGAAACGATAAAGGAGATCCGATGCCCGACTACACGAAGAAGAACGTTTCGGAGTTGGAAGACCAAGCCCCGGGCTTTGGGATGGGCGAGCTTCAGGAGGCCCGTTTTCCCGCCAAGGAGCTCGACGCGAAGGACACCGGCTTCGGCCACCAGCGCATCAAGCCGGGCAAGCGCCAAGGCTTCGGTCACAGCCATGACGACGCAGAAGAGGTCTATTTTGTCATCGCTGGCTCCGGCCGCGTCCGCCTCGACGACGAGACCGTCGATCTAGCGAAGGAGGACTTCCTCCGCGTGGCCCCCAAGGTGAAGCGTCGCTTTGAGGCAGGGCCGGACGGTATGGAATTGGTGGTGTTCGGGACTCACCATGAGGGCGACGGAGACATGGATCCGGGGTTCTGGGCGCCGGAGGATGGTTAGCTAAGCCGGTGCCGCCGCGAGCGACCGCGACGCGCCCCGCAGCGACAGCGCGAGCGGGATGAGGCACGCCGCCGCGACCGCCGCGAAAGCGAACGCGGCCGAGTAGCCGCCGATTGCCGCGGCGAGACCCGCCAGGGTCGCCCCAAGCCCGACGCCGACGTCGAAGAACGCGGTGAAGGTGCCCATCGCGGTGCCTCGCCTGGATTCCGGCACGCGGTTCACGACTAGGAGCGCAAGCGACGGGAGGAGCAGCGAGAAGGCGGTGCCCATCGCGAGCGCGCCTGCGATCGCAACCGGTAGGGACTCGGCGACCATGATCGCGATGAGCCCAGAGGCCTCGACGACACCCACGCCGATGATGCAAGGCACCGGCCCGTAGCGGTCCGGAAGCCACCCGCCGAAGAGGCGGGCGAGGACGACGGTTGCCGCGAACGCGGCGAAGACCTCGGCGCCGTGCCCGATGTCCCGCTCATCGAGGTGGAGGACGAGAAAGGCGGCGACTGCGGCGTAGCCCATGGTGCCGAGAGCGAGGCCTATGCCGGGCACCAGGCTCTTGCGCTCGATCCAGGTCCGGCGCTCGCCTGGCTCGGGCTCGGTGTAGGTGAACGTGTCGGGGATCCGCCAGGCGATCACCGCGCCCAGGAGCGGCGCCGCAATCGCGAACGCCCAGACCATCTCGAAGCTCGAAGCGCGCAGGATCAGCTCGCCGATAGGCGGTCCCAGGGTCAAACCGGTCCAGATGGCGAGCCCGTAGAACCCGATGATCCGTCCCCGCTTATCGGCAGGCGCGAGGTCCACGACCCAGGCGGAGCCGGCGGTATAGACCATGCCCTCGCCGGCGCCCAGGAAGAGTCGTGCGACGACCAGGCCGGGGACGCCTGCGGGGATGAAATAGAGCGCACCCGCGATTGCCGTCAGAAGCGCGCCGAGGATCACGATCGGGCGACGGCCGCGGCGGTCAGCCAGGTTGCCTGCGATCGGGCGGCAGGCGAGACCCGTGATCGCGAACGCTCCAGTTACGAGCCCGACCGAGAAGTCGCCCGCGCCGATCGGGCCCTGCACATAGCGCGGGATGACGGGCAGGGTTGCGCCCACCGACAGCAAGCCGAGCCCCGTCACAACGAAGATTCCGGCGAAAGCAGCGCGTCTGGGCGAGATCCGGGCGAGCAAAACGCGAATGAGTTTGCCTGTTCGACTGACGGGGATAGGTATGGGAGTCCCGACCTGAGGAGGAAGGATGTCCGATACGCGCAACATCGATTGGGATGCTGCGGCCAACTCGCCCGAGTTCAAGGAACTCGCGGCTCAGAAACGCCGCTTCGTCGTCCCAGCAACGATTTTCTTCTTGACGTGGTACTTCGGCTTCATCATCCTGGCCGGGGTCGCGCCCGACTTCATGGGAGAGAAGGTCATCGAAGGCGTGACGATCGGATACATCTTCGCCCTCAGCCAGTTCGTCATGGTGTGGGTTCTCGCCGCCGCCTACCTGCGGCGGGCAGACAAGGTCTTCGACCCTCTTGCCGCAAAGGCTGCTGAGACAGCGGTTCAAGCAGGTGCCGCCCAGCGCCCTGCCCCGGCAGCGCCGGAGGCTGCTCCCACCGAGACCTCTACCACCCCCGGCAACGGTGAGGTGTCCCGATGACCGCCTTCATTCCAGTCGCGGAGGTCAATGTTGAGGCGCTGGTCATCTTCGGCATTGTCGTCGCGATCACCCTGGGGATCACCTACTGGGCATCGAAGAAGACTCAATCCGCGACCGACTTCTGGGCTGCCGGCCGCGGCATCACCGGAGTCCAAAACGGCTTTGCGATCGCGGGTGACTACATGTCCGCGGCGTCCTTCCTGGGCATCGCGGGCCTGATCTTCCTGTTCGGATTCGACGGATTCCTCTACTCCGTCGGGTTCCTCGTCGCCTTCCTAACGGTCCTGTTCCTGCTCGCGGAGAGGATGCGGAACGCCGGCAAGTTCACGATCGCAGACGTCCTGTCGTTCCGGCTGAACGAACGGCCGGCACGCGTCGCCGCGGCCCTTGGGACATTGTCCGTCGCGGCCTTCTATCTGATCGCGCAGATGGTGGGAGCGGGCGCACTGATCAACGCGCTGGTGGGGATCAACTTCAACGTCGCTGTCATTGCAACCGGTGTCTTCATGCTCGTTTACGTCGTCTTCGGCGGCATGCTCGCGACGACGTGGGTGCAGATCGTCAAGGCCGTCCTGCTGATGACGGGCGCAACGGTGCTGACGATCTTCGTGCTTGCGGAGATCGGCTGGAACCCAATCGACATCTTCGATCTCGCCGAGAATCAGTCAGACTCGCCCAGCGAGTACCTGTCGCCCGGTCTTCGCTTCACGGAGCCGATCGACACCGTTTCGCTTGGTCTCGCGCTGGTATTGGGTACGGCTGGCCTGCCGCACATCTTGATGCGGTTCTTCACGGTGCCGGACGCGAAGGCCGCCCGCTCGTCCGTCGGCTGGGCGGTAGGCCTGATCGGCGCCTTTTACGTCATGACGACGTTCCTCGGCTTCGGCGCGCGCGCGATCCTGGGCGAGGCGGGCGCCACTGGCGGAGTCGACGAAGCCGGCAACCTGGCCGCTCCGCTCCTTGCGCAAGAGGTAGGCGGCGGCGCAGGCTCGATCGGGGGCGACGCTTTCCTTGCGATCATCTCCGCGATCGCGTTCGCGACCATTCTCGCTGTCGTGGCAGGTCTCGTGATCTCGGCTTCCGGGGCGGTAGCACATGACGTCTGGTCGAACGTGATCCGAAAGGGCAAGGACTCCGAGGACGAGGAGGTCTTGGTCGGGCGCATTGCGGCATTCGCGATCGGTTCCATTGCCATCGTGATCGCCGTCATCGGCGGCTCGGACCTGAACGTCTCATACATGGTCGGCTTGGCCTTCGCTGTGGCCGCCAGCGCGAACTTCCCGGCGCTTCTTCTGGCGCTGACATGGAAGCGCTTCAACACGACTGGAGCCGTCTGCGGGGTCGTGCTCGGCGTGGTGAGCTCGATCGGCCTCGTCCTCATTGGACCCGACGTGAAGGGCGAGGACTACGTCATCAATCTGACCCAGCCGGCGATCATCTCGGTGCCGCTCGGGTTCCTGGGTTGCATCCTCGGCACGCTTCTCTCGAAGGAGGAGAGCCGCGCGACGCGCAACTTCACGGAGCTGCAGGTGAGGGCGGAGACGGGCCTTGGCGCGGAAGCCGCAGGCGCGAAGACTACGTTCCGCTCAAGCCCTAACCCGCCGACCGAAGAGGAACGCGTACCGGCAGGTCGCGTCTAGCGGCTCTGGCGCCTGAGGGCGGCGCGGCGGAGCTTTCCGCTCGCCGTCCTCGGTAGCTCGTCGGCGAACTCCACGATCCGCGGCGCCTTGTACGGCGCCGTAACCGACTTCACGTGCTCGCGGAGCTCTGTTGCCAGCGCGTCGTCGCCGACGCCTTCGCGAAGGACCACGATCGCCCGGACCACCGAGCCTCGCTCGGGATCGGGATGTGGCACGGCGGCGGCCTCCACGACCGCGGGGTGCGACAGGAGCGCGGACTCGACCTCGCCAGGCCCGATGCGGTAGCCGGATGAGGTGATCATGTCGTCGGCTCGCCCCTCGTGGAAGAAGTGACCGTCCTCGTCCTCGCGCACCAGGTCGCCCGTGGCCCACCACTCACCGTCGATCAGATCCGGCCCGTCAGCGTCGCCCAGGTAGCCGCCGAAGAAGGTGGGGCACGTGGCGGCACGCACCTGGAGCTCGCCGTCGGCGACTCGGACTTCGAGGCCAGGAAGCGGCGTTCCCATCGAGCCCGGTCTCACCGCCTGCCCGACGTGGTTGCCGCAGATGTGACCCGTCTCGGTCTGCCCGTAGCCGTCGGCGATCTCGAGTCCCCACGCATCGCGGTACGTCTCGAGCATGTCCGCGCCGAGTGGCTCGCCCGCCGAGATCGCGCGCCGCAGCGACGGCATCGGGCCAAGCTCCCCATGCGCCGCCAGCATGCGGTACTCGGTGGGTGCCTGGCAGAGAACGGTTACGCCCTCGCGCTCGCACAGTGCCAGACGCTCAATCGGGTCGAATCGCGCGTCGCAGATAAGCGCTGCGGCGCCGGTCAGCCACGGGGCGACGAAGACGTTGCGGGCCGACTTCGACCAGCCGGTCGCTGTCGTCACCCAGACCAGGTCGTCCTTGCCCGAGCCGACCCAATTCTCCGCCTGCCCGCGCTGAGCCGGCAGGTAGGAGGCGGTGTGGAGGGCCGCGCGCGGCTCGCCCGTGGTGCCTGAGGTGAAAACGATCAGGGCCGGGTCGCTCGCAGCCAGATCCGCAACCTGAGCCGGTGTCTCCTGCGGGCGATCCTCGTCGAGGACCGCCTCCATGTCCGCCATCGTCATGCACTCGACGCCACCCGGCATCGAGCCCAGAAGCTCCTCCTCGCCCACGCAAACCGACGGATTGGCCACGGCGACCCTGTGTTCGAGGTCTCCCGGGCGGAGCTGGGTCGACATCGGCAGGGCGACCGCCCCCATCCGCCACGCCGCCAGCATCGTCAGCACCCACTCGATTCGGTTGCCCACGAGCGTCATGACGACGTCGCCGCGGCTGACGCCGCGCGCGGCAAGGGCGCCCGACACGCCGGCGCTCATCGCGATCAGCTCACCGAAGTGCCACACCCGCCGCTCACCGTTGGCGTCGATTGCGAGCAGGGCCGGCCTGGCCGACGGGAACTGCTCGAGGACGTCCGAGATGAAGTTCATCGCCGCCTAGTCTGGCCGAGAGGTGGAATTCCCGCGATATGTGCGGGAATTCCTACTGTCGGCGCTAGTCAGCGCTCGAGCGTTGTGCCGTCGTAGAGCTTCGTGACGGTCACGGCGCCGGGAGGCGAGGCGTCAAGGCAGAGGCCGCAGAGGACGCATTCGTCCTTGTTCTCGTGGACGACCGTCACGCCGCTGTCCGACGCCTTGAAGATGTCCACCGGACACGCGTCATCGAGCTTCTGCGCGAGCTCGGGGTCGCTCGCGTGCTCGGGCGCGACCTCGACCTCGATGAAGATTCCGTGGAGTGCCTCGCTCACCTGCCGATCGCCTCCTTGACGCGGTCGGGGATCTCGTCGATCCGCTCGACGACGGGGATGCCGGAGGCCTCGAGGCGGGCGATCTTCTCGGTCGCCGAGTCCTCCTTGCCCTCGACGATGGTGCCGGCGTGGCCGAAGCTCATGCCCTGCATCTCCTCGTCGTCCATGAACTTGCCTGCCATGAAGGCGATTATCGGGAGCTTGGAGCCGTTCTCTTCGCGCCAGTCGACGAGCTCGGCCTCCATGCGCCCGCCGGGCTCCGTGTAGATCACGATCGCCTCCGTCTCGGGGTCCTCTTCGAAATAGGGCATCAGCTCGGCGTAGGTCGAGCCGATTATCGCGTCGCCGCCGATCGAGACGGCGGTCGAGACGCCCAGTCCAGCCGCCGTAAGAGACGATGAGATCTCCGTGGTCATTCCGCCGGAGCGGGACATCACGCCGACGGCGCCGCGCTCGTAAGCCTTGGCGGCGTCCTTCGCCGGGCCGCCGATTCCGCCCATCTTGCAGACACCGGGGACGATCAAGCCGAGGCAGTTGGGGCCGATGATGCGCGCGCCGCGCTCGTCGGCGAGCTCGACCATCTGGGCGACGTCGCGGCGCGGGATGCGCTCGGTGACGACGACGATCAGCTTCACGTCGTTCTCGATCGCCTCGACCACAGCGTCCTTCGTGAACGCCGGTGGGACCGTGACGACCGCGCCGTCAATGGGCGCGCCGTGGTGCTCGACAGCCTGCTCGACCGTGTCCCATACGGGCACGCCATGCACCTCGCGGCCCTTGCGCCCCGGGGTCACTCCGCCGACGACCTTGGAGCCGTAGTCGATGCATTCGCGCGTCAGGTTCACGGCCTCGCGGCCGGTGATGCCCTGGACGATGAAGGTGAAGTCTTCGTTCAGGAGGATGCTCATTCGGCACCGCCCTGGATCTTGGCCACGGCTTCGCCCGCCGCTTCCCACATGGACGTGTTGCGGTCGCGGAACTCGATCCCGTACTTGGACAGGATCTTCGCGCCCTCTTCCTCCCACGCGCCGGGGATGCGGAAGACGGCGATGGTCTCGCCGGGGTCTTTGCCCAGCTCGAGGCACGCCTTGATCACGCCGCGCGCGACGATGTCGACGCGGGTGTTGGACACGATCGACATCATCACCGCGATCTTCTCGACGCCGTCCTTCTGAAGAACTTCCTTGGCGAGGCCCTTTGCCTTTGAGACCGAGGGGTTGCCTCCGATCTCTGCGTAGTTCGCAGGCTTGCCGCCCTGAGAGCGCACGGCGTCGGTGAGCGTCAGCGAGCCGCCGCCGGCCCCGATCACCAGGCCGAGGTTGCCCTCGAAGCCGTGGTCCTTGCCCTGGATCACGCCGCGGTGGTCGGCGGCGTCGATCGCTTTTACGTTCCGCTCGAAGGCGGAGGGCTCGTACATCTCGCGCGGCTCGGAGAGGTCGACGCCGATCTCCTCGAGCATCTTCTTGTGGCGCCCGACGGCCTCGTCCTCCATCTCCATGTGGGCGTCGAGGGCGACGAACGAGCCGTCGTTCAGGCGCGCCACGGGGTTGATCTCGGCGAGCGTCATGTCGAAGTCCTTCTGAAGCTGGGCCAGGCGGGCGAGGATCATGGTCGCCCGGTTGAGCTCGGAGCCGGTCATGCCGCAGCGGGCGACGGTCTCCTTGGCCTGGAAGTCGAAGACGGGGTGGAGGTTCGAGAGGTGGCCGCGCCCGACGTGGTCGGGATGCTCCTCGGCGACCTGCTCGATGTCGATGCCCCCCATATCGCTGAACAGCATCATCGGGCGCTTCGCGCGGCCGTCCCAGAGGCAAGCCGCGTAGTACTCCTGGGCGACGTCGGCCTTGGGGTCGACCAAGACTCCGACCGGCATGTGGCCGCCGATCTCGAGCTCCAGGATTGCCGCTGCGTGCTCGGCGGCCTCATCGGGCGTGGTGGCGAACTTCACTCCACCCGCCTTCATGCGTCCGCCGGTCAGGACTTGCGACTTGATCACGGTCTCGCCGCCGATCCGCTCGGCGGCCGAGCGGGCCTCGTCCGCCGTGGTGCAGAAGCCGTAGTCGGTGACCGGAATGCCGGCCCGCTCGACGATTCGGCGTGATTCGTACTCATAGAAGCGCATTGGCGGCGCGTGAGCCTATTAGGGCGTGGCGCGAACGCTGCTCGTATGCGGTTTGATCCCCCGCGTGAGGGGTGTGCGGGAGATAAGGCGGAGCGCTGCGATCGGTACCTGCGTTGTCCTCGTGGCCGCCGGATGCGGAGGTGGCGACGAGCCCGGCGAGACGACCGACGATACGCCGCCCGCCGAGCCGGAGCTCGCGCTCGATGAGGTCGGCGAGTTCGAGGAGCCGATCGCGCTCACCAGTGCCAAGGACGGCTCGCTCTACGTCGGCGAGCGGGCGGGCATCGTCCGCCACCTGGACCCGGCGGGCAAAGAGGACCCCGAGGTTGTGCTCGACATCACCGGCGACGTCTCGACCGAAGGGGAGGGCGCCCTGTTGTCCCTTGCCCACTCGCCGAACGGCGACGAGATCTTCGTCACCTACGCGGGGCGCGACAAGAAGCTTCATCTCGAGGCGTTCGTTCCCGGGAACGAGAAGTCGCGCCGCGAGCTTCTGGCAATCGCTCATCCGAACGAAGTTCACTGGGGTGGGCACCTGGAGTTCGGCGACGACGGGCTCCTGTACCTCTCGACGGGCGAAGGAGGCCCGGTCGCGCCGCGGCCGCTCGTCTCCCAGGACCCCAAGTCGCCATTGGGGAAGCTCTTCCGGCTCGATCCCAACGCCGCGAAGCCCGATCCTGAGCTGATCGCCCTCGGCCTGCGCAACCCGTGGCAGTTCTCGATCGACGGCACCGACATCTGGATCGGCGACGTCGGGGACTTCCAGCAGGAGGAGGTGGACCTTGCTTCAACGGAGGTGAAGGAGCCGCCCAACTACGGATGGCCGATCCTCGAGGGCACGGCCGAGACCGGGGTGGAGGACAAGGGCGAGCCGCTTGTGGAGCCGGTGCTGACCTATGAGCGCACCGGCCATCCCGACGACCCGAACTGCGCGATCACGGGAGGGCACGTCGTGCGAGATCCGGCACTCGAGCCCCTCGTCGGCCGCTACATCTACGTCGATTACTGCCGCGGCGTGATCGAGTCCGCGAAGCCGTCCGGCACCGGCCTCGGCGAACCCGAGCCGACGGGCCTAGAGCTACTTCGAATCGCTTCGTTCGCGCAGGACGCCGAGGGGCACTCGTACGCGGTAGCGCTGACGGGAAAGGTCTACCGGCTGGTCTACGAGTAGAGGCGGCGCCCCCGCGCGGCCACGCGGTCTAGGGTGCTCGTTCGTGGAGGACACGTCCGCTTTCGCAGAGGTAGGACTCCCCATCGCGCTCGCCGTGATCATGGTGAGCCTGGGGCTGGAGCTGACGCGGGCCGACTTCCGGCGCATCTTCGTGTTCCCGCGCGGTGTGGCGATCGGCCTCTTGAACCTATGCCTGATCGCTCCGCTCCTGGCATTCGCCGTCGCCGAGCTCTTCGACCTCGCCCCGATCCTTGCGATCGGCCTGGTGCTTCTTGGAGCAGCGCCGGGCGGAACCCTTGCGAATCTGCTGACCCACCTCGCAAAGGGCGACACCGCGCTCTCGGTGACGATGACGGCGATCTCGAGCCTCGGCGCGCTCGTGACCGTTCCGATCTACCTGAGCCTCGCCGCCGAGCATTTCTCGGGCTCCGACATCGGCGACATCTCGATGGTGGGGGTCGTTATCCGCGTCTTCTTCATCACGATCATCCCCCTGGCGCTTGGGATGTACCTCCGCGAGCGCTACCCCGAGGCAACCGCCCAGCGAAAGGACACGCTGAAGAAGGTTGCATTCGTGGCGTTCCTCGTCGTTGTGATCGGCGCGGTCGCGAGCGAATTCGACGTCCTGAAGGACAACTTCACGGATGTCGCCCTCGCGACCCTGGCCCTCAACGTCTCCGCGATGTCGGTCTCGTTTGGAATCGCGAAGCTCTCGCGGCTCAGCGACCGCCAGGCAACGGCGATCGCGATGGAGCTGGGAATCCACAACTCGACGCTCGCCATCGCCGTCGCGGGCACGATCAACATCGACCTGGCGATTCCCGCTGCTGTCTACTCGGGCTTCATGTTCATCACGGCTGGCCTTTTCGCTCGCTTCATGGCGAAGCGAAATGGAGCCTTCGAGCCGGACCAGGCCCCGGCTCCGGCCTAGCGCTTCTTCGATCTTTCTTACGCCGTTCTTTCGGCGCGCTTAGCGGCGCGCGATGTGATCCGTCACGACCTACTGATGGGGCTTGAGCCCCCTTGAGAAAGGAAGTAGTGACGATGAAAAGAGCCTGGAGCGCGGTAAGGGCGAAAGGAAAGCTCGCGATCTCGATGGTCGTGGCTCTCTTGGTGCTTGCGGTCGGCGGCCTCTCTGTGGCCCTGGCGGCCGGCGGCGAGAACGGGAATGACGACCGCTCGGGTCGCGACGAGTTCGCGCCGCCCGGGCCGTTCAACAAAGCGGCGCCTGCCCCTGACCCGGAGCTGGAAGCCGAGATGGAGGAGTTCCGCGATTGCATGTCTGCCGAGGGTTTCGACCCACCGGAGCCGAGCGAGCGGCCGGACATCTCCGAAGGGCCACCGGAGGGCCTGAGCGACGCGCTTGAGAAGTGCCAGGACCTCCTGCCCGAGGGAATGCCTCCCGGTCCTCCCGGGATGGGCCCCCCGCCCGGAGGGATGCCCCCGCCCGGAGGCGCCATCGAGTGCAAGGCGCGGCCGGAAGGTCGGCGATGATCCTGCCGTGACTTCGATTCTGATCGTCGACGACGAGCCAGGCGTGCGGGAGTCTCTGTCCCGCGCGCTCGGGCTCGAGCGCTACTCGGTCACCGAGGCAAAGGACGGGACTGAGGCGCTCGAGCGCATTGGCGAGCGCGCGTGGGATGCGATCGTTCTCGACGTCTCGATGCCCGAGCCCGACGGCCTCGAGGTATGCCGGCGCCTGCGTGCGCTCGGTGACGCGACGCCGGTTCTGATGCTCACGGCGCGCGACGCAGTTGACGATCGCGTCGCCGGCCTGGATGCCGGGGCCGATGACTACTTGGTCAAGCCGTTCGCGCTAAAGGAGCTCCTGGCGCGGCTCCGCGCGCTGCTTCGGCGAGTCGAGCCCCGGGAGGAGTCGTCTTTGAAGTTCGCGGACCTGGAGCTCGATCTCGGGACCCGGGAGGCTTCGCGGGCGGGAGAGCCGATCGATCTCACCCGGACCGAGTTCTCGCTGCTCGAGCTCCTCATGCGCAACCCGCGGCAGGTGCTCTCGCGCACGCAGATCTACGAGGCCGTCTGGGGGTACGACTTCGGCGCAGCCTCCAACTCGCTCGGCGTCTACGTCGGGTACCTGCGCCGAAAGACAGAAGCGGGAGGGAGGAGCCGGCTGATCAATACGGCACACGGCGTGGGCTACGTCTTGAAAGAGCCCAAGTGAGCCTGCGCCGCCGGCTCGCGATCACCGTCGCGGCAGCGGTCGCGGTGGCGCTGGCGGTGGCTGCGATCGTGGCCTACTTCGTCACGCGCTCTGAGCTTCGGGGCCAAGTGGATGATCGCTTGCGTGAGCAGGTGGGACAGATCCCTCCCGGTGGAGCGCCACCGGGCGAACCTGGAGGCCCGGTCGGCTCGGGCGGCCCGGGTGCGCCACCTCCATTCGAGGTTCCGCTCGCCGACGATCCCGACATCGGGCCCCCATTCGCAATCAGGGTCGAGGACCCCGACGGTGACGTACTCATAGACGAGGGTGGCCTCGACGATGTCGAGCCCCTGCCGCCCCCAGGAGAAGAAGGCGAGTTCGTCTTCGAGGACGCAGAGTCGGATGGCGAGCACGTCCGCGTGGTGTCGGCGTCACTTCCGGAGGGCGGATCAATCTTGCTCGCCCGCTCGCTCGAGAGCGTCGATGACGCCCTTGGGACGTTGCGAGCGTTCCTGTTCCTGGTCGTGGTCGGAGGCGCTGGGTTGGCGGCCCTGGGCGCCAGGGTGATCGCGGGACGCCTCCTGGTGCCGGTGGGGCGGCTTACCGACGCCGCCGAGCACGTCTCGGAGACCGAGGACCTCAGCCGCCGGATCAAGGTCGAGGGCGACGACGAGCTCGCGCAGCTCGGCGACCGTTTCAACGCGATGCTCGAGCGCCTCGAGGACTCGCGACACGAGCTGGACGAAGCGCACGACGACCAGCGCCGCCTAATCGCCGACGCCTCGCACGAGCTGCGAACGCCGGTGACGGCGCTTCGCACGAACATCGAGGTGATGGCCAAGGGCGGTCTTTCCGCCGACGACGAGCGGCGTGCGCTCGACGCCGCCTCGGCCCAGGCGGAGGAGCTCGGGGTCCTGATTGGTGACCTCATGGACCTGTCGAGAGGCGAGCCCGAGGAGCTCGAGTTCGAGGAGGTTCGCCTCGATCAGGTGGTCGGCGAGTCCGTCGAGCGCGCGCGCCGCAACTCGCCGGGCGTGAGGTTCGATCTCGAGGTGGAGCCAACGGTGGTGAATGGCGCACCTGATCGCATCGCCCGAGCCGTGAACAACCTCCTCGCCAACGCTGCCCAGCACGGTCTCGGCGAGGCGGTCGAAGTGGGCGTCAAGAACGGGGTCGTCTCTGTTCGCGACCACGGCCCCGGCATCGATGCCACCGAAGCGGATCGCCTGTTCGACCGCTTCTATCGCGGCAGCGATGCGCGCCGCCGGCCGGGATCCGGGCTCGGCCTGGCGATCGTCCGACAGGTCGCGGACGCGCACGGCGCATCGGTTTCCGTTGCGCCCGCGGAGGGCGGCGGAGCCGTTTTCGAGCTTCGGTTCGACGCCTAGCTGAGGCGCAGAAAACCGCCGTAGGGCAGAATGTTCCATCCTCAAGTGGGCTAGCCACAGCCCCCCGCCGAACAAGGAGTGACTCCCGAAGTGTCAGAAACCGCTGCCCCCGCGTCGAACGCGACCGAAAACGAGACCCTCAAAGGATGGGTTCAGGAGATCGCAACGCTGACCGGCGCCGAATCGGTCGCCTGGTGTGACGGCTCCGCCGAGGAATACGACCGGCTCTGCCAGGAGCTCGTCGACGCCGGCACGTTCCAGAAGCTTTCCGACGCGAAGCGCCCGAACTCTTACCTCGCGTGGTCCGACCCCTCGGACGTCGCTCGGGTCGAGGACCGCACCTTCATCTGTGCCGAGACCGAGGAGGAGGCAGGCCCGAACAACAACTGGCGCCCGCCCGAGGAGATGCGAGCGGAGATGAACCAGCTCTTCGAGGGAGCGATGAAGGGACGCACGATGTACGTCGTCCCGTTCTCGATGGGCCCGCTCGGCTCCGACAAGTCGCACATCGGCGTCCAGCTCACCGACTCCCCTTACGTGGTCGTCTCGATGCGGATCATGACCCGCATGGGGCAGGGCGCCCTGGACGCGCTTGGCGCGACGGGCGAGTTCGTCCCGTGCGTCCACTCCGTTGGCGCGCCGCTGGCTGAGGGCGAGAAGGACTCGCCGTGGCCGACCAATGCCGAGGTCAAGTACATCGTCCACTACCCGCAGTCCCGCGAGATCTGGTCGTACGGCTCGGGCTACGGCGGCAACGCCCTACTTGGCAAGAAGTGCCTGGCGCTGCGCATCGCGTCGGCGATGGCCCGCGACGAGGGCTGGATGGCCGAGCACATGCTGATCCTCAAGCTGACCTCGCCCGAGGGCAAGGTCAAGTACGTGACGGGCGCGTTCCCGTCGGCGTGCGGCAAGACCAACCTCGCGATGCTGATCCCCACGCTAGAGGGCTGGGAGGTCGAGACCGTCGGCGACGACATCGCCTGGATGAAGTTCGGCGACGACGGGCGTCTGTACGCGATCAACCCGGAGGCCGGATTCTTCGGCGTCGCGCCCGGCACGGGCTACAAGACGAACCCGAACGCGATGGACGCGATCGAGAAGAACACGATCTTCACCAACTGCGCGCTCACCGACGATGGCGATATCTGGTGGGAGGGCATGACCGAGGAGCCGCCCGAGCACGCCATCGACTGGCACGGCGAGGACTGGACGCCCGCGTCCGAGACCCCCGCGGCCCATCCCAACGCGCGGTTCACGGTCCCCGCCGCTCAGGCGCCTTCGATCGCCGCGGAGTGGGAGGACCCCGCGGGCGTTCCGATCGACGCATTCCTCTTCGGCGGGCGCCGTGCAACTGGCGTGCCGCTCGTGCGCGAGGCTTTCGACTGGGAGCACGGCGTCTTCATGGGCGCGACGATGTCCTCGGAGCAGACGGCCGCCGCGTTTGGCACCGTTGGGCAGCTCCGCTTCGACCCCTTCGCGATGCTGCCGTTCTGCGGCTACAACATGGCCGACTACATGGCCCATTGGCTCAAGATCGGCGAGCAGGGTGATTCAGAGAAGCTGCCGCGGATCTTCTACGTCAACTGGTTCCGGAAGGACGAGGACGGCAAGTTCCTCTGGCCGGGATTCGGCGAGAACAGTCGCGTCCTCGAGTGGGTCTTTCGCCGCTGCGAGGGTGAATCGGAGGTCGTTGAGTCCCCGATCGGCTACGTGCCGGCGCCAGGTGAGATCAACACCGAGGGCCTCGACATCTCTGACGAGGCGATGCGCGAGCTCACGACCGTCGACGAGCAGGGCCTTCGCGATGAGCTGCCCCAGGTCGAAGAGCACCTGGCGAAGTTCGGCGACCGCCTGCCGCCCCCGGTGCGCGAGCAGTTCGAGGCGCTGAAGCAGCGCCTGGGCTAGAACCGGCGCGCGACGTAGCGCGCTCTATTACGATGCCGCGCTCCGGGGGGTTGAGATGGCTTTTCGACTTCCCCAGAAACGTCTGATTGCGGCTTTCGCGGCCGTCGCCTTCGTGATCGTTCCGAGCGCGATCGCGAGTGGCGCATCCATCACCCTCGAGGCCTCGAAGACCGAGCTCAAGCCGAACCAGACCACCGACCTCTCGGGGACGCTCTCGGACACCTTGAGTTCCACCAGCGGCAAGACAATCACGCTTTACGCGACCCCGTATCCCTACGAGACGGAGGAGGTGGCCGGGACGACGACTACTACCCAAGGCGGGACCTTCTCCTTCCAGGACGTGGATCCCGCCATCAACACGCGCTACCGGGTCGCCTTCGACGGCGACGTCCTCGACGGCGACGCCACCAGCGGAAACGTCCAGATCTACCGCTTCATCAGGGACGACTACGACCTCGATGTGACTCGGGACGGATATGCCGAGGCTCGGATCGATCTCCTCTATCCGCCCGAGGTCCAGCCCGAGTACTACGTCGGGCGCAAGGACGTTTTCTGGTATTTCGGGAAGACCACACAGAATCGCTACAAGCGTGTGGACCGGACCCGCTTCTTCGACACCAGCGCCGGCGTCGCGAGCGACGTCCGCTTCAGGCTTCCCCGAAGCCGCAAGGCCTACCGGTTCTTCTTCTTTCCGTGCGTCGAGGCGCCGGCGGAGGACATTGGCCTCGGAAACGAGGAGCCCGTGACGTGCCCGGGCTCGATCAAGGCCCGCTCGGCGAGGTCTGCCGCGCGAAGCGCCTACGCCGCGTAGCGCTCGAGCCCAGCCCGCAGCGAATCCGGGATTGGGGCTTTCTCGCGCGTTTTCAGGTCAACCACCACGTGGCGAAGAGTGACCTCGGCGACCGCGTCGCCGTCGCGCTCGATGGCGATAAGCGTTGTGGAGGCAGTCGTGCCGATGCGCGTGACCGAGGCGACCAGTTCGACCTCTTCGTCGAACCGCAGGGGCGCCAGGTAGCGCACTTTCGCCTCGGCGACGACCATGTCGATCCCTCCTTCCTCCATAGCCGCCTGCCACGAGCCAAACGCCTCGCGATAGAGCTCGGTGATGGCGATGTCCGCGTAGGCCAGGAAGTTTGCGTTGAAAACGATCCCCTGCGGATCGCATTCGTGAAAGCGGACGCGAAGGGGATGTCGGAAGGCGCTGGACATTCGGATCGCCGGCTCAGCCGTGGAACGCGCCCAGGACTTTCGGCACGACCTGCTTCTTTCGGCTCATGACGGATGGGAGCTCCAGCGATCCGTTCTGGAGCTCCTTACCGAACGACTTTTCGACGGGTCCGACGTCGCCGCAGAGCAGCAGGTTGGTCCCCTTGCTGACGATGTCCGTGACCATCAGCGCTGCGAGCTGATGGCCGCCGGACTCGCGCATTCGCTCCAAGGCGTCCGACAGCTCCGCCGATCGCTCGAGCACCACCTTGCCGACAACCTCGATCTGCGCGATCGCGATCGTGTCTCCACCGGGAAGCTGGTACTCCTTCGAGTCCCGGCGGACGATCTCGTCGGCGCTGACGCCCGTCACATCGGAGCCGGCCTCGAACATCTTGCGGCCGAGCTCCATCGCGTTGACGTCCAGCGCCTGCTCGAGGTAGGAGATGACGACCCGGTCGCGGTCCGTCGCGGTCGGAGAGCTGAGCAGCATGGTGTCCGAGAGCACCGCGGCCAGGAGCATCCAGGCGGCCGGATCGCTCGGCTCCATTCCGTTCTGGCGAAAACGCTCGACCACGAGTGTGGCCGTCGAGCCGATCGGGTCGAACGCGGCCCTGACGGGCACCCGTGTCTCGATCGATCCGATGTGGTGATGGTCGAGGATCTCGACGATCTCCGCCTCCTCGATCCCCGGGACGCTCTGCGCCGCTTCGGCGTGGTCCACCAGGAGCACGCGTCGCGGGCGCGGCGAAACCAGGTCCGAGCGGGTAACCAGGCCAAGGGGCTTGCCTGCGCGGTCGACCGTTACGGCCGCCCTGTAGTGGACGTCCTTGATGTCGTCCGAGATCTCCGAGACGAGGTCGTCGCGGTCGACGGTCAACGGTTCGGTATCAGCCAACGCGCGACAGGGGGCAGCGAGCGTGATCATGCGGCTCGAGACGTAGCTGTCAAGCGGGCTGACGACGACGCTGGCGCCGCTCTTGTCCGCCAGCTCGAGGATCTCCGTCTCGGGACGGAGGCCGTTCGAAGCGACGAGGAGCGCCGCGCCCAGCTCGAGCGCCTGCCGCTGGGCATCGTCGCGGTTGCCTACAACGACCACGTCGCCCGGCGAGATGCTGCTCTGCGAGCGCTGCGCGTCGATCGAGTGGACCCAGACACGTCCCTCGATCATCTTGTCTTCGCCGGCGATCAGCTCGCCGTCGAGAACCTGGACGATCTTCGAGACCTTGGTCGGTGCGTCAACGAGCGTTGAGGTCTTTCGGGATTCGCGGATGTAGCGGTGTGCAAGCGCGCGCTCCGTCATGACGCCGATCAGGTGCCCGTCGGCATCCACGATGGGGACGATGTCCAGGTCTTCCCGAGCCATCGTCATACCGACCGAGCGCACCGGCTCGTCGTCTCGCGCGATCGGGAAGCTCTCGGTCATGACGTCGCGGACCCGGAGGAACACGTGGTTCATCAGCTCAGGCGCCTCGGCGCCGCTTTGCTCGAGCGCCCAGGCTGTCTGCGCGTTCACCTCTCCCAAACGCACGGGGACGTACTCGTTCTCGGAATCGAGCCGGCCCTTCAGCTCGGCGTAGCCGATCGCCGAGGCGATCGAGTCAAGGTCCGGGTTGCGATGGCCGGTCACATAGATCCGCCGGCGCTTGACGATCTCGTGGGACTCGGTGGTCACACCCGCATCATTACCCGAGGGCGCGTGCGGCGTCCTCGTGGTGGCTCAGAGGTCGTACGCCTCTTTCAGCTCCGGGTCCTTCTCGGCGAGCATCTCGGCCAACTCGACCATAACCTTGCACTGCTTCCATGTCGCGTCGTCCTGCATCTTGCCGTCGATCATGTGGACTCCGCGGCCGTCGGGGATCGCCTCGATGACCTTCTTGGCGAACTTGACCTCCTCGGGATCAGGCGAGAACACCTTCTTCGCGATCTCGATCTGGACGGGATGGAGTGACCAGGCGCCGACGCATCCGAGGAGGAACGCGGCGCGGAACTGCGCTTCGCAGCCCTGGACGTCCTTGATGTCGCCATACGGGCCGTAGAAGGGCAGGATGCCGGCAGAGGTGCAGGCGTCAACCATGCGGGCGATCGAGTAGTGCCACGGGTCCTGCTGCGCGGTCGCGCGCGGCGCCTCGGGGGCGTCCGGATCGGGGTCGTTGATCACGAGGTAGCCGGGATGGCCGCCGCCGACGCGGGTCGTCTTCATGCGCCGCGACGCGGCGAGGTCGGCCGGGCCAAAGCTCATGCCCTGCATGCGCGGGCTTGCGGTCGCGATCTCCTCCAGGTTCACGACGCCTTGGGCGGTCTCGAGGATGGCGTGAACCATGATCGGCCGCTTGACCTTTGCTTTCGCCTCGAGCTGGGCGAGCAGGCGGTCGACGTAGTGGATGTCCCAGGGGCCCTCGACCTTCGGGACCATGATCACGTCGAGCTTGTCGCCGATCTCGGTGACAAGCGTCGTGATGTCGTCGAGGACCCAGGGGCTGGCGAGGTCGTTGACGCGCGACCAAAGGGCCGTCTCGCCGAAGTCGACATCGTTCGCGACCTTCACAAGCCCTTCGCGAGCGGCCTCCTTGTTGTCCACCGAGACGGCGTCCTCGAGGTTGCCGAGCAGGATGTCGGCGGACTTCGCCATATCGGGCACCTTCGCCGCCATCTTCTCGTTCGAGGCGTCGAAGAAGTGGATCATCCGCGAGGGGCGGAACGGCACCTCGGACATGGGCTCGGGCGCACCGATGGCAAGGGGCTTCATGAAGTCGCGGGGGTTTCTCATGGGGCCGAGATTATTCGGCGAGTCCCGCCGACTCGCGCGCCTGCCCTCGGTCGAGATGGAACTCGACGCACACGACCTTCGCGTCTCGCACCCTCCACACGGCTGCTCCGTCCTGCTCGATCTCGGCGTCGACGCCGCTGGGCCGGCCGCTCAGGTGCACGAACTCGAGGAGACCGTCGGGGGAGTCGAAGATCTCGCCAGGCGCGATCGTGACTGTGTCGAACGCGCCGAGAAAGTCCCGCCATCCCAGGCGTAGTCCGTCGATGCCCTCGTAGCGAGTGGTCAAGGCGCCGCCGGCCATCAGGCAGTAGAAGTCGTCGGCCGCGACCTTGGAGATCGCCCTTGCGAATGCGTCCGCGACGGCCTCGCTGTCGATCGGCTGGGCGGGGCCTCCGGTGAAGAACTCGGCGCGGATGTCGGCGAGCAATTCGCGCGACGTGGTCACGCCGCGAATCGTATCCCTGCCCGCTAGCGTCCGCTCGATGAAACGTACCCCCGGCGCAGAGATCCGTGCGGCAAGCGATGAGGACATCGAATCCCTGATCGCCGCCTATGAATGGCTTTTTGCCCCGCCTGGCTCGACCCCGCCGTTGTGGGATGAGCGGCGAGCGGCTGTGGCGCTGCGCCAGGCAATGGAATCCCACGACGCGGCAGTGCTCATCGCCGTCGAAGACCAGGCGATCGTGGGCTTCATCACGGGCTACCTCGACATCCACTCAGTTCGCTTCGGCTACCGCTGCTGGGTCGAGGACTTCGCGGTCGACCCCGGCCGCCGCTCTCAGGGGATCGGGAAGGCGCTCCTGGAAGCGATGCGCGGCTGGGCCCGCGAACGCGGCGCCACCCACTTGGAGCTCGACTCCGCCGACGCCCGGCTCGACGCCCACCGCTTCTACGAGCGCGAGGGCGCTGATCCCGGCTCGCGGTCGTTCCGGTGGGACCCGGTCTGACGGGCGCCGCCTGCGCCCGATAGCCTCCGCGGCGCGCGCCACCGGATGGCGTGAATCCATCACGTCCACGGGAGGCACATGCACTTCGACCTGAAAAGAAAGACCGCTCTTGTCGCGGCCACGGCAGCGCTCGCGATCGCTGGCTGCGGCGGCGATGACGATGACGGAGGCAGCGGCGAGCCGCTGTCGGCGGAGGACTACGCGACTGAGATCGAGGACGTCCTCGTGAGCTTTGGCGAGGCGTCGGTCGCACTCGGTACCGAGCTCTCCAGCGCGGAGTCGCCGGAGGAGCTCCGCTCAGGCGTCGACGAACTTCAGTCCCTGACACAGACAGCGGTCGACGACCTGAACGCGATCACTCCCCCCGAGGATGCGGCCGAGGGCCACGAGACGCTGACCGGCGCTCTCGAGGGCTACCTCTCCGACATCGAGTCACTTGCCGAGGCGGTGGAGTCCGACGATCCGGAGGCGGCTCAGGAAGCTGCACTCCAGTTCCAGGAGGCTGCCGTCGACGTCCAGTCGCAACTGGCGGAAGCCGCGACGCAGCTCGAGGAAGCCGGTATCGAGCCTCCTACGGATTAGGTCTTAGAGGGCACGGTCGGTGGAGTTATCCCCGCCGGCCAGCCCGATCTTTCGAAGTATCCTGGCTCCTCAACTTCGATTCGAAAAGACTGGAGCCATGGCAGTAGCTACCGAGTCGTACCAGGAGATGACCGACGAGCAGCAGGCGATCACCGAGATGGTGCGCCAGTTCGCCGACAAGGAGATCATCCCTCACGCAGAGGAGTACGACCACGAGGACAAGTTCCCCGAGCCGATCGTCGAGCAGATGAAGGAGCTCGGCTTGTTCGGCGTCACCATTCCCGAGGAGTACGGGGGCATGGGGCTCGACCTGACGACCTACGCGATGATCGTCGAGGAGCTCTCGCGCGGCTGGATCTCGATCTCCGGCGTCGTCAACACCCACTTCATCGGCTCGTACCTCTTGATGAAGTTCGGAACTGACGAGCAGAAGCAGAAGTACCTGCCGGACATGGCGACCGGCGAGATCCGAGGTGCCTTCTCGCTCTCCGAGCCGGAAGTGGGCTCCGACGTCCAGGGCATCAAGTCGACTGCCAAGGAGGTGGACGGCGGCTGGGAGATCAACGGGCAGAAGATGTGGGTCACCAACGGGCTCCGCTCAGGCCTCGTGTTCGTGCTGGTGAAGACAGATCCCAAGTCCGATCCGCCCTACAAGGGCATGACCTGCTTCATCTGCGAGAAAGAGCCGGGCGAGAGCGAGGTCCCTGGGCTCACGATCCCGCCACAGATCAAGAAGATGGGCTACAAGGGCGTCGAGTCCACCGAGCTCGTCTACGACGGCTTCAAGTGCACCGACGACCACATCCTCGGCGGCCGTGACGGCCTGGGCAAGGGGTTCGGCCAGATGATGGACGCGCTCGAGCTTGGCCGGGTGAACGTGGCCGCCCGCGGCGTCGGCGTCGCTCAGCGCTCGCTGGAGCTCGCCCTTCGCTACAGCCAGGAGCGAAAGACGTTCGGCAAGCCGATCGCACACCACCAGGCGATCACGTTCAAGCTGGCCGAGATGGGCACGCGCCTCGAAGCGGCGCGCCTGCTCACAATGAAGGCCGCGCGGATGAAGGACGCCGGCGAGCGCTCGGACATCGAGGCCGGGATGGCGAAGCTCTTCGCGTCGGAGGCGGCGCACGCGAACGCGGAGGAGGCGCTCCGCATCCATGGCGGCTACGGCTACTCGAAGGAGTACGAGATCGAGCGGATCTACCGCGACGCGCCGCTGCTGTTGATCGGGGAGGGCACCTCTGAGATCCAGAAGATGGTGATCGGCAAGAAGCTCCTCGAGCGCAACCCGATCTAGACCATTGGCGTCCGCCGCCGAGCTCATCAAGCAGGCTGTCTCCGGCCTTCAGGCCGAGGTTCCCGGCCTGGCGAATCTGAAGATGGTGATCGGGCTCGAGCTCCGCGGGCGCGGCGACACGCAGCTCTACCGGGTTGAGCTGCCCGGGCCCAAGGTTTCGAAGGGGTACGCGGACGACGAGCGGCTTCACGTCTCGATCCCGCGCTCCCACTTCAACGAGCTTGCGGCCGAAGGCAAGCTAAAGCACTGGCACGAGGCGTTCGACCACGGGCACGTGAAGGTCGAGGGCGACCCGCGCATTCAGCAGCTCGTCGGCGGCGTCATGGCCAAGGCCGAGGCCCGCCAACACCTCCGGAAAGCGCGCTGAGCGCTCGCGAGCTCAAGCCGGAGCGTTTGGCGCGGCTGCGCGCCGCATCCCAGCTGCTGGCCCGTCCCGCCCGTGGCGCCTCGCCCGTGGATGTGGTGCGTGCGATCGGCGGCGCGCAGTCGCAGGACCAACAGCCCGGGCGGCACCAGATCAGGGTGCGGTCGAGAGGGCTCACCGCCGCGGAGGTTGAGCGGGCGAGGCTCGACGAGCGGTCGATTATCCGCCACTGGGTGATGCGCATGACCGTGCATCTCTTTCCCGTGGAGGACTTCGGGTGGTTGACGCCGCTCTTTAAGGAGAGGATCGTGTCGTGGTCGATGCGGCGGCTCGAAGCGCTGGGGCTCACGCCTGCAGAGCGGGATCGCGCCCTTGCCGCGATCCGGAAGGCGGTCGAGCGCGAGGGAGCGGTAACGCGAAACGAAGCGATGGAGGTCGCCGAAGCCACGGGGATCGAGGTCGACGTGCAGCGGCGAACGCACCTGTCGGTCATCACCGTCGTCGGTGGCACGGCGTGCATCGGCCCCGACCACGGGCGCGGGAGCGTCTTCGTCGACACGCGCGAATGGATCGGCGATGTTGAGACGCCCGATCGCGAGGATTGCCTTGCTGAGCTCGCCCGCCGGTACTTCGCAGCGTTCGCGCCGGCAACCGAGCGAGATTTCGCCAAGTGGTCGGGACTGCCGCTCGGCGAGTGCCGCCTCGGGATGGACCGGATCGCGGGTGAGCTCGGGCAGATTGGCCCGTCGAGCCAGGGGCTGTTCGGTCCCCGCGGCTTCGACTCGCGGGTGCCGCGCTCGCCGGTCGTACGCCTGCTTCCGGCCTTCGACACCTACCTCATGGGTTACGAGAGCCGCTCGCACGCGGTGGACGAGGCGGGGGAGAAGGTGATCCTGCCCGGCGGGGGGATTCTCAGGCCCACGATCTGCGTGGACGGGCGCTTCGTCGGGACGTGGTCTCGCAAGAACGCGAAGACCAAGGTCGCGGTGACGCTCCAGCCGTTCGATCGGATCGACGACCGATGGATGCCCGCGCTTGAGGCCGAGGCCGCGGATATCGGGCGGTTCGAGGGTCTTGAAGGGAGGCTGGCCTGAGTGTCCATCTGGATCACTCGGCAAGAGACATCTGCGTCCGAGCGCAAGCGGACTGCGGTCAAGGACCTCTTCGATACCTCGGGGGTGAGGACCACCTACGGCTCTGAGATCTTCGCCGACCACGTGCCACACCGGACGGCGGCCGCGGTGGAGCAACTCGAAAATGCCGGCTATGCCTCAGCGGGGAAAGCGAACCTTCACGAGTTCGCTTATGGGATCACCTCGCAAAACCCCCACTTCGGGGACGTGCCGAATGTCCGCTTTCCCGGGTATGTTGCCGGCGGCTCCAGCGGTGGGTGCGCGGCGGCAATAGCCGCGGGGGAGGCGGATGTGGCGCTTGGGACGGACACCGGCGGATCGATCAGGATCCCCGCGGCGTGCTGCGAGGTAGTTGGGTTCAAGCCCACGTTCGGCTTGGTTTCGCTGGACGGTTGCTTCCCGCTTGCGCCGAGCTTCGATCACGCAGGCCCGCTCGCAAAGGACGTCGCCGGCTGTGCGGAGATGATGCGGGCGCTCGTGGGCCTGAGCCTGCCAACGCTCGATTCGCTCGAAGACATCCGGCTGGGCATCGCGTGGCTCAACCACGCCGAAACCGAGGTTCGGACCGTAATCGACGCTGCGGCATCCCGCCTTCCGCCCGCACTGCCAGTCGAACCCAGCCTTCCGGATGGGGTATTCGATGCCTTTCAGCACGAGGTAGCGGGCACCCATCGGGAGCTGTTCGACCTGAATCGCGATCGCTATGGGCTGAACGTCAGGACCAAGGTCGAGCGGTGTCTCGAGGTCTCGCGGACCCAGGCGGCGAGGGCGAACGCGATCCGCGAGCGCTATCGGATGGATTTCGCGAGGGCAACGGCCGACGTCGACATCTTCGTCGCGCCGACGCTTCCGATCGTCCCTCCCGAAGCGGACTGCGACGAGCTCCTCGTTCGAGCGCAGATGACCCACCTCACATTCCCGCTCAATGCGATAGGCGCGCCCGCCCTCGCCATCCCGTGCGGGCGTACCCAGGGTGGGCTGCCAGTGTCAATGCAGGTGGTTGGCAAGCCCGGCGCCGACGGCCTCGTCCTTGCTGTAGGTGCGCTCATCGAAGCGGCGCTCCGCAATACTGCCGGACCCGAATTTAAACCGATTTGAAACTGAACTGAGGACCATGAGCGAGCACGAACTGATCACCGACCAGGCCGAGCGCGAGGCGTCCGGCGCCCACGCCTATGGCCGCTACCTCGAGGAGTTCGAGGTCGGCGCCGTCTACAAGCACTGGCCGGCGAAGACCGTGACCGAGTCGGACGACCACCTGTTCTGCCTGATCACGATGAACCATCATCCGCTTCACCTCAACGACGTCTACGCGGGCAAGTCCCAGCAGGGCCAGAACGTCGTCGTGGGACCGCTCGTCTATTCGCTCGCGCTGGGCATGTCGGTGTCCGACGTCTCGGGCAAGGCGATCGCGAACCTCGCGACGGAAGAGCTCTCGCACCCCAATCCGGTCTTTCACGGCGACACGCTCTATTGCGAGTCCGAGGTCTTGGAGGTCCGCCCCTCGAAGTCGAAGGGCGATCGCGGAGTGGTAAAGGTCCACACCCGCGTCTACAAGCAGACCGGCGATCTGGTCGCCGAGTTCAAGCGCGCGGTGCTGATTCCCCGCAAGGTTCACGCCGACGAGGCGGGCTCCGACGCGGAGGGCCCGGTCGAGTAGAGCCGGAGGCGTTCCGTGAGCCCGGAGCTGGTCGAGGCTGCTGACGACGGCGTCCTGCCGCTGATAGCGCGGCTCAGCGCCGACCCGGCCCGGTTCTTCGTGAAGTCCGGCCGCGTGGGCGGCGCCGAAGGCGAGATTGGATCGATCGAGATCACGGCCGCCGATCGGGAGGCGGCACTTGCGGCGGCAGCATCTTCCGATGCCGAATGGGAGCGCGATCCCGATCTTGAGGTCGACCTGCTCGTCTCGGGCGCCGAGGGGGTCGACGAAGGGCTCTTGGTGCCGCGATTCCTCTACCGGCGTGCGGACCGCATCTACGAGTACGCGGCAGGCATGCCCGAGGCGAAGAAGCGGTTCGCGCAGCTCGTCGACGCCTGAGTAACCGTTCGGACGCGTGTTCGAGGTGACAAATGCGGTACGAGCGTAAAGGTGGCGAGCCCAACCGCCGATCTCTATTTAGATGAGCATCGGAGCCATCGAGGAGGGCCTGTTTCGCACGGGCGCTGACGACGTGCCGCAGATGTCGCGGGTCCTAGGCGTGCTCTATCTCTCCGGTGGCCTACTCGTTCTCCTCTCCCTGCTGCTCCCCCACCCTGAGGACGCGTTTGTTCCTGGACTGTTCGGAATCGTTGGAATCGGCGTGATCGGGGGCACGATCGGCATCGTCTGGGCCCGGCATGCACGCGCCTGGATGGTGCACGGCGTGCTTGCCGCCGGCACCTTCTTCATCTGCCTCGCCGACTACTTCGCCGGCGTTGGAGCGGGCGTGTACTCGGCGATGTTCGTGTGGGTCGTCCTGATGGCGGCCAGCTTCTTCTCACGGGAGGCGCTGATCGCGCAGGTCGTTTGGATCCTGGTGTGCTGGGCGCTGACGCTGATCGCGCTGGACGGATCCACGACGGGCTTCTCGTCGATGACGAGGTGGGTGCTCGGCAGCCTGGTTCTCATCGTCGCGGCCGGCGTGATGAGCGAGATCGTCGCGGGGCGCCGGACGACGGAGCAGGACCGCGAGCGCCTGCAGCGCGAGCTCATCCACATGGCCCACCACGACGATCTCACCGGAGTCGCGAACCGACGGCTGTTCGAGCAGGAGCTGTCCCGCGAGCTCGCGCGTTCGAATCGCCGCGGCGCCTCGCTCTGCATCCTCGCCCTCGACCTCGACTACTTCAAGGCCTATAACGACGAGCACGGGCATGTCGCTGGCGATCGCCTCTTGAAGGCAACCGCGAGTGCTTGGTCGGGCGCGTTGCGCTCCGCCGACTTCCTCGCGCGCCTGGGCGGTGACGAGTTCATCGCGATCCTGCCGGAGTGCATGCCCGCAGAGGCCGAGCGCGTCGTGGACAGGCTCGTGCGCAGTATGCCGCTCGGCCAGACGTGCTCAACCGGCATCGCGTGCTGGGACGGTCACGAATCGGCCGAGGCACTCCTTGGGCGTGCGGACAAGGAGATGTACGCCGCGAAGCTCAAGAGCTCGGACCGAACCAAGCGCTGAGGGGCAAACCGGACTAGGATCGACACCGATGTACGAGACGATCGTCGTCGGAACGGACGGATCGGAAACCTCCAAGCGCGCGGTGGCCGAGGCGACGCGCCTTGCCGAGGCCATGGGAAGCACCGTGCACGTGGTCTCCGCTTATGAGCCGCTCCGCGGAGCGCGGATCGTCGGGGCGCCGGAAGCTGCCGCAAAGGTCTGGGAGGTCCGCCCGGACTCTCAGGTCGAATCCATCGTCCAACAAGCCGTGGCCGCCATCCGCTTGCGCGATGTAAAGGTCGAATCCCATGCCGTGACCGCGGACCCTTCCGACGCCTTGCTAGCGGTGGCTGAGCAGGCGGACGCAGACCTGATCGTGGTCGGCAACCAGGGGATGCACGGCGTGGGCCGGGTCCTTGGAAGCGTCCCGAACAAGGTCTCGCACCGAGCGCGCTGCCACGTCCTGATCGTCGCAACAGACGAAGGCTGAGCCCTCCGCGCTAGCGTCACCCGACGTGGACGCGATCGAGATCGAGACGCCCCATGGGCCCGCACGGGCCCACCTGGAAGAGCCGGACGGCGCGAAGGGCCTCCTCGTGCTCGGCCATGGTGCCGGGGGCGGGGTGGGGGCTCCGGACCTCGTTCGCGCCGAGCTCGAGGCTCAGAAGCTCGGCTTCGCAACCGCCCTGGTCGAGCAGCCCTACGTGGTTGCAGGGCGGAAGGCGCCGCCGACGGCTGCCAAGGCGGACGAGGCCTGGACCACGGTCCTGGGCTTCTTGAGCGAGCGGCTTGGCGATCCGGTGCCGCTGATCACGGGCGGGCGCTCATTCGGCGCGCGGGTGGCGTGCAGAACCGCAGCCGAGACCGGGGCGACCGCCGTCCTGTGCCTCGCTTTCCCCGAGCATCCACCGGGGAAGCCCGAGAAGACGCGCCAGGACGAACTGGACGCGGTTGACGTGCCGGTCCTCGTCGTTCAGGGCAAGAGCGACCCGTTTGGCATGCCAAACGGGGGTCCCGGCAAGGAGATCGTCGCCGTCGCCGGAAACCACGGCCTCAAGGCGGACCTTGATGCGGTTGGCGCCGCGGTGAGCGAGTGGCTCGGCACAATCTTGGCTGGCTGACTGGCCAGAGGTTGTCGGTTGCATTGGCCAGATAGGCCGGTATAGGTTCGCCATGTGAGGGGAGACTCACGACTTTTCGGCGCCGCCGTGGCGCTGGTCGGCCTTGCCGTGCTGTGCGCAAGCGCGGTCCCGTCGGCAACGGCTGGGACGAAGAAAAGGGGCCCGAAGATCGCCTACGCCGAGTTTGGCGAGAACCCCGACGACGAGTCTGAGTATCGCTTCCGAGTCGGTGCGATCCGCTCTACCTCAGTCGCTGTCAAGCTCAGGGAGAGCCCGCAGGAGGGACAGACGACCGGACCAACGGAGACGGTCTCGCTCTCGAAGACGGACGGGAGCTCATCCCCTGAGGTGTGGACCGGCTTTACTTCGAAGACCCGCTCGGCGCCGTGCTACCGCGCCGCCTACGTCGCCAGGAACCCGAATGGCCGCTACGTGCTCGTGTATCGCCTGTGCATCTTCGGTCACGACCCCGGCGGGGGCGGCCGAGCCGTCCGCGTCGCTCCCTGGTAGCCCGCGTCAGCCGATCAGCTCGGCGACGGCTTCGAGCGCCTCGTCGAACCCGGACCCAGGAATGCCCCCGATGCACGGCGACGTCGCTCCGGCGTCGGCGTACTCGGTGACCTTCGCCCGGGCGTCCTCGGCCGAGCCGATCCCGGCGAGAGAGGCAAGCAGATCGTCCGAGAGCCCGGCTAGCGCCTTGGGCACATCGCCCGCCGCCATCCCCTCGTCGAATGCCGCGAGGTCGCCGGCGAAGCCTGAGCGCTCGAGCATCGCGCGATAGAACGGCAGCGATGCGTACGGGATGAGGTCCTTGCGAAACGCATTGCGAGCCGCATCCGGGTCGTCGGAGACGGCGGTCGGCACAGCCGCGACGATGTCGAAGCCGTCCATCGATTTGCCCGCGCGCTCGCGGCCCTTCGTGACCTCGGGCACCACCGTCTCGCGGATGTAGTCCGGGTTGCAGAGCCACAGCATCACGCCCTCCGCGAGCTCGCCCCCGAGCTGGAGCATCTTCGGCGACAGCGCGGCGATGTAGATCGGCAGCTCGGGGCGGGGCGGGTATCCCATGAACGCAAACTTCGTGTTGAAGAACTCGCCCTCGGGCGGCGTGTCGCCGTCCAGGATCGCGCGGCAGATCGACGCGTACTCGCGCATCTGAGTCACTGGCTTCTCGATCTTCGAGTCGAACCAGTTCTCGACCGTCACCTTGTGGGAGACGCCGAGTCCGAGTACGAACCGCCCGCCTGAGATCTCGTCGATCGTGGCTGCCGTCTGAGCGCACGACGCCGGCGTCCGGCTAAAAATGGGGAGGACGCCCGTTCCCAGGCGCACCTTCTCGGTCACCGTGGCATATCGCGTTAACACCGTGAGCGAGTCGCGCTGCGCGATGTGCGTGGTGTAGACCGACTCGTATCCGAGCGTCTCGGCGAGCGTCACGCGCTCAAGCGCAGGCTCTAGCTCTTTGCCGGTTCCGATGAACGCGCCGATGCCCACGGGGCCATCCTACGGCGAGCGCCGAGCAGGCTTATGATCGAGTGGCAAGCGGAGGTCCGGGGGCATCCAAAGACGAGCGACTGGAGGAACACATGGGCTTCATGGACAAGATGAAGGACGCGGCCAAGCAGGCCGGCGAAGGCGCAGCGAAGATGGGCGAGGCGGCGAAGGAAGGCATGTCGCCGAGCACGTTCGGGACGGCGCAGGACGTCAACCGGATCGGCGCTCACGGCGTCGAGACGAAGGCGATCTTGAAGTCACTGACCGCGACGAGCGGCGCGAAGTTCGGTGGCGGCACCGAGTACCAGATGGAGATCGAGGTCCATCCCGAGGGCGGCGCGCCGTATCCGGCATCGATCACCCAGCAGCTGATCGAGCAGTCGGCGGACCACTACAAGCAGAACATCGGCGGCGAGATCAAGATCAAGGTCGACCCGGCCGACCCGTCGAAGATGGTCCTCTGGGGCTAACAGGTGTCTAGCGCGTCGCCGAACGGCGGCGCGAGAGGCAGGTGCCTTTAAGGGTTTGGACGCTCATTACGAGATAACGACCGCGCTCGCGGCGCCCGCAGAGCAGGTGTGGGCGGGCGCGGTCGACCCGGACGGAATCAACCAGGAGCTCGGGCCTTGGGTCAGCATGTCGATGCCCAAGGACATCGAGCCGGGGATGACAATCGACGACATCGACCTCGCGGTGCCCATCGGCCGCAGTTGGATCAAGTTCGCGCGGATCCCGATGGATTACGACGAACTGTGCTTGGTCGAGCGCGGGCCCGGGATGCGCTTTCTCGAGCGCTCGAAGCTCGGCAGCGCCCGCGTCTGGGAGCACGAGCGCGAGGTAGTCGCGACAGGGGCGGATAGCTGCCAGATCACGGACCGGTTGGCAATCGAGCTTCGTTCGCCGATACGGATGATCGGCGGTGCACGCATGGCACCGCGGATCATCCGCGCCTTATTCACCCACCGTCACAAGCGGCTCGCAGAGCGGTGGGGGTCGGCGGGTACGACCTAGCTGATTCCCGTGTCGTCGTCGTCCTCCTCGTCGTCCGAGTCGCCGGACTTGTCGTCGAGGCGCTCTGCCACGTACGGGCCGGCGCCTGGATCGCCCTTGGGCAGGCGTGCCTTCACCCGAACCGGTGAGCCAACCGCGACATCCTCCAGCGTCTCCAGCTCGTCAGCGTTGTTGTCCTCGGTGCGGATCTCGGCCTGGGAGAAGTCGAACGTGATGTCCTGACCCTTCCAGCCGGCCTTCTTCACAGCGCCATTGCCTTTCTCCACGCTGATAACGCCGTCGCCTGCGTAGATGCCCTTGGCGTTATAGGTGGCCTTTCCGTGGCCGCTCTTGGCGGAGTCCGCGCCCGCGCCTGCGGGCAGGGCCAGCGCCAATGCGCCGAGACAGACCCCTGCGAGCTTTGTCGTGTGCTTCATGTCATCTCCATCGTTGTATCGGTCTCGGCCAACCGTTTTGTTGGCCCCGATCTTCCATCGGAGGCATGGCGGGAACCTGAAGCCCGAGCGCCCCGCGTGGATCGAAAGTCCAGGCAGGTCCTAGTGAGCCTCGCCAGAAGCGTGCGCCGGCGGGCGCGACTCCTCGGCGAGTGAGGTGATCTCGAGCGAGCCGCGGGCGGCGCCCTCGAGCACTTCGATCGCCTCGTCCTCCGTGCGCGCGTACAGCTCGACAAGGAGGTGGACGATGATCCGCTCTTCGTCGTGCTTGTGGAAGCGGACGTGGGTGAAGAACTCGCGGGTGCCTGCGTCGCCGAACGACGCGTAGGTCAGGCTGTCGGCCGCTTCGGCGCCTGAGCAAGACTCCACGAGGTCACCGTCGACGGTGACGGTGCACGACGCGACGAAGGGCTTGCCGGCAACCATGCGCTCCCAGCGCTCGCCGATCGAGACGACGCGTCCTTCCTCGACGGTCAGGTGCGGCTGGTCGTGCATGCAGTCGAGGCACTGGACGACGGCCTCCTGCACCTCCTCGACGCGCTCGGCTGCCTCACCGGTCTCCGGATCGACGCGCAGAATTGCGTCGTAGTGAACCTGCGCTTCGAGACGCTGGGACCAGCAGCGGTAGCAACGGAGCCAAGCGTGGCGGTCCGTCTCGTGCGTCTCGTCCATCAAGGGCCGAGCTCTCCCATCACCCCCCGGAGCCTAGCGGCCCGCCCTCGATTCTCAGGCCTCGAGATCGCCCGGCAAGAGGCCGTACATCAGCATGTCGCGGCGCTCGCCCGCGATGCGCATGTACGAGCGCAGAAAGCCCTCCTCGCGAAAGCCGACCGCCTCGGCGGTCGCGCGCGAGGCGCGGTTCTCCGCCTCGATCGTGACCTCGACGCGGGCGAGCTGGAGGTCGTCGAAGGCAAAGGCGCATAGGAGCCTCAACGCGCGCCTCGCGTAGCCGTTGCCGCGGGCCTCGTGCGCCAGGACGTAGCCCGCCACCGCGCGCTCGGTCGCGCGGTTGATCTCGTGGAGGCCGATGGTGCCGATGGGCTCGTCCGTGGCGGCGTTGGCGATCACGAACGCCACGTCCGTGCCCGTCGCGAGGCCCGCCATCCCGCGCTGCATCCAGCCGCGGGTGAGCTCCGCGTCCTGCCCGGGCGGGATCGTCGTCCAGCGGACGACGTCGGGGTCTTGGACGAACGCGGTGATGCGCTCGACGTCCGCATCGGAGCCAAGGCGCAGGCGGACGACGCCGTCGGTGAGGCCTTCGGCCGGAACTTCGATCGGCCGCGGGCTCACGCGCCGGCGCTGGTTAAGCCGCGGATCCGGCCGGCGCGGGCGACGCTGCCTGCTCGGCGACGAGGTCGACGATCTCGGTCATGATCCGGTTGATCTCGAAGTCCTTGGGTGTGTAGACGCGGGCGACGCCGGCTGCGATCAGCTTCTGCACGTGGGCGGCGGGGATGATGCCGCCGACGACGACCGGCGCTTCGACGTCTCGCTCGCGCAGCATGCGCACCGTGTCGGGAATCAATTCCATGTGGGACCCGGAGAGGATCGAGAGGCCGACCACGTCGACGTCCTCGTCCGCTGCTGAGGCCGCGATCTGCTCGGGCGTCAGGCGGATGCCTTGGTAGATGACCTCCATGCCGACGTCGCGGGCGCGGACCGCGATCTGCTCGGCGCCGTTCGAGTGGCCGTCGAGGCCCGGCTTGCCGACCAGGATGCGGATGCGGTGGCCGAGCTCATCGGAGACCTCGTCGACGCGCTTGCGGATCTCGGCAAGGAGCTCCTCGTCGGCGCCGGAGGCCGATCCGCCGACTCCGGTCGGGCCGCGGTACTCGCCGAAGGAGTCGCGGAGCGCCTGTGCCCACTCGCCGGTGGTCACGCCGGCCTTCGCGGCGGCGATCGTCGCGGGCATGATGTTCACGCTGTCGTCAGCGGCGGCGGCCCGCAGGTCGTCAAGGGCCTTCTCCACGGCGCCCGGATCCCGCTCCGCCTTCCACTCCTCGAGCGCCTCGCGGCGCTCGCGCTCGACCTCCGGGTCGGGGGTGAGGATGCCGCCGTCAGCGCCGGCGGTGAGGGGTGAGTCCTCGGTCTCCGTGAAGCAGTTCTGGCCGATCACCTTGATTTCGTCCGCCTCGATGCGGGCGATGCGCTCGCGGTGAGACTCGACGAGGCGCGCCTTCATGTAGGGAACGGCCTCGACAGCCCCGCCCTGCTCTTCGACGATGGCCATCTCGGCCTTGGCGCCCTCTACCAGCTCCGCGACCAGCCCGTCCATGACCTTGGAGCCCTCGAAGATGTCCGGGTACTCGAGGATGTCGGTCTCGAACGCGAGCACCTGCTGGATGCGCAGGCTCCACTGCTGGTCCCAGGGGCGGGGGAGGCCCATTGCCTCGTTCCACGCGGGAAGCTGGATCGCGCGGGCCCGCGCGTCGCGGCCCAGCGTTACGGCGAGCGCCTCGAGCACGATGCGCTGCACGTTGTTCTCCGGCTGCGACTCGGTAAGGCCGAGCGAATTGACCTGCACGCCGTAGCGGAGCCGCAGCATCTTCGGGTCTGTGACGCCGTAGCGGTTGCGGCCGATCCACTCCCACATCTCGCCCATCGCGCGGAGCTTCGCGTGCTCCTCGATGAAGCGGACGCCGGCGTTGACGAAGAATGAGATGCGCCCGAAGACCTTGGGGAAGTCGTCCTCTGAGACCTGGCCGCGCTTCTTGACCTCGTCGAGGACGGCGATGCCGGTCGATAGCGCGTACGCGATCTCCTGGACAGGGGTCGCGCCGGCCTCCTGGAGGTGGTAGGAGCAGATGTTCGTCGGGTTCCAGCTCGGGATGTCGTTGACCGAGAACGCGACAGTGTCGGCGATGAGGCGCATCGACGGGCCAGGCGGGAACGCGTAGGTGCCGCGGGAGAGGTATTCCTTGATGATGTCGTTCTGCGTCGTGCCCGTGAGGTCCGCGAGCGGCACGCCGGTTTCGTCGGCCACCGCGCAGTAGAGGCCAAGGAGCCAGGCGGCGGTGGCGTTGATCGTCATTGACGTGTTCATCTCGCCGAGCGGGATCTGGTCGAAGAGCGCGTGCATGTCGCCCTTGTGGGCGATCGAGACGCCGACCTTGCCGACTTCGCCGCGCGAAAGCACGGCATCGGGGTCGTAGCCGGTCTGGGTCGGGAGGTCGAAGGCGACAGAGAGGCCGGTCTGGCCCTTCGCGAGGTTCTTGCGGTAGAGCTCGTTCGAGCGGCGGGCGTCCGAGTGCCCCGCATACGTGCGCATGACCCACGGACGATCGGGCTCCGGCAGGCGGTGATCCTCGGCCATGCGTCAATTCTAGGTGGACAGGGCACTGTCTACGCTCACGCGATGGCCAACCTCGTCGACACCATGCATTTGGGGCGCGACCGTGTGATCGGCGCATGGGAGGTTCGGCCCGGCGTGATCGTGGACCCGGGACCGGGCTCGACGGTCGAGACGCTCCTGGACGGTCTGGAGTCCGAGCCAAAGAAGCTTCTCCTCACGCACATCCACTTGGACCACGCTGGCGCTTCCGGGGTCCTCGCTCGCCGCTTCCCGGAGATGGAGGTGTTCGTCCACGAGGTGGGGGCGCCCCATGTGATCGATCCCTCTCGCCTCTTGAAGAGCGCCGCACGGCTCTATGGCGACGAGATGGAGACGCTCTGGGGCGAGGTTGCACCCGTGCCCGAAGAGCGAGTCACGACCCTCACGGGCGGCGAGGAGGTCGAGGGGCTCGATGTCCACTACTCGCCGGGACACGCTCGCCATCACGTGCTCTACCACGACCGGGAGTCAGGCGACGTCTACACGGGCGATGTTGCCGGGGTCAGCGTGCCGCCTTCGGATCTTGCCGCCGCGCCCACTCCACCGCCCGAGATCGAGGTCGAGGTGTGGCTCGAATCGCTTCAGATGCTCCGCTCGCTCGAGCCGAAGCGGATCTGCATGACCCACTTCGGGTGGAAGGACGATGCGGAGGGGCAGATCGCCCGCGTCGAGGCCTGGCTCAAGGACGCGGCGGAGGAGAGCTCACACAACGATTCCGATCGCTTCGCGGAATGGCTCCACGCACGCTTCGACGCCGAGGGGGAGGAGATCGCCGAGCGCCTGCGCCAAGCGATGCCGCCCGACCAGCTTTGGCAAGGGCTCGAGCGCTACTGGCGAAAGCGCCGCGAGGCGACCGCGGAAGCCGAGAATCCCTAGGCAGGCGCCGCGGGCGCGTCGTTGCCGGACCGCATCTTTCGCTGCCAGAGAGTGTCTCCATCTCTAGGCTCCAAAGAGATGATTCTTCGCAAGCTCAAAGGACTCACACAGCTCCGGCTTTCTCTGGGCCTCGGTCTGTGCGCGCTCTTTCTCTTCGTTTCGAGCGCCGCCGCCGTCGTCTACGTCTACAAGAACAGCTTCGGGTCGAAGTCGTCGTACAACGAGATCGACTTGATCAGCGGCGGGAAGAAATGCGAGCGGACCTTTGTCGAGGACAACAAGGCGATGCGGATCGACATGCGCGGAAAGACATTCTGCGAGTACTCGCCGCCGGTCACCGGCGATGCGGATCAGCCGGACCACGAGATCGTGGCGGACGGGCGCATCCTCGACGCGACGCCCAAGAACGTCCGCAATGACGCGTACCTCGCTGTGCGTGTCCGCGTCGGCGACGGCACCTGGTACGAGTTCCGAGTTATCCCGAAGGGCAAGAAGTACAAGTTCACGAGGGAACCGGCCGGTGGCGGTTCGGGTCTGCCGATCAACGGCACCGCGAACAAGATCAAGCCGGTCGGCGAGAACAACAAGCTGCGCCTGCGAGTCACGGGCAATGACGTGACCGCTTTCGTGAACGGTAAGTCGGTCGAGTCCTACAACGACCCGAATCCGGGCCAGGTGACCGGACGCAAGGTGGCGTTTGGCCTCGGATCGACGAAGAAGGCCAATCCCGGCCCGGTCGCGCGCTTCTCGTCGGTCAAGGTCGGCGTCCCCACTCCGTAGCGCAGCACCGGCAATCGCCATGGCAACCGAGACGATCGAGCGCCCGCGGACGGGTGGTCCTGGCAGCGGGCTGGGCGGTAATTGGCTGGTGATCGTCCTGAACGACGATCACAACACGTTCGATCACGTCGCGAGCTCGCTAGCGCGCATAGTCCCTGGAGTAAGCATGGACGCCGGCTACCGCTACGCCGACCAGATCCACAACCAGGGCCGCGCGGCGGTGTGGACCGGGCCAAAGGAGCCCGCGGAGCTCTACTGGGAACAGCTCTCAGACGCGGGCCTCACGATGGCCCCTCTAGAGCAGCACTGACCGGTGCCAGGCACCGTGCCTGGCACCGAGGTAGCCGTCTACCCCAACCGGACGGGCAGCGTGAGGAGCTTGCCGCCTGCGCCGGGAGGGGATCCGGCCAGTGCTCCGCGCGAATGTGTGCGGCGGCGGCCGAAGCGCTTGCTCCGATGCTCGCCCTTCTTGCCGTTCATCTGGGCGATCCTGACTTCCAGGAGTGCCCGGAGCTCGGCGGTGCGGCTGAAGGGATCGGCGATGCTCTCGCCAGTCTCGACCGAGCTGGCGACCAGGAGCCGCCCGTCGATCTCGACGCCCATCAGCTCACCCTCGGGGCGCCTGCCCGAGTCGAGCTCGATGAGCCTCTCGATTGCCGCTTCGTCACCATGGCCAAGACGGCGGATGGTGATGCCGTTTGAGTTCTTCGTGGTTTCCATGACTTACCTCCTGGTGATGAAACGAGCGGGGCGCTGGTTTCGTGATATGTCAAGGATCGCGCGCTTCGGGCATAAGCGCAACATGAAGTTCTGTCAAACGTGATAAGGTTGGCTTATGCTCGATGTGAAGCGATTGAGGATCCTCAGGGAGGTCGTCACGCAGGGTTCATTCTCCGGCGCAGCCGACGTTCTGTACCTCTCACAGTCAGCCGTGAGCCAGCAGATCGCGACGCTCGAGCGCGAGGTTGGGATGAAGCTCGTCGAGCGCACAAGGGATGGCACCAAGCCCACCGACGCGGGCACCGTGCTCGTCTCGCACGCCGATGCGGCGATCTGCCGCCTCGACGAGGCTGAGCGCGAGCTCAAGGCGATCGCAGGCCTCGAGGGCGGGGAGGTGCGGATCGCGAGCTTCCCGAGCGCAAGCGCCACGCTCCTCACCCTCGCCGTCTCCCAGTTCACGAAGAAACACCCGAAGGTGAAGCTGAACGTCGCCGATGCCGAGCCCGAGAGCTCGCTGCCCAGGCTTCGCGCCGGCGAGCTCGATGTCGCCATCACCTTCGACTACCCGACGCTCCCCGAGCCCGAGGAGCGCGACCTCGAGCACACCCTTCTTCTTACCGAGGCGATGCATGTCGCGCTCCCGATCGACCACCCGCTGGCCGGCCGCGCACGCGTGAAGATGACCGACCTCTCCGACGAGGACTGGCTCAGCGGCGGCTGCCCGAGCTCGTGCGGGCTCATCGTCTCCCAGGCATGCCGCGACGCGGGATTCGAGCCGCGTATCGGCTTCGAGTCGGACGACTACCACGTGCTCCAGGGCTTCATCGCCGCCGGCCTGGGCGTGACGCTCTTGCCGGACCTGGCGCTTCCCACGCTCCGCAAGGACATCGTGGTCCTCCCGACCGAGCCAGCGGCGCCGATGCGCCGCGTCTATGCCGTGACCAGGCGCACGCGCTCAGCGGCGACCGAAGCGATGCTCGAATGCCTGACGGCAGCAGGCGAGCACTTCGAAGCCGCGACGACGGCGCAGCTCGAGGCCGTCGCCTAGCTGGCGCTGCGGTCGAGTGCCGCTTCTGCGACCAGCGAGTGCCAGGTCGGATAGAGCGGCTTGTGGTAGTAGGCGAGGGCGGCCTGGCGGAGCGCCGCGACCTCGTCAGAGGCCCAGTAGTTATCGAAGTCCGACTTGTCTTCCCAGACCGAAACCTGCCTGAACTGGAGCGGGTTGTCGATCGCCCGGGTCATGTAACAAGTGCTGGCGCCGTGGGCGAGCGCGCGGTCGAGCGCGGGATGCCAGATCTCGAACCAGTCGTCGGCCCGAAACGGGTTGATGTTCCAGTCGATGTTGTTGACGTGCATCGGGCGTGATCCTACAGTCGGCGGGAGTTAGCCGCCCTTCACTTTCGTCTTCGCCTTGATCACGTCTGTGAAGAGGTCTGACTCCGCGGCAACTTTGCACGACTTCGTCTTTCCCGGCTTCGCATCGGAGAGCGCTTTGACCTTCAGCGTGAGCTCGTGAAGATCGTTGCCGACATCGATCGAAGCCAGGCTCCGCGTTTCATAGGAGCCCTGGGTCACGTCCCCGGTCACGTTTCCGGTTTCGTCTGAATACTTGACCTTGAAGCCCTTCGAGGACTTACAGCCCTTGACGCCGAAGCTTTCGCTGGAGGTGGCTTGGTTGATGATGCCGACGTCGAAAACGGCGGTCTTCCCAGGCTTCGCCTGAAGCTCCTGCGTCTGACCCACTCCGTTCGGATCGAAGACTCCGACTCCGAAGAGCTCACCGGGCGTGTCGGTGCCGAATCCTCCGTCCGGGCCCGCGACGTACCACGCCTGCGAGCCGGTGGTGCAAGGGGTCGTCAGAACCTGCGCGCCGCCCTGCACAGCAGAGGGACCGAAAGTGCCGCTTGCCGTTCTTAGGCCATCCGAGGAAGTGAACGTGAAGCTGTGATTGGTAATCGGCACCGGATCGGTCGCGAAGCCGACACCCGTGCAAGGTTGAGATACATGGCCGAGGTTCTGAAACTCGGCATCGACCGTGGTCCCGTCGCCGGAGACGGTGAGTGTGACCTGGCCGCCCTGTCCCGTTGTTACGCGTCCTTCGTAGGTGGTTCCCGGAACGTGGTTCGCAATCGCTATGGCAGGGAACGCCAGCGAGACTGCGAGCGCCAAGAACGCGAACCTCAAGCGCCGACCTCGGCCCAGATCGCGCCCGGTCCCTCTTCGTGCTGGCCCTCGTCGTTCGAGGTCGCGCCAACGCGGACGGTGATCTTGCCGGTGTGGCGGTTCTCGTGCATCATCTGATGCGCCTCGGGAACGCCTTCGAAGTCCATCGCCTCAGAGAGGACGGGCCGGATCTTGCCCTCGGCCATGAGCTGGTTCGCTCGCATGCACTCGTACGCGTTCGCGAAGTGCGAGCCCAGGATCTCCTTCTGCTTCATCCACAGGTAGCGCACGTCAAAATCGAGCGTGTAGCCCGACGTGGCGCCGCAGATCACGACCTTGCCGAAAGGCTTCACCGTGAAGACCGAGGTTGGGAAGGTCGCCTGGCCGACGTGCTCGAAGACGATGTCGGGGGCGTCCCCGAGGATCCCTTTCACCTTCTTCGCGAAAGCTCGGGAGACGCCAAAGCGCTCCTTCTCCTCGTCGGCGGTCTCGCCGCCCTTTCGCATCATGCCCGCGAACTCGTTGCGGTCGATGTAGTCGACGGCCCCCAGCGACTTGACGAGCTCGCCCTTGTCTGCCGATGAGACGACGCCGACGGCGTTAGCGCCGGCCGCCTTGCAGAGCTGGGTCGCGAAGACGCCGAGCCCGCCGGCCGCGCCCCAGATGAGGACGTTGTGGCCGGCCTGGATATTGCAGCGGTCCATCAGCATCCGGTAGGCGGTGAAGTAGGTGAGGCCGTATGCGGAGGAGTCGACCCACGACAGGTTCTTCGGCTTCGGCAGGAGCTGCTGCGCCTGGACCTTCGTGAACTGCGCGAACGAACCCCAGGTGGTCTCGTAGCCCCAGATCTTCTGCGATGGGGCGGCCATCGGGTCGAGGCCGTGGACTTCGACGTCCTCGTAGGAGGCCTGGTTGCAGTGGATGACGACCTCGTCGCCGGGCTGCCAGTTCGTGACGCCCGGGCCGACCTTCCAGACGATGCCGGAGGCGTCCGAGCCGCCGATGTGATGGCCGTACTCGGGGTGGTCGCCGTAGCCGAAGACCGAGACCGGCTTGCCGAGCGATGCCCAGACGTTGTTGAAGTTGACGCCTGCGGCCATGACGCGGACGATCACCTCGAACGCTGCGGGCTCCGGGACCTCGATCTCCTCGATCTGGAATGCGTCCTTCGGCTCGCCTTCGCGCTCCTGGCGGATGACCCAGGCGGCCATCGTCTCCGGCAGCGTGCCGGGCTCCACGTCGAGATTCGAGACTTCCGATACGTCAACTGCCACGTGCGTTCAACTCCTGTTCAAAAGGGGGAAGGGCCGCGCGATGGTATCCGGCTCGATCAGGGCGCTATGAAGTACAGGACAGGCTTCGAGACGTCCTTGAGGCAGACACCGTTGTTCCCGAACGTCGATTTCGTCACCAGCGCGTCGACTTCCTGGTTGGGCTCCGCCGGCCCGCTGAATGTCTTGTACTCGCCGTTCCCGTCGGTCTCCGTGGTCGCGAAGACATCGCCGTCCTCTTCGCGGAGCTTGACCACTCTGCCGGCGACGCAGGTGTTCTTCTTCGACTTGACTTCACCGTAGAGATATGACCCCATGTCGCAGGGAGGCGGCCCGACGACGCCGCAGGCTTGATAGCCGAGCGTCACCTTCGACTCGATCTTCTTCGTGCCGCCCGCTGTGGCCGAATTCCCCGCGATGGCGACGGCGGCTATCGCTACCGCACCAAACAAGCGACCCTGCCTCCATCTCATGGGCGAGACGGTAGCCCTTTGGCCGCCGGATTGCAACGTCAGGAACCCGTCCGAAGGCGCGACTACCTTCGAGAATCCACTATGGAAGCCTCGGAGAAACCACAACTTCAGATCGGCGACGAGCCTGACGGGACCGTCCGCGCGCTCGGCGACCGGATCGTCATCGAGGCGCTTACGGTCGACGATCGGCGCGCCGCGGAAGTCGTCCGTGACCGAGCTCAGGCCGGCAGCTTGCCATCAGAGACCGTCCGCAAGGCGATCGAGATCGGCGCCCGCGTCCTCGACTCCGAGGAGACCGCGGTCAACGTCGACTACGTCCGCCGCGAAATCGAGGCCAGCCTTGGCGAGTTGGACGAAAAGCTCGAAGGAACTCTCACGGCTTCGGCGGAATCGATCAGCGAGTCACTCGCGGAAGTATTCGAAGGCGACGAATCTCTGCTTGCGCAGGTCCGGGAAACGATTGCCAAGAACACTCACGAGACCCTTCAGGCCATGAGCCAAGTGCTGACTGCGGAGGACAGTACGAACCCGCTCGTGGCAGTCCAAAAGCAGCTCGGCAAGGCGATGCTCGAGGCCGAGGAGCGAAGCCGGGCCGAAGTAGAGCGTTTGCGCGATTCCCACTCAAAGGAAGCGCGGGCCATGCAAGGGCAGGTCGCGGAGCTTCGCAAGGAACTCGCCCGCCTGCTCGAGCGCGATGACGCCGACGACCGCGTCGCCGAGGCCGAGGAGGCCGGCACGCGCAAGGGCATCTCCTTCGAGGAGAAGGTCTTCGCGGCAATCGAGCAGATCGCATCGATCCGCAACGACTGCGCGATGCACACCGGCGGCGAGGGGGCCGAGGGCGGCGGCAAGAAGGGCGATGTCCTGGTCGAGCTGGGGGCCGCCGAAGGTCCCTCCGCGGGCCGGATCGTTTTCGAGTGCAAGGACAAGCAGCTTTCAAAGCGCGCGGCCTGGGACGAGCTCAACGCCGCCATGGCCTCCCGCGCGGCGTCCTTCGGCGTCCTCGTCGTGGCCGGCGACGACCGTGTGCCGGCGGGTCGCGAGCAGCTCCGCGAGTACGAGGGGAACAAGCTCATCGTCTCGGTCGACCGCGAGGATCCTGACGATCTGCCGCTGGCGCTTGCTTACCGTCTAGCCGCCGCTCGGGTGACGATGGCTCGCGACCGTGACCTCACGGTTGACGCGGCCGAAGTCCGGTCCGTCACCGAGGAGGCGCTCTCCTGCCTCCAGCAGGCTCAGGCGATCAAGTCGGCGCTGACAGGGATCAAGACCTCGTCGGACCGAGCCCGGTCCGGGCTCGACGAGATGATCGCGACGCTTCAGGTGAAGCTCGACCGGATCGACTCGCTGGTTGCGGAAGCGGCCGACGAGGCCGAACAGGACTAGGGCAGCAGCAGGTCGTTCTGGGACGACTCGCCGGGCGGACCGACGGTGATGGCGGCCGGCGCGATTGCCTCGTCGCCGGCAATCGCCTGGTACTTGCCCTCCTCGAGAGCGGCTTTGATCGAACCGGTCCCGCGCGGCGGGATGTCGCCGGACGCGGGGTCCTCGTCGCCCGGGCCATCCAGGATGAGCCGGGTCGGTTCCTCGGTCTGATTCGAGATCGTGATCACGACCAGTCCGGCGGCCGGGTCGCTGGGCGCGATCGAGACAGCCTTCTTGTCGATCGCCGCCGTCAGCTCGACCGGGCTGGGCGGGCGCGGGTTGTTCTCGAAGTCTTCTTCGCCGCAGCCTGAGACGCCCACGATCAAAGCGAGGCCGACACCGGCCGCCACTACGCGGGAGCCTCCAAGGTTCTGGGCTACCTCCCGGATCCTCATCTCCGAGCGGAACCCTATTCGACGGAAAGGTCGCCTGTCATCTCACAACTGTTCGAACGGCAGTTCGACCACCTCTGCCGCGACGTCATCGCCGACCTGTACCTCGGCCCCCGGCTCAGCCTCGCGCCGCAGAATCGCCAGCGCGATCGGCCCGTGGACCGGGGAGAGGACGGCGGTTCCGACCTTTCCTAGCTCGCGTTCTCCGAGGCTCACGACCGAGCCGGCCTCGGCGGCTTGCGAGAGGCGCAGGCCTCTTAGATGGCGGTTCGGCTTGCCCTTGTAGTGAAGGCGGGCCACCGTCTCCTGGCCGATGTAGCACCCCTTGGTGAAGCTCACCGCACGCTCGTTGATACCGGCTTCCTGCGGGATCGTTTCCTGGGTCATCTCACGGCCGAAGCGCGGGCGTCCGCTCTCGACGCGGAGGATCTCGAGAGCTTCCTCGGTTACTGCCGCCACGCCGCGCTTTTCGAGCGCGGTCAGCGCGCGATCTGCGTCGTCGGCGTCGACGACGAGGTCAAGGCCCTGATCGGTGCGAATAACCATGGCCTCGATCCCGTCGAAATCCGTCGCCGCGTGGTCGTTCTCAGAGCGAAGAGGAGGGAGACCCGTCTTCTCAGAGGAAGCGGGACCGACCAACGAGATCAGCGCGAGCTCGCCTGTTTGGTCTTCGATCGAGACGTCTCGTCCGATCGCGTACATCGTGAGATGGCGAAGGACTGCGGCGAGGGTCTCCGGCTCGACGCCAATCCGGACGTCGTCTGCGGTCCGGAGGACCCTCATGTCGGCCTGCATCTTGCCCTTGCGGTCAAGGAGGGCCGAGTAGGCGCCCTGGCCGGCCTCGAGCGCCTCTACGTCGTTGGTCAGCTGCCCTTGCAGGTACTCGGCGGCGTCTTGGCCGCTGACCACGACGATGCCGCGCTCGCGCCGTGCGGCGCCCGCCTCCTCGCGAAGGGCGCGGTACTGCCCGTCCAGCTCGATCGCAAGCTCGCTCACTCGTCGGATTCTAGGTGGGGAACGCCTTTGAGGTTTTGATGTGTCAAACTTTGATTTGTGGACGAACTAAACAAGGAGGACGAGCGCGCCCACAAGCTCAGCCGCCGCAGGCTCCTGGCTGGCGGTCTTGCAGCGGCGCCGGCGCTTGCCGCGCTTAATGAGGTCGTGCCGCAATCCCAGGCGAGCGCGCCGGCACCGGCGATGGGCGTTGATCACGCTCACCTCAACGGGCTTGGCACTGCGGGCGCGACGTTCAGGGGCGGGCAGACCGTCAATCACAAGGCGAACGGCTTCAACCCCACCGACGTCCTTCGCGACTTCGACTACGGGACGACAACGCGGCTCGCCTCGGGGCGCGTTCTTCGCGAGTGGCAGCTGATCGCCGCCGACAAGGAGATCGAGGTCGCGCCGGGAGTGAAGTTCCCCGCCTGGACCTACAACGGCCGGGTGCCGGGGCCGACGCTCCGTTGCACCGAGGGCGACCTTCTTCGAATCACCTTCATCAACGGCTCTTCCCACCCGCACACGGTCCACTTTCATGGCCTCCACCCATCGGCGATGGACGGCGTGCCGGGCGCGGGCGCCGGGATCATCGAGCCGGGCCACTCGACGGTTTACGAGTTCGATGCCGAGCCCTTCGGCGTCCACCTCTACCACTGCCACGTCTCGCCGCTCGCCGAGCACATCGCGCGTGGCATGTACGGCACGTTCATCGTCGACCCCAAGGTTGGTCGTGAGGACGCTGACGAGCTGGTCATGGTCCAGAACGGCTGGAACACGACTTTCGACGCCGAGAGCAACCAGCTCTATGCCGTGAACGCGATCCCGTTCCACTTCGTGAACGAGCCGATCCAGGTCGCGCGCGACGAGCTGATCCGGATCTACCTCGTGAACATCCTGGAGTACGACCCGATCAACTCGTTCCACATCCACGGGAACTTCTTCAACTACTTCCCGACCGGCACCTCGCTCACCCCGACCGAGTTCACCGACACGGTGATCCAGGGACAGGCGCAGCGCGGCATCCTGGAGATGAATTTCCCCAACCCGGGCGAGTTCATGTTCCACGCCCACAAGACGGAGTTCGCCGACCTCGGGTGGATGGGGTTCTTTGAGGTTGGCGGCGGAGATCTCTCTGGGAAGCTCGCGGCGCTCGGCGCGGACATCTGTGACCTCAGCCCGCAGGGAACGGCATGACCGAGCGCGTTCCACTCTGGGCACTGGCGGGAGGCGTGTTCGCCCTGATCGCAGCCGTGCTGGTGACGATCGCAGTCATCGGCGACGAGACGCTGCCCGACCGCGCCGGCCCACCGATCGAAGAGCTCGCGGTCGAGAAGACCAAGCTCGAGCCGAACAAGATCGAGCTGACGGTCCGCAACACGGGCCCGGACGAGGTCCAGGTGGCCCAGGTCTTCGTCGCCGATTCCTACGTCGACTTCGACGGCGCCGTCGAGCCAATCGGCCGACTCCAGTCGGAAACGATCACCGTGGACTTCCCTTGGCAGGAAGGTCAGCCGTACCTGGTCTCATTCGTCACCTCGACCGGCCTCGTGATCGAGCACCAGATCGACGCGGCCGTCGAGACGCCGGACACCGATGGCGACCTGTTCGCGCTGATGGCTCTCCTGGGTCTCTATGTGGGCGTCATCCCAATCGCGCTCGGCATGCTTTTGCTGCCCGCGATGAGACGGTTCCGCCCAACGTGGATCCGAGCTGTCATGGCAGTGACCGTCGGCCTCCTCGCGTTCCTTGCTGTCGACGCGAGCCTCGAGGGGTTCGAGATCGCTGGTGAGTCCGGCGGCGCCTTCGGTGGCAACGAGCTCGTCCTGCTCGGCGCGGGCCTGGCCTTCATGGCGCTGACCGCCGTGGATCGCTATCTGTCTAATAAGAGCGAGGGCGAGGCGGGATCCGGCGGAGCGCGGCTCGCGCTGATGATCGCGATCGGAATCGGCCTTCACAATATGGGGGAGGGCCTCGCGATCGGATCTGCCTACGCGATCGGAGAGCTGGCGCTCGGCGCCGCCCTCGTCGTCGGCTTTGCCATCCACAACACGACCGAGGGATTCGCGATCGTCGCGCCCCTGGTGCGCGATAACGAACGGCCGACCATCGGCCGCCTCGCGCTGCTCGGAGTCATCGCCGGGGCGCCTGCGATTCTGGGAGCCATCATCGGAGCGACGGTCACGAACGCGGAGCTCTCGGCCTTCCTCCTGGGCATCGGCGTCGGGGCCGTGATCCAGGTGATCGTGCAGATCGCTCCATCGATGCGCGACGCGGCTGGACGCACGCTTGACGCCATGACCGCCTCAGCTATCGCCGCCGGGGCCATCGCGTTCTATTTGACAAGCCTTCTGGTGAGTGTCTGATGGCACATTCAGGCTTCAGGCGCCCGCAGGCCCTCAACACCGAGGCCGTCGAGGACTATGCGAAGGCGCTACACGCGCTCGCGCAGCGCTGCGAGGGCCCTGTGTCGACGTCGGCGCTCGCCGAGCGGCTCGGCGTTTCGGCCGGGTCGGTCACATCGATGCTGAAGCGCATGGACGAGATGGGCCTGGTTCGCCATGAGCCTTACCGGGGCGCGCTCCTCACGGAGAAGGGCGAGCGAGTCGCGCTCGAGGTCATCCGCCATCACCGGTTGCTGGAGTCGTATCTGGCCGAGGTGCTCGGGATGCCGTGGGACCGCGTCCACGACGAGGCCGAGGTGCTCGAGCATTACATCTCCGAAGAGCTCGAGGAGAGGATCGCGAACGCGCTCGGCGATCCGGCTCACGATCCGCACGGCGATCCGATCCCGAACGCGCAGCTCGCCCTTGCAGACGACGACACCGTGCGCCTGACGGAGCTCCAGCCTGGCTCCGTCGCCTCGTTCGCGCGCGTCTCCGACTCGGACCCCGAGATGCTCCGCTACCTCGACGAGCGCGGCATCAGGCCCGGTTCGGAGCTCGAGGTCGTGAGCCGCGACCCGTTCGAGGGTCCGCTCCACGTGACAGTGGGCGGAGCCGAGCACATCCTGGGCGAGCGCCTCGCGGGCGCGATCCGCGTCGTCACCGCCTAGGTGCCAGGCACGGTGCCTGGCACCAGGTGCGGCGGTACAGACACCAATAACGCACCTGCTTCTTGCGTCGCCGTTCGGCAACGCATTAGATTCCTGCCATGGCCCTCGCCGAGAGCTTCCAGGAGATCCTCGACTCGCTTCCCGACGACTGGACCGACCTCACGCTCGACTTTCGGCTCCCCGACGAGTCGCGCTACATCGACGCGGCGGTGATCCTCACCCAGGTGAACGCGCAGCCGTACTCGAAGGCCGATTGGCACTGGCGGATCCTGGTCGCGAACAAGTTCGGCCACGCGGCAGCGGCGCAGACGGTGAAGGGAACGCTCGAGCTCCTCGACGGCGAGGGGATCGAAGGCGAGATGGTCCTCCGCGACTTCCGCGAGGGCCGAGCCGAGGTCAAGCAGATGTGGGGCCGCCCGGAGTCCGTACGCCAGCAGTTCCGCCGCTCGCGCCGCCTCTAGGGATCGGCGAAGCCCTCCAGGATCGTTTCGGCTTGCGGCACAGCGATGCCGTTTGCGCGGGCGAACTCTTTCCAGTTCGCGTAGCGGGCCGGCGTCAAGCGGCCTGGCTCGACGCCGTCGGAGAACGCATCGACCTCAACCAGCGCCTCCATTTGATTCTCTTGGGTGCCTCGTTCCAAACCGTCGACAGCACCGAGGAAATCTTCGAGCGCCGCCTCGGGATCGTCGGCCGCCAGCTCTGACCCCCTTCTTAGCCCTTCCTGCATAGCGGCCACGAGCTCTGGGTCGTCCCTCGCCAGCTCGCCGGTCGTGACCACCACGAGCTCCGGGTAAGGCTCCGCCGCGAAGTCGCCGACACGGAACTCGCGTGTCGGGACGCCAAGCTCGCGCAGCGCCACTCCCTCCGCGTTCCAGAACGCCGTCGCCGCGTCGACGCGCCCGGCAGAAAGCGCTGCGACCGCATCGAAGCCGATGACCGTGCGCTCGATCGTGGCCGGATCGCCGCCGTTCGCCTCGACCACAGCGTCGAGGATTGCGTCGTCAGACGGCAGGCCCGTGACGCCGACCTCGCCGCCCTCCAGATCTCGCGGGCGCTTCACCTGATCACCGTCGCCAGCGATGACTGAGGCAAGCGGCACCTGCACCAGGGCGCCGATGGGCGTTAATTCGAACCCGCGCTCGGACGCCGTCCCGAGGTCGTTGATGTCCATCACGGCGAAGTCGGTTCGGCCTGCGGCAAGGAGCTTCGGAGCGTCGGTCGAGTCGCCTGGAGGCTGGATCTTGAGGTCCAAGCCCTCGTCGGCGAACCAGCCGTTCTCCTGCGCCGCGTACAGCCCCGAGTGCACCGCGTTCGGGGTGAAGTCGAGCACGAGCGTCGCCTCGCGTGAGGCGCCCGGTTCAGCACCGTCCTCGCCGCACCCATTGAGCGCGAGGACGGCCGCCAGCAGCGCGACGACCCGTTTCATCCGGCGGCGAGCTTACGTCCTTCGGGTATAGGCTCGCCGGCGTGGCTGACCACAAGCTCTCGGAACAGCTTCTCGTCCACGTCGAGATCCCAAAGGGCTCGCGCAACAAGTACGAGTACGACGAGGGGATCGACCGGATCATCCTCGACCGGTTCCTCTCCTCCTCGATGGTCTACCCGACTGACTACGGGTACCTGATCGACCACTGGGGGCGTGACGGGGACCCGCTGGACGCGCTGGTTTGCGTCTCCGAGCCGACCTTCCCCGGGTGCGTCATCGCGGTCAAACCCGTGGCGCTCTTCAAGATGCGCGACGACAAGGGCGAGGACGACAAGGTCGTTTGCGTTCCCAACCACGACCCAGGCTGGAACCACGCCGAGACGCTCGAAGACATTCCGAAGCAGCTCCAGAACGAGATCACGCACTTCTTCTCCGTCTACAAGCAACTCGAGGGCAAGGAGGTCGAGGTCGACGGGTGGAAGACGCTCGAGGACGCGCGCGAAGTGATCGCCGACGGCAAGCGCCTGTGGGACGAGCGCATGGGGTCTGACCCCAAGACGACTGACGTTCCGGAGGAAGAGGAGCAGTCAAGGGGGTCTGACCCCTCCGCGTGAACCGGCGCATCGCGCGCTCTCGATCTGTACTTTCGCCTTGTGGGGAAAACACGTATCGCCATTCTCGTGGCGGGCGCGGCAATGCTCGTTGCCGCCTCGCCCGCTCAAGCTGAGATCCAGTCCGTCTTCAACGGCGCGGTCCCGTGTGAGACGCGCGAGGACGGCTCGCGCTTCTGTGGCGGCTCGGACACCGTCGTGGAAACCTTCGACGGCCAGCTGATCGACGTGAACGTCGCGTTCCCGCCGGAGCCCGCATCGGGCCCTGACGGCCCGTACCCGCTCGTAATGCAGTTCCACGGCTACGGCGGCTCGGAGCTCGACGCCGACGACCTGTCGCGCTGGACCAAGCAGGGCTACGCCGCCTTCTCGATGTCGGACCGCGGCTTCGGCCCCTGCGGCACTAAGCCCACTCCGCCGGCCCGGTGCGCCTCGGGCGGATGGGTGCGTTTGATGGACACCCGCTTCGAGATCCGCGACGCCCAGCTCTTCGCGGGAATGCTCGTCGACGAGGACATAGTCCAGAAAGGTGCGATCGCCTCGGCAGGGGGCTCGTACGGCGGCGGCCTCTCGATGGCCCTCGCGGCTCTCAAGAACCGGACGATGATGGAGGACGGGTCGCTCGAGCCGTGGAAGAGCCCGGAGGGCAGGCGCATCAGCCTCGCGGCCGCAATCCCCGAGATCCCGTGGACCGACCTTGCCAACTCGCTCATGCCGAACGGGCGCACGCTCGACTACGTGGCTGACGCTCCCTACGCAGGCCCGGACGGTGATGCGCCCGTCGGCGTCATGAAGCAGACCTTCGTCGCGGGCCTCTACGCCTCCGGCGAGGCGACCGGCCTATACGCGCCGCCCCTGGTCGATCCCGATGCGGACCTGCGCACGTGGTTCGTCCGGATCAACGCGGGGGAGCCGTACACGGACCCGGTCGTCACCGACGTGCTCGACGAGATCGTCACGCACCACTCGTCGTACTACATCGATCATTCGATCCCGCCCGCGCCGCTCTTGATCTCGAATGGCTGGACGGACGACATCTTCCCGCCGGACGAGGCGATCCGCTTCTACAACCGCACCCGCAGCCAGTACAAGGGCGCGGACATCTCCCTCTTCTTCCTCGATTACGGCCACCAGCGGGGGCAGAACAAGGACGCCGACATCGAGCTTCTTCGTGACCATCAGGACGCGTTTCTCGCGCATCACCTCACCGGTGCCAAGAAGCCGAAGGGCGGCGTGACCACGCTGACCCAGACATGCGGCACGGACGAGCCCTCGGGCGGCCCGTATCACGCCCGCTCGTGGGCAAAGATCGCGCGCGGCGAGATCCGCGGCAAGTTCAAGCCCGCCCAGACGATCCTTCCGACTGTGCCTGGCGACCTCGCTCGCGGGCAGGCCTACGACCCGATCTCGGGCGGCGGCGCATGCGCGACCGCTCCCGGCTCCGATCAGTCAGGTACCGCCTCGTACCGGCTCGACCCAGCGCCCGCCGGTGGTTTCACGCTGATGGGCTCGCCCACTGTCATCTCGAAGATCACGTCCTCGAGCCCGACGTCGCAGGTCGCCTCTCGCCTTCTTGACGTCGACGAGAACGGCGACGCGACACTTGTCGCCCGCGGCATCTACCGGCCGGAGGCATCGGGCAAGCAGGTCTTCCAACTCCACCCGAACGGTTACGAGTTCGCCGAGGGCCATGTGGCAAAGCTCGAGCTTCTGCCCGTCGACGCCCCTTACGGCCGGGCGTCGGACGGCCAGGCCCCGGTAACGGTCGAAAAGCTGAAGCTCCGCCTGCCCGTCCTCGAAAAGGGTGGGAAGCGCGGCGCCCTGGTACGCCGGCCGGCGAAGAAGTTCGTGCCCGAGGGCTACGAGCTCGCGCGTGGTCAGAAGCGCTGAGCTTGCGATTCTGAGTGCGTACCGGCGTAGTTTGGGTGGCCGTTCTCTAGACTCGCGCCCCGCACCCCGGGTGCAGACGCCAAAGAGAGAGGCGTCGTGAAACTTTTCCAACGCAGGAGGTTCAAGAAGCAGTGAAAGACCGAGGTCTGGCCGCATACATTTCAGAGCTGCTCGGGACGCTCGTCCTGGTCATGTTCATCGGCTTCGTGCTCTCGCTGTTCAACCAGACCGATCCTGCTTCGGGAACCGGCGCGGACTTCGCCGTCATCGGCCTCGTGCACGCTTTCGGCCTCTTCGCGCTGATCATGACCTTCGGCGCGGTGTCAGGCGGGCACTTCAATCCCGCGGTCACCATCTCCGCTGCGATCCAGAAGCGGATCGACGTCGTCGATGCGGTCGTCTACATCCTCGCCCAGCTCTCGGGCGCCGTGCTCGGCGCGCTCCTCGTCAAGAGCCTGATCGAGGACGAGGGCAGCCTCGGCGGCTACGGAAGCGCTCAGATCTCCCCGGCCCTGAGTGGAGACTTCGCCGGCTTCGTCATCGAGGCGATCGGAACCTTCGTCCTGGTCCTCGTGATCTGCTCGGTTGCGCTGAACCCGCGCGCTCGCCAGGAGTGGGCGCCGCTGGCGATCGGCTCGACGCTTGGCTTCCTGGTGATGATCTTCGGTCCCCTGACGGGCGGCTCGTTCAACCCCGCCCGCTGGTTCGGCCCCGCCCTGATCGGCGACACCCTAGAGGCCTCGATGCTCTTGCCTTACGTCCTCGGACCGATCGTCGGGGCGCTTCTGGCGACCGCGGTCTACAAGTTCGTGATTTCCGGCCCGCAGTTCGCTGAGGGTCCCGAGCCGCCCACGTCCGACGCCCGTGCGGTCGGCCAGGCGGTCAAGGATGCGGAGACGCGCACCCACAACAAAACGTAAGGCTTACGCGCTCGTCTAGCCTGAAGCCCGTGCGCCGGGTTACTTTTTCGCGCAACTACACCCTGTCGCTCTCGCGCACGTGCCGGTGCGTGTGCAAGTACTGCTCGTTCGCGACGCGCAAGGCGCACCTCTACGCGCCCGACGAGGTCGAGGCGAAGCTCGATGAGGCGCTGAGAAGGAACGCCAAGGAGCTCCTCGTCCTGACGGGCGAGCGGCCGGAGGTGAACGCCGAAGTGGCGGAGCGCCTGCGCTCCTACGGCCACGAGGACTTCGTCTCTTACGTCGCGTGGGCCTGCGAGCGGGCGCTCGAGCGCGGCCTACTCCCACACACGAACCTCGGCGCGCTACCTCGCGAGGACCTGGCGCGCCTTCGCGAGGCCACGGCATCGCAGGGCCTGATGCTCGAATCGATCTCCGAGCGCCTGATGGAGACCGTCCACGCCGGCTCGCCGACGAAGCATCCCGCCGTCCGCATGGAGACCATCGACGCCGCCGGCGAGCTCCGCATCCCGTTCACCTCGGGCATCCTCGTGGGCATTGGCGAGACCGAGGAGGAGAGGATCGCCTCGCTCGAGGCGCTCGCCTCCTCGCACTCCCGCCATGGCCACATCCAGGAGGTGATCCTCCAGAACTACGTTCCGCACCCCCGCTACTACGGCCAGGAGGTCGCCGACATCGCCGATGAGGCCGCGAAGCGCCGATGGGCGAACGGCGTGTCGGCGCCAGGCGACGAGGCGCCCATGCCGGACTGGGCGTCGCCGATCACGGTCGACGACATGAAGCTGCTCGTGGCCGAGTGCCGGCGGCTCATGCCCGATGTCGGCATCCAGATCCCGCCGAACCTGGCCGACTGGTGGGACGAGCTGGTCGAGGCGGGAGCCACAGACCTGGGTGGCCTTTCGGCCAACGGTGACCACATCTCGCCCGAGCACGCGTTCCCGAGCCCGCACGAGGTGAGAAAGCGCCTCGCGCCCCAGGGCTATGCGCTTACCGAGCGCCTCTGCGTCTATCCGCAATACCTGGAGCCGGAGTGGATGGACCAGGGGGTCCTCGACGTGGTGAAGCTCAAGTACTGGAGCTTCATCCCGCGGCGCGGCTCCGGCAGACGGGAAGAGAGGGAGATCGATCCGGAGTTGGCACCGGCCGCGATTGAGCGCGCGCTCGCGGATGATCCGCTTACCGAGGCTCAGCTGACGGCACTCTTCGCGGAGCGCCGTCCTGAGGTGATCGAGGACATGCGCATCGCGGCGGACTCGCTTCGCGCCGAGCTCGCCGGGGAGACCGCGACGTTCGTCGTCAACCGGAACATCAACTTCACGAACGTCTGCGTTGTCGGCTGCGCGTTCTGCGGCTTCGGCCAGGGCCGCCGCTCGCCCGACGCCTATGAGGTGACCGAGGACGAGTTCCAGCGCCGCATCGGCGAGGCCGTCGACTTCGGCGCAACCGAGATCTGCATGCAGGGAGGCATCCACCCCGACTATGAGCTCGCCGACTACGGCCGCTGGCTCTCGCTCGCCAAGGAAGCGGCGCCGCAGCTCCACCTCCACGCGTACTCGCCGATGGAGGTCCACTACATGTGCGAGCGATCCGGCTGCACGCCCGACCAGGTCTTCGAGTACCTAGTCGAACAGGGCCTGGGGTCCACGCCGGGAACCGCTGCCGAGGTTCTCGACGACGGGGTGCGCGCTCGCATCTCGCCCAACAAGCTTCCAGTGGCGCGCTGGGTCGAGATCATCGAGGCCTCGCACCGGGCGGGACTGCGCTCGACCTCGACCGTCATGTTCGGCCACATCGAGGAGCCCTGGGAGCTGGCTCGCCACATGCGAGTGATCCGGGAGCTGCAGGAGCGCACGGGGGGCATCACCGAGTTCGTGCCCCTCTCGTTCATCCCCTTCCACACGATGCTCGGCCGCACACATGGGATCGAGGAGATCTCGCGCGAGGAGAACCTCAAGCACACCGCGGCCTTCCGTCTCGCCCTTGGCCGGACGATCAAGAACCTTCAGGCGAGCTGGGTCAAGATGGGGATCGACGCTGCGACCGAGAGCCTGCGCTGGGGCGTGAACGACCTTGGCGGGACGCTGATGGAGGAGTCGATCTCGCGTATGGCCGGTTCGCAGCACGGCGACCGCCTCGACCCCGAGGACCTGATCGGCGCCGCGCGCGCCGCCGGCCGAACACCCGCGCAGCGCACGACCCTCTACGAGATCATCGAGACGTACCCGCCCGAGCCGGCCGCGCTCACCGCGTAGCCCTGGTGCCAGGCACCTAGCCGACGAGGAGTGAGGCCTGGAGCTCGTCGGCGAGCCAGGGCGCGACGGCCTCGATGCCGTTACGGTCGAAGACCTCGCGCTGGCGGTCGGCTCCGTTCGAGTTGCAGAGGTCGCGCACTCGGGCAAGCTCTGACTCGCAGCCCAACTCGCGAGCGTGCGGCTCGGAAACCTCTAGCGCATCGTTGACCCATTCCGGGAGCGGGACCAGGCTTTCGGTGTGGAGGTCGATGAGGCACGCCTCGGTGCCGTCGCGGGAGGCCAGGAACCGGTTCTCGGCCACTGCCTCGCGCCTGGCCTCGGCGGTGATGTCGCCCTCGACCGCCTCCTTGACGAGGCATTGCATCAGGGCGACGAGCGCGGCCACGTCCTCCAGCCGCGACTGGGTGTCGGCGATGCGGATCTCGATCGTGCCGAACCGGGGCTGGAGCCTCGCGTCCCACCACAGGAACGTCGGCTCGGGGATCGCGCCAGAGCGGATCAGAAAATCGACGCGCTCGGCCCAGTCCTCAAAGGTCGCGAAGTACGGGGGCAGCCCGGTGCGCGGGAAGGCGCCGAAGAGGGAAGTGCGGGTCGACGCGAGGCCCGAGTCGCGCGCCTGCCAGAACGGCGAGTTGGCCGAGAGCGCGAGCACGATCGGGAGGCGCTCGCGGATGCCGTTGAGCGCCGCGATCGCCGTGTCTGCGCTGGGGACGGCGATGTGCACGTGCATCGCCATCGTCGGCTCCCGCCGCGCCAGCTCGCGCATCGTCTCCAGCACCTTCTGGTAGCGGTCCTGCTCGGGCACCTGGGTCTCGACCCACGTGGCCATGGGGTGGGTCCCTGCGCCGGCGGCTCTCAGTCCGAGCTTTGCGAGCGGCTCGATCAAAAGATTGCGCACGCCGCCGAGCGCCGCCACGGCGTTTGCCACCGTCGCCTGCGGGCTGGTCTCGACCTCGACCACCGCCGAGTGCGTCTCCAGCGAACAGAAGGGCATCCGATCGCCGATGCTCGCGAGGACCTCCTCGCCCCGGAAGCTGAGGCGCCCGGTCTCGTCGACCAGCATCAACTCCTCTTCGATGCCGATCGAGTACATGGAAGAGTGCGGCTCTTCCGGCCATTCTGCCCAGCGGGGAAGCTCCGTCACGCAGGCACCCGGCCGCCCGCATCATGCGCGCGACAGGCTTCAACGAACGCTGCGAAGAGGCGTTCGGCGGGCTCGTCCTCCATCGCTTCGGCATGCCACTGCACGCCGACCACGAAATCCCGATTGGGCGCCTCGATTCCTTCGATGACGCCGTCGGGCGACCAAGCGACGGCGCGGAGACCGCGGCCGAGCTGGTCGGAGGCTTGATGGTGAAAGGAGTTCACCACTAGCTCTGTAGTACCCAATGCGCGCGCAAGCACACTGTCTGGCTCGATCTCCACCGGGTGGCTGATGTTCGGCTCGCCGTGGCCACGGCGGTGGCGGATCTCCAAATCCTCGCGTACGGGGAGATCCTGGAAGAGCGTGCCGCTGCGCATGATGTTCAGCGCTTGCGCGCCCCGGCAGATCGCGAGGATTGGGAGCCGGGCGTCGAAGGCCGCCTTGGCGACGGCGAGCTCCGCGTCGTCGAGATCCAGCCAAGTGGGACCGAGCGCTGGGTCCTCGTCCTGCCCGTACGCCCTGGGGTGGATGTCAGGTCCGCCAGAGAGGCAGACGCCCGAAACTCGGCCGATCAGTTCCTCCATGTCCTCGGCGGGTAGCGGAGGGACCACGACCGGCAGGCCGCCGACCGATTCGATGGCCTGGAGGTAGCGCATGCCGAGCGCCATCTCGGGGCGAGCAGGCTCGCCCTCAGGGATGGGCTGGATCTGCTCCGCCACGCGGACCTCGGACGTGGTGACTGCGATTAGTGGCAACCGGCCCACGACTTTAGGTTAGGCCTCGGAGGCCACCGGTCCACTGTCCATCCGTCCAAGCGGAACAGGCTTTGAGGCGCCCTTCGGGCGAGCGCTGAGTTAGCGGAAGAGGTCGCGGTCCGCGTCGCGGCGGAGCGATGCGGCGCCTGGGCCGTCCTCGCGCGTCACGTGTCGTCCCAGCCCGCTCACGACGACCACAGGCGTGCCTGAGGCCTTGTCTCGAGCGAGATCCGCAGCGGCCGCGACTTCGTCGGCGATCGCGATCATCGTTGCCCCCAGGAGCTGTCCCTCGCGGTCGGTCAAGCCGCGCCAGTCGTCGATGGGGCGAAGGCCCGCGCAGCCGATCGCCACCTCGGTTTGCCCGAGGCGCCACGGCCGGCCGAAGCTGTCGACGATGACGATGGCTGGACGGGTCTCGCCGGACCTCGCGATCTCGGCGCGGATACGCCGGGCGGATTCGTCGGCGTCCTCCGGAAGGAGGGCCACCATGCCATCGCCCGGCACGTTCGAGGCATCGATCCCCGCGTTGGCGCAGACGAGGCCGCCGTTCGTCTCGACGATCAGAACGCCGTTCTCGGCGCGGAGAACCTCGCGGCTCTCGGTGAGGATCAGTTCCACGAGTCGCGGGCTCTTGTCGAGCTCTGCGGCCAGTACTTGGGCACGATCCGAGGGCTCGACGCTCGCGAGGTCGCGAATCCGCCCCTCCGCCTTCGACACGATCTTCTGGGAGATCACGATGACGTCGTTGTCACGCGGCTCGCAGGCCGCCGCGATCATCACCCCCAACGGCGCGCCGGCGGAGACCTCGGGGATCCCGTCGACCGGGCGGACCTCGATCAAAGCTCGGAAAGGGCCGCGGCCGTGAGCGGCGCCCGCTTCGGATCGTCGGCGAGGATGGAGGACAGCGCCTCCAGGTCATCAGGGGTGTCGAGGTCCAGCGCCAGCGAGGGAAGGTCGAGGAGCTCCGCGTTGTAGCCCGCGCTGCCAGCTCGGTCGAGGTGACGTTCGCAGCTCCCGGGGCCGAAGGCGGGCCCGATCGCGTCGCCCGGACATAGGAAGAGCCCGTTGGTGCCCGTCCCGTGGCGGTCGGCGGCAACGCCGACCGTGCCCTCGGCGAAGGCTGAGAGAGCGCTGTCGAGCTCGGCGGGCTCGAGGAGGGGGCAGTCGCCCGGGAGCATTGCGGTGCAAGTCGCTCCGAGAGCCTTCGCCCGGACGATCCCGAGCGTCGCGGCCTCAGAGTGGCCGTGGTCGGTGGGGTCACGAAGCACCTCGAGGGGCGTGTTGACGCGCTTCGCGCGCTCCATCGCGACCTTCTCGGCGCGGCCCTCGCCGGTCACGACGATCACGCGCTCGATCTCGCGCGAGCGGTCGAGCGCGACGAGGACGTCGGCGAGCATTGCCCGCAGGATGGCGGCGCGCCCGGGTGGCCCGATCGTCTCGACGAGGCGCGTCTTCGCGTTCGCGAAGCGCTTCACCGGGAGGATGACCGTGGCCCTCAAGTCAGCCCTTCGGCCCAGTCGAGGATGCGGTCCGCCAGCGCGACTCGGCCCTTCTCGCCGTCCATGAGCGTCGGGCAGACGAGCGCTTCGAGTCCCTCGGGGGGCGGGTCGGGGTCGCCCTCGTCCACGACGATCCCGTCAAGGAGCCCTGCGTAGAGGGAGGCGAATCCGGCGGCGCTGACCGGACGCCCGACGGCTTCCATGAACGCCTCGGTCGGGCCCTTGATCGCCCGGCCGGCGACGAACGGGCTGACGGCGATGACCGGGGCGGGCGAGGTCGCGATCGCCTCGCGCATGCCCGGGACGGCCAGGATCGGCCCGATCGAGATCACCGGGTTGGAGGGGCCGATCACGATCAGGTCGGCTTCGGCGAGCGCCGCGAGTACCTCCGGCGTGGGGCGCGCCTCGGCCAGGCCGTCGACCTCGACGCCTTCGATCGGCGCCTTCCCCTCGTCGAGGATGAGGAACTCCTGGAGGCCGCGCCGGCCGGTAGGCGTCATGACGGCGGTGCGCACAGGCTCCTCACACATCGGCAGGACGCGCCCGAGGACTCCCAGCCCGCTCGCGATCTGCGATTGGGCGGCGGTGAGCGTGCCGCCCTCGGCCACGAAGTGGGTGCGGTAGAGGCAAGTCGCGAGGTCTCGGTCCGAGAGGCTGAACCACCCGGGAGCGCCAAGGGCGGTGAGCTGCTCGTGCACGACGAAGCCGTCGCCCTCGATCCCCCAGCCGCGCTCCTCGTCAATGAGTCCCGCGAGCCAGTAGGTGCAGAGGTCCGGGTCGGGCGAGACGTGGAGGCCGTGGATCTCGCAATCGTCGGCGGTGTTCGCGATGACGGCTACATCGGTATCCAGAAGCGTGTGCAACCCTGCCGCCAGCTTCGCGCCGCCGGTACCACCGGCGAGGATGGCGACGCTCCCGGGAGGGGTCACTCCCAATGGTCAGCGTCGGGCAGCCCGGTCACCCGGATGCCCGCGTGGACCTTGTAGCGGACGTTGATCGAGATCAGGAGCGGCGTGAGCTGCTCGACGATCCGCGCCATCTCGAGCGGCCCGGCATTCACGGCGCGCAGGCCGGGGATGGCTTCGACGAGCGCGGCCACCTTCGCCTTGTCGGCCTTTCGCTCGCCGCAGATCAGGACGTCCTCGTCCAGAATCGATTGCCGGTTGGCAAGCTCGGGCGCGCCGACCGTGTGGAAGGCGGCGACGACTGTCACTCCGTCGGGGACCATCTCCTGGGCTTGCTGGGCCGCGGACCCCTGCCAGACCCCGAGGGTGCGAGTCGCCTTGCCGGAGACGGCGGCAGCGAGCGGGACGGTGCAGTCGACCAGGAGCTGGCCGGATTCGAGCGAGTCCTTCAGGTTCGTGAGGTTCTCGGACTGCGCGCGGAACGGCACGGTGAGGATCACGACTGGTCCCTGCTTTGCCGCCTCGGCGTTCGACATGCCCTCGATCTCTGCGTCCGGCACGGCGTCGGAGAGCTTCTTCGCGGCCTCGGCTGCGCGTTCCTCATCGCGCGAGCCGAGGACGACCGCGCGGCCAGCCAGCGCCCAGCGCAGAGCGAGCCCGTAGCCGAGCGCGCCGGTGCCGCCGATGATCGGGATCGCCTCTGGCATCGGCGCCGCAGTCTATGTAGGAGACCGCGAATACATATGCTGCGGCTCGATGAGGCTCGAGGGACGAAAGGCGCTCGTGACCGGGGGTGCCAGCGGCATCGGCGCCGCTACGGCTCGCCGGCTCGCCGCCGAAGGCGCCAAGGTCGTGATCGGCGACATCAACACTGAAGGCGCCGAAGCGGTCGCCGCCGAGATCTCCGCGGACGCAGCCCACCTCGATGTGACCGACCCCGAGTCGTCGATCGCACTGGCCGAGGCTCACGGCCCGTTCTCGATTCTTGTGAACAACGCCGGCACGGACGAGTTCGGCTTCTTCGCCGACACCGACCCCGGCGTGTGGGAGCGCGTGATCGCCATCAATCTGATCGGCGTCCTGGCCTGCACCCACGCCGTCCTCCCCGGCATGCAGGACGCGGGCTACGGCCGGATCGTGAACATCTCGTCCGAGGCGGGGCGGATCGGCTCCAAGGGCTCCGTGGCCTACTCGTCGGCGAAGGGCGGCGTCCTGGGCTTCACCAAGTCGATGGCGCGTGAAGGCGCCCGCTTCGGGATCACCGTGAACGCGATCTGCCCGGGTCCGATCGAGACTCCGCTTCTGATGCAGGCGCTCGAGTTCGGGGAGATCGGCGAGAAGATCATCGGCAACATGAAGGCGGGCACGCAGCTTCGCCGCATGGGCACGCCCGACGAGGTCGCCGCGGTCGTCGCCTTCCTCTCATCGGACGACTCCTCGTACATGACCGGCGAGACGCTCGGCGTCTCCGGCGGCATGGGCATGTGCTGATGGAGATCGGTTCCGAGCGCTCGGACACCTTCAGGGTCGAGGACCGCCTGCTCACGGACGTCGGCGGCACGATCGGGTCGAGCGTCCTCTCGACGCCGGGGATGATCGCGATGATGGAGCGGAACTCGGCGATCCTCGCGTTCGATCAGCTGCCGGAGGGGTCGGCGACCGTCGGCTTCGAGGTGTGCGTCAAGCACGTGGCTGCCGCGCTCGAGGGCTCTGAGTGCGTGGTGCGGTCAACCCTCCAGGAGGTCGAGGACGATCGCAAGCTTCGCTTCTACGTGGAGGTGACCGAGGGCGAGCGCACGATCGGCGTCGGCACCCACGAGCGCCGCGTGATCCAGGTCGGCCAACTCGGCTGATCGGATGGCCGCGCTTCCAACAAGCGCACGCCTGCGCGAGGTAGGGCCGCGCGACGGCTTTCAGAACGAGCCAGAGACGATCCCGACGGCGGACAAGGTGCGCCTGATCGGGATGCTGGGGGCCGCCGGATGCCGGCGCATCGAGCTGACCTCGTTCGTCCGGCCCGACGTGGTCCCGCAGCTCGCTGACGCGAATGACGTGCTCGACTCGTACGAGAAGCTCGAGGGCGTCGCCTACTCCGTCCTGATCCCGAACGAGAAGGGGCTCGACAATGCGCTCGAGCGCCGCGAGCGCTTCGACGAGGTGAACCTGTTCCTCTCGGCGTCGGAGACTCACAACCAGAAGAACGTGAATCGCTCGATCGAAGAGTCGCTGAGTGGGCTCGAGAAGGTGATCGAGCGCTCGCTCGCAGAAGGCCTCCGAGCCGAGGGAGTGATCTCAACGTCGTTCGGCTGTCCGTACGAGGGGCACGTCCCCCCCGAGCGGGTCTTCGGCATCGCAGAGCGCCTGCGCGAGGCCGGTTGCGAGGAGATTGCATTCGGCGACACGACGGGAATGGCCAATCCCCGCCAGGTCGGCGAGTTCTTCGCCGAAGCGCGCGACCGTCTCGCGGGAGCCGAGTTGACGGCGCACTTTCACAACACCCGCGGGCAGGGCCTCGCCAACGTTCTCGCCGCGCTAGAGCTGGGGATCGACTCGTTCGAGTCGGCCTTCGGCGAGCTCGGGGGTTGCCCCGTGCCTCCGGGGTCGACGGGGAACATCTCATCCGAGGACCTCGTCTCGATGCTCGAGGAGATGGGCGTCGAGACCGGGATCGACCTGAACAAGCTGATCGCGGCGTCAAGCGCCGTGCAAGACGTATTGGGCCGGCCGCTTGGAGCGCACGTTCTGCGCGCCGGCCCGGTGGACTGGCACACGACTACGAGTTAGGAGTAGGACATGCCGAAACGCACAGCGACGGCGAAGTGGGAAGGGAACGTGATGGAGGGGGTCGGCACGATCGGCCTGGGAAGCGGTGCTTGGGAGGGGCCGTACTCAGCACGCTCCCGCTACGAGGACGCTCCGGAGTCGAATCCGGAAGAGCTTCTTGCTGCCGCCCACGCTGGCTGCTTCACGATGGCGCTCGCTCTGATCCTCGGGATGGCCGAACACCCGCCGGAGACACTCGACACGGAGGCTGTCGTCCATCTGCGCCAGAAGGAGGGCGGCTTCAACATCCCTGAGATCAACCTCATCGTCAGGGGCAAGGTGCCGGGCATCGACCAGGAGGAGTTTGAGAAGTACGCCGGCAGGGCGAAGAAGCACTGCCCGCTCTCGAAGGCGCTCGCCGCTGTGGAAGAGATCACCCTCGACGCGCAGCTCGAGCAATGAGAAGCGAAGCATTCAGGCGCGCAGTGGAGGCCAAGGACTTCTCGCGGGTCGAGGAGCTCTTCACCGAAGACGTCGTCTTCAAGAGCCCGGTCGTCTTCAAGCCGTACGAGGGCCGAGAGGCGCTCGGGATGATCCTTGGCGCGGTCTTGAAGGTCTTCGAGGACTTCCGCTACATCGAGCACGTGGAAACGGGCGACGCCGCGGTGCTCGTGTTCGAAGCCCGTGCCGGGGACCGCGATCTGCAAGGCGTCGACATCCTGCGCTTCGCTGAGGACGGCAGGGTCCGCGAGATGATCGTGATGGTCCGCCCGATGAGCGGCATGCATGCGCTCGCGGATGAGATGAAGAAGATGTTGGAGGCGGCTGGAGCCGCCTAGCCTAAGCTGGCCCGCCGAAACCACCTCAAGGAGCTGAGCGCAGATATGGAGATCAAGTCGGTTGGAGTCGTCGGTTGCGGCCTCATGGGTCACGGGATCGCCCAGGTGTGCGCTCAAAAGGGCGGCTGGGATGTCGTAGTCACGGACATATCCGCTGAACAGCTCGAAAAGGGCATGGCGAAGATCGACAAACAGCTAGCCCGCGCGGTCGAGAAGGGAAAGCTGGAGCAGGCCGATGCGGATGCCGTGCGTGCGCGCATCAAGACCTCCGAGGACCGCACCGATCTGGCCGACTGCGACCTCGTGATCGAGGCGATAACGGAGAACCTCGACGCGAAGCTCGAGCTCTGGTCAGAGCTCGACGGGATCGTGAAGGACGAGGCGCTGTTCGCAACGAACACCTCGTCGCTCGCGGTCGCCGATCAGGCCGCCGTGACGTCCCGCCCCGGCCAGTTCCTGGGCCTCCACTTCTTCAACCCGGTGCAAGTGATGCCACTTCTGGAGGTCGTTCGCGGCGAGGGCACTGCCGAAGAGACGGCTGAAGCGGGATTCGCTTTCGGTGACGCCCTTGGCAAGACGACGGTTGCCGCCGGCGACAACCGAGGCTTCATCGTCAACAGGCTCCTCGTCCCGTTCATGCTCGACGGGATCAATGCGTACGAGGCGGGTGTCGGCTCCGTCGAGGACATCGACGCCGCGATGATGGGCGGAGCGAGTCACCCGATGGGCCCGATCACGCTCGCCGACTTCGTGGGGCTCGACACCCTCGACTCCATCGCAAGCGTCATGCACGACTACTACGGCGAGGACCGCTTCGCGGCGCCGCCGACGCTTCGGACACTCGTCGACGCGGGTCATTACGGGCGGAAGTCAGGCCGCGGGTATTACGATTACTCGGGCGAGAAGCCCGTCGTAGTCGACCCCGGAAGCTGACGATTGTGGAAGCCGCGGATACGCCCACGCCCCCGCCACGTGCCGGCGGCGACCCGTTGAGCGGTGAGGAGGTTCGCCGCGCGACCTTCCCCCAGGCGCTTCGCGGCTATGACCGCCAGGCCGTCCACGACATGCTGGATCGGGTGGCCGACTGGATGGAGGGCACGGCCGGTGCCGTCTCGAGCGCCACGCCTGGCGTTCGCGAGGAGTTCGCCAAGGTCGGCGAGCGGACGGCCGGCATTCTGAACGCGGCCGAGGAGGCCGCGCGTAACCTGCGCGACGAGGCCGTCGAATATGCCGAGCGCTTGCGAGCTGATGCCGACGATGAGGCGCGTAAGGCGCGCCTGAACGCCAGCCAGAAGATGGACGAGATGGTCGCCGACGCGGAGACGAAGGCCCAGAAGATCATCGATGACGCGATCGCCCGGCGGCGACAGCTCAACCTGGCCATCTCGAGCCTGATCGATCGCAGGGACGAGATCGCAGCGGATGCGACCAAGCTGGCCGAGGAGCTACTCGGGGCCGTCGAGGATCTTCGCTCGCCCACCCGTGGAGGAGAGCCCGTCGACTTAGCACCGGAACCGGCCGAGCCGGAGTCCGCCGAGGAGGAGATCCTGGAGCCGGAACCCGAGCCGGAGTCGGCCGAGGAGGAGATCCTCGAGCCCGAGTCGGAGGAGGGGCCGACGCTTCTGGTGGATCCCGACGCAGAGGACGAGACGCCTCCACACGGCAACGCTACGTAGCGCCGGCCACCTCAGCGGCGGCTCGCTCACCCGAGGTGATCGCGCCGTCGATGTACCCGTTCCATACCGTCGCCGTCTCGGTTCCCGCCCAGTGGACTCGGCCAACTGGCTGGCGCAGGGCGGGGCCGAAGTCGGTCCAGCCGCTCGGCCCGAACGCTCCGGAGTAGCAGCCGCGCGACCAGCGCTCGGCGGCCCAGTTGCGCTCGACGTAGCCGGCGGGGCTCAGCGCCCGTGACCCGAAGAGCCGGCCGAAGACACGTACGACCTCGGCTTGGCGCTCGCCAGCCGACGCCGAGCCCCAGCGTCTCGCGGCTCGCCCGTCCAGGAAGCCCAGGAGGACGCCCGGCGAGCCATCGGGCGGCGTGTTGTCGAAGATCGCGTTGACGGAACCTCCGTCGGAGAGCCCCGATCCCGACAGCCCCTCAGCCCGCCAGAACGGCTCGTCGTAGATAGCCATGCACTTGACGATTGCCCCCTGGGGCATTCGCTGGGTCATCTGGTCGCGACGCGCCGGAAGCTCGGGCTCCCAGTCGATCCGCGCCGCGAGCGTGGGGGAGACAGCGACGATCACGCGCTCGGCTTCGACCGCTAGCCCATCGGCGTCGATCCGGATCCCGGCCCCCGTGTCCTCGATCCTGCGAACGGGCGCGTGCAGCATCACCCGCTCGCCCAGTTCCTCCGCCATGCGGATGGCGACGAGCTGTGAGCCGCCGACGAATCGTGCGTCCTGAGCGCCGCCCGCCGTGTCGACGAGGGCGTCGAACCCGCCGGCCGAGTGGAGGTAGAAGAGGACGTGAAGGAGCGAGACGTCCTCGGGCTCGGTGCCGAAGACGCTGCGGATCGCAAGGCGGATGAGCATGCGCGCGCCTTTGGACGGCGCATTCAGGCTCATCCACTGGCCGAAAGTCATTGAGTCCCACTTGCGTGCGTTCGCCGCGCTCCACGGCGCGTCCAGCGGGACCTGGGATGCCATGGCGTTCATCCGCCGCCGGGCCCACTCGACCTGAAGTAGGACCGCCGGATTGATCCGCGGGATCGTGCCGGTGTAGCGGCTGACCGAGCCTCGGTACTCGATCACGTTCTCCCCGTGGATGTGCGTGGGGTAGGTCGCGACGCCCATGCGCGAGGCCATGCCGAGGAGTGCGTGCTGTGTCGGGCCGACCCACTGGCCGCCGACCTCGACGACTTTGCCGTCGCCGATGTCGTGGTTGAGGACGCGCCCGCCCACGCGGTCGCGCGCCTCCAGGACGAGGCAGTCGATCCCTCGCGCCGTCAGGTCAAGCGCAGCCGCCAGTCCCGCGAATCCCGCGCCGACGATCGCCACCTGGGCCGATCGTGTCACCGTCGCGTCGCTCACGGCTTCAACCCTAGACTTTGCGGCGTGAGCGAGACGACCGAGGGAACGGGACTCAGCGCGGCGCTCGACGCCGCGCTTGCGGGCGGTCCTGAGCGCCATCACCAAAAGACGGCCGAACAGGGCAAGCTTCCGGTGCGCGAGCGGGTCGAGCGTCTGGTTGATCCGGAGTCGTTCACCGAAGAGGCACTGCTCGCGAATTGGGACCAGGAAGGGCTCGGCGCCGACGGCGTCGTCACCGGCCTGGCGCTGATCGGCGGGCGCAAGGTGGCGCTGATGGCGAACGACCCGACCGTCAAAGCCGGGTCGTGGGGGCCGAAGACCGTCGAGAAGATCCTTCGCATCCAGGAGCGCGCGCTGGCGCTCGAGGTGCCGATGATCTACCTGGTCGACTCGGCTGGGGCGCGAATCACCGAGCAGGTGCGAATGTTCCCGGGCCGCCGCGGCGCCGGTCGGATCTTCTACAACGAGGTGCGCATGTCCGGGCGGGTGCCCCAGGTATGCATCCTCTTCGGGCCCTCCGCGGCCGGCGGCGCTTACATCCCCGCATTCTGCGACGTCGTGATCATGCGCGAGGGCAACGCGTCGATGTACCTCGGCTCGCCGCGGATGGCGGAGATGGTGATCGGCGAGAAGGTGTCGCTCGAGGAGATGGGCGGCGCTCGGATGCACACGGGCGTGT
>JAWVEY010000056.1:0-3448 GCA_033856515.1 Solirubrobacterales bacterium
GGGCGAACTGCTCCGGATGCGTCCCGAACGCGCGCACCTTGAGGTCGCGCGGGAGGTCCACACCGGGCAGGTAGCGGTCGTTCTGCAGAGCACCCGAAAGCGTCTCCGTCTGCTCAGGGGTGCGGCACAGGAGCGTGGTGCGAATGCCCGCCCGCTCGAGCAGGACCGCAACAGCCGTGCCAAACGACCCGGCCCCGACGACCGTGGCACGACGCGGATGCTGGCCGGGGTAGCGGATGGCGGGAGAAGGTAGCGCGAACGAACGACAGCGGCGAAGGCCTGATTTCCGGGGGGGTGCGTCCGATCACTGTCGCTATACGACAGCAAACGTACGCACACCCACCCTCGATGCCCTTAGATGGGGCCCGCCGCGGCCCCTACGTCACCTGATAATTCGGCCCGTCCCCGCCCTCGGGGGGCGTCAGGCGCCCGCCCTTTGCGGTGATGGCGCCGCACTGCACGCAGTTCGACGGGGTGATCTGCAGCTTCACCTCGTGCTTGCCGTCAGGCTTTCCGTTGCCGTTCGCGGACGCCGCCTCGAGCTCCTCGTCCGGCACCTCGTAGACCTGCGCGGGGCACATGTTCTGCCACATCAGCGCGACCTCGAGCGGCACCTTGTCCTGGATGCGGATGTGGTTCGGCGCGTCGTCGCGTGTCGCGTTGCCCGTGGCGAAGACCGACGACAGCTTGTCGAAGGTCGTCTTGCCGTCCGGCTTCGGGTACTTGCGGTCCGGCCCGATGAAGACGGGCATCGTGGCGTCGTCGTGGGTGGCCCAGCGCCCGCCCGGGACGCGGCCCCCGGAGATGGTCATCATGCTCGCGATCGCGCCGCCGACGAAGAAGCCCTTCGCGAACGGCTGGCGCATGTTGCGCGTGCGGTAGGTGTCCTCCTCGATCTCCGAGCCCTCGACGAGCTTCTGGTAGTTCGAGAGGTCGCTGCAGTCGGCGCCGGCCTTGAGCCGCTCGTAGATCGCCTCCGCGGCGAACATCCCGGCGTGCATCGCGTAGTGGACGCCCTTGAGGGTCGGCACGTTCACCATGCCCGCCGAGTCGCCGACGATCGTCATGCCGGGCACCCACAGCTGCCGCGGCCGCGCCCAGTAGCCGCCTGACGGAATCGTCTTCGCGCCCCACCCCACGCGCTTGCCGCCCTCGAGCCGCTTCGCGAAGAGCGGGTGTTGCTTCATCTGCTGGAGCGCGTCGTGCACCGAGAAGCGCGCGTCCTTGTAGTCGAGACCGACCACGAAGCCGAGCGAGACGCGGTCCTCGCCCATCGGGTACATGAACGAGCCGCCGAACTCGCGGTACTTCGAGGCGAACTTGAGCGGCCAGCCCATCGTGTGGATGACCCGGTCGAGCGGCTGCTGGACCTCCCAGATCTCCTTCACGCCGAGCTCCCACTGCTGCGGGTCCTCGGAGCCGATGTCGAAGTGCCGGATCGCGGCGCCGGTCAGGTGGCCCGCGGTTCCCTCCGCGAGCACGGTGGCCTTTGCGATCAGATCGGCGCCCGGCTCGAAGTTCGAGAGCTCCTGGCCCTCCCGCCCACGGCCCTTGTCGCAGGAGCGAACGCCGACCACGCGGCCCTCGTCCACCAGCAGGGTGTGGGCGGAGGTCTCACCCAGGATGTAGACGCCCGCGTCCTCGGCCTTCTGCGAGAGCCAGCGCCCGAGCTGCGCCACCGAGGTCACGTGGTTTCCGTGGTTCTTGAACGGCGGCGGGATCGGCTTGAGCGGGATCGACCGCTTCGCGTTGGGGAGCATGTAGACGGAGTCCTTGTCGGGCGCTCCGTAGGTCGGCCACTCGCTCTCCGGGGTGTCCGGGAACAGCTTCCTCATCGCCGACGGGTTCATCATCGCGCCCGACAGCAGGTGCGATCCCGGGCTCTTGCCCTTCTCCACGAGAGCCACCGGCACCTCGCCGAGCGACTCCATCAGCGCCTCGTCCTCGGCAAGCAGCTGCGTGAGCCGGATCGCGCAGGCGAGGCCGCCGGGGCCACCGCCCACGATCACCACGCCGACCTCGATCCGCTCGTCCTCCGGATCGGTCGGGCCGCCGACGAACTCCTTCGCGGAGTCGACCGGCGGCGGGAACTCGATTGGAGCGGTGGCCATCTCCTAGCCCTTCCTGGCCTTCACGGCCTCGGTGAGCTTCGGCAGGATCTTGTTGAGGTCGCCCACGATCCCGAGGTCCGAGAACTCGAAGATCGGCGCGTTCGGATCCTTGTTGATCGCGACGATGTTCTCCGAGCCCTGCATGCCCACCTTGTGCTGGATCGCGCCCGAGATCCCGGCCGCGAGGTACAGCTTCGGTGCGACCGTCTTGCCGGTCTGGCCGATCTGCGCGGCGTACGGGTACCAGCCGGCATCGACCACGGCCCGCGTGGCGGCAACCGCCCCGCCCAGCGCCTGGGCGAGCGACTCGCACATCTCGAAGCCCTCGGCCTTGCCGAGCCCGCGGCCACCGGCCACGAGGATGTCGGCGTCCTCGATGTTCACGTCGGCGCCGCGCTGCTCGCCGCGCTCGACCATCACGGCCTTCGTGGAGTGCTCCTCGAGCTGGACGTCCACGTCCACGACCTCGGCCGAGCCCTCACCGGACTCTGCGATGTCGAACGCGTTCAGCCGGCCGATGATGATTCCCGTCTCGCCCACGTAGCCCACGTCGACGATCGCCGAGTCCTGGAGGATCGGCCGCTCCGCGACGAGCTTGCCGCCCTCGGCGCGGACGTTCGTGACCTCCATGGTCACCCCGGCGCCAAGGCGCGCGGTCAGGCCCGCTCCGATCTCGAAGCCGAGCAGGCCACCGCCGAAGAGCGCGTACTTGAAGCCCTCGTCCTTGATGACCTTGGCCATGACATCGACCACCGGCTGGGCGAGGCCCTCCGGGCCCTTGCCGCGATAGACCTTGGAGACGCCGTACCTGCCGAGCGTCGCGCAGAGGTCGTCCGACAGGTCATCCCCGCCGACGACGACGGCCGCAGCCTCGCCGCCGATCTCCTTTGCGAGCCTGCCGGCCTCGGAGACGGCGCCGAGCGAGTTCTTGTTGAACTCGCCCTCGTAGTGGAGTGCGTATACGAGGACGCTCATGCGAGCAGCTTCCTTTCCTCGAGCCAGGCAACGACCTTCTCGACGGTCTCGTTCGTGTCCTCGTCCTCGATGATCTCGCCGGCCTGCTTCTGGGCGGGCGGGTTGATCGCGAGGACCTCGGTCCGGGATCCCTCCTGGCCGACCTTGCCGGCCTCGATCCCGACATCGCCGGCGGACTTGGTGTCACGCGGCTTCTTCTTCGCGCCCATGATCGCCTTGAGCGACGGGTAGCGCGGCTCGTTGATCGCGTCGCCTACCGAGATCACGGCCGGGAGCTCCACCTCGACGGTGTCGTAGCCGTACTCGGCCTGGCGCTCGCAGCGGAGCTTGCCGCTCTCGACGTCGAGCTTGATCACCTGAGT
>JAWVEY010000057.1:0-3374 GCA_033856515.1 Solirubrobacterales bacterium
GAAAAGGCCGGCACCAAGGACATCGACGAGCTGCTCCAGGGCCCGATCGCGCTCACCCTGATCAAGGGCGACGCCGTCGTAGCCGCAAAGACGATCACGACCTTCACCAAAGAGCACGACATCCTCGAGTTCCGCGGCGGGATAATGGACGGCGCGCCGCTTGACGTCGAAAGCTTCAAGGCAATCGCGCGCCTCCCCGGCCGCGACGTCCTGCACGGCCAGCTTGTCGGCCTCGCCGCGAGCCCGCTGACCGGTCTCGTCGCCGGCCTTTCGAACCTGATTTCCGGCCTCGGACGCCAGCTCGCGCAGATCGCCGAGCAGGGGCTCGTCACCGGCGAAGCGCCGGAGCCGGAGGCGCCTGTCGAGGAGCCGGCCCCCGAGGAAGCACCGGTCGAAGAGCCGCCCGCGGATGAGCCTTCCCCCGAGCCCGAAGCCGAAGACGAAGCACCCGAGGCGGGGTCAGACCCCACAGACAACGACGCCGACCAGGCTGCCGACGCTGAGGGGTCCGACCCCACAGTCGCCGAGGCTGAAGAACCGGAAGCCGACGAAGAACCTGAAACTGAACCCGAAACTGAAACTCCCGAGGAGGACTGAAACACATGGCAACCACCACCGAAGATTGGATCGAGGAGCTCAAGGGCATCTCGGTGCTCGAGCTCTCGGAGCGCATCAAGGCGCTCGAGGAGGAGTTCGGCGTTTCGGCGACCGCGGTCGCTGCCGCTGCGCCTGCCGCAGGTGGCGGCGGGGGCGACGCGGGCGGCGACGAGGAGGAATCCTCGACCGTCGACGTGATCCTGACCGGCGCCGGCGACAAGAAGGTCCCCGTGATCAAGGCCGTCCGTGCCGCGACCGGCCTGGGCCTCAAGGAGGCCAAGGCGGTCGTCGACGACGCTCCTCAGCCCGTCAAGGAAGGCATCGAGCGGGATGAGGCCGAGAAGCTCAAGGCCGAGCTCGAAGAAGCCGGCGCAACCGTCGAGCTGAAGTAAATAGCCAGGCGCCGCTCAGGCGCAACCGCGTAGCGCGGCCGGTGTTGTATATTCATCGGTCGCGCCTTTTCCCGAACTCTTGCGCGGGGTTCGTACACATTCGACCATCTGAGGAGTCGCCCAGTTGGCCAGGTCCCATGCTGCCCCTGTCACGCGGAGGTCATTTTCACGACTTCCGGAACCCTTCGAAGTACCGCATCTGATCGATATCCAGCGCCGCTCGTTCGAGGCTTTGACCTCGGACAAGGGGATGCTGCGCGAAACGATCAGCGATATCTCGCCGATCGAGGACTACACCGGAAACCTCGCGATCGTCTTCGGCGATCTCACCTTCGGTGAGCCGCAGAACACCGTGGCCGAGTGCCGCGAGAAGGACGTCACCTACTCGCGCCCGCTGAACCTCAAGGTCGCCTTCCAGAACCGCGAAACGGGAGAGATCCGCGAACAGACCGTGTTCATGGGCGATTTCCCGTGGATGACGGAGCGCGGCACTTTCATCATCAACGGCACCGAGCGCGTCGTCGTGACGCAGCTCGTCCGCTCCCCTGGCGCTTACGTGATGGAGCCGAAGGACCGCGAGAAGCAGGTCTTCATCGCGAACCTCATGCCGTCACGCGGCTCGTGGCTCGAGCTCGAGATCGACAAGAAGGGCCTCGTCTTCGCGCGTATCGACCGCAAGCGCAAGCTGCCGGTCACCGTTCTTCTGCGCGCGATGGGCTACGAGACCGACGAAGAGATCCTCGCCCTGTTCGACAACTCCGTCTACATGCGTCACACCGTCGCCAAGGACACGGAGCCCACCCGCACGACCGAGGGCGCCCTGATCGAGCTCTTCAAGAAGCAGCGACCCGGTGAGCCGCCGTCGGTCGATGCCGCGAAGGCGCTCCTCGAGCAGCTCTTCTTCGATCCCAAGCGATACGACCTCACCAGGGTCGGCCGCTACAAGCTGAACGCCCGCCTCGACCTCGACGTCGACCTCGAGCACCGCACGCTCACCAAGGACGACATCGTCGCGCTGATTAAGGAGCTCGTCTCGCTGCCGAAGCTGCTTGGCGTGCCGGAGGAGATCGACGAGGAGAACCCCATCAAGGACTACGCCGCCGAGGCGATCACGTACTCGCGCGAGCCCCTGAAGGACCACCTCGATGAGTACGAGCACTTCGGCAACCGCCGCCTCCGCACGGTCGGCGAGCTGATCCAGGACGCGTTCCGTGTCGGCCTCTACCGCATGGAGCGCGTCGTCCGCGAGCGCCTCACCACCGAGGACGCCGACGCGATCACCCCGCAGACGATCATCAACATCCGCCCGGTTGTAGCGGCGCTCAAGGAGTTCTTCGGCTCCTCGCAGCTCTCGCAGTTCATGGACCAGACGAACTCGCTCTCCGGTCTGCGGCACCGGCGCCGTCTCTCGGCGCTTGGCGCCGGCGGCCTCACCCGCGAGCGCGCTCCGATCGAGGTCCGCGACGTGCACCCGACCCACTACGGCCGGATGTGCCCGATCGAGACCCCTGAGGGACCGAACATCGGCCTGATCGGATCGCTTTCGTCCTACGCCCAGATCTCCGAGCACGGGTTCGTCACCACCCCCTACCGCGTCGTCAAGGACGGCACGGTCACCGACGAGGTCCTCCATCTCGACGCAACGCAGGAGGAGGAGAAGATCATCGCCCAGGCGTCGGCCGAGGTCGACCCCAAGTCGCAAAAGCTCAAGGGGCCCCTGGTCTCCTGTCGCGTCGGCGAGGGCGAAGTCGGATTGATGCCGCCCAAGCAGGTCGACTTGATGGACGTCTCCCCGACCCAGGTCTGGTCGGTGACGACGGCGCTCATCCCGTTCCTCGAGCACGACGACGCCAACCGGGCGCTCATGGGCTCGAACATGCAGGCCCAGGCCGTGCCGCTCCTCAAGCCGGAGGCTCCCCTCATCGGGACCGGCATGGAGCGCCGCGCCGCGGTCGACACCGGCGACGTCACCGTCACCGCAAAGGCCGGCCAGGTCGATTACGTGGACGCCGAGAAGGTCGTCGTCTCGCACGGCAACCAGAAGGACGAGTTCGACCTCGACAAGTTCCGCCGCTCGAACCAGGGCACGCTGATCCACCAGACGCCGATCGTGAAGGTCGGCGACAAGGTGAAGGCCGGCGACGTCCTGGCAGACGGCTCATCGACGTCCGGCGGCGAGATCGCGTTGGGCAAGAACTGTCTGGTCGCCTTCATGTCCTGGGAGGGCTACAACTTCGAGGACGCGATCATCCTCTCGGAGCGCCTGGTCAAGGACGACGAGCTCACCTCGATCCACATCGAGGAATACGAGATCGACGCCCGCACAACGAAGCTCGGCGACGAGGAGATCACCCGCGACATCCCGAACCGCTCAGAAGAGTCGCT
>JAWVEY010000058.1:0-2849 GCA_033856515.1 Solirubrobacterales bacterium
CGAGCTTGTCTTCCCCCATGCGCTGGCGCCAGCGCGTCAGCGACGAGCGGTCGAACGGAAGCTTATGGCAGAAGAACTCCTCGCCGCAGAACAGCTGGTAATACGGGTTCTCGACCCAGCGCTCGCACAACACCTCGTCCGAGAGGTCGTGCATGTGCTTGAGGATCGCCAGCCCCGCCATCAACCGCGTCGGCAGCGGCGGGCGGCCGGGCTCGTCCGTATAGACGCCTCCGAACTGGTCCTCGAGGAAGCCCCAGTCGATCGCCCTTGCGAGCTTCACCACTGGATGAGCGAGGTCGACGATCTGGTCGAGCCTCGCCCGGAAGAGATCGTTCTGGCCCGTTTCCCGACGCTCCTTCGGCCGCATCAAAGCCCCCGTCCTGCCCTCAACGCAGCTAGGGAATCAGTAAGCATTCGGTGAGGGCCGCGGAAGCTGCCGGATCGCGCCGGGCGCGTTGTATTAGGCAGCGAGCGCGACGGGGTTCGGCGCCCAGTTCCAAGGCAGGAGCTGGTGGAGGTCGCGGGCCCTGTGATCGTTGATGCGGGCGAGCACGTCGCTTAGCCAAGCCTGCGGATCGACCTCGTTGAGCCGGGCTGTCTGGATCAGGGTGTACATGAGTGCGGCGCGGTCGCCGCCGCGGTCTGAGCCGGCGAAGAGCCACGCCTTGCGGCCCAGCGCGATGCCACGCAGCGCCCTCTCGGCGGCGTTGTTCGACAGACAGATGCGGCCGTCGTCGAGGAAGCGCGCGAACGCGGCCCAGCGCTTGAGCATGTAGTCCATAGCCTTGGCGACCTCCGCATGCCGCGACAGCCTCGCACGCTCGGTCCGCATCCATGCCTCGAGGGCGTCGACGAGAAGCACGGTCCGCTGCTGGCGAACAAAGAGACGCTCCGCAGCCTGGACGCCATTCACCTCGCGCTCGATCGCGAAGATCGCATCGATGCGCTTGACGGCTTCGATCGCGAGCGGGGCGATGACGGGCAGCTTCCCGCGCGCTTTTGCGGCGACGTCGGCGAGCACGAAGAACTTGCGCCTCGCGTGGGCCCAACATGCCGCTTCGATCAATGGCTCAGGACGACGGTCAGACGCGTAGAGCCTATTGAAGCCGGCATACGCGTCGGCTTGCACGATCCCGCAATAGCCCTCGAGATGGCGCTCGGGATGATCACCGGCCCGATCGCGCGAGTAGTGGAACACCGCGGCGGGCGGGTCGGGCCCGCCGAACGGCCGCTCGTCGCGCACGTACACCCAGGCTCGCCCGGTCACGGTTTTGCCCTTGGCGAGAACCGGGACGGTAGTGTCGTCGGCGTGCACCCGGGGCGCGGCGAGCACGTGAGCCTGGATCAGGTCGTAGAGAGGACGCAGCAGCACGGCACAGCCCCCGACCTGGTCCGCAAGGGTCGAGAGGCTGAGGTCAACGCCCTCCCGGCGGTAGCGCTCCGCCTGCCGGTTGAGAGGTTGATGCTGTCCGTACTTCTCGAACAGCACCATGGCGAGAAGGCTCGGGCCGGCAAAGCCGCGCGGCAACACACGGAACGGCGCCGGCGCTTGCGAGATCCCCTCGCACGACCGGCACGTGAACTTCTCCCGAACGTACTGCAGCACCTTCCACTGCCGCGGCACCACCTCCAGCGTCTCGCTCACATCCTCGCCAAGTTTAGCAAGCCGGGTCGACCCGCAGCACGTGCACGCGGTCGGGCCGGGCACGATGATCCGCTCGCGCGGCAGATGCTCCGCGAACGGCTTGCGGGAGGGCCTCTTGCGCGTGAAGGAGCGTACGGTCGTGTCCGCGGCCGCGGCGGCTCTCTCAGCGGCAAGCTCATCCTCCGAGGCCGCCGCCTCGAGCTCCTCAAGTTCGAGTTCCATCTGGTCCAGAAGGCGCGCGCCGCGCTCGCTGCGCTGCCCGTAGACGTCGCGTCTCATCTTCTCGATCGTGAGCCGCAAGTGCGCGATCAGAGCCTCGAAGCTCGATTGCCGCGCCCGAGCGTCGGCGAGATCGGCTTCACGCGCCAGCACCAGGCGCTTCAGCGCTTCGACGTCATCCGGGAGTGCCGAGATGGGCATGAACGCAGGAGAGCAGATTCGGCGCGCTCAGTGGCAAAGCTTGTTGGGGATGAGTCACCCTGCCGCACCCGGTCTCCACGTTCGTTGCGGATGCCGCCAATCGATGGCCTCCAGCAAGTAGCCGAGCTGCGCTGGAGTGATCGGAACGACGCCGTCGGCCGGCAACGGCCACACGAACCGACCCCGCTCAAGGCGCTTGGCATAGAGCGACAACCCGAGGCCGTCATGCCAAAGCACCTTGATCAGATCGCCCCGGCGTCCGCGGAAGACGTAGAGATCGCCAGCATGGGGATCTCGGCGAAATGCTTCCTGGACCTGAAGCGACAGCCCGTTCATGCCGCGGCGCATATCGGTCACCCCAGTCGCCACCCAAACCCGAACACCCGACGGGACCGGGATCATCGGCGGTCCACAACCTCGAGCACCCGCGCGAGCGCCGCCGCGTCTACCTCCGCGTCAACGATGATCCGACGCCCGCTCCTGACCACGATCTCCATGCGTCCAGTCGGGGCCGTCCCGGTTCTCGGCCCCGCCTCGGCGACGATCACCGCCGGCACGAACCCCGGCGCCGCGCCTTCGGGGCCGACCTGCTCGGGACCGAACGCTCGTCGCCACGTGAGCAGCATCGATCGGGTGATCCCGTATCGGCGTGCCGTCGCCGCTACGAGCCGACGCCCGCGCAAGCTCTCCATAACAATCCGGAGCTTCTCGTCCTCAGACCAGCGTCGGCGTCGACCCGTCTCGACCACCTCGAGCCGCCCGAATTGCGCACTGTGCGTATGAC
>JAWVEY010000059.1:0-2626 GCA_033856515.1 Solirubrobacterales bacterium
AGGCATCACGGACCGCCTGCGGCTCCGTGGAGCCAGCGCCCTCGACCGCAGCCTTGATCAGGTCCGCAGCGTCACCGCCCAGGCCCGCGAAGATGCTCTCCGGCGGCTTCCCGTACTCCTTCTTGTAGTCCGCGTAGAACTTCTCCATCTCGGAGCCCTTCTCGGCGAACCCGAACGCGAGGACGTACGAGTCGATCTTGTCGAACGCCTTGCCGGCCTGGAACAGGATCGGCGAGTCGCTGGCGTAGCTCATGATCGCCGTGCCCTCGAACCCCTGGGCCGCGAGCTCGCGCAGAGCCACGACCGAGTCGGGGATGTTCATCATCAGGAACACGATGTCCGGCGCGGGGTTCGTGTTCGCGATCTGCGTCATCTGCGCCCGGTAGGTGGGGGCGTTGTACTTGTAGTTGGCGGAACCGACGATCTCTCCGCCCTTGGCCTTGAAGTGGCCCTCGACGGTGGACGCGAGGGTGTCGATGTACGCGATGTCCTTGCTGCGCATCAGGAAGGCCGTCTTGTGGCCCTCCTTGAGCGCCCACTCGGCGATGGCCGAGCCCTCCGCGAACGTGCCAGCGGTGTTGAGGAACTGGAAGTCACCGACGGCCTCCGGGAAGGTGGCCGCGCCAGCGCAGGCGCTGAGCGTCGGGATCTTCTCCTGCTGTCCGACCTGGCCGGCGGGGATGCCGACGTCCTGGTCGCACGGGTTGATGAGGAACTGCGCGCCGTCGGCGATCAGCTCGCGGGCCACCTCGGCGCCGCGTGCCGGATCGCTCTTGCCGTCCTGGATCATCAGCTCGATCTTGTGGCCGTCGGCGCCACCGGCGTCGTTGATCTGCTTGACGCGCAGCTCGAGCGCCTGGCGGAACGGCTCCTCGAACGGGGCGAGCCAGCCGGTCAGGGCCGAGATGTAGCCGACCTTGTAGGGGCCGGCGGCGGCGCTGTCGTCGCCGCTCGTGCCGCTAGCGCTGTCGGACTCCTCGTCCGACCCGCATGCTGCAACCGTGATCGCGAGGATCGCGGCGCACGCCAGGACCGAGGCGAGCCTGGTCCATTTGCGGGCAAGCTCAGCCAACCCGTCTTGCCTTCTGTAGTCCTTCACTGTTCGGCTCCTCAACCTCTATGGGGGTTACTCGTTGTTGGTTGACATCGACGTGGCCACGCCCGCCTGCGGCGTGCCGGCTGCCCGGTCGTTCGGCGTTTCAGATCCGCGCTGCCGCTCTTCGCGGCGGAGACGTCTGCGGTGCCTGATGCGCCCGGGCCACTCGTGAAGCTCCCACCGTCCGAGCAGCCCTCCCGGCAGGAACATCATCACCAGCACGATGATCAGGGCGAGGACGATCGTCGTGACATGCGCCGTCTCGACCGTCTTGCCCACGACCTCGATGCTGCCCTTGATTCCGTCGAGCAGCTGGGTGATGAAGGTGATGCCGGCGGCTCCGACGACGGCACCGGAGACCGTCGAGCCGCCGAAGATGAGCATCGTCAGGTAGACGATCGTCACGCTGAGCCCGAAGAGGGTCGGCGAGAGAGCCTGGATGAAGGTCGCATAGAGGCCGCCGCCGACGGCGACGATCGCGGCGCTGAGCGTCCAGGCGCGCAGGCGAGCGCGGTGGATGTCGACCCCGCTGGTCCGCGCCGCAAGGTCGTCCGAGCGAGCCGCCTCGAGCGCGATGCCGCTGCGCGAGTATCGGAAGACGAGGGCGCTCAGGATGGCCCCGACGGCCGCCGCGAACGCCCACCACATCGTGGTGAGCGCCGGGATGCCGTAGAAGGTCTGGGGCGCGAGCGTGAGCGAGCCGCTGTTCGACAGCAGGTTCTGCACGATCACGAGCAGGCCGTACGTGGCGATCGCGGCAGCTGCGCCCGCCAGCCGCACCAGCGCGATGCCGACGACGAACGCCACGACTGCTGTGACGAGGAAGGCGATCAGCAGGGCGACGATGAAGTCCGGCGACGCATCGCGCAGGAACGCCGGCGCGGAGTCGAGGGAGGTGGCCTTGATCGTCGGCGGCGTGACCAGGATGGCGACGATGTACGCCCCGAGCGCCATGAACCCCACGTGGCCGAACGAGATGATGCCGCTCGTCCCCATGAAGATCTGAAGGCCGACCACGACCACCACGCTGATGAGGAAGCGCGTCAGGATCGGCCCGGAGCCGCTCGGGTCGAACGCGTCGAACGCGAGCATTCCGAGCAGCAGCAGCACGGACAGGACGAGCGTGCCGAGAAGTGGCGCGCGCCCCCACCAGAGCGTCGCCGCCATCACGCTGCCCTCGACCGGGTTGCGACGAGGCCCATGGGCCGGATGAGCACGACGACCAGCAGGACGCCGAAGACGAGGCTGTCGGTATAGGGGGTGACCGACTCAGGCAGGTACGCCTGGATCAGCACCTCGAGGGCACCCAGGCCGAAGCCGGCCACCACGGCGCCCGACAGGCTGCCGAGCCCGCCGATCACGACGGCGATGAATCCCTTCAGCAGCGGCGTCGTGCCGCCGTCCGGCTGGACGATGCCCGAGCTCGCGAACCAGAAGAACGCCGCTACCCCGGCAAGCACGCCGGACACGACGAACGCCGCGGCCACGACCGCGCCGGCCCGCACGCCCATGAGTCGGGCGACCGTGAAG
>JAWVEY010000060.1:0-3247 GCA_033856515.1 Solirubrobacterales bacterium
GCGGCGTGGTCGAGCAGGTGGCCGACCCCGAGAGCGTGTACGAGCGCCCCGCCACCACGTTCGTCGCCGGCTTCATCGGCGTCTCGAACCTCATGCCGGGCGAGGTCACCTCGGCCGGCGGCGGGGGCGCAGAGCTGCGCCTCGACGCCGGGCCGACCGTGCGCACGCCCAGGTCGGGCGGAGCGGCCACGGGCGAGCGCGCACACGCGGTCGTCAGGCCCGAGAAGCTGGTCCTGTCAACAGCCGGCGAGCCCGCGGACACGGCGCGCCCCAGCGTCGAGGGACGGGTCGAGAGCTCGCTCTACCTGGGCACGGCCACGCAGATGGTCGTTCTGCTCGGGGACGGCACGCGCATGACCGTGCTCGTGCCCAATGCCGACGCGGAGGCGCGTCGAGACCTTCCGGCCGCCGGCGAGGCGGCCAGGCTGAGCTGGTCGGACGAGAACATCCACATAGTTAGGGAGGGTCCCCAATGACCGACAATTTCGAGCGCCTGCTGAGCAACCCGCACACCCGGCGACGGCTCCTGCAGCGCGGCGCGGCCGGCGCCCTGAGCGTGTCGGCGCTCGCCTACCTCGCCGCGTGCGGCACCGACGAGCCCTCCGGCGGCGGCGGGAATCAGTCCGAGGACGCGAAGGCGATCCCGAAGGGGAAGATCGCCGGCCCGCTGTACGTGGCGAACTGGCCGCTCTACATCGAGGAGGACCGCGGCACGCTCGAGGAGTTCGAGCAGGAGGTCGGCGCGCCGGTCAAGTACGTCGAGGAGGTCAACGACAACGTCGAGTTCTTCGGGAAGGTTCGCCAGCAGTACGACCAGGGGGAGTCGGGTGGGCGCGACATCCACGTGGTCACCGACTGGATGGCCGCCCGGATGATCCGGCTCGGCTATGTCCAGAAGCTCGACAAGTCCGAGATGCCGAACTTCGAGAGCAACCTGATCGAGCGGCTGAAGTCGCCGCCGTTCGATCCCAAGCGCGACTTCTCCGCACCCTGGCAGTCGGGCTTCACCGGAATCGTGTACCGCAAGGACAAGGTGAAGCGCGAGCCGAAGTCCATCGACGACCTGTTCGATCCGGACTACAAGGGCAAGGTCACGATGCTCACCGAGATGCGCGACACGGTGTCGCTCGTCGCCGCCTCGATGGGCGCGGACCCCGAGAAGGCCAGCGTGGACGAGTTCATGGCGGCGATCGAGAAGATCGGCGCGGCCGCCGAGTCCGGGCAGATCCGGGGCTTCACCGGTAACGAGTACACGAAGGACCTCGCCAAGGGCGACTCCTGGCTCATCGTCGGCTGGTCGGGCGACGCCGTGCAGCTCGAGGCGGACAACCCGAACATCAAGTTCGTCGCGCCCGAGAGCGGAGTGCACCTCTGGACCGACAACATGCAGGTGCCCGTCGGCGCGCCGCACGCGTTCACGGCCCAGAAGTTCATGGACTTCGTGTACCAGCCCGAGGTGCAGGCGGACATCGCGGAGTACGTGAACTACATCTGCCCGGTGGAAGGCGTGAAGGAGATCCTGGTCGAGCGCGACCCGGCGATCGGGAACAACCAGCTGATCTTCCCGGACGACAAGACACTGGACGAGGCGTTCATCATTCGCGACCTGAAGCCGGACGAGGAGCGCCAGATGGACGAAGCGTTCCAGCAGGTGATCGGCGCGTAGGAGCCCGGGGACTCGCGTGCCGGGCCGGCTCCGCAAGGCAGCGCTTCCGTACCTGTTGCTCCTGCCGGGGCTGGGCTGGCTCCTGCTCTTCTTCGCGATCCCGCTTGCCGTCATGGCGATCGAGTCGCTGAAGACGGGCACGATCGACACCGGCTTCCGCCTCACCTGGGAGTTCTCGAACTACACGGACGCGCTCTCGAACTACAACGAGCAGTTCCTGCGCTCGTTCGAGTACGCCGGGCTGGCCACGCTGTTCTCGCTGCTGATCGGCTACCCGCTCGCGTACGTGATCGCGTTCCGCGGCGGCCGCTATCGCAACGCGCTCCTGCTCCTGGTCATCGTGCCGTTCTTCGTGACCTACCTGATCCGCACGCTGTCCTGGGAGACGATCCTCTCGGACTCGGGGCTGGTGCTCGACGTCCTGCGCACGGTGGGGATCCTCTCCGAGGACGGCCGCGTCCTCGACACGACGGCCTCGGTGGTGGCGGGCATCACCTACAACTTCCTGCCCTTCATGATCCTGCCGCTCTACGCGAGCCTGGAGCGGATCGACAGGCGGATGCTCGAGGCCGGCTACGACCTCTACGGACGACGCCGGGACGTCTTCCTCCGCATCACGCTGCCGCTCTCGATGCCCGGTGTCGTGGCGGGCACGCTGCTTACGTTCATCCCGGCGGCCGGCGACTTCATCAACGCCGAGCTCCTGGGGACGCCGCAGCAGTTCATGATCGGGAACGTCATCCAGTCGCGCTACCTCGAGCTGGCCGACTACCCGACCGCCGCGGCCCTCTCGTTCCTGCTGATGGCGTTCATGCTCGTGATCGTGCTCATCTGGGCGCGCATCGCGGGCACCGAGGCGCTGCTCGGCACGGAGGGTGAGCGCCGGTGACGGGGCTGAGGCGGCGCGGGCCCGACTGGCTCCTCAACACGTACGCCGGGCTGGGCCTCGTCTACCTGCTGATCCCCATCGCGGTGATCATCGTCTTCTCTTTCAACCAGCCGCGCGGGCGCTTCAACTTCATCTGGCAGGAGTTCAGCCTGAACGCCTGGAAGGACCCGTTCGGGGTGCCCGGCATCGGCAACGCCCTCCTCAACTCGCTGGAGATAGCCGCGCTCTCGACGCTCGGCGCAACCATCCTCGGGACGCTCACCGCGCTCGCGCTCGTGCGCTACGAGTTTCGCGGCCGCGCGCCTGTCAACTTCTTCCTCTTCATCCCGCTCGCCACGCCAGAGGTCGTCCTCGGCGCCGCGCTGCTCTCGCAGTTCCTGAACCTCGGCGCTCCGTCGCTCGGCTTCGCGACGATCCTGATCGCGCACGTCATGTTCAACCTGTCGTTCGTGGTGATCACCGTACGCTCGCGGCTGATCGGGTTCGACCGCTCGATCGAGGAGGCGGCGCAGGATCTCGGCGCCACGCCGTGGGAGACCTTCCGGCTCGTGACGTTGCCGCTGATCATGCCCGGCGTGGCGTCGGCGGCGCTGCTGGCATTCGCGCTCTCGATCGACGACTTCGTCATCACGTACTTCAACAACGGCTCCACGATCACGTTCCCGCTGTTCATCTGGGGAGCGGCCCGCGTG
>JAWVEY010000061.1:0-4281 GCA_033856515.1 Solirubrobacterales bacterium
AGTACTGCACGACGTGCTTGTCCGGACCGAGCCAGACGGTGAGGACGGGGTCGCTCGCGATCTCGAGCAGCTCCGGCGACGCCTCGATCGTGGCTCGGGGAATCAGGGCGCGGTACGCGACGTCGCCGCTGTCGACGGGCGTGTCCGGCCCCCAGATCGTGTGCCGCACAGAGGAGTGGATGCCGTCGGCTGCGATGACGAGGTCTGCTTGCAGCCGCGAGCCGGCCTCCGTGACGACGATGCCGGCGTTCGGCTCCACGCCGACGACGGCGGTGTTGAGCCGCAGGTCGACGGGTTGGCCGGGGCCTACCGCGTCCAGAGCCGCTTCTGCGAGGCCGGCGTGGAGATCTGCCCGGTGCATGTGCCAGTACGGCGAGCCGAACCGCTCCTCGACGTCCGTGCCGAGTGGGTACTCGCCGAGGATGCGGCCGTCTTCCCACCGGCGCCGCACCGAGCGCTGGGCCGCCACGGCTTTCTGCTCGAGCCGCTCTCGCAACCCGAGGCCGAAGAGGCAGCGGGTGGCATTCGGCGCGACCTGGATACCCGCGCCGATCTCCCCGAGCTCCGGGGCGTGTTCGAGGACTGTGACCCGATGACCGGTGCGACGCAGGGCGACCGCGGCGGAGAGCCCGCCGATGCCGGCGCCGACGATGAGGACGTCGAGAGACCTGCTGGCGCCGGCCGTCACGCCTGGTCCGCGAGCACGAGCCGCTCGTCTTCGACGACGGGCGTGCCGTCGAGCGTGATCGAGACCCCACGGATGGGGATGTCGAGATGGTACGGCGTCGTCCGCTTGTAGATGGGGTGCGGGCCGGTGGAGAAGAGGAAGTTGCCCGGCAGGCAGCGTGCGTCCATGCCCATGACGCTCTCCTTGTCGTACATGCCGAGCACGGACCAGTCGGCCGTCCGCAGCAGGCCCCAGCCCATGTGCGAGGTCAGGCGCGCCTCGTCGTCGTTCGCGTCCTCGAAGAACTGGTTCAGACGCACGGCTTCCGCGCCGCCGGTGACCTCCGTGATCTTGCCCTGCTCGATCTCGATCTCGACCGTGTTCTGCACGTACTCCTTGAAGGGGAAGATGATGTCGCCCGGCTGCATCACCACGGTGCCGTTGACTCCCTCCATGGCGGGCCAGCAGCACATCAGCCCGCTCGGCCAGTGGTCCCAGCGACCGGGGTCGTCGGTGAAGCCGCACTGAATCATCGGGGCCGAGTTCTCGACGCCGACGGTGAGGTCCGTGCCCGCGGGCGACGTGACATGCATCGTGGAGGAGCTCTCGATCAGCCTCTTCGCCGCCAGCGCTCGCTCCTTGTCTTCCCGGACCGGCATGTTGCGGGCCAGCACCTCGAGGGGCTCGCAGACGTAGAGGACGCGCGTTCCCCCGCTGAGGATCTGAGCCTGGACCGGCGAGTGGATCAGCCCTTCGCGTGTCAGGTCGACCACCATGTCCGAGTCCTGGAGCAGCTTGAGCGCCAGCACATTGCTCTCGAGGGCGGCAAGGCCGTAACCCGAGCCCGTCAGCACGTTTGGCAGCGGTACGGGGGAGCCTCCCGGCAAGGTCACCTGCATGACCTCGGCCCCAAGGCGCTTCGCGGCAGTGAAGGCGGCCGCAGCGTAGTCAGGACGGCTTCCGGGCTCGGTGAGGACGATGACGGCCTCGCCGTCTCGCACGTTGCAGAGCTCGAGCTCTTGCGTGAACAGGTCGATCGCTTCGACGGATGCCAGCGGGTTCATTCGGATCCTCCAGAAGGTCCTGCCATGGACCCGCGGCCACCCGTCAATGATGCGCTAGATGAGGCGGTGAACATGGCGCCAGTTCTTCAATGGTGACGCCTCTGCTGTCAACTATCGGCGGCACGCTGCAGCTATCCAAGCGTGTCCGCAATGCATTGTCAATCAGGACCTGCAATCAACATTGATGCGCGGCGCGCCACGTGGACGCCGATGCGCGGATCCCGCCAAGATGCAGAGGCGCGACGCGCACACGGAGGAGGACGAATGAACGCCAAGGAATGGATCGCCGCCTACGCCGAGCAGCTGGGGACGGAACCGCCGAGCGGCGAGGAGCTCAAGCTCATCCTCGATCTCGCCGCGGTGGCCGCCCACGCCTCCGAGCGCATCGCCGCTCCGGTGGCGTGCTGGCTCAGCGCGAAGGCGGGTCGCTCGCTGGAGGAGTCGCTCGCGCTCGCGCGGGCGGTGAGCCAAGCCGCGGACGCTTGATCTTGCCGCGGAGCGGGCGTACGATCGCAAGGTTTCCTTCCCTGGACGCTGGGCAACACCAGAAGCACCGCACGAGGGAGGCTGGGCAGGGTGACCGAACTCACCCGACGCGAGTTTCTGAAGCGCGGCGCCTTCGGCGCCGGGGCTCTCTACGTCTCGTCCCTGGGCTTCGACGTGGCCGTCGCCAAGGCCACGACGATCAAGCAGCGCCTGCGCATCGAGGGCGCGGCGATCTCGCATTCAGTGTGTCCCTACTGCGCGGTCGGCTGCTCGCTGCTCGCGTACACGCGTAAGCACAGCGACGGTTCCGTTGAGCTGCTCCAGATCGAGGGCGATCCCGACAGCCCGATCAACGAGGGGACGCTTTGCCCAAAGGGGGCGACCTCGATGGAGCTCGCCGTCTCGAAGCGGCGGATCCCGAGCCCGCTCCACCGGTTGCCCGGCGCCGCCGAGTTCAAGCCGGTCTCCTGGGACTTTGCGCTCGACAGGATCGCCGGCCACATCAAGGCCTCGCGGGACCGGACCTTCGTCACCAAGGATGACGAGGGCAACGTCGTCAACCGCTGCGAGGGCATCGCCTTCGCCGGCGGCGCCGCGTTCAGCAACGAGGAGGGCTATCTCGCGACCAAGCTGATGCGGAGCCTCGGCCTCGTCTATCTGGAGCAACAAGCCCGCGTCTGACACGGCCCCACGGTGGCCAGTTTGGCCGCCACGTTCGGACGAGGAGCGATGACGAACCACTGGCGGGACATCAAGAACGCCGACCTGATCCTGATCAACGGCGGCAACCCCGCCGAGGCGCACCCGGTCGGATTCCGGTGGTTCATGCGGGCGAAGCTCGATCGCGGCGCGAAGATGATCCACGTCGACCCGCGCTTCACGCGCACCTCGGCGGTCTCCGACATGCACCTGCGCATCAGAACCGGCAGCGATGCCGCGTTCTTCGGCGGCCTCATCAACTACGTCTTGGCGAACGAGCTGTACCACGACGAGTACGTGCGCAAGTACACGAACGCCGCCTTCATCGTCAGCGACGACTACAGCTTCGACAACGGGATGTTCAACGGCTTCGACGAGGAGAAGGGCGCCAACGACGCCACTCAGTGGAAGTACGAGACCGACGGCGAGCCCGAGAGCTCGGGGCCATCCCCCGCGGGTCTCGGGAAGACCGCGAAGGAGGGCGCCGGCCTCAGCGTCGAGAGCTCGCAACCCCGGGGCCCGTTCGCCAAGCTCGACATCAACCATCCCCGTTCGGTCTTGAACCTGCTGCGCAAGCACTACTCGCGCTACACGCCCGAGATGGTGGAGCGGATCACAGGCATCCCGCGCGATCAGTTCCTCGAGGTGGCGAAGCTCGTCGGCGAGATGGGGCGGCCGGACAAGGTGATGACGCAGGTCTACGCAGTCGGCCTCACCCACCACACGACCGGCTCCCAGATGATCCGCTCCGCGGCGGTGCTGCAGCTCCTGCTCGGCAACATCGGCCGGCCGGGCGGCGGCATGAACGCGGAGCGCGGCCACGCCAACATCCAGGGCAACACCGACAACGCAATCTCCTGGGAGGTCCTGCCTGGTTACCTACGAGTGCCCGCTCCCGGCCAGCACACGGTCGCCGAGTACGTCGACGCGAGCGCCCCGAAGGCGGCCCACCCCAACGCGCTCAACTTCTTCGGCACGAACTACGGCAAGTTTCTCGTCAGCACGCTGAAGGCCTGGTTCGGCGACAAGGCCACGAAAGAGAACGAGTTCGCGTTCAACCACCTGCCCAAGCCGGCCGGGAACTCGTCCTGGATCACGATCTTCGACCAGGCGCTCCAGGGCAAGATGGAGGGCCTGATGTTGAGCGGGATGACCGCCGCCAGCATCGGCCCGGACGCGAACCAGGTGCACGAGGCGCTCGGCAAGCTGAAGTGGATGGTCGTCATGGACGCGTTCCCGACCACGAGCTCCGAGTTCTGGCACGCGCCCGGCGCGGACCCCTCGCAGATCGACACGGAGGTGCTCGTGCTGCCGGCGACGCACTGGATCGAGAAGGAGGGGTCGTTCACGAACAGCGGCCGCTGG
>JAWVEY010000062.1:0-3212 GCA_033856515.1 Solirubrobacterales bacterium
AGCGACAGCGCGAGCAGCCCCATCAGCGCGTAGTAGAAGGGCCAGAACTGGTACTCGACGCTCCAGGTCGGAATCGGCAGCGTGATGCCGCCCGTGCCGTTCGTGAGCTCGTCCCAGTTCGTCGCGAGGAGCTGCACGAGGAACAGGAAGGCGATCGTGAGGATCACGAACGAGTGGCCGCGGGCACGCATCGCGACCACCCCGAGCAGCGCCGCCACCGCACCGGCGAGCAGGCCGGCCACCGGCACCCACACCCATGGCGACCCACCGATGTCGCCCACGCAGATCCCGACGGTGTAGGCGCCGAGCCCCACGAACGCGCCCTGCCCGAGCGAGATGTAGCCGGCGTAGCCGGTGATGATGTTCAGCCCGACCGCCCCGACGGCGAAGACCATCGAGAGGATGAACATGTTCTGGTAGTAGAGGTCGTCGGACAGGACCGGGAAGGCGGCGAGGAACAGGGCCGCCACGACGATCAGCGCGGTCCAGGGCGAGCGCAGCGCCTTCGACGGTGTGCGTGACGGGGGCGCGCCGCCGCCTGTGAGCGTCCCTGGGGCGACAGCGGTGGTGCCGGCGTCGGTCATGCCGTGGCCACGTCCTGGCGCAGCCGCGTGCCCAGGATGCCTTGAGGTCTCAGGAGCAGCACGATGAAGACGAACACGTACGGCACGCCCGTGGCCCACTCCGGGCCGACGTAGGTGACCGTCATGAGCTCGGCCACGCCGAGGCAGAGCGCCCCGATCACCGCGCCCGGGAGGCTGCCCATGCCGCCCAGGACGATGATTCCGAGCAGCCGCGCGATCCACTGGTAGTGCGATCCCGGCAGGAACGGGTAGAGCACGCTCGCGATGGCGCCGCCGGCGCCTGCGCTCGCCACGCCGATCGCGAAGGTGAGCGCGGCCACCGAGGCGACCTTGACACCCACGAGCTCGGCCCCCTGCGGGTTCACGGCGCTTGCCCGGATCGCGCGCCCCAGCCAGCTGCGCATGAGCACGAGATACATCGAGACCAGCACCACGATCGCCACCAGGCCGCCGTACACCTGGGCCTTCGGGAGGAACAGCTCGCCGATCCGGAAGCTCTCCGTGAAGTAGCTCGGGCGGACGGAGTGGGACGTGTTGCCCCAGATCACGCCCATGATGCCCTCGAGGAACAGCGCCAGCCCGAAGGTCAGCAGCACCGACGCGGCGGGTGGCGCCCTGCGGATCGGCCGGATCGTCGCGTTGTAGAGCAGCCACCCGAAGGCGAACATGAGCGGGGTGAGCACGACGATCGCGGCGAGCGGGTCGAGCCCGGTCTCACGCCAGATGGACCAGGTCACGAACGCGGCAAGGATCAGGAACGCCCCGTGGGCGATGTTGATCACGTTCATCACGCCGAAGATCAGCGTGAGGCCCGACGCGAGCAGCGCATACACGCCGCCGATCAGCAGGCCGAGGATGAGCGCCTGGAGGAACTCGGTCACTGGTTCCGGCCTACCTGGGACGCCCCTCTCTCAGCCGCCGCCCTCAGGCTGCCACCGCGGGAGGATCTCGTCTGAGGTGGCGGCTTCCTCCGGAAGAACGATCTCGGGCACCCCGCTCTGCCACTGGCCGACGAGGAACTCGCCGGTCGGGCGTCCGAGGTCGTCCCAGCTCAGAGCTCCGAGGATCGTGTCGACCTCGTTCTCGCGCAGCCAGTCGGCAAGCTCCATCTGACGCTCACGCTCGATCGTCCCGACCCCCTTCACGGCCGCCTCGAGCACCTGCGCCGCGGCGTAGGCATCGGCCGCGTCCTCCGGCACCTCCTCGCCGCCGAACATCTCGCGGTACTTCGCGACGAACTCGTCGTTGCCCGGCGTCGAGGCCTCCTTCGAGTGACTCACCGCGTAGAAGATGCCCTCGGTCGTCCCCTCGCCGATCGACTCTGCGTACTGGTCGCCCAGGGACGGTGCCGTCGTCTGGTAGAGGATCTTCGGCGTGAAGTCGGCCTTCCGGAGCGCGCGGACCATGCCGACGCCGTCCTCGAAGGTCGCGCCGTGCACGACGACGTCCGGGTTCCTCGCCTTCAGCGCGCTGGCGATGCCGTCGAGGTTCGGGTTGTCGATCGTGTAGGTCTCGCGGTAGACCGTGCGGATGCCGGCCTTGGTGAAGATCTCCTCGATCCCCTCGGAGGTGGGCTGCGCGAACGGGTCGTCGAGCGTCGGGTAGGCAGCCGTCTTCGGCCGCTCCGCCTCGGGAAGCTCGGTGATGTAATTGGCCCACACCTCGCCCTGCTTGTCGGCGGTCGCCTGCTGCGCGAAGAACAGGAACCTGAAGTCGCGCTCGAACAGCTCCGGCGCCCCGCCGGCCGGCTCCACGAACAGCATCCTGTTGCGCTCCGCCACCGCCGAGGCCGGGAGGTTCAAGAGCGAGGAGAAGGTGCCGAGCAGAAGGTCGACCTTGTCGCGGCTGATCAGCGCGTTGTAGTCGGCGACGATCGTGTTCTGGTTGCTCTGATCGTCCTTGATCACCATCTCGACCGTGCGGCCGTCGATGAGACCGCCCTTCTCGTTGACCATCGCCTCCCAGACCTTGTAGCCCTGCTGGGCTGCCTTGCCGGGCTCCGAGAACTCGCCCGTCAGCGGAAGGGACGCGCCGACCTTGATCGGCGGCCCGCCACCTTCGCCACCGCCACCGCCACCGTCGTCGTCATCGCCGCCGCATCCGGCGGCGGTGAGAAGGGCCGTTGCGAGCAGTGCGAGAACGAGCCAGCGAAGCTTCTGCATGGCGGACCTCCCGGCCGTTGCAAACGTTTGCAGCAATCGTGTGCAGCCTATAGGCGCCTGAGGAACCGTGTCAAGAAAAAAGGAGGGCCCCGCCGGGGCGGGGCCCTCCTTCACGTCCGTGTCGCAGACCGCGCTAGGAGCCGCTGGCGTACTCCTCGACGGCTGCCTCGACCTCGGCCCTGTCCCAGTCGTTGATCTCCTCGATCAGCGAGTCGTTGAGGGCCTCGTTGACGTCGATCGTGTCGCCCTCCCCGATGACGCCGGCGCGCACGAGCACGTCCTGGCCCGTCGCCCACACGTCGGGGCGCAGATCCCCGATCCGCTGCGGATCGTCCGGCTTCATGAGTTCGATCGCCAGATCGAGAGCGGCCTCGCCGCTGGCCTCGTTGCGCCATTCGGCCGGCACCTTCTCGCGCGCGATCTGCTCGACGACCTCGCGGTTGATCTGGCCGACGTACTGGGCCTT
>JAWVEY010000063.1:0-2656 GCA_033856515.1 Solirubrobacterales bacterium
GGATCATCTCCCGCTCTTCCTCGCGGTAGACGAGGTTGTAGTGGTTCTGCATCGAGACGAACGGCGTCCTCGCGACCGACTGCGCCTTCGCGAACTGCCAGGCGTACATGCTGCTCGCACCGATGTAGCGCGCCTTGCCGGCTTTGACGACGTCATGGAGCGCTTCCATCGTCTCCTCGATCGGCGTCAGCGGATCCCAACGGTGGATCTGGTAGAGGTCGACGTAGTCGAGCTCGAGCCGTCGCAGAGACGCGTCGATCGAAGCCAGGATGTGCTTGCGCGAGAGGCCGCGGCCGTTCTCGCCGGGCATCGTCTCCATCCGCACCTTCGTCGCGACGACGTATTCCTCGCGCATGCCGAAGAGCTTCGCCAGGACGCGACCGGTCACGACCTCGCTCTGGCCTCCGTTGTAGACGTCTGCGGTGTCGAAGAACGTGATCCCGGCCTCGACGGCGAGGCGAACGATCGGCTCCGCGCCGGCCTCGTCGAGCGCCCACGGGCGGCTCTCGTGCTTGCCGAAGCTCATCATCCCGAGGCAGAGGCGCGAGACCCGCAGCCCCGTGTCACCGAGGTTCACATAGTCCATCGGGCAGGACGATAACTAGCGGGCGACGTGCAGCGGCGCAGTCGACTCGCGCACCACGAGCTTCGTCGCGAGCTGGATGCGAAGCGCATCGACACGCTGGTTCTCGAGCAGGCGCAGCAGCAGGCTCACGGCCATCCGGCCCATCTCGGCGAGCGGTTGCCGCACGGTCGTCAGCGTGGGGGCAACGATCTCGGCCAGCTCGGAGTCGTCGAAGCCGACCACGGAAAGATCCTCGGGAACGCGCAGCCCGCGTTCTCGCGCCGTGCGCATCAGACCGACCGCGACGTTGTCGTTGAACGCAAAGATCGCCGTGGGTGGGTCGGGCAGGTCGAGTAGCTTTGCCGCCGCGGCGGCGGTGACGGGGCCGTTGCGGAAGTCCGACACGGCGACGAGCGCAGGATCGGGCAGCACGCCTGCCGCTGCGAGGGCGCCGTGGTAGCCGTTGATGCGTTCGGTGCACGCGATCCACTCGGGCGGCCCCGTGATCGCTCCGATCCGGCGGTGCCCGAGGGAGAGGAGGTGCTCGGTCGCCGCGCGGGCGCCGGCCGCGTGTGCCGCGGAGACGACCGGGATTCCCTCGGCGAGCGCAACCCGCGGATCGACGACGACGAACGGGTAGTCCCGCTGAAGCGCCGTCAGTTCCGCGCTCGACTCCTCCGGGAGCATGAGCACGGCGCCGTCTGTCGTACCGCGCATCAGGCGGTCGAGCAGTGTCACCTCACGCTCGTGCTGGTGCAGGGTCGGGCAGAGCACGATCCGCATGTCCTGCTCGTAGAGCGCCTCGGACGCTCCCGACAGGATCACCCCGAAGTAGGCCGCCTCGACCAACGGAACGGTGACGCCGATCAGTCCCGTGCGACCGCCGGAGAGCGCGCGGGCGTTGCGGTTGGTGCTGAAGCCTTGTTCGCGCACCGCTCGGAGCACCGCCTCGCGCGTGTCAGGCGCAACGTCGGGCCGGCCGTTCAGGACCCGCGAAACAGTGGCGATGGAGACGCCCGCCGCGCTCGCGACGCCGCGAATCGTCGCGCGCTTGGTGTGATTGTTGTCCGTGTTGGTCATGGAGGGCTCTTGAAACTAGCACCGGAAACGGTTACAGGATGCACGTCACTCTAGTCGGGATTCATGAACGGTGTCAACATGAATAGCGCCTATACAAGCCTTGACACAGCTGCGGTGGTCTGTTAACCGTTCCCGTAACAGAGAGCGAGATTCGATCCATAGGCGCCGACGAGGCGCTCCCCGCAGGTCGACGACGACCCCCACGGTTCTATGACGAACCTCCTCCGCGCCTCACGCGACGGAGAGAAAGGCAGGGAATGTGAACATCTCCATCCGCTCCAGTCGCACGGCGCGCCGCGCCCTCGGCATCGTGAGCGCGGCGGCCATCTTCACCGTCATCATCGTTCAGGCCGCCCCCGCAGCGCCGACGGCCTCGGCGACCGCCACAGCCACCGCACACACGTGCCTGGTCGCGACCGGGTCGGGCGATCCGGCCTTCGTTCGCAACTTCAACCCGTACGTCCAGGGCCTCCCATCGTCCTCGTTCGTCCGCGGCGGCATGTACGAGCCCCTCGTGATCACCACGCCGGCTGGTGGCGGCAAGGAATACAAGTGGCTCGCTCAGAGCTACGCCTGGAGCAAGGACGGCAAGCAGATCACGCTCAACCTGCGCCAGGGCGTCAAGTGGTCGGACGGCAAGCCGCTGACCGCTGCTGATGTCGTCTACAGCCTCACGGCCGGCAAACAGGACAAGACGATGGACATCATCGGCGCCTACCGCGAGGGGACGAACATCGCCTCGATCAGGCAGAAGGGCGCGAACCAGGTCGTCATCGCCCTGAAGACCAAGGACTCCCAGTTCGTGGCCGTCAACCTGAACGGCATCTTCATCGTGCCCAAGCACGTCTTCTCGAAGGTCCCCGACATCAACAAGTTCCTCAATCCGAATCCGGTCGGCTCCGGGCCGTTCACCAAGGTGGGGCGGTTCAGCGGGCAGGACTATGTCCTGAACAAGAACCCGAACTACTGGCAGAAGGGCATGCCGAAGGTCCCGTGCGTCGAGTACATCCA
>JAWVEY010000064.1:0-3145 GCA_033856515.1 Solirubrobacterales bacterium
ACTGCTTCTCGAGCACGCCGTAGTAGCGGCGGGCCTTCTGCTTCTCACGCAGCTGCAACCGGTACTCCGACTGACGGGAGCGGCCGCGGCCGTGGTCTCCGGGCGGGTAGTTCCGCCGCTCGACGCCGCACTTGTCGGTCAGACAACGCTCGCCCTTCAGGAACAGCTTCATGCCCTCACGGCGGCACTGCTTGCACTGGGCCCCAGTATCGCGCGCCATCAGACACGCCTCCTCTTACGGGGCCTGCAGCCGTTGTGGGCCTGGGGCGTCACGTCGCGAATTCCGGTGATCTCGAGTCCGGCAGCCTGAAGCGAGCGAATTGCCGTCTCGCGACCGGAGCCGGGGCCCTTTACGAAGACCTCGACCTTCTGGAGGCCGTGCTCCATGCCCTTGCGCGCGGCGGCATCCGCCGTGACCTGCGCAGCGAAGGGGGTGGACTTCCGGGAGCCCTTGAAGCCGGCGCCGCCGGCGGACTCCCACGCGATCACGTTGCCGTCCCTGTCGGACAGCGACACGATCGTGTTGTTGAAGCTCGTCTTGATGTGCGCCTGCCCGTACGGCACGTTCTTCCGGACGCGCTTGCGCCCGCGGGGCCTCTTCGGCTGAGGCATCTAGTGCTTCCTCACCTTCTTCTTGCCGCCGCCGGACTGCGACCCGCGCTTCGGACCCTTGCGGGTGCGCGCGTTCGTCTTCGTCCGCTGTCCGTTCACCGGCAGGCCGCGCCGATGACGCAGGCCCCGGTAGGCGCCGATCTCCATCAGGCGCTTGATGTTCTGTGACTGCTCCCGACGGAGGTCGCCCTCCACGAGCAGGTCGTCGACCCCCTCGCGGATCTTGCGGACCTCGTCCTCAGTCAGATCCTTGACGTAGGTGTCCGGGTCCACGCCGGCCTTCGCGAGGACCTCGTTGGAGGTCGACCGGCCGACGCCGTACACGTACGTCAGTCCGATCTCGACCCTCTTGTTGAGGGGAATGTTGATTCCGGAAATTCGAGCCATTTAGCCTGCCGTCACCCCTGACGCTGCTTGTGGCGTGGGTTCTGACAGATCACGAGAACCGCACCGCCGCGGCGGATAATTTTGCACTTCTCGCACATTGGCTTGACTGACGCGCGGACCTTCATAGCTCCGAGAACCGGGAATTCGTATCGAACAACAGAGGATCGGCGCGCAAGCCCAGGAAACGGCTCAGCGCCGACCGGAAAGAGTAGCAGCCTGCAGCGGTTCCGCTTCGCTCAGGTGCCAGGGAGTGAGGATGCGAGGCCCCTCCCCGGTGATGGCGACGGTGTGTTCGAAATGCGCGGCCAGCGAGCCGTCCTCCGAATACACCGCCCAGTTATCGGTCCCCATGCGCACGTGGTGGGTCCCCACGTTCACCATCGGCTCGATCGCGAGCACCATGCCCTCCTCGAGCTCGGGCCCCGTGCCGGGGTCGCCGAAGTTCGGGATCTGGGGGTCCTCGTGCATCTCGCGGCCGATCCCGTGCCCCACGAGGGAGCGGATCACGCTGAAGCCATCGGCCTCCACGCGGACCTGGACGGCATGCGAGACGTCGCCGAGCCGGTTGCCGGGCACGCACTGCTCGACAGCGCAGAACAGCGACGCGCGCGTGGTGGAGAGGAGCTGCTTCGCGATCGGCGTCACATTGCCGATCGGATGCGTGATGGCCGCGTCGGCCACCCAGCCGTCCAGGATCACCCCGATGTCGACACTCAGGATGTCGCCCCGGTTCAGCCGGTAGGAGCCGGGGATCCCGTGCACCACCATCGAGTTGGGCGAGGCACAGATCGAGCCGGTGAAGCCGCGGTAGCCCTTGAAGGCGGGCTCGGCGCCCTGCGAGCGAATGAAGCGCTCAGCCGCCTCGTCGAGCTCGCCGGTCGTGATGCCGGGGCGCGCCTTCTTCTTGAGGATCTCGTGGCAGCGTACGAGCACCCGGCCCGCGGCGGCCATCTTCTCGATCTCCTCGGGTGTCTTGCGGTGGATCACTAGAGCTCGGCCTCGAGTCGCTTCGCAGCCAGTGTCGCACGTATGCGGCCGTGCACCTCGTCCGGCGTCCGGGTGCCGTCGAAGCGCCTCAGGAGACCCTTCTTCTCGTACCAGTCGGCGAGCGGCTCGGTCTCCTCGTGGTAGACGTCGAGCCGCTTCTGCACCGTCTCCGGGCGGTCGTCGTCGCGCTGGATCAGCCGTGAGCCGTCCTGGTCGCAGACCCCCTCGTGCTTCGGCGGGTCGAACTCCACGTGGTAGACGTGGTTGCCCTTGGCGCAGGTGCGCCGCCCCGACAGCCGCCGGATGACCTCCTCGTCGGGCGCCTCTATCAAGAGCACGCCCGTGAGCTCGCGGCCGCGACGCTCGAGCAGGCGGCCGAGCATCTCGGCCTGGCCCACGGTGCGCGGAAAGCCGTCGAGCAGGAAGCCGTTGTCGGCCTCGCCCGAGTCGAAGCGATCGGCGATCACATCGCAGATCAACTCGTCCGGCACGAGGTTGCCCGCCTCCATGTACTCCTTGGCCTTCCTGCCGAGCTCGCTGCCTTCGGCCACGGCATCGCGCAGGATGATTCCGGTGGAGTAGTAGGGCAGCCCGAAGTCCTCCACGAGGCGTTCGGCCTGCGTCCCCTTCCCGGCGCCCGGAGGGCCGAGGAGGACCAGGTTCAGCTCGCTCACTTCAGGAAGCCCTCGTAGTTGCGCATCATCAGCTGGGCCTCGAGCTGTTTCATCGTGTCGAGGGCCACGCCGACGACGATCAGGATCGAGGTCCCACCGAAGTAGAAGTTCGCGGAGGTCTGGTTGATGAGGATCGTCGGCAGGGCCGCGACCGCGGCGAGATACAGCGCGCCGGGGAACGTGAGCCGCGCGAGGATCCGGTCGAGATATTCGGCCGTGGGTCTGCCTGGCCTCACCCCAGGGATGAAGCCTCCGTATTTCTTCAGGTTGTCCGCCTGCTCCACCGGGTTGAACGTGACCGCGGTGTAGAAGTACGTGAACAGGATGATCATGATCGACTCGCCGATCAGGTACGGCGCGCCGCTCGGGGTGAAGAAGGTGGAGAAGTCCTGCGCCCAGCTCGCCTGCGTCAGCTCGCCCACGGTGGGCGGGAACGCCATCAGCGACGCGGCGAAGATCACCGGGATCACGCCGGCCATGTTCAC
>JAWVEY010000065.1:0-2843 GCA_033856515.1 Solirubrobacterales bacterium
CCTTGACCTTCTCCTGAACCGCGGGCATCCGGGTCATGCCGCCCACGAGGACGACGTGATCGACCTCGGAGCCGGCGTCGGCCAGTGCCTGCTTGACGGGCCCGACCACGCGGTCGAGCAGGCTCGAGGTGAGCTCGGCGAGCTTCGCCCGCGTGAGCTTGATGTCGAGGTGCTTCGGCTCGTTGTTGATCGCGGTGATGAATGGGACGCTGATCTGCGTCTCCTGCGTGGTGGAGAGCTCGATCTTCGCCTTCTCGGCCTGCTCGTAGAGGCGCTGGAGCGAGCGCTTGTCGTTGGAGACGTCGACGCCCTGGTCGCGCTTGAACTCCTCGACCAGCCACTCGACGATCGCCTTGTCCCAGTTGTCGCCACCGAGGTGGTTGTCGCCGGCGGTGGACTTCACCTCGAAGACGCCGTCCCCGATCTCGAGGACGGAGACGTCGAAGGTGCCGCCGCCAAGGTCGAAGACGAGGATCGTCTGGTCGGCGCTCTCCTTGTCGAGGCCGTATGCGAGCGCAGCAGCGGTGGGCTCGTTGATGATCCGCTTGACCTCGAGGCCGGCGATCTTGCCGGCGTCCTTGGTCGCCTGGCGCTGATCGTCGTTGAAGTAGGCGGGGACGGTGATCACCGCCGAGTCGACGGTCTCACCGAGCTTCGACTCAGCGTCGGCCTTCAGCTTCTGGAGGATCATCGCCGAGATCTCCGGCGGCGAGTACTGCTTGCCGCGAACGTCGACGCGGACGTCACCGTTGGGGCCGGCAACGACCTTGTACGGGACGATCGTCTCCTCCTCTTTGACCTCGGCCTCCTTGCGGCCCATGAAGCGCTTGATCGAGAAGATCGTGTTCTCGGGGTTCATCACCGCTTGGCGCTTGGCGACGGTGCCGACAAGGCGCTCGTCGGAGTCGGTGAAGCCGACGACCGACGGGGTCGTGCGTCCGCCTTCAGCGTTCTCGATGATCTCCGGCTCGGACCCCTCGAGCACCGCCATGGCGGAGTTCGTGGTCCCGAGGTCGATGCCGATGGTCTTGGCCATCTTTCGTTCTCCTTACAGTCTGGTCAGCTAAAAAATCTAAGTCTGAAGGTAGCAGATGTAGGCATGGCAACGCAAACGCTCGCGCGGCAGGACGGGAATAAATGCCCGGCCACCTCCTCCGCTTCGCGTCCGGGGGTGCCGGGGTCAACCGAGGGACGGGCTTTGCGCCGGCTAAGCGTCGCAGTCCGAAGGTGGGGCGGGGTCCTCGGCTGTGGAGGGATCCACCACCGGGCCCGCGCCGACCTGACCGGCGTACGCCGCGACGAACTTCGAGACCTCTGCGGCCTCGGCCGGCTCGAGGATGCCGCGCGGCATCCGCCCATCGAGCCCGCAGACCACGGCCCGCATCACTCGAGTCGAGTTGCCGTCGAACTGCTCGGCGCTGTTGACGGCGCTGGGAACGAGGGTCTCATCGAGGTCCGGCCCGACGACGCCGTCGGTTCCACCCGCGGCGAGCGTGTGGCAGCTGCCGCAGTTCGTGGCGAACACCGCCTGAGCCTCACGGTCCTCCTCAGCAACCTGGACCGTCCCAGCGCCGTCACCACCCTCTTTGCCGAGGGCGATGATCGGGATCGCCAGCAGGCAGATCGCCGCGAGAAATCCGAAGATCACAAATGGCCGCTTGCTCATGGGTTGGGAAAACTACCGACTGGCGCGGTGCTGTCGCCACCACGGGCACATTCGCCGCAGACCGCACTCCTCGCAGCGCGGCTTTGGCCGGCACACGCGGCGGCCGTGGGTGATCAGGTTGACGTGCAACTCGTAGGCATCGGCGGGGTCGGTGATCGCGAGCATCTCGTCGTGAGCGAGCTCGAACGATGCGCGCTCGCCGAACAAACCGAGGCGCCCGCCGACGCGATAGACGTGGGTGTCGACGGGGATCTCAGGCCGACCGAGCGCGAAGATCATCACGCAGGCCGCGGTCTTGCGCCCGACCCCGTCGAGCCCGACCAGGAACTCAATTGCCTCGTCGCGCTCGGCGTTGGCCAGCCAGTCGAGCGTCGGCTCGCCGTCCCGTTCTGGGAGCTCGCGCAGGACGTGCTGAATGCGCGGTGCCTTGCTCGGTGCGAGGCCACCGGGCCGGATCGCCTCCTCGACCACCTCGACGTCTGCGTCACGCACGTCCACCCAGGTCGGCAGTGCGGCGCGCAGACGCTCATAGGCGACGTCGCGATTGCGGTCGTTCGTGTTCTGCGAGAGGATCGTCCGCACGAGTTCCGCGATCGGGTGGCCGTGCGGATGATTCACCGGCCGCCCGTAGAGCTCGCGAAGCCGATCGCGGATTGCGAGCACACGCGCACGGCGCGGTCGCCTCCATCCGGTCTCCCTGGGCATCGCCGTGAGGATATGGCGAGTCGGCACATGGCCTCTTACAATCGCGCGCAATGCGCGCGGCACGGACGAGGGTCAACGAGTCACTGCCGAAGGGCTGGCTGGATGCCGGCCTCCAGTTCCTACTCTTCTTCCTCGCGTACAACGCCTACCAGGCGGTTCGCGGGATCACCGACGCCGGCGCGGTCACGGCCTACGTCAACGCCGAGCGGATCATCGGGCTGGAGAAGTCGCTCGGGACGTTCTTCGAGGCGAGCTTTCAGGATGCGCTGCTGGCGCACGCCTCCTGGCTGGTGGACTTCGCGAACGTCATGTATTTGAACTCCCACTTCGTGGTCACGACGGGCTTCCTCGCGTGGCTCTACCTGTTCCGCAACGAGCACTTCTACTTCGTGCGAAACATGTTCATGGTGGCGATGGCGCTGGCGCTGGTGGGCTACGCGCTCTTTCCCACCGCGCCGCCGCGGCTTTTCCC
>JAWVEY010000066.1:0-4827 GCA_033856515.1 Solirubrobacterales bacterium
TCGACGTCCAGGGGCTGATCAGCCCGGGCTCGACCAACGACAACCAGGTGAGCTTTGGCCGCCCTGGGCGCTACGCGATGGTGTGCTTCTTCAGCGAGCACAACCGGCTCGGCATGTACCGGGTCTACCGCGTGCGCTGAGGTCTAGGCGGCCGCTTCGTCCGCTGCCGAGGCACCGGGTCGTGGCGGGTAGTCAGCGGCAACCGCTACTTGCGAGCACTTTCGTTGTCATTTCGACAACGATCGAATAGAGCTAGTCGGACTCGAACCGACGACCTCCTGGTGCGATTAAGCGCTCGCCGAGGCAGAATCGCATTGGCTAGCGGGTTGGGGGCGCGACGAGGGCTGGATATCCACGGCCCCAACGACCGGTGGGCTGGCACCGGCGACCCGCCGGCAAACAGCACGGACATGTGGAGCGTCGCCACCCACGAAGCGGGTCACACCTACGGGTTGAATCACGCGGCCGGCAACTTCCTGACCATCTACGACACGAATGGCCGAGGATGCATCCGCGCACGCGACCTGGGCCGCGGTGACATGCTCGTCTACGACGCCATGCGGCCCCCGCCCGGCAGTTGATCCTCGCAGTAGTCGCCGCGACCGTCGGGCTTGCCCAGTCGGTCGAGGTTCCTGACCACGGGGCAATCGACGGCGTCCGTGCGACGATCAGCAAGGCGCCGCTCGTGTTCGACTATCGACGTACCGAGGTCATGCGCTACCAGCTGACCTTCTCGACCGGAGCCGAGCAGGAGCGGTTTGCGATCGTCGTGGAGCCGCCGCGGTTCCCCGGCGAAGGCAGCCCGTTTCTCGGACCGCAGGATCTTCTTCTAGGTCTGTCTGGGCCGGCGACCCTTGGTCAGGGCGAGAACGTGTTCGGCTCGCTCGCGTGCTCTACCTACGATGTCATCCATGGCGCGGACCTGATTACCCTCGCCCATGACGTCAACGCACCGGCGAGCTCCACTTCCACGGTCAATGTTTCCTTTCAGGTCGCACACCGCGACGCCCCGTTCGTAGGTCAGGCGGTACGTCCTCTGTTTCGCATCACCCCAAGGCTGAGCTCGCGCGACGATGGCCCGGCGACGATCTCGCGCACGCTCACGCTCGCTCCGGCCTCCCCGAGGCTGCGCGGTCGGACGGGCGTCAGGATCGTCCTCGCGAGCTCGCCCCCGACGGTGTCGCGCGGTAACGGCCGGCTTCCTAGTTACCCGGCCGGTCAGGTCCTACGGGTGACGGGCGCGACGCGCCCGAGGCTACGGCGGCAGATCATCGAGCTGCGCGCCCTCGACTCGAGGACTCGACCTACACCGACCCGCATCGCCCGGGTGCGCACGGACGCGCGCGGCCGGTTCCACTACCGGTGGAGTCCCGACGGGCGGGGGAAGCACCAGTTGTTCGCCTTCTACCGGCGCCAGCAGAAGGGGGTCACAAGCGACCGCGCCTGCCCCCTCGCTCTCCGGCTTAGGCGCTAGGCCGCCTCACCGATCCGAAGTCTCAACGCCCTGGGCGGGGCTATGTTGGGCAGCGCGGACAACCGCTGCTAAACCTGGGTTCGATCCTTCACGAACGAAGTTCGAGCGGGAGGGCCACGCCGGCGAGGCGTGGTCCTCGGGCTCTGGGTGGCCGCACCCTGCCGGCGGGACATGAACAGGCGGCTCCCTCGGATGCCCGCCTATCCCCTGGCGCGTCCATTGGGGCTGTCGTTGCCTGAAGCAATGCTCGGCGCGGGATGCGACAGCTCAGGCGCAGGCATTGCTCCGACACTCGAGTGAAGCCCCACGCTGCTCAGATGGGGCTGGTCCGCATCGACCCGGCGCGACGTCGTCACGAGTCCGCTTCGTCACAACCTTGGCACCTTGTGGCACTTAGAGACAATGGCTGACGGTCTCTCGGCAAGGCTGCGGGACTCTGCGGATGCGCCTTTGGCGTTCTCAGGCGTCTACGAAGCGACGGCAGAGGAAGTGCTGCTGTTCTTGGTGCGGCGGACCTTCGATGTGGAGGTGGCGCGCGACCTGACGGCCGAGACGTTCGCCCAGGCGTTCGAGCACCGCCACAGGTTTCGAGGAAAAACCGATGCTGAGGCGGCGGGCTGGCTCTACGGGATTGCTCGGCATCAGCTGGGGCGATATGCCCGCAAGGGCGTCGTCCACCGCAAGGCGGTCGAGCGTCTCGGCATCGAGCTACCAGCCATGGGCGAGGATGACCATCAGCGCGTGGTCGAGCTGGCGGGCTTGGCGGATCTGCGCAAGGCCGTGGCGGACGCGTTCGCCACGCTGCCGTCCGAGCAGCGCGAGGCGCTCCAGCTGAGAGTCATCGACGAACACGCATACCCCGAAGTTGCCGCCACTCTCGGCGTGTCCGAGCAGACGGCCCGTGCACGCGTTTCGCGGGCGCTGCGCCGCATCACCGACATCATCGAGTTGCAGACCGCCAAGGAGGTCAGTCCATGACTCAGCGAATCCAGTGGATCGAGGATCTGGGCACGGAGATCGGCCGTATCGCCGAAGGCGAGCAGGCGTCGCGACGTCCCTCTGCGCGCGCCAGGCGTCGGCTCCGGCCCGCCTTTCGCGCACCGATGACCGCCATCGCGGCTGGGATCGCTCTCGTCGTGGCTCTCGGCGCGTATGCCGTGCCGGCGACGCGCGCGGCTGTCGACGGCATCGTCGATTCCTTCGCTGGCTGGGTCTCGGGTGATGACGAAGCCGCGCCGGGGCGTGCGTTGGCGCCTGGCGAGGATGCGCCCTCGTGGCTGGGTAATGACGGCGGGACGCGCCTGATCGCGACCACCGAGGGCATAAAGCTGTACGTGAAGCGCGCCGATTCCGACGACGGACCACTGCTGGAGTTCTCACTCAACGGGTCGGTTGGCATGGCGGACACCCTCGACGGCTGGCGCGAGCGCCTGCGGCAACACTCGGTCTTCCTGTTGGGCAACACGATCTTCGGCCGCCAAGACCCTCTCGATGACCGCGGCCGAGTCCCCGTGTTCGGGGTGACCACCCGCGACGTCAAGCGAGTCAAGCTCCGCTACTCGGAAGGACCCCCGCTGGTCGGCGACACCGGCGATGGCGGCTTCGTGCTCCTGGCCGATGCCTGGCGTCCACTACGAGAGCTGGTCGCCTACAGCGCAAGCGGACGGGTGCTGGACCGGGCCGACGCGAGCGAGTACGACTTGAGGTACCTGTGCGACAAGGAACCCGGTGTCTGCCCCCCGCAAGCATCCTCGGGAGCCGAGGTCACCGACCCGCAATGAGGCCTGCCTAACAGCCACGCCGAAGTTTCCGCCTCCCGCCTCACTGACCACTGGCAAACTGGCACACGGGTTGTCACTTGCCCGGTGCGCTTACGCTGCTTCGCGTCGTGTGGATGGGCCACGCGGGTGCGGGAACTTGGCCGCGGCCCACCGGCCGGACGACGCTTCACGGACCCTCGCCAACCGAGAACGCGATCGGAGCGGTGGCACGCGGCCCGAACGACGTGGGGAGGGTGTAGCGCACCCCGCTTCGGGCGGTCATCCTCGAGCGCTTGGCCGACCGGGAGGCCTCACCGGTCGAGCTAGCGAAGGAGCTCGATGAGTCACTGGGGAACGTCAGCTACCACGTGCAAACATGCTCCATCGCTCCACGGACCTGCCGCTGCCGCACCAGGGCGAGTGCCCCAAAGTTCGTGCAGGGCGTTGGAACTCGACCCAGACGTCACCGATCGCGCTCAGGTGGTTCACCACCAGCTCGTACAGCGCATCGCGTTCCTTGCGACTGATCGTCAACAACGACATGGCCGGCTCCTTTCGCCAAGGGCGCCGAAGCCAGACCCGCGACCGGCTGAGAGTGCGCGACCACGCGGAGCGGGCGACAATCAGCGGTGCATCGAGGGCCTTGTCCTCGGTGCCGGGCCAGGGGGCGTTAGCGCGCCGCCGGGGCCGCTTGTGTGAATGCGCGGCGACCATAGCTCCGCCGGCGCACCAGAGCGAGCCCAAATCAGCCCAAATCGACCACCATCCGCGGCTATTGCCGCGATTTCAGGCACTAGTGCCTGAAACGGAGCGCGATTCTCGGCGATTCTCGACGACCCCGTGCCGAGCAGACACCGGCCACGTGCGGGCACTTTCCGAAATGGAGCTAGTCGGACAGCTCTCAAACCCTCGGACTGAGTTAGAAGAGATCCTTCTTAGTCCCTACCTCTAGGGCTGTCGCAGTAGTTGCACACGCCGGGCGGCGTGGGGAGCCGGCGCGGAGCCAGCAGAGAGCCGCGGCGTACCGATGTGGCGGCACTCGGTCGTCCTGTTGGGACCTGGATACCACCAGTGTCGAGGTTTGTACCGCGAACGTCGAGAGCCCACTCGACCTGGGTGACGGCGCCCGGACAGGGGCGAAGGTCCTAGCTCGGTCCCATGCTCCAAGAACACCGAGTCCTACCCTCTCGCAAGTTCCCGCTACACAATGGCACCACTCTCCCTTCTAAACGAATCCAAATAGCACGGCAAGCCCCAGTGCCGCAAGCATTGCTGCGCCTGCCACTCCACCGACCCGGCGGCGCGCCCCCGAGCTAGCCATTGCCATGACCCCGAGTCCCGCTGCGAGGGCAAAGGGAATCAGGGAAATCCAACTCCGCCACGGAATTACCGTACGCTCGTTATGCTCACCGTTAGGTAGTGTGGCGCGACAGTCGGTGGCTCCCGGCGGAGTAAGAGAAAGCTCGTAATCGACAGCGGTCCCTTCAGGGTAATTCTGGATCGGGCAACGCGCGTCATCGTCGAACGGGCCCGCTCCGATCCAAGCGAGGAGAAAGCCGGTCAGTAGCACGGCGCTGGCACTCCAGACTGCGG
>JAWVEY010000067.1:0-32557 GCA_033856515.1 Solirubrobacterales bacterium
GGGCGCAAGCGAAGCCAAGTCCAAGGTCGTCTGCGACGCGCTTCTCCTCGACCCGGACTCCCGCTCGGACACCTACCCGACGATCCGGATCGACGAATCGGACGCCAATGTCGGCCACGAGGCATCCGTCTCGAAGATCGGCGAGGAGCAGCTCTTCTATCTGCAGTCGCGCGGCCTCGATGAGGAAGAGGCGTCGAAGATGATCGTGAACGGCTTCATCGAGCCGATCGCAAAGGAGCTCCCGATGGAGTATTCGGTCGAGATGAACCGCCTCATCGAGCTCCAGATGGAAGGCTCGATTGGCTGAGGTAGCCACCTCACCCGCCTGGCTCGACGAGAGGCGCCGAAAGGGCGCCTCTCTTGCGCAGAGCCTCGACCTGCCGCATCCGAAGGCGAAGGGCTGGGAGTTCACCGACCTCTCGACCCTCGAACTCGACGCTTACGAGGAGACAGCGGGCGGTGACGGCGCCGCAGCCGAGAGCGCCGAGCCCATCCTCCCCGCTCCCGACGGCTCTGCATTTCTTCGTCAGGTCGACTCTCTGACGCTCGGCGCCGAGTTGCCCGAGCCCTCGGGCAACGGCAAGCCCTCCGAGCCGACCGTGATGCCGCTCGCCGACGCCGCTGCTCGCTACCCCGACCTCGTTGGCGAACACCTCGGATCGATCGTCCCCTCGGAGGACATCTTCGTTGCCCGCAATGAGGCGTCCTGGACCGGCGGTGCGTTCGTCTACGTCCCGGCCGGTCAGCGCTTCGAGATGCCGATCGGCCTCACCGCCATCCAGGGTGCGGCCGGCTCAGCGATGGGCTGGCGCTCGCTGATCGTCCTCGAGGAGGGCGCGGAGGCAGAGGTGTGGGAGCAGTACCTGGCCGGCGACCCCGAAGCCGAGGCGCTCTTCAACGGTGTCACCGAGATCCGGGTCGGCCAGGGCGCGACGCTCCGGTTCGTCTGCGGCCAGGACCTCTCCGACTCCTCATGGGTATTCGCAACCCAGCGCGCCGAGGTCGAGCGCGACGCATCGCTCGACTGGCTCGCGCTGGGCTTCGGCTCAGCGCGCGGCAAGGTGCGCATGGAGACGAAGCTCGCGGGACAGGGCTCGTCAGCCAAGGTCACAGGCGCCTACGCCGGCCTCGGCACGCAGCACCTCGACTACGACACCACGCAGGAACATGCCGCTCCCAACACGGTCTCCGACCTCGCCTTCCGCGGCGTCCTCTCCGGCTCGGCCACCTCGGTCTGGCGCGGGATGATCCGCGTCGATCGCGACGCCCAGCACACCGACGCCTTTCAGGAAAGCCGCAACCTCCTCCTCTCCGATAAGGCCCATGCGGACTCGATCCCTGGCCTGGAGATCGAGGCCGACGACGTGCGCTGTACCCACGCTGCGGCGATCGCCCAGGTCGATGCCGAGCAGCTCTTCTACCTCCAGTCGCGCGGCCTCGACGAGGCCGACTCGAAGCGCCTCGTGATCGACGGCTTCCTACAGGAGCTCGTCAACCGCACCATCGAGGGCCCGATCCGCGACGCCCTGGCGGGAGCTCTCGAGCGCCGCCTGGGCGAGCTCCTCGCGACGACCTAGGGCACCGAAAGCAGAAATTCCCGCACATATCGCGGGAATTCCACCTCTCGGCAACACGACCTAGCGCTGGGCCGCCTGCGACCGGCGCTTCTTGCTCTTTGAGGCTGCGATCTCACGCCAGTGGGCCGCGAGGAACCGCTCCCGAGTGAGCTGATTTGCCTCGGCGAGATCTATGACGCGGAGTTGAAGCGCGCAGTCCGGGCAGGCTTCCTTCGTCAGATGCCCGACCCGGAGAGTCGTCGTGGCTTCGATCACGAGGCCGCAGTTGGTGCATCCCAAGAGAGCCACCTATGTCATGAGTATCTCGCGATGCTCGATTGCGTGCGCTGCGGAACTTCCGGTGGGTCAGGAGTCTGCGGCGGACTCGCGTGCCTCGCGGCGCTCTTGGCGCACCGTCTTCGCCACAGAGGCCAGGACCACGATCACTGGCACCGCGTAGATGATGTACATCGACCAATGGCCGGCGTGAGCGAGTAGGAGCGACGCGGTCACCCCTGGAAGGCTACCGCCGCTTGCGGAGCGTGCCGCGTTTGAACGCGGCCTTGATCGTCGTAGACGATTGGCTTCTTCGCGCTCGCCTCGGCCAAGGGGCAGTCCCCACGCTTGGGGACAGTCCGCTCTACTGGTTCGCGGCGGACAGCAGGGCCAGGCCGAGGACGGTGAAGCTCACCATGAGCGCCAGCATCCAGTACTGGGACTGGGTGGCGCGCCGCAGGTCCTTGTAGACGGCGAGCGCCTTGTCGTGGCCCATCGCCAGCGCCGCGACGTGGCCGACTATGAGCGTGCCCACCTGGACGTACCAGACGAACTCGGAGCTGATCACGCTGAAATCGACGGTCCCGCTGGCGGTCCCAAAGTAATCCTTCCCCTGGCCGAGCGGATCCGACAGCAGATACGTGAACTGCGCCTGCTCTTGGAACACGGCCAGCGAGAAGTAGTGCGCGAACGTGTAGGCAAAGGCGATCGGGATGAAGCAGAAGGCGAAGGTGCGGCCGAGCTCGCGGGTCGTCATCCCGCTCCCCTCGGTGCCCATCCCCTTGATTCCGCCCCAGTAGATGCCCGAGACGACGCCGAAGGTGATGAGCATCCAGGCGGATGCGGTGAGACGCCTGGCGAGGACATCCCCCTCGGCTCCGCCGCCGCCGTTGATCAGCTCATAGAGCCACTTGATCGGCTCCGCCAGGACGCCCTCGGCAGCGCCGTCGAACGTCGTGCCCGCGATCAAGAGGAGCACCAGGGCGACCGAGCCGGGCACGAGCCCCCACCCCACCGCGCCGGATAGCCACGGGCGCCTCCCCAGCGAGCCGTCGCGCACCTCCAAGGGCGCGATCCGCGAGAGCATGTTGAAGAGGACTCCGAAGGTCTCGCCGCGCTGGCACCACTTCTCGACGCCGAAGAGGGCCATGCCAACGAAGGTGATCGCGGTGTAGATCAGAGCCGCAGCGGCGACGTCCTCGGGCTTGATGATCACCACCGGCTCGAACGGCACCGCATAGGCCAACTCGAACCACAGGAATGCAGCCAGCCCCACGACGGCGGGCCAGCGCCCGAGCTTCTCCGGATACGCGAGAGGGGCGGGCGCCGAGCGGCCCGCGATCAATCCGAAGAGCCCTCCAAACACGCGGCCGATCGCCCGCCACGGATTGAAGGCGCGAAAGACGTCGCCGAACAGGACGCTCACGATCGGCACGCACACCCAGAACGTGACGAAGACGAAGGTGACGCTGAAGTTCGCTCGTTCGTTGGCGGTCCCGTACAGGCCGGACCAGACGACCACCCCAAGGAGGAACGCACCGAGGGCGCCCGCCAGCACCTCTGTAACCGGATTGACGAGAACCCGGGAGAAGCCTCCGACGGCTTTCCAGCGGTCCTCTTCGAATCGTGGCTTCACCCAGGCGATGGACAGCCCGATGAAGGACAGGATCAGGACGATGGCCGCGCCCCAGGCGAACCAGGTCTCCGGGATGGGCAGGTCTTCCTTGGGAGCCAGCGTCCCGTGCCCGAGCGGGAGCGCGAACATCTAGCCGGGGACTACTGAAATCTCGGCGATCGGCACGGCCGTATCTTCGATCTCGGCCTCGACGACGCCTCCGATCGTGGCCGGCACGTCGAACTCGACCTCGCCACCCGCCTCCACTTCCATGGCCACGTCATAGGTGTGGAGATGGATTTCGTGAGCCTCGTCCGAGCGGACGATGAATCGGATGTTGTCGCCCTCGACCACCTCGAACTCGGCGACGCCGCCAACCGGCTGGCCGCCTTCGATCTCGATCACCGGAACCTCGGGCTCGGCGGGCTTCTCCTTGTCGGGGTCTTCCTTGTCGTCGCCCGTGTCTTCCGGAGTAGTCGAAGTCTCCGCGGTCTGCGTCGTCTCGCTCTCCTGGTCGGCGGTGTCGTCGTTGGCGACGAAAAAGAAGACGATCACCGCGATAATGATGCCCGCGATCGCGATCAGTGCTGGGAGCTTCCGGTTCTCCATCGCGGCGAGTCTAGGTAACCCGACCTAAACGTCTTCTCAACGATCCTGCCCGGACTGCTCGTGGCCTCCGGAGCCCTCGATCTGCGACGAGTCGATCGTGTCCTCGGAGAAGACGAACACGAACACGGCGACGATCGCCAGCCCGACGAGGATGCCGAGAACGATCCCGAGGGCGCGATCCCCGCGCGACAACGCCTTTAAACGCCGTCGAGGAGGCGCCAGTTGGCCTCGTACGCGCTCTCAGCAGCAGCGACCAGGCGGTCGGCATCTTCGTCGGTGCCGAGCTCGGCGATGAGCTCCCGGACCTCGGCGGCGTGCTCGATGTCGCGCCCCTCGTGGACGCGGAAGTAGGCCGTTCCCGGGCCTTCTTCGAAGCCGTAGCGCTCGATCAGGCCGGCACGCTTCGTCTGAGAGATCGCGGGCTGAGAAGCCTCGACCGCATAGAGGCGCGAGAGCAGCTCGAGGGCGTCGCCCTCGCCTGACCAGTCGGAGACGCAATCTGCGGTCTCGGAGGTGGGCTCAGCCGCAGTGTCCCCGTCAACGGCCTCGACGAAGCCGTCCCAGAGGCGCACGTGGCCAAGCTCTTCCGCGGCGTGGCGGCGAAGCTCCTCGTGCTCGGGAAGTGCATCGGCGGCGGCGGCGCTCAGGGACGCGATCGCCTCGACCGCGTGGCGGTACTGGCCGGAGTAGCGCGAGAGCTCCTCGCGGGTCAGCTCGCCCTCGGACCAGCGCTGGTAGAAGGGGTGCTCGAGCACGTTCCAGCGGCTGCGGCTCTCTTCGATGCGGTCAAAGACGTTGGCGTTCAAGGTGTCTCCTCTTCGGGGGGATGCGATGGGGTCAGCATACTCCCGGCGTGAGACCCGAACGGGACAACATCGGCGCTCCAGAGTTGCCAGGTCGGATCAAATGGCTCAACCGCTCGGAGCCGCCCACAATGGCTGCGCTCACCGCCACGGGGCCAGTGCTTGTCCACTTCTTCGACCCCACGCAGCTCAACAGCATGCGCGCCCTGCCGTACGTCGCCGAGTGGAACCGGCGCTACTCGGAGCTCGGTCTGACAACGCTCGGGATCCACTCGCCGCGCTTCGCCTTCACGGCGGATGCGGAGGTCGCGACCGATGCGATGGAGCGGCTGGGGATCGAGCACGCGGTTGCGCTCGATCTCGACTACGCGATCTGGCACGACTACGGCTGCAAGGGGTGGCCCTCGCTCTTCCTCTGGGGACAGGGCGGCGCGCTGCGCTGGGCGCATAACGGCGAAGGCGAATACCGGGCGACCGAGGAGGCGATCCAGGAAGAGCTGCGCCTCGGCGACATCGCCGCCGAGATCCCGGCGCCGATGGAGCCCTTGCGCCCGACCGACGCGCCGGGCGCGCTTGTGCCAGTCCCGACCGCCGAGATCCTTCCGGGCGGGTCCCCATCGGAGGCATGGAGCCCGGATCCTGGCGGCTCGCCGATGGTGATCGAGTACGCCGCGGGAGAGGCTTGGGTGGTCGCTGAGGGGGAGGGCGTGATCGGCGTGGCCGTCGACGGCCACGCGGCGGAGGACATCAGCGTTCCTCCCGTGGGGCTCGCCAGGGTCGCGGGATCCGGACCGCACCAGTCGCACCGCGTCGACCTCGAAGTGCCCGAGGGCGTGCGCATCTGGGCGATCAGCTTCGCGCCGGGCCTGCCGTGAGGTACGCCGTCGGCACCGCTCGAGCCGAGGTGCCCGCGCGGGCGGGGCTCGTGGGCAGCCCCTCGGACGCGTTCGGCGGCGCCATCGTTGGCATCGCAATCGACGAGCTGAGCGCCACCGTGATGGCGGAGCCTTCGCTCTCCGTTCAGCTTGAGGCAGATGGCGAGAGGCTCGAGTACGAGAGCTTCCAACAGCTCTCTGAGGGGACTGACCACCCGGGGACGGGCCCGCTCGCCCTCATGTGGGCAGCGACAAAGCGATACGTCTCCGAGCGGCCAGAGCATTACGACACGAACGTCCGCCTGGTGCTCGAGACATCCACGATCCCGCCCGGCGTCGGACTGGCCGGCTCCAGCGCCATCGTCATCGCGACACTGAGGGCTCTCGGTGAGTTGTTCGGCGCCGAGATCGGCGACAGGGACCTTCCATCAGTCGCGCTGTCAGCGGAGCGCGAGGAGCTCGGGATCACCGCGGGCCTCGGCGACCGCGTCGTGCAGGTGTACGGAGGCCTGGTGTATCTCGACCTGGCGCGCGAGGGCGGTCCGCGGGTCGAGCCACTCGATGCGTCGCGCCTGCCCGATCTGTTCGTCGCGTGGCGCCCCGATGCCGCGACCGACTCCGGCTACGTCCACAACGCGATGCGCGAGCGCTTCAAGGCCGGCGATCAGGAGGTCGTCAACACGATGCGGGAGATCGCGGGGCTTGCGAGGGCGGCACTAAAGCCACTCCTCACCGGCGACACGGGCGGGCTCGGGATCCTGATGGAGCGAAACCTCGAGCTCCGCGGCTCGATCTACGACCTCGACAAGCGCCACACCGAGCTGGTCGACGCCGCGCGCAAGCTCGGCTCGGCCGTCAACTACACGGGCTCGGGCGGTGCGATCGTGGGCCTGGTCCGCGACGAGGACCAGCTAGGCGAGCTCCGCGAGGCGCTTGGCGCCCTCGGCTGCGAGCTTGTGGTGAACCGCCGCGCCCAATAGTCGATGTGGCGGCTAACCGCGGGCCGCTAGCTCGGAGCGGATCTTCTTCGGAAGCATGAAGCGGACGGACTCGTCAACTGTCTTCAGCTCCGCGATGTCGTCTGTGCCGCGCTCGCGGAAGAAATCGACGAGCTCCGAGACGAGCTCCTCGGGGGCCGATGCGCCTGAGGTGATGCCCACGGTCTCCGCGCCTTCGAGCCAGTCCTCCTGGACCTGCGACGCGTTGTCGATCAGGTAGGAGTCGGCGCCGTGGTCGCGGGCGACCTCGACCAGGCGGTTCGAGTTCGACGAGTTGGTCGATCCGATGACGAGGACCAGGTCGCACTGCGCGGCGAGCTCCTTGACAGCGATCTGGCGGTTCGTGGTGGCGTAACAGATGTCCTCGGACTTGGAGGAGACGATCTTCGGGAAGCGCTCGCGCAGGCGGTCGATGATCTCGGCGGTCTCGTCGACGGAAAGGGTGGTCTGCGTGATGAAGGCAACGTGCTCGGGGTCAGCGACCTCGACGGAGTCGGCGTCCTCGATCGTCTCGACGAGCGTGATCGCCTCGGGCGCCTCCCCCATCGTGCCCTCCACCTCCTCGTGCCCCGCATGGCCGATCATGATGATCGTGTAGCCCTGATCGGCGAATTTGCGGGCTGAGACGTGGACCTTGGTGACGAGCGGGCAGGTCGCGTCGATCGTGCGGAGCTTCCGCGCCGCGGCGTTCTCGTGGACTGCGGGCGCGACGCCATGAGCCGAGAAGACGACCAATTCGCCCTCGGGCACCTCGGTCTCCTCCTCGACGAAGATCGCGCCGCGCTGAGACAACTGTTCGACCACATGCTTGTTATGGACGATCTCCTTGCGCACGTAAACGGGGGGACCGTGCATGTCGAGGGCCTTCTCGACAGTCTCGACTGCGCGATCGACGCCCGCGCAATAGCCGCGTGGAGCGGCCAAGAGGACGCGTTTGGGGGCGTGAAGGGCCGTTTCAGGCATGCACTGAGGGTACTTGTGAGGGCCGGGCTAGCCGGACGGATCGAGGACACGCACGGCGGGCTCGCCCACAGCCTCGAGGCTCTCCGGGCAGACCTTGGCGAGCGTGTCCTCGGTCGTGTGCCAGTACGGGCCGGGAGATGCCGCACCGCCGAAGGTGAAGTCGATGACGTCAATTGCGGCTATGCCTGCCTCGATGAACGGCGTGTGGTCGTCGCTGATCGGAGTGGATTCGCCCTCGAACGGCGCCGCTGAGCCCGAGCCGTTCGACTCGCTCGCGGCCGCAGCGAACACCGCGTAGATCGCTTCGTCCGAATTCGCCTCGCGCGGGACCTGGAGGTCGCAGTCCCCGACCATGTCGAACAGAATCATCGACTCGACTTGGGAAAGTGCCGGCGACCCTTGCTCGTCCTCCTCGGCGTAGGCGACGTACTGGCGAGAGCCACGCGTGCCGTCCTCCTCGAATGGCCGGTCTCCCCGCGCCTCCTCGGCATCGAAGAGCGCAATGGAGATCGAGGGGCCCTCCAGCGGCGCCTCGGCGGCGAGCACGCGCGCAATCTCGAGCACGACCGCAACGCCCGACGCCCCGTCGTTCGCACCGACGAAGCCCGGGATGTCTTTCGTGTCGTGATGCGCGCCGACGACGATCGTCCCCTCCTGTTTGCCCGGAATCGTCGCGACGACGTTCGCGTATGGGCGCTGGACCTGGATGTCCTCGGCGCCGGCCGCCTCGAGCTCGGCGACCAGGAAGTCCACGAGCTGCTCGTTCTCCCTGGAGCCGGAGGGCCGCGGCCCGATCTCGACCTGCGCCTCGAGGTCTTCGAAGGCGCGCTCGGCGTCGAAGCGCTCAGGCACGGGCGCGTCCGGCTCGTCAGAACCGCAACCGGCAAAGGCGAGCGCCGCGAAGGCCAAGAAAAGGACGAAATGCACTCGAAGAGGGTAGGTTCCAGTCATGTCACAGGGTCATATGGACAGGCTCTCGGCCCTCGACGTCTCATTCCTCACGAACGAATCGTCCGTGGCGCACATGCACGTGGGCGGCGTGATGATCTTCGAGGGGCCGCCGCCTGCATACGAGGACATGTTGGAGCACATCCGCTCGCGCCTTCACCTCGTGCCGCGCTTCCGACAGAAGCTCGCGAACCCGCCGATCGAAACGGGCCGCCCGCTCTGGGTGGACGATCCGACATTCAACCTCGAGTATCACGTGCGCCATTCAGCGCTGCCGTCGCCAGGCTCCGAGGAGCAGCTGCGCAACCTGGCCGCGCGAGTCTTCTCGCAGCAGCTCGACCGCACTAAGCCGCTCTGGGAGTTCTGGCTCGTCCAGGGCCTGACTCGCAAGCGCTTCGCGATCGTCTCGAAGACGCACCACGCGCTCGTCGACGGCGTCTCCGGGGTCGACATCGCCACGGTCCTCTTCGACATCAAGCCGGTGCCCGAGCCGATCAAGGCCGACCACGACTGGATCCCCTCGCCGCAGCCGTCCTCGGCGCAACTCGCGGCCAAGGGCTTCGGCGGCCTGGCGAAGATCCCGCTCGCGCTGGCGCGGCGTGTCGAGCGCGCAGCCTCGCATCCGCGCGACTCAATGGCACGCGCGAGTGAGATGGCGACCGCCGTGGGCGAAGTCGCGTGGAACTTCGCCAACCCGGCTCCTACGCTCCCACTCAACGTGCCGATCGGCTCGCACCGGCGCTTCGTGTGGGTCCGCTCGGACTTGGCGCAGTTCAAAGCCATCAAGGGCGCTCTTGGCGGCACCGTCAACGACGTCGTCCTGGCCGTGGTCGCAGGAGGCGTGCGCGATTGGCTTCACGCCCGGGGTGTCAAGACCGAGGGCATGGAGGTTCGCGCCCAGGTGCCGGTCTCGGTCCGCGGCACTGATGGAAAGGGTCAGCTCGGCAACCAGATCACCGCGATGCGCGCCGCGCTGCCCGTCTACATCGAGGACCCGGTTCAGCGCCTCGATCGAGTCAAGGAGCAGATGAAAGACCTCAAGGAGTCGAGGCAGGCGCTCGGTGCCGAGGTCATCTCGCGATTCAACGACTTCGCGCCGCCCACGATCCTGGCTCAGGCAGCGCGCATCAACTTCTCGACCCGGCTCTTCAACATGGTCGTGACGAACGTGCCTGGCCCCCAGTTGCCGATCTATCTGCTCGGCCGCGAGCTCGAGGACATGTTCCCCGTCGGCTTCCTCCCGCCGGACCAGACGCTCTTCGTCGCGATCATGTCCTACAACGGCGCGGTCAACTTCGGCCTGCTCGCCGACTACGACTCGATGGACGACGTCCAGACGATCGCCGACGGCATCGAGGGCTCGCTCGCCGACCTTGCGGCGGCAGCCGAGGAAGCCAAGCGCGAAGCCGCAGCGGAAGCCGCACCCGCGGAGGCCTAGCGATGGAAGGCGGGCCCTTCCGCTACCACCTCGAGCTGACGCCGGAGCAGCTCAAGATCGTCCACACGGCGCTCAAGAGCCTGCAGGACGACTTCGGCCACGACGAGCCGGAGATCCTGCGGATCATCCAGTCCCTGCTCGACAAGCTCCCTGACGAGCACGCGATCCGCGCGATCCGAATCGGCGAGGACGGTGCGCCCGCTCCGGTCGTCGACATCACGCCGCCCGGCGGCGCCCGCCCCGAGCCCGATCCCACGGATCCGGCCGACGGCGCCGCCTGAGCCGCACCGTAGCCTCACCTGCCCGTGTCCGTCTCGGTCCAGATCGGCCTGCTGCTGTCGCTCGCGACGGCGTTCGCGTCCGTGCTCGGGTTCCTCTACAAGCACCGCGGGGCGATCGCGATGCCGCATGTGGACATGCGAAAGCCACTTCGCACATCGTTCGCGCTTTTCAAGAACCCCTGGTACACGCTCGGCATCGTTACGGCGACCGTTGGCTGGGGATTCCACGTCGGCGCGCTCGCCCTGGCACCGATCTCGCTCGTCCAGGCGACGATTGCAGGGGGCCTGGTCCTCCTCACCGTCACGGCTGACCGCCTGTTCGCGCATGAGGTGACGCGGCGCGAGTGGATCGGCGTCGCGCTCGCTGCCCTCGGCCTCGCATTCCTCGCCGCCACGATCGGCGACACGGCCAACGAGGCGCATTCGGATTACGAGACCTCGAGGCTGGTGCCGTTCCTCGTGGTCGTCACGGGTGCCGCGCTCGTTGTCGCGTGGCGAGCGTCAGGCAATGTGCGTGAGGGAATCCTCTTCGGCGTCTCCGCCGGGCTTTTCTGGGCCGCGTCCGATACTGCAATCAAGGCTCTCTCCGACGGGCTGGGCGAGAAAAGCGCGGTCGACATCCTGTTTACGCCGCTTGCGGTCCTGATCGCGCTCGCCTCGATCGCTGGCCTGGTGGTCTCAGCGCGGAGTCTTCAAGTCGGCAAGGCCGTCCCCGTGATCGCGCTGACTAGCGTGGCCGCCAACACGCTCACGATCGCCGCCGGGCCGATCGTCTTCGAGGAGCCCAGGCCCGACGACCCGCTCGGCGTCGCGCTGCGCATCCTCGCCTTCGTCCTGGTCATCAGCGCCGCGGCGCTGACGCCGGCGCCGATCTCAGCGGCCGAGGAGCTCGAAGCGGCTGACGCGGCCTAGTGGGGCGGCTCGTGGGCTTCGTCCCACTCCTCTTCGGTTACTTGCTTGGCCTTCCATCGCAGCAGGTCGGTGTCACAGGACTCGTCGAACCATCGGGCCTTCGCGCTCATCCGACCCTCCGCGCGCTCGCCGCGAACGTGGCCCGCGACGAATGCCGCCGAGTTGTTGTCTTGCCGGCGACCGCGGAAGGACGTGCCGTCAAGCGGAATCGGATCCCAGCTGTTCGCAAGGCTGACTTTGTTCCCTCCCGAGCAGCGGGTAGCGCCCGTGATCGTGAACAGGCTCTGCACCTTGCCGTTCTTGACGATGAAATCAACCCGCGAATGGCGCTCGTTCCCCTTGCCGAGCCAGTAGGTCTTCTCGTCGGTCCCGGCAACCGCGGCCGGTGTCGCCCCGATCATCGCTACAGCCATTGCGGCCAGTGCAAGCTTCCTCATTTGTTAGCGCTCCCCTCGTAAATAGTTAGCGGGAGCTTACATTCGGAGGAGGACGCAGTCAAGCCGTGGCTACGGGATCGTGTAACAGGGCCGAACTCGGAGGCCACGTCGCGGCCTAGCTGCTCCTCAGCGAGACCTCTCTCTCTCGGTTAGCGACCCGATCGACCGGCTCTGAGGCTCCCCGAACAGCTCCGGCGACAGGTACCTGCCACGCTCGTCGCCGCGCTTCGGGACTTCGACCTCGATCGGGTTCGCCTTGGCGTAGGCGTCGTGGCGGATTCCGGTCACCTGCCAGCTCACCTCGGTAGCGGGCTCATCTGTGCGGATCACGAACGTGCCGTCCTTTAGCTCCCGCCAGACGATCGCCTGGGAGAACGTGTGCCCGTGGACGGTCAGCTGGTAGCGGAAGTCACGGTTGAGCGCCTCGAACCAGTCCGGCATCTTCACCTGCGCGAAACCGTGCTCGCCGGTGGTGACGACGCCGTCGTAGATGTTCTTCATGTCCGGCGACTCGACGAACGAGTGCTGGAGGTACTCATTCGCGGGGTCGAGCGGATGGTCGATCTTGAACGAGCCGGCGCTCTTGGACAGCGTGCCCTGGACTTCCAGGTCATCGCCGATGAGGACTTGGCCCTCGAACTTCCCGGCGTAGGCGCTGGGACCGTCGCCTGCCGCGGCGACGATCGCAGTGCCTGCGCTTCCATCCGCTATGGCGCGCACGGCCATGCCGAAGGAGCCATGTGCAGAGCCGTCCACGCCGATGCCGGTCTGTCCGTCGGCCTCGCCCGCGACACCTTTGCCGCTGTGGCCGGGCGCGCTCCCATAGACGCCCCAGCCGTTCGCCCCGCCTGCCGTGCCGACTACGCCGATCCCGTTGCCGGAAGTCGCCCCGCGCAGCGCTCGCGTCCCGGCCGCGCCGCCGTTCTGAATATCGACGAGGGGACCCGAGGCCGGGGTGCCCGTGATGGTAAGCGGCAATGCGAGCTTCGATCCGACGACTTGGCCGTCGCCGATCTCGCTCGCCTCGATGCACGCCGCGGGGCAATGAAGATCGGTGGCATCCCCGCCGCTTCCGCCGCCCACATTGTCGACGCCGTCGGCAAACCCGGCCGGGATGCCGGTCAGCTGTGCCCACGGGACCTGAAGCGTGTCCTCGTCGATTGCCTCGCCGGTGAGGCCGTCCTGCGCGACGTCCACGCCCTTCACCTGCCCGTTTTTGATGTCCCCGGAGTCGACCGTGTTCTTGCCGGGCAGAGCAAGCGCGGTGCCCCCCAGCGCGATGTAAATCGCCACGATCCCGAGAACGTTGGACCGGATCGCCTCGCGAACCTTGTTCGACCGTTTCATCTCACCCTCCGTCGTTGCCCCGTGGGCCGCCCTCGCGATCCCATCGCGGTCGACCATCGCGTACGTCAGCAGTGCTGTGTGTGCGTATTCGCACAGAAGTTCGGCGGGGAGGTGGTTCCGCGGCCGACCGACACCGCATTGATCGCTGCGCTAGGGGACCACGAAGCAAGGCCCGAATTCCGAGGTCACGTCCAGGCCGGTGCCGATGAACTCGTCGTAGGACGCGGTGCCGCTTACAACGAGGCCCGAGGGAATCCCTCCTGACCGGAAGATCACGTTCGACCCCACTCCCGATGCGTTGGTCGCGACGGAGCCGGTCGTCAGGTAGGCGCCGCCCTCCCCGTACCCGCTTGGATCGCAGTCTCCGGGCGTGCTCGCGAAGAGGTCGATCCGGTAGGTCGTGCTCGGCTTTGCATCCATCGAGACCGTGTAGTTCGCGCCGCTCCCGGAGGGCACGACGCTGGTCACCACGGGGTGATTCATCAGGAAGTTCGAGCCAGTGTCGACGTCGTCGTTGTCGTTCGGGTTGACGCCGAATCCATCCTCGGTGCCGCCCAAAAGGTCGATCCCGAGACTGTCGTTCGAGAAGATCACGTTGCGAGAAATTTCCGCGAACGCGCTGCCGACCTTCACCCCATCGCCGTGGTTGTTGCCGATGTAGTTGGGTCCGGGTGCGCCGGCGAGCGTCTCGCCGATCACCGCGTCGCCCGAGTTGAAGATGAAGATCCCCGCATCCGAGCTTGGGTCCGTCCCGTTGGGAACCACCCCTCCTTGCGGGGTGGAGCCGATGAAATTGTTGGCGATGTAGAGAGTGGTGCCGCCATCGATCCGCATCCCGTAGATCTCGTTGTTCCCGATCACGTTCGTTCCCGGGACGCCGGCCGAGTCTGCCCCCACGAAGCGAAAGCCGCCTCCGGAGAGGTCGATTCCGACGGCGTTGCTGAGGTCATCGCCGGCCATCGCGTCGTTCTTGTCCACGCCGATCTTGTTCCCGACGATCGTCAAGCCGTCCGAGCCACTCGCCTGGATGCCGCGGCCTGTGTTTCCGCTACCGGCGATCACGTTGCCCTCCCCCGCTCCTGTGCCGCCGACGACAACCGCCTCGGTGGCGTTCTCGAGCCACACGCCCTGGCTCGTGTTGCCCAGGCCTTTCAGGCCCTTGCCGTCCGTGCCGATGTAGTTGCCGCGGATCCAGTTGTCGGGAGTTCCAAACGAGGCGTTGTACGCGCCCGAGAAGTGGACCCCGGCACCGCCATTGCCCGAGATCACATTCCGCGCGCCGGCCGTCGTGCCGCCGATGTGGTTCGACCGCGGGTTGAGATGTTGGATGCCGTCGTCGCCGTTACCCAGATCGACCTTGCCGTTGGCGGAGACGCCGATCAGGTTCCCCTGCATCGTCACCGGCCCGTTGAACTCATCGAAGTCCTGGAGCCGAACGCCGTCGACAGCGTTCCCTGAGACCACGTTGCCCGCATTGGGGACGCCGATGGTGATCGGGCCCGGGGCGTTCGAAAGGTCGATTCCGCTGCCGCCGTTGCCGACTGCCGCCGTCCCCGCAGCGTTCGTGCCGATGCGGTTGCCCTGGATGGTGACCGGCGTCGATGCCGCGCCAGACGTAGCGGTGATCCCGTCTCCGCCGTTCCCCGAGATCACGTTCCGCTCCTTGGCGGTGGTACCGCCGATCGTCGTGTCCGGAGCGTTCTCCAGGAGGATCCCCGAGAACCCGACCGGAGCCGGCGTGACGCCGTCCGGCTGGATCCCGATCCAGCAGCCGAGGATGTCCACGCCCGACACCTGGAACAGGTGGACGCCGTTACCCGAGTTGCCGTTGATGATCAGGCCGCGAACCACCGAGTCTTCGGCGCCCTGCGTCAGCGAAAGACCGTTCTCGGGCGCAAGGTCCTGCCCGTTGATCTCGATCAGTGGCTTCGAGGAGAAGCCCTTCTGGCTCCAGCCGTCGATGGTGACCTTGTCCGTGATGTCCGGCAGCGAGCTGAGGGCCGTGATCGACTTCTGTTCCTTGCCGATCGCAAAGAGGATCCTGTCGGCGCCGGCATGTGCGTTCGCCGCCTCGATCGCGGCGCGAAGGCTGCACTTGTTCTTCTTCAGGCGCTTCTTCTTGAACTCGCACTTCGACGGGCCCGGGTCGGCCGTCTTGTTGACCGTGTACTTGCGGGCCGAAGCTCCACTCGGCGCGAGCAAAGCAACGCACGTCACCCCTACCGCAAGCCCGCGTCCCCTGAACCGCATGACCCAGACATTAGACCCCCTGGTCCCGTCCCGCTGGGTAGACCCGATGAAGGGTAGGGCTAGAACCCCAGAGCGAACTTCGCGTCCTCGGACATCATCTCCGGGGACCACGGCGGGTCGAAGGTCATCTCGGGTCGCACCGTCTCAACGCCCTCGAGGTCGCCGACGAACTCGATCATCTGCTCGGAGACCTGAGGACCGATCGGGCATGCCGGTGTCGTGAGGGTGAACTTCACCTGGACGTCCGATTCTTCGATGTTCACGTCGTAGACGAGCCCGAGCGAAACGAAATCGAGCCCGAGCTCAGGGTCGATCACCTCTTCGAGGGCCTCGTAGACATCTTCCTCTGTGACCATGGTCCAAGCGTACAGGCGCCCACCCCTACCGACGGTCGGAATCTCGAGAGAACCGGCGCATGCGGCGATTTCGTTCCTTACGATCACTTCTGATTAGGGAACCCCCAGGGAATCTGAACAGGAGCATTTCTTGAACCTCGTGTCTCGCCGCGTCTGCGGCCTCTTTGCCGTAGGCGCCTGCGCCACCGCCCTCACGCTCGCCGCCCCCGCGGGAGCGTCAACGCTGACGGCCGACGACGCCGTCGATGCGGCCTGCTCGGACGGCGACCGCTCGGGAGATGCCGGCGCCGCCACCGAAACCATCTCGGTCCCTGGCGTCTCAACCGTCCAGGCGACGCTCGAGGGTGACGGCAACTGGGATCTCGCGGTGTACGAGGCCGACACCGGCCGTCTCGTCACAGCGTCCTCGTTCGCGGGCGGCGACGAGATCGCCGAGGGCTTCACGACGGGCACTGACGACCTGATCGTCCAGGCATGCCGGCGGAGTGGCGACGACGCCACGGCGGAGCTGAACGTCGAGACCAACGAACTGACCGAAGAATCGCCGCGCATGCAGATCGTGCGCGTCTCGACTCCGGACGAGGCGATGAAGGGCGAGCTCGTCTCGCTCGGCATGGACCTCATCGAGAGTGGCGGCCCGGGCTACATCGACGTCGTCCTGGCCAATCCGGCGCAGGGAGCGCTTCTCAACGATGAGGGCTTCGACTTCGAGGTGCTCGACGGCGACTTGGCCCAGACCAGCGTCCAGCAGCGCGCCGAGGAAGCGGCGATGGCTCGCCAGATGCAGGGCGGCTCCGGACTGCCGAGCGGCAACGCTGGGCCCAACGATGGCACCTACCGGCGCCTCGTCGACTACTCCGAGGAGCTCCAGCAGCTTGCCGACGACAACCCGAAGCTCGTCAAGTACAAGGAACTCAAGAAGCACACCTACTCCGACCGCCCGGTTGAGTCGATCACGATCGGCAAGAACGTGACGAAGAAGGACGGGCGCCCGGCCTTCCTGATCACCGGCGCCCACCACGCTCGCGAGTGGCCGTCGGCCGAGCACGCGATGGAGTTCGGCTACGAGCTCATCAACGGCTTTAACGACGGCAAGAAGCAGATCAAGAAGCTCCTGAAGAAGACCAGGGTCATCGTGGTCCCGGTCGTCAACCCGGACGGCTTCAACACCTCGCGCGAGGCCGGAGAGCTTGCCGGCGCCGCGGGCGGCCGTGCTGCCCCGGCCGACGACGAGACCGCGAACCTCGTGATCCCTTACGAGTACCAGCGAAAGAACTGCCGCGTCGTCCCGCCGTCGGAGCCGCCCACGGCCAACTGCATGGGCGTGCCAAACACCGGCCTAAGCCAGTTCGGCGTCGACCCGAACCGCAACTACGGCGGCTTCTGGGGCGGCCCCGGCGCTTCGGCGGAGGACACCCTCCCGTACGGCTCGACCGCCCAGGACTACCGCGGCCCCGGCCCGTTCTCCGAGCCGGAGTCGAACAACATCCGCAAGCTCGTCTCGAAGGACCAGGTGGTGACCTTCATCACCAACCACACCTTCTCGAACCTGCTGCTGCGCCCGCCGGGCCTCCAGGCCCAGGGCCCGCCCCCAGATGAGAAGGAGTACAAGGCGTTCGGCGCCTCGATGGCCAAGGAGAACGGCTACACGAACCAGAAGGGATACGAGCTCTACGACACCACGGGCGGAGCCGAGGATTGGACGTACTACGCCACTGGCGGCTACGGGTTCACGTTCGAGATCGGCCTGCTTGCGTTCCACGACGTCTTCGCGGACGGAGTGGTCGCCGAGTACAACGGCACATCCGCGGCGTCCGGCGATGGCGGCGGCAACCGCGCTGCCTATATGAAGGCGCTGAAGTCCACGGCCAACACCAAGCGCCATTCCCGGATCACAGGCGACGCTCCCCCGGGCGCCCGCTTGATCCTGAAGAAGGAGTTCATGACGCCCACCTCCCCCGTCATCGACGGAATGGGCGTGGAGGGCGACGTGATCCACTTCAAGGACAAGCTCAAGACGAAGCTGGACGTCGGCAAGTCGGGCAACTTCGTCTGGCACGTCAATCCCTCGACCCGTCCGCTCGTGGACCCGCGCCTACCCTCGTCCGATGGCAAGGCCGGTAAGCCGTCGGATCCAGTCGATTTCACTGGAGGCCCAGGCCCCGATGCGCTCCCGTGCGGTGACTCGGAATCCGAGGATCCCGGCTGCTTCAACGACCATCCGTTCAAGGTCAAGAGCGGCAAGGGCATCGACAACGGCAAGGCGACGGTGAGGATCACGTGGCCGAGCCCGGCGAGCGACTGGGACATGAAGGTGTTCAAGGACACGGACGGCGACGGGACATCGGAGGGCGAAACGGATGTAGTCGGCTCGTCCGCCGACGGGACCACCAATGTCGAGTCGAGCACCATCGCCGGCCCCGAGTTCAAGCCGGGCAAGTACGTCGTGCGGGTGTTGAACTTCGCGGCGGCCGAGCCCTACGACGGCACGGTCACCTTTAACAAGACCCCCAAGTCGGACATCAAGCTGGGTCTCGAGAAGTGGACGCTCGCCTGCCGTGAGAAGAAGGGCGGCCCGGTAAAGGCGACCGAGAAGGTCCTCGTCAAGCGAGGAGACGTCGCGCACGTCAACCTCGCGAACACCTGCGACTAGCCAGGCACCCACACCCACACTCGTAGGATCAGGAGCGGCATGTTGCCGCTCCTCTTCCTTGTCTTCATCCTGCTTCCGATCGCGGAGCTGTGGCTGATCATCGAAATCGGCGGCTCGATCGGGGTTCCGCAGACAATCGCATTGCTCATTGTCGACAGCCTCATCGGGGCGGCGCTGGCGCGCTCGCAGAGCCGCGCCGGGTGGCAGCGATTCAACGTCGCGCTCGCGGAGGGCCGCATTCCCGCGAAGGAGGTCTTCGACGGGGCGATGATCATCCTGGGTGGCGCGCTTCTCATCACCCCCGGCTTCATCACGGACATCTTCGGCCTGATCCTTCTGATCCCGCCGACGCGCGCGATCGTCCGCGCCTTCCTCACCCGGCTCGCCGGACGCCGCGGCGCCGCGGCGTTCCGCGTGGCCGAGTTCGGCTATGCGAGGCGCCCCGGAACGGGTGCGCCGCGACCCGGCCAAAGCTATGACTACGAGGGATCGGCGAGCGAGGTGAGCGAGCCCGCACCGGAGCTCGAGCCGGGAGCGTCGAGAGGAGACGAGAGTGGCTGAGGGAATCGCCCTCGAGCTCGCGCCCGGAATCCGGGTCGCGTGGGACGACTTGGACGAAACGCGTGCCGGTCTAGCTGCGGACGAGCCGTCCGCGCAGTGGCGCCTCGAGGGTGAGCTCGGCGCAGGCCACACCGCGCTCAAGGTGCTCACAGCCTCGGCCGGCAAGGGCTCCTTGCTCCTCCTTGCGGGCGCGCGCCCCGACGAGGCCGATGGCCACGACGCGGAAAACCCGCGGGCGGTCCTGGTCTCAGGCTCAGGCGAATTGAAGGCGATCGAGGAGGCGCTTGTCTCGACGCAGTACTCAGCGGCCGGTGCGATCGAGCGAGTGGGACTCGAGCTCTACGGGGAAGGCGACGACTACCCCGTGCGCGGCGCCGGCGATGTCAGGCGAGCCTCGGCCAGGGACGAAGGCGCCACTCGCCGCGAGCAGGCCTGGCTCGATTTCCGCCTCGACGGCGAGGTTGGCGACGCCATCCTGGACATCCTCCACACCTGAGCCATGGCGATCCGCTGCGTCATCTGCGATTTCGGGGGAGTCCTCACCACGCCCCTGGTCGGCTCGTTCATGGCATTCCAGGACCAGACGGGCATACCCACCGAGGCGCTCGGCTCTGCGATGGCGCGCATCACCGAGCGCGACGGCGCGCACCCCCTTTACGAGCTCGAGAAGGGCCACATCACCGAGCACGACTTCCTCGCCCAGCTTCGCGTCGAGCTTGCGGTGGAGCTTGGACACGAGCCCGAGCTTCACGACTTCAAGGAGATCTACTTCCAGGCGCTCAATCCGAACGACGAGATGATCGCCGAGATGCGGGCCGCCAAGAACGCGGGCTTTCGCATGGCGCTCCTCACCAACAACGTCCGTGAGTGGGAGCCGCTCTGGCGCTCGATGCTTCCCGTCGACGAGATCTTCGAGCTTGTGGTCGACTCCGCGTTCGTTGGCATGCGAAAGCCGGAGCCCGAGATCTACCACCTGACGCTCGAGCGGATTCGCGAGCACGATCCCGCGGAACTGGAAGACCTCGAGTTCTCCGAGTGCCTCTTTATCGACGATTTCGAGGTGAACTGCGCCGCGGCTCGCGAGCTCGGCATCAACGCGGTCCGCTTCGCCTCCAACGATCAGGCGCTCGGCGAGATCCGCGCCGCGCTGGGGACGGCTGCCGCGTGACGCGCGAGGAGGCGGATGCGCTCTGCGCGAAGAACGCCGCCGAGCATCCGGACCGCAAGATCGCCCAGTGGCGGGCGCAGGAGGGCGAAGACGGGGAGTGGAGCGTCGTGCGCATCGGCCTGCCGCCAAGCCCTGAGACGACGACCGAGGTCCGCGCAGACGAGCGCCCGCCGACGCCGCCAGACCCGCGGCCTGACGTGCCGCCAACCGTCGGACCGGTCTTTTAGAGCTTGAGCGGGACCGCCTCCGGGCCGTCGCCCGCGGGCCCGCGGAACTCGTCGCGGAAGTCCTGGACGGCGTCGAGCGTGGCGTCGCCTTCGAACGAGTCGCACCCCAGGAGGTTCGTCCAACCGGTCACCGCGACCTCGTAGGGCATGTCGGGGTTCGGGAAGAAGAGGACGCCGCCCGGGTCTGCGTCGAAGATGCCCTTGAGGGCAAGCTGGTCCTTCTCGGGCAGGTCCGGCGAGTACTGGATCGCGATCCGCTGGTGCTCGAGCGAATGGACAATGCGGCCGACGGGCGGATACTCCAGATAGGCACCGTCCGCGAGCGCTCCAGAGAGGGTCTCTGCCGAGTTGCCGTAGTGGTCGCCCGAGGTCGGCGGGTTGGTCTGGTAGTCAACGTCAGGAACGTTCTCGTCGGGGAGGTGCGTGTTGCCCTCGTCCGGAAGGCCGATCTCAAGCTCGCAGCCTGCCGCATCCGCCGCCGCCTCGAGATCAGGTTCGGACACGGCCGGCGGCTCCGTCCCCTCACGGCCGTCGAGCTCGATCCCCTCGGGCACCACCCCGAGCTGGGGCTCGACGTGGGCGTTCACGGGGAAGCCGTTTGAATCCAGGTCCTCAGGCGCCTGGGTCGTCGAGGTCGTGGAGGTGGTCGTCGGCCCCGGCTCGTCGCCGCACCCGGCGAAGATCAGAGCGCCGAGCACCATGAGCGCGCACGCGAGCGCGCCAAACTTGTCGGAAACCCTGCTCACGCGCCAGAACGCTAGCCAGCGCGGCTAAAGGCTCGCTCAGTTGTCTGAGCCGGCGCGGTCCCAAACGTAGAGCTCGACCGCTTCGAGCGCGAGCTCCATCAGGCGAGGACCAGATAGCCAGTCGAGGACGGTGTCGAGAGCGCGCTCCTCGGTGACGCCGCGGTCGACCGCCTCCTCGCCGCGGAAGCCCGCTGCAAGTTTCAGCGCCTCGCGCCGGTGCTCGCCGAGGCCCGTGAACGAGCGCATCAGGAAGTCGCGGTTGGGGAGCGGGTGCCCAATCTCCATCGATGCGTGCCAGGCGGCGAGCATCGAGATGTCGTGGTCGTCGAGCTCCGAGATGGCCCGTGCGTAGTGCGACTCGAGCTCATCCTCCGGGATCTCATCAACCCACGCACGCACGGCTTCGCCGAGGAGCTGGCGGCGTGCCTCGCGCCCGACTGAGTCGGCAATGGCGCGAATTGCGTCGGCTGGATCGATGAAGCAGAGTGACATTTGGGCAAACCTCTCAATGGGTTGGCGCGACGGGGACAAGGTACGGGCGGCCGCGGACGGCATTCCGGCACCTGGAAATACGCTGTTTCCGGCTTGACGACGGGCTTCCGGCCCGCCGTCAGGTGTCGCCTCCGAAACCCGACCTAGGATCGGAGGAAGTGAGCTTCAGAGCAAGGAACAGGCAGTGGCACTCGACCTGATCGTTGGACCGCCGAACTCGAACCGCGCGGGCGCGGTGCTCGACCGCCTGCGCAAAGCGCTCGATCGTGACCCCGTCCTAGTCGTTCCTACTGGCGACGACATCGTTCGCTTCGAGCGCGACCTGTGCGCGGACGGCGCCGCTCAGGTTGGAGCGACGATCCGGACCTTCGGCTCGCTGTTCGACGAGATCGCGAGCCTTACCGCCACGCCCGTGCCGCCGCGCCTCTCGCCACCGCAGCGCCTGGCGCTCGTGCGGGCCGCCGTCGCCTCGACCGATCTTCGCCTGCTCCGCCGGTCGTCCAAGTCGCCAGGCTTCGCGCCCGCTCTGGACACGCTGATCGCCGAGCTGCAAGCCGCGCTCGTCTCGCCCGCAGACCTCCGGGCCGCCGCCGACGCGGCGGAGGGAGACGCCGCGCAGGAGGAGGAGCTGGCGCACCTGTACGCCGAGTACGAGCGCCTGCGCGACGGCGCCGGGCGCTCCGATGGAGGATCGGTCGCAGCAGCCGCGGTCAACGCGATTCGCGCCCAGCCGGGCGCGTGGGGCAACTCGCCCGTCCTCATCTACGGGTTCGACGACCTAACCGAGGTCCAACTCGGCCTGATCTCGGTTCTCGCGGGCGCCTGCGAAGTCACGTTCGCCGTGAACTACTCGGATCGGAACGCGCTCGCAGCCCGCGCCGGCCTGTTGACGCGCCTGGCGGACGAGGGCGGCTCGGTCGTCGAGGAGCTCCAGTTCGATACGAACTACACGGCCCGCGCCTCGCTCGCCCACATCGCACGGAACGTCTTCGAAAGCGACTCCGAGGTGGTCAATTCGCTCGACGGTGGGCTCGCGTTCCTCGCCAGCGCCGGAGAACGCGGTGAAGCCGAAGCGGCCGGAATCGGGATCGCCCGCCTACTGGCGACCGGAACGAGCGCGGACGACATCGTCGTCACGCTCCGCCGCCCCTCAATGGAGGGGCCCTTGTTCGCGTCCGTCATGCGCGAGATGGGCATCCCCGCCACGCTCGAAGCGCACCTCCCGCTCGCCGCCACGGCGGTGGGCCGGTCGCTCCTCGCGCTTTGCCGCGCCGCCGCGGACGACGGCGAGCCGGCCGACGTGATCGCGCATCTCCGTGCCGATGCCGCATTCCGGCCTTCTCGCGCCGACTGGGCCGAGCGCGATATCGCCCGGGGGAAGGCCGCCACCGTCGAGAAGGTCCTCGAGCGCTGGGGCGACACCCCGCCCGCTCACCTGAAGCGCGTGTTCGAGGCTCGCGGCCCGGTCGAGCGCGTCCGCGCGGTCGCCGTAAGCGCGAGGCGAATCGCGGAGGCGGTGCATAAGGACAAGGCGCCGCTTGCGGGCGAGCACACGGCGGGCGTGCCACTCGATCCGATCGAGCTCCGCGCGGGCGTCGCGGCGGCTGAGCTCTTGGAGGAGTTGGCCGAGGTCGCGGCGCTTCCCGGCATCGATCCTCCCGACCTGGCCGACGCCGCCGACGCGATCGAGTCCGCGACGGTGCGCTCATGGCAGGGCTCGGCCGAGGGCCGGGTTCGCATCCTCAGCCCGTACCGGGTCCGCGCCGGCCGCGTGAAGCACCTCTTCTGCTGCGGTCTGCAGGAGGGTGCATTCCCGGGCCGCGGCGCGGCCGACCCTCTCCTTGGCGACGAGAGCCGCAGCCGGCTGGGCATCCCCGCCTTACGGCGCACCGAGCAGGATCAGGAGGAGCGCTACCTCTTCAGCGTCTGCGTCTCGCGGCCGACGGAATCGCTCACGCTCAGCTGGCGCTCCTCAGACGACGAGGGCCACCCTGCCGCGCGCTCGCCGTTCGTCGACGAGGTGATCGACCTGCTCGAGGGCGACGCGGACGCGGTGGAGGACGCTCTCACCACCGAGCGTGGCCTCGCCAACCCGGTTCCCAGGCCGTCCGATGCCACCACTCCGCGCTCGCTGGCGCGTGCCCTGACCGCATCGCTCAACCTGGACGTCGAAGCGCATCGAGCCCGGCTCGACGCGATGGGCGCGGACTTCAGCGTCTCGGGGCCGGTACTGGAGCTGGTCGGGAGCGTCCCCGACCCCCAGTACAAGCCGAAGGGGCTCCACCACCCCGCGGTACTCGAAGCCATCCGCTCGCGCGAGGCGCTCAGCGCAGGCTCGCTCGAAGGCTGGATCGAGTGTTCATACAGGTGGTTCGTCAGCCACGAGCTCTCCCCGCGGCGACTCGAGCCGACCGCGGACCCGCTCTGGCTCGGTGGCCTCGTCCACAAGGCGCTGGAGAAGCTGTACGCCGAGCCGCCGGGTTCCGACACCATCCCGCGGAAGGCGGACCTTAATCTCTGGCAGGCGCGTTTCCGCGAGCTCCTGGACGAACTCGTGGCCGAGGGGTCCGACGGCGCGCTCAACGCCGAGCGAAGCATTTCGATCGCCCGGGTGAAGATCCAGGTCGAGAAGTTCCTCGAGGACGAGTCGCAACGGGACATCTCGTTCCGGCCGAAACCGGATCTGCTCGAGCGCAGCTTCGGGTTCCCAGAAGAGAACGACGACGATCCGGGCGCGCTCGACTTCGGCGATTTCAAGCTGCGCGGGTTCATCGACCGCATCGACGTCGCGCCCGACGGGAACAGCGCCATCGTCCGTGACTACAAAACGTCGAAGGAGGTCCCGGGCCGCAAACAGATCGTCGATCAAGGCAAGCTCCAGCTCCCTCTCTACATGCTGGTAGCTCGCGACCTGCTTCACCTCGACCCGATCGCCGGTCTCTACCACCCACTGGCGGCCTACGACAAGCGCCACGGCCGCGGCTACGGGCTGAAGGAGGAGACCGGAGAGGGCGGACTGCTCGAACAGGCGGGAGTGGAGACCGGAACGGACAAGGTGACACGGGAGGACCTGGACGAAGCCCTGGATGCGGCACGCGAACGCGCCAAGGTGAACGGGTTGCGCATGCTGGCTGGTGCCATCGACCGTGACCCGCTGAAGGGCAAGTGCAACAAGTACTGCGAATACCAGCCCATCTGCCGGCTCGAGCGCGCCGTCGGGCTCGAAGACGAGGGTGAGAACGGGGGTCCCGAGTGAGCGAGCCCCCGGTAGGCCGCGAGCCGACTCCCGAACAGCGGAACGCAATCGAGACGCGCGACGGCGACGTCTTCTGCGAAGCAGGCGCCGGCACCGGCAAGACGCGCGTGCTCGTGGGGCGCTACTGCGGGGCGCTCCTCGAAGACGGCGCGAAGATCGACGAGATCCTCGCCTTCACGTTCACCGAACGAGCGGCCGCGGAGCTGCGCCAGCGCATCCGGCGTGAGCTCGCCGCCAGGGGCGAGCGCCGCTTGGCGCGCGATACCGAGGGCGCATGGGTCACCACTATCCACGGTTTCTGCCGGCGTCTCCTAGCAGCGCACCCTGTGGCCGCCGGGCTCGACCCACGCTTCCGTGTGCTCGACGCGCCCGAGTCCCAGCGGCTCCTCTCCCAAGCAGCTCGTGAGGCCGTGGACGCCCTCGTCACCGGTGGCAACGAGACAGTGCAACGGGTCACCGCGGCCTACCGGCCGTGGCGCATCCGCGACATCACGCTGATGGCGCACGAGCGTCTGCGAAGCCAGGGCATGGCCGCGCCGCGCCTGCCCGAAGTCGGCGAGCCCAAGCGCTCGCAGAAGGACGATGATCGTGACTTGAGCGTCGACGAGCGGCGCTTCGCGCTCGAAGCCCGTGCCGCGTTCGACGCCGTGCTCGACGAGACGAACCGGCGCTACTCAGAGCTCAAGCGGATCCGCTCGGGCCTCGACTTCTCCGACCTGGAGATCCACGCGGTCGAGCTCCTACGCACCTCGCCGGCGGTCCGGGACCAGTGGCACGGGCGCTTCAAGCACCTGATGGTCGATGAGTTCCAGGACACGAACCGGGTCCAGCTCGACCTCGTCGACCAGCTTCGCGGCACCGAGACGCGCCTGTTCACAGTGGGCGACGAGCACCAGTCCATCTACCGATTCAGGAACGCCGACCTCGAAGTGTTCCGCGCGCAGCGGCGAAAGGCCGAGGAGTCGCCAACCACGGAGGTACTTCCTCTGCGCGGGAACTTCCGCTCGCGTCCGCCGATCCTCGACGCCGCGAACGCATTCGGCGACACCCTGCTCGAGAACTTCGCGCACCTCGTGGTCGGAGAGGGATCGGACCAGGACATTCCGGGCTCGCCCGAGGTCGAGCTTCTCCTCACCTACCAGGAGGGAACTGGCGCAAAGCACCTGAAGTGGAAGGACCACGAGGGCGTGATGAAACGGCCCCAGTCCGAAACCAATCTGGCGATAGTCGCGCAGGCGCGCGCGCTCGCCGAGCGACTGCGCGAGCTGGTGGATGACGAGGAGGTGAATCGCGGCGACATCGTCGTGCTGCTCCGGGCCTTTACGCACGTAGACGCCTACGAGGAGGCCCTGCGGCGCTTCGGGCTCGAGCCGTACGTTGTCGGCGGGCGCGGGTATTGGTCGCAACAGCAGGTCGAGGACATCTTGCGGCTCCTGGGCGTGGTCGCCAACCCGCTCGACGACGAGATGCTCTTCGGCGCGCTTGCCTGCCCGGCCGTCGGGGTCACCCCCGACACGCTCTGGCTCCTTCGCGCTGCGGCGGGCAAGGGGCACGTTTGGCCGGCGCTCGAGATCGGTTTCGGCGCGCGGACCGACGACGAGTCTGACTTCGAGCTCGACGAGCCCGAGCGGCTGGAGCAGGTCGAGGAAGGCGACGCTTCGAAGCTCCGGGACTTCTGCGAAAAGCTCGGCGCCCTCCGTGCTGAGGCCCCGCTGCTGCCACTCGACGTCTTGGTCGAGCGGGCGATGAACGCTTTCTCCTATGACCTCGCGCTGCTCGCGAAGAGCCAGCCGGCCGGGCGCATGGCGAACGTGCGGAAGCTGATGCGGATCGCGGCGGAGTTCGAGCGGAACGAAGGCCGGGACCTCAGAACCTTCCTCGTCCAGGCCGCCGAGTCGACGCAGCGCGACGAGCGCGAGGGGCTGGCGCCGGTCCAGGCCGAGGATCACGACGGCGTGCGGATCATGACCGTCCACGGCGCCAAGGGGCTGGAGTTCCCGGTGGTTGCGGTCCCCGAGCTCGATCGCGCACTGCAGGCCGGCCGCAGAAACTCGGACATCTGGATCGGTCGGGTCAACGACGAGGGCGAGCCCTGCCGGTTCGGCCTCCGGCTGGCCTTCCCGACCGAGAAGTCGTTCGGCGTTTGGGAGCTGGAGGAGCTCAACTCAGAAGAGAAGGAAGCCGACGCCGAAGAGGCATGCCGCCTCAATTACGTGGCGATGACCCGGGCGCAGGACCGCCTGCTCCTCTCGGGCCAGTACAAGGACAAGGACTGCGTCGCCTCCGAGCCGGATCCGAAGGACAGTGTCTTGAAGCGCATCCTGCCCCTGCTCGTCGACTCCGGATGGGACGAGACGAGCGGCCTCGTCAACTGGCCCGTGCCTCTGCAGGTGCGCGTCCAGCGCCCGAGCGAGGAACGGGCGATTGCGCTGACGCCAGCGCCCCCGTCGGCGGCCCTGCCGACTGAGGATGTCCTGGGCGCGATGCCGCCGATCCTGGAAGGTGGCCGCTCGGTCGTGCCGCTCGGACATCTCTCCTACTCCGCGCTGGACGCCTTCAAGCGTTGCGGCTACCGCTTTTACGTAGAGCGTGTCCTGGGCGTGCGGGCGGGCCTGGTGACCGCGGCGGCTCCGCGCGAGGACGATGGCGACGAGCCAGACGAGGAGGCGCGGGCAGGCGATGAGCTCCACGAGCCGGACGACGACGCTGTCGTCGGCGGCGCTGGGCCCTCCCCCGCGCTCGCGCTTGGCAACGCGGTCCACGCGGCGCTCGAATGGAGCGCGCGGGCCGGCTGGGAGCATCCGGGCCCCGAGCGGCTTGCCGCGCTGCTCGCTCGCGAGGGCGTCGAGGACTCGGAAGTGCTCGCACGCGCGACGCGGTTGGTGGATGGGTGGCTGGGATCGGCGCTCTGCGCGGAGCTCCGTGATGCTCGCGTCAGGCCTGAGGCACCTTTTGTGCTGCCGCTTGGCGGGACTGTCCTACGGGGCAACATCGACCTGCTTGCGACTCCGAACAACGGCAGCGATAAGGGAGACGCCGCGATCGTGGTCGACTTCAAGACTGATCGCGTGGGATCCGACGGGGTCGTCCCACTGGGTGAGCGGTATGCGTCGCAGCGGGCTGTCTATGCGCTTGCGGCCTCGGGTTCTGGCGGCGGTGGGCCCGTGCGAACCGCCCACGTTTTCCTCGAACGACCCGACGAGCCTGTGGTCGAGGTCTTTGACGAGGCCGCGCTTGCCACCGCGCGCGCGAGCCTCGAAGGCCTCATTGCTCAGATCCGCGCGGGGTCGTTCGAGGTGACGCATGAGCCCTACGCCGCGCTCTGCTTCGGCTGCCCGGCGGCCCCACGCCTGTGCCCGCGCCCCGCGTGGCGCCCGTCACGCGACGCCCCCGCCCCGGTCCGATGAAGCTCGCAGTGTTCGGGTATGGCTCGCTGGTGAGCCGGGGGTCGATCGCCGAGACGCTCGGGCATGAGGCGCCCGCGCCAATTCCGGCGCGGCTGGCGGGATGGCAGAGGCGCTGGTCTGTCTACCGGAAGAACGCTGCCCACGAGAAGGTGTTCGAGCGGGTGGACGGGGAGCCGTTCGAGCACATCGTCGGCCTCAACATCGAGCGGGCGCCTGATGCGCCCGAGAGCGAGTGGCCGAACGGGGCGCTGATCGAGCTGACGGAGGCGGAGCTCGAGCGGCTCGACGGGCGCGAATTGCGCTACGACCGGGTTGAGGTGGATCCCGGCGACGCGATGGCGGCCGAGCCACATGGCCTTGACCACATCTATGCCTTCACCGCAAAGGAGGGCCATTTCGCGGTGGAGACGCCCCCTGGCTCGATCATCATCGCGTCGTACGTGCGGGCGTGTGAGGCGGCCTTCAACGAGCTAGGGCCGGGGACGTGGGAAAGGTTCTTGGCAACCACGGGAGAGTTTCCCGCGCCGGTGGTGGACGTGAGGCTGGTGGCCGACGAGATCCCTGAGGGCAACCCTCGGGCTTGGTAAACGCCGAAAGTAGGAATTCCCGCGATATGTGCGGGAATTCCACCTCTCGGTGCGGCTTGGCTGCAGCTACGCCGCTTCGTAGCGGACGTGGGTGACGCCCGGGCTCTGGATTGCGCGGGTGATTTGGAGGTCTCGCGGGCCGTCGAGGTCGCCGTCGAAGAGGCGGACGCCTCCGCCCAGGAGCACGGGTGCGATGTGGATCTGCATCTCGTCGAGGAGGCCGGCCGCCAGGTATTGCTGGGCGACGTTCGCGCCGCCCGAGATCTGGATGTCCTCGTCGCCCGCTGCGTCGCGCGCACGCTCCAGGGCCGCTTCGATGCCCTCGGTCACGAACTCGAACCGGGTCTCACCCAGCTCGAGCGGCTCGCGCTCGTGATGGGTGAGGATGAACACGGGCACCTTGAAGGGCGGGTCGTCGCCCCACCAGCCCTTGAACGGCTCGTCGCCCCAGGGGCCGTTCTCGCCGCAGAACATCAGCTTGCCCATGATCACCGCGCCGTAGCTCGAAGCGGCTTCCGCGATCACGTCGTCGTCGGTGCCGGTCTCGCCCTCCGAGGGGTCGTAGCCGTGCGCCTCCTTCCAGCTCGCCAGACGAGTCACCCAGTCGTGGAGTTTCTCCCCGCCCACGCCGAGTGGCTCGTCATGGGTCGCGTTGGGACCGGCGACGTAGCCGTCCACCGACATGGAGATTTCCAGCTTGAGCTTGCTCATGGATCTCCCTTTGTTGAGGTTGTAGCTAGCTGGCCGAGTACGCGGGTTCGCGCTGGTCAGCCTCGCGGGAGCCGTCGCCCTCAGGCGCCTCGGCGTGGCCGGGCACCTCGTCGGGTGCCTCGACCACTATGGCGGCGACCGCGACAGCGACCGCCACCAGCGCGGCGCCGATCCAGAACGCGAGGTGGTACCCGCTGACCAGTGCCGAAGGCTCGCTGGTCCCGTCGGCGATCAGGTTCTCGGTGCGCGTCGCGGACAGTGTCGCGAGGACCGCGAGCCCCAGCGCTGCGCCGACCTGAGCGGTCGTGTTGACGAGGCCTGATGCGAGACCAGCGTCCTCCTGCGTGGCGCCCGACATCGCGAGCGTCATCAGCGACGTGAATGACGCACCGGCGCCGATTCCGAGAAGGAGCATCGGCGGCAGGACGTTCTCCAGGTAGACGCCATCGACCGGCGTGTTCGTGAAGAGCGCGAGGCCGATCCCGATCAGAGTGAGCCCCGGGATCAGAACATTCTTCGGCCCGAAGCGGTTGATCAGGCGGTCCGAGAAGCGGATCGACATGATCCCCATCGCGAGCGTCGTCGGCAGGAAGGCAAAGCCGATCTGGAGCGCGTCATAGCCCAAGACCTGCTGCATGTATAGCGAGCCCATGAAGAACATCGCGAACATCCCGGCAACCGTGAGCGCCTGGATGATGTTTGCCCCCGACACATTCCGCGAGCGGAACATGCGAAGCGGCATCAGCGGGTTGGCCGCATGCGCCTGGCGGTAGACAAAGAGAGCAAGGAGCGCCGACGAGATCGCACCCAGGATGAGCGTCGTCGAGTTGGCCCAGCCATCCTCGGCCGCGGGGCCGACGATCGTGTAGACACCGAGCATCAGCGACGAGGTGATGAGGACCGCGCCGGGGATGTCCGTGCCCTTGTCGAAGCCCAGGCCCTTGTCGCGCGTGACGAGCTTGTTGGCCGCAAGCGCGGTGCCGATCCCGATCGGAATGTTGATGAAGAAGATCCAGTGCCAGTTGATGGCATCGGTCAAGACGCCGCCTGCGAGAAGCCCAATCGATCCGCCGGCGGATGCGACGAACGCGTAGACACCGAGCGCCTTCGCCTGTTCCTTCGGCTCCTGGAACATCGTCACGATCATCCCCAGGATCACGGCCGAGGTGAGAGCGCCCCCGATGCCCTGGATGAACCGCGCGCCGACCAGGAGCTCCTGGCTCTGTGCGAACCCGCAGACGAGCGAGGCGGCGAGGAAAATTGCCATTCCCGCCATGAAGACGCTCTTCCGTCCCAGGAGGTCGCCCAGGCGCCCGGAGAGGAGCAGTAGCCCGCCGAAGGCGATCAGGTAGCCGTTAACGACCCACGCGAGGCCAGACTGGCTGAAACCGAGGTCTTCCTGGATCGCGGGCAGCGCGACGTTCACTACCGTCATATCGAGCACGATCATGAGAAAGCCGACGCAAAGGACGTAGAGGGCGAGCCAGCGGTCTCGGGCTGAATCTGCGGTTGTCATCCGGGGGTCTCCTAACTTCGTGGGGGTCGGGAGACACCTTAGCAGGTAGTCCTAAATTAGGACTTCTGGATACTAGATCAGGATCTTTGCGGTGCCTCGGTATGCCCGCTACCAAACTTACGGACCGCCGCCCAATTGATCGCGAAGAGCACCACGCCGATACCGAGCAGGATGCCGGCTCGCTTCCAGTCCTCGCCCTTGACCTGCGTCATCAGGGCGATCGAGACGCCCACGCCAAGCACTGGAATGACCGATGGGATCTGGAAGTGCTCGTAGTCGACGGGGTCGCGGCGCAGCCACAGGACGGTTGCGTTCACGACCGTGAAGACGATGAGAAGCAGCGCCACCGTCGTACGCGCCAGCGACTCCAGGTTCGCCTCAATGATCAGCCCGGCAGCGACGAGCGAGGTGAAGATGATCGCGACCCAGGGCGTCTTACGCCCGGAGTGGACCGCGGCGAACGGCTTGGGCAGGACGCCCTCGCGCGACATGCCGTACATGAGCCGCGACGCCATGATCATGTTGATCAGGGCTCCGTTGGAAAGCGCAAGCAGGCCGATCGCCGAGAAGACCTTGGTGTTGATCCCAAGCGGGCCTTGCTTCACAACCTCGAGAAGCGGCCCGGAGGAGTTTGTGAGATCGGACGTGGGCACGACCGCGGAGGCGCCGATGGTGACAAGGAGGTAGATCACGCCGGCGATCGCGAGCGCGCCGAAGATGACCTTCGGATACACCCGGGTCGGGTCCTTCACCTCCTCCGAGATGTTCACGGAGTCCTCGAACCCGATCAGGGCATAGAACGCAAGTGCCGCGCCGGCAAACGCAGCCCCGATCAGGCTGGAGCCCTCCTTGATCTCGAAAGGCCGCGAGGTGTCCGCGTCTCCCTGGATCACCGCGATCACCGCGATCAGGACGATCAGGAGGAGGCCGCCGACCTCAACCGCTGTGAAGCCGACGTTCAGCTTCACCGACTCGGCGATGCCCCGGAAGTTGACCAGCGCGATCAAGACGATGAGGACGAGCGCCGCGAGGATGACCTTGACGTCGATGAACTCGGTGAGATAGTCGCCGCCGAAGGCTCGCGAAAGCGCGGCGGCGGATGTGATCCCCGACATCGCGACGGCGAAGGCGACGAAGAAGCTCAGGATCGGGTTGCCGAACGCCTTGTGGACGTAGAGCCCGGCTCCACCCGCTCGCGGGTACTTCGAGACGAGTTCCGCGTACGACCCCGCCGTGAACGCGGCCATCACAAGGGCGAGGAGAAAGGCGATCCAGATCGCGCCGCCGGTTTCGGCGCCCACGGTCCCGACCAGCGCGTAGATCCCGCCGCCAAGGATGTCACCGACGATGAAGAGCAAGAGCAGCTTCGGCCCGATCGCACGATTGAGCTCGCCGTTCTCTTCAGCGGGGTCGGCGGGGCGTGTCGCGGCGTCGGAAGCTTCCATCCCATCCGAGCTACCCATTGATGCGAAAGCTCACACGTTCGCTGGGATCAAGCCGCGCAGGGGCCCGTGGAGGCTCCATCCAGCTGACCGGACAGGGCGTCTTGGACGACGTCGTTCGGCACGC
>JAWVEY010000068.1:0-2654 GCA_033856515.1 Solirubrobacterales bacterium
CTAACGGTGACGATCACGCTGGACCAGGAGACCTGGAGGGTCGTCGTCCAGGAGGCGGAGCGCCAGCAGGTGAGTGCGGAAGGGCTCGTGGAGCACGCCGTCCTGTACTTCCTCGCGGATCTCGACAGCGGCCGTGTCGCAGGCCGCCTCGACGAGATGGTCAGGCGGGCGCCGCGATGACCGGCGCCACGTCCATCTCGCGAAGCAGGTCCTGGAGAGCGGCCCGCCCGCGGTGATGGAGTCCGTGGACCGATCCCTCCGTCTTCCCGAGGCGACTCGCGATCTCGCTCGGTGACATCCCGACGAGATGGCGCAGCACCAGGACCTCGCGCTGCTCCTCGGGGATCTTCCAGAGCGCGTCCCGGAGGCACTGCGAGCGCTCGAAGCCGACCTGCTCGTGGCCGCCGTCGTCCGTCCGCACCTCCGCGAACGGGATCTGGCGGCGAGCGCGCACATGATCCAGCGCCGCGTTCCGCGCAACGCGGAGGATCCACGCGGCAAACGGCACCTCGCGTGACTCGTACTTCTGGATCGCGGTCATGAGCTTCTCGAACACGATCTGCGTGACGTCCTCGGCCTCGTGCGGCTCGTGGACGATGCTCTTGACGTAGCCGCAGACGTCGTCGCCGAAGCGCACGTAGAGGAAGTCGAGGGCGCTCATGTCGCCGGTCTTCGCGAGCTCCACCGCCCTCTGGACGAGGCCCGGATTCCGGCGCGCGGCATCGCTGCGAGTGAAGCGTTCCATCTAGCGCTGACGTCCTCTCGGTGGGGGGCCCGGAAAGCCACACGGACCTTGCGACAGTACACTCGGCCGGTCCTTCCTCGCACCAGGGAGGGGACCCCAGTTTTTCGCATATTGCGGGATTCGGGACGAGTTTCGGAGGAGATCTGTCCCCCGTTTGGGTACTCCGTGCAGATGGGTAGAAGGCAGGGATGACCCGGGTGGTCGATCTTCCGCTCGGGGAATTCGCCAAGGAATCCCTGGAACGCCTCGTGGATGCGGCTGGAGGGTCGCGGGACAGTGCCGTGCGGACCGCGGTGCTCTACTACCTGGACGACGCGGCCTCCGGGCGCCCGGCCTGGCGCGTGCCCCGCTTCCGGTCGCCCCCGGCAGGTGAGCTCGTGGAGGTCTCCTTCGACGAGGAGACGTGGGCGGCGCTCGACTCAGAGGCCCGCGAGCAAGAAACGACCCCCGAGTCGCTCGCCGTCTACGCCTTCGGGTACTACCTGGCGGATCTGGACAGCGGCCGGGTGGGCTCGCGCCTCGACCAGGCCGTCGAGCCGGACGACGCGTAGGCGGGGCCCGCGAGGAGGTGCGAGAGCCCCTCGTCGGGGTCGAGCGCCAGCCGGGCGAGCTCGTTGCGGGAGTCGGCCCCGACCTTGCGGTACAGCGATGTGAGATGGCTCTTCACGGTGCTCTCGGCGACGACGAGGGCGAGCGCGATCTCACCGTTGGTCTTCCCGGCCGCCACGAGCCGCAGCACCTCGAGCTCCCGGCGCGACAGCGACACCTTGTCCGCCTCGGTCCGGAGCCTTACCGGGACGGCGGTCAGGCCGGCGGCGACAGCCCTGACGCCGGGGGCGAGCGCGGTCTCGACGTCCTCCTCGAGGACGATGCCGGCCACGCCCTCCCTGACCGCGCGCCGGGCGCCGAGCGGCCCCGAGTCCGGCGAAACGATCGTGAGGTCCCTCACCGGCAGCTCGCGCACCGCGGCGCGAAGCTCGCCGATCCGGTCGCTCGCCGAGAGGTCGAACGCGAGGACGGCCACGTCGGCCGACACCTGCGGGGTGAGGCTCAGCGAGATCAAGTCGGCCGCGAGAGCCTCGACGATGCGCGCGCGCAGGCGCAGGTCTTCGCAGGCGACGAACACGTTCAGGCTGCTCATGACGCGTTCTCCACGGCCAGCTGCTCCTGCAGCTCAGGGTGGTTGGCCACCCACAGCGATCGGTCGCCGGGGGGCCAGGCCCAGGAGAACACCATGTAGCCCTCCATGTTGGTTGCCCTCCAGCGGGCGAATATCTCGTGGAGCTCCTCCGGGGTGGGGAGCTTGTACCAGTCGTCCCCGTGGGCCTGGATCACGCCCCAGTAGCGAATGCCGAGGCGGTCGGCGTGAGCCGCCATCCGGTCGATCTTCGAGTAGACGCAGCCGAACTCGTGGGAGCACGGGTACTCGTCGAGGGCCAGGAGGTCGACCGTCCCGGCGAACCGCCTGAGCTGCTCGCGCCTGTAGACGACGATGAAGGTCGGCCGCTGGCGACGGCGGTCGATCGACCTCACGAGCTTCGCCCGTGCCTTCATCTGGGCGGGGGCGCCCGGACACCTCGCGGCGTCGGGCTCGTCGTCGATCAGGTAGGCCCTGACAGCCGGGTGACGTCTGATCGCCCGCACGTGGGACCGAACCCAGCTGTCGCCCTCTCTGAACCTGCAGCGGGCGTTGGAGTAGCCCCCCAGCCAGATGAAGGCCTTCAGCCCACGCTCGGCGAGCGGATCCAGCTCCTCCCGGTAGGGCCCGCTGTCGATCATGTTGAAGCCGATGTCCGCCTGATGATCAAAGCCGGTCGCTGACAGGTCCCGCTCGAAGGCGCCCCGGATGGCGTAGCTCGGAGCCCCGGATGGCGCCCCGGGCTCCTGCCGGTCCGCCTCACCGCATCCT
>JAWVEY010000069.1:0-2554 GCA_033856515.1 Solirubrobacterales bacterium
CCGTCGACCTGCGCGTCGAGAGTGGTGCGGAGAGAGAGCTCCATGTCGGTTGCGGCAAGCGTGGTCGCATCCGGCTCGGCTGTCAGGAGGATGCCGGCGAGGACCTGGACCGTCCCTCGCGTCGACACCGCACGCGAGACGACCCCGAGCTTCGCGACGAGCTCGTCGCGTGTGACGTTGATCTTCATCCCGGTACCGCTCGTGCCGCTGGAGGTCATGCCGCTCTCCGTTTCCGCCGCCGTCTCTATCTCCATAATTCTTTAAATCCTCTCGTAACAGTCATAGGGAGTGTGGACGACGGGGAAGACGGCATCTTTTCCCAGCGAGAAGCCGTTTGCGCGGTGGACAGCCACGGTGGAGAACCCGCGGTACCTAACAGGTCTACTCGGGTTTTGGCAGCTTCCCACAGAAATCACCCGGCTTGCTTGATCCGTGCCGTCAGTTCTTGAACAAGGTTGTACACAGTGCGGTCCTCGCGAATCATGCCCTCGATCTTCGCGTTCGCGTGCATCACGGTCGTGTGGTCGCGACCGCCGAACTCCTTGCCGATCTTGGGCAGGGAGGAGTCCGTCAGGGCGCGCGAGAGATACATCGCCACCTGCCGCGGGTACGCGATCGCCTGCGAGCGCTTGGCGCTGCAGAGCTCGCTCACGGTCATCCCGAAGCGCTCCGAGACCGTCTCCTGGATCCGGCGGATCGAGATCTCGACTGCCTGGCCCTGCGGGAAGACGTCCTTGAGCACGTCCTCGGCGAGCTCGACCGTCATCGGCCGGCCGGTCAGGGAGGAGAAGGCGACGACGCGTGTGAGCGCGCCCTCGAGCTCGCGGATGTTCGTGGTCACGCGCTCGGCGACATAGGTGAGCACGTCGGGGTCGGGCACGTGGATCCGGTCCGTCTTCTCCTTCTTGCGCAGGATCGCGATCCGCGTCTCGAGGTCGGGCGGCTGAATGTCCGTGATCAGCCCCCACTCGAACCGCGAGCGCAGCCGCTCCTCGAGCGTCGCGATCTCCTTCGGGGGCCGGTCGGACGAGATCACGATCTGGCGGCCGGCCTCGTAGAGCGAGTTGAAGGTGTGGAAGAACTCCTCCTGGATCCGCTCCTTGCCCTCGAAGAACTGCACGTCGTCGACGAGCAGGACGTCGTAGGTGCGGTAGCGCTGCTTGAACCCCTCGATCCGCTTGTCGCGGAGCGAGTTGATGAAGTCGTTCATGAACGTCTCGCTCGTGACGTAGCGCGCGGTCAGCCCGTTGCCGTGCGCGCCGACATACTGGCCGACCGCCTGCAACAGGTGCGTCTTGCCGAGCCCGGTGCCGCCGTAGATGAAGAGCGGGTTGTACGCCTGCGCCGGCGCTTCGGCCACCGCGAGCGCCGCCGCGTGCGCGAAGCGATTGGACGAGCCGATCACGAACAGGTCGAACGTGTACTTCAGGCTCATCGGAGCGCTCGGCGGCGTGTCGGGCGTGCGCCGGGTCGGCGGCTCGAACGGGAGCCCCTCCGGAGTCTGCTCCGTCGCTTCGGCCTCGTGGCGGACGCTGAGCTGGACGCGGCGCTCGTGCCCGGTCGCGTCCTTGACGGCGGCTCGGATCAGGCCGAGGAAATGGCCCTCGATCCACTCCCGGGTGAAGTCGTTCGGGACGGAGAGGGTGAACGTGTCGTCCGTGAGGGCGGTGCCGTTGGCGCCGGCGAACCAGGTGCCGAAGGTCGCCTCGTTGAGCGCCTCCTTGAGCCGACTTGCCACCTCGCTCCACAAACTCTCTGCAGTCAGCTCGATTTGGTGCTTCACGCGGTGGCCGGCCCCTTCATCTCGGTCGTGCGAAGCGGCGAGCATAGCAGCGCCCGGAGGTGCGCTCAACACCCAAATCGGTGAAAAAAAACGCCAATTTGCAGGATTTTTCTTAGCGTCCACACCGTAATCCACAGCTGTGGAAAGCCTGTGGGCGACGCCACATGACGGTGCCCGTTTGCGGCCCTTTCGCTCTCGTGGACACGCTGTGGAAAACCCCCGTGGAGGCCCTTGTCTATACTTCCGCTCCCCGCCCGTCGCGGGTTTCACCTTTCGACCGGAGCCACCTCTTTGAAGCGCACCTACCAGCCCAACGTCCGTCGCCGCAAGCGCAAGCACGGGTTCCGCGCACGCATGGCGACTCGCGCCGGGCAGGCGATTCTCAAGCGGCGCAGGGCCAAGGGCCGCAAGCGGCTCTCGGCCTGACCTCGCCCGTCTATCCTCGCAGCGTGCACCGCCGGAACCGCCTGTCCCGCTCACGGGACTTCGACGCCGTCTACCGCAGCGGCCGCTCGGCATCGACGCGCTTCCTCGTCCTCTACTGGTTTCCCCGCGACGAAGAGGACCCGAGCGAGCCGCGCCTCGGCCTCGCGGTGCCGAGGTCGGTCGGCAACGCGGTCGTTCGCAACCGGGTCAAGCGGCAGCTCCGCGAGACGTGGAGCGAGCTCGCCGATCGCGTCCGCCCCGGCCACGACTACGTGCTCGTCGCCCGGCCCGGCCTCGCCGAGCCCGCGGACACCCGCGGTCACGCCTGGCTCGCCGAGCGCGTGA
>JAWVEY010000070.1:0-91900 GCA_033856515.1 Solirubrobacterales bacterium
GCGCACGCTCAACCGCGAGCTCGGTGTCAGCCACAACCTCATCCACCAGCGCTTCGGCTCCAAGCAACGCCTCTGGTACGCGGCGGTCGACCGGGCGTTCAGCCAGCAGGTCACACAGCTCGCGACCGCCTTCGACCCAACGCTCGCGGACCCGCTCGACCAGCTCAACTACGCGATCCGCCGCTTCGTCCACTACTCCGCTGAGCGCCCCGAGCTGCTCGGGCTGATGAACATCGAAGCACGCGTCGACAGCGAGCGGCTCGACTACATATGCGACAACTACGTCGCTCCGGCGCTGGCACCGCTCGGGGGGCTGCTCGACCACCTCCGCGAGCACGGACGGATTCGCCCGATCAGCCTACGAGCGCTCTTCTTCCTGATCGCGCACGGCGCCGCCGCCCCGTTCACGCTCGCCCCGCTCGCCCGCCACTTCGACGACACGGATCCACTCGACCCAGACCAGGTAGCCGAGCAAGCCGCGCTCACCGCCGACGTAATCACCAGCGGACTGCGCCTCAACGCGGCGTGATGATCCGTCCCTGCCGGGGAGGCGAAGCCGCATTCACGGCTTGCATCCCTCATTCTTTATGGACATGACATACACGGCCGTAAACGAACGCTACGACTCGATGCTTTATCGCCGCTGTGGGCGCAGCGGTCTCGACCTGCCCGCCATCTCGCTCGGGCTCTGGCACAACTTCGGCGACGACCGCCCGATCGACACCTCGCGGGCGATCCTGCGCCGAGCGTTCGACCTGGGTATCACCCACTTCGACCTCGCCAACAACTACGGCCCCCCTTACGGCTCGGCCGAGACAACCTTCGGCCGGGTATTGAAGGAGGACCTGCGGCCCTATCGCGACGAGCTGATCATCTCGACCAAGGCGGGGTGGGACATGTGGCCCGGGCCGTACGGAGACCGGGGGTCGCGCAAGTACCTGTTGGCGAGCCTCGACCAGAGCCTCCAGCGCATGGGGCTCGACTACGTGGACATCTTCTACTCGCACCGCGCCGATCCCGACACTCCGCTCGAGGAGACGATGGGCGCGCTCGACACCGCCGTCCGGCAGGGCAAGGCGCTCTACGCCGGGGTCTCCTCCTACTCACCGGAGCGAACTGAGCATGCCGCGGAGATCCTCCGCGGGCTGGGCACTCCGCTGACCATTCACCAGCCCTCCTACTCGATGCTCAACCGCTGGATCGAGAACGAGCTCCTCGACGTGCTCGGCAACCACGGCATCGGCTGCATCGTCTTCACCCCGCTCGCCCAGGGGATGCTCACCGACCGCTACCTCGACGGCATTCCAGAGGACTCGCGAGCCGCCCGCGACGATTCGCTCGACCCGGACTGGCTGACCGAAGAGAACCTCGAGCGAATCCGCGCGCTCAACGAGGTCGCATCGGATCGCGGGCAGAGCCTCGCCCAGCTGGCGCTGGCGTGGACGCTTCGCGACCCGCGCGTGACCTCAACTCTGGTCGGGGCTTCCAGCGTCCGTCAGCTCGAACAGAACGTTGCGGCCCTCGATTCGCTCGAGCTCTCGAGCGACGAACTCGCAGCAATCGACCGCCACGCGGGCGAGGGTGGCATCAACCTCTGGGCAGAGTCCGGCGAGGCCGAGTAGCTAGTCCAGATCGTCGATCTCGCCCTTTAGGTCGGCGAGCTCCGGGGCTCAACGCCAGCAGCGGCTGTGGTCCGGTTGCGATCTGCCGGGATTCGCCATATGGTCGCGGGAGCACGATTGACGAGCAAGGAGGATTGACGGATGGATGCGTTCTCGAGGATTCACGCGTACCTGCGACGGAATGCCCTTGGCGCTGTCGCGATCTTCATCGCGCTCGGCGGGACCGCGTTAGCGCTGCCGGGAGGCGCCGCGACGCAGAAAGCCCAGGCCGACGCTTGGCATAACGTCCGGCCGAACCCGAGCGAGCCGTCGGATCCATGCGGCGGAGCGGATCCTGAGAGCGGCGTCTTCTGCGGGTTGATTACGCCTGAGATCGACACCGTCCTCTGGCGCAACTACGTCCAGGGGTACGAGAAGGCTCGCTTCTACAAGGACTCGAGCGACACGGTCCACCTCCAAGGGCTCGTCCAGCAGATCACGGGCGGGAACGCAAGCTCTATTGACGAGCTCACGATCTTTCGCCTCCCGGGCGCGTACCGCCCGGCGGCGACAGTGATCGTGCCGGTCACCTGCTCGGATTCTTCGGGAACCGGCGACAACCATGGCCGGATCGACATTCTCAAGACCGGCGCAGTGATGTGGAATAGCTACGACGACTGCGTCCCGGGCTACTACCTCTCGCTCTCGGGGATCAGCTTCCGGGCCGACTGATCGCGCGCCCCGCGAGAGGTCGCAGGTTCGAACCGCCGCGCCCAGCGGCGTCTCGGCAAGAAAAGGGGGCCCCCGTTTCGCGCTTAAGCACCTGACATCGGAGGCTCCCGCGCGTTGCCTATCCGTACAGCCCATGCTTTGTGGGCAGATCGATCAAAGGAAACTCATGAGAAAGCTCATCACCTGCTCGGCGGCCGTGGTCGCCCTGGCAGTTCCGTCCGCGGCACTCGCGGGCAACGCCGGCGACGGCTCGGGCTATCACCCGAACCCCAACGCGAGCGATTGCGGTCAATACCACGGCGCATTCGGTGCATTCGGCAAGGACTACAACTTTGCCGGCGGTGCAGACGGCCAGGCGACCGGCGACGCGAACAGCGCCAAGGGCTGCCAGAAGAACCAGCCGTAGCCCTCGGACGGTCAGGGGCGGCTCTTCGAGAGCCGCCCCTAACCACCCCCCGGCTCCTCGTATCACTCAAACGCGAAGTAGTACCTGCTCTCAGTGAGGAAAAGGCCGCAGCGAGATTGCTGCCATCTACGGATGACTTGAGGCCCTGTCTCGCTTAGCCTGAGCGGGTCCAGGGGGGACCACATCAATCGGAGGTTCAAACAATGAAAAACCGCTTTTTCAGCGGCTTTGGCGTTTGCGCGGCCGTCGTCGCGCTCAGTGCCACGGGGGCAGCAACCGCGGAAGCGGCACCCTGCACGCCCGTCAGCACCAGCCAGGGCGCGATGACTGCTCAGCTCGTCAATCCTGCGAACGTCACCAGTACGGTGAACGCGTCGGGTTGCGACATCGGCGTCTACTACAACGTCGGTGCCACAGGGGCCATCAACGCCGCGGACATCTCGGGAGCTAACAAGTACGGCGTCTTCAACGACGGCGGCGCTGTCACGGTCTCGAATTCCGACATCCACGAGATCGGAAACGTCCCGTTCGACGGCGTTCAGATCGGTGTTGCCGTCCGCTACAGCAACGGCGCCACCGGCTCCGTCACGAACAGCGACATCTACCGCTACCAGAAGAACGGCTTCGTGATCAGCGGCCAGGGCACGAATGTCGACGTAGTCGGCAACAGCGTCACGGGCAACGGCCCAGTGGCCTACATCGCCCAGAACGGCGTGCAGTACTCGTTCGGCGCGACCGGGACGGTCGACAGCAACGACATCAGCGACCACTACTACACCGGCTGCTCGAACAAGGATGCGGCCAAGACCGGTTGTGTCGCCTATGTCGCCGCCGGCCTCCTTTTCTACGACGTGAACCCGTCGGAGGTCAAGGGCAACCAGAACAAGTTCCGCAACAACCAGCGGAACCAGATCATGTACCCGTCGGCAGCGGTCTCGGCCGGCTCTTAGCCGACCGCCTGTCTCAAGCGGCTAGAGAAAGCGCTCGGTGGCTTCGGTCACCGAGCGCTTTGCCGACTAGCGATACTGGGCGGGCGATGTCTCCCCTCTTGGCTATCGACGCTCTCCGCGGTCAGTTCCCTGGGCTGTCGCCTGAGGTGGCGGCCCTCGACGGTGCGGGTGGGACGCAGGCGCCGCAGGAGTACACTCGACTTCGTCGCCGCAGTTGCCCGTTTTTGACGCTGCGAGAGCGACTCGCGTATACAAGGAGGTTCCCGTATGAGCAACATTGAGGCGGCAATGGCTGCCTACGATGCATTTAGCCGAGGCGACCTCGCGTCGTTGAACTTCACCGACGACATCACCTGGTCCACGTCGGACGAGCTGCCCCTCGGTGGCGAAACACACGGTCGTGACGCCGTGCTTTCGAACTTCAGCCAGATCCCCGAGTACTGGTCTGAGTTCAGCGTCAACGCTGAGCGTTTCCTCGAGGATGGCGACACCGTCGTCGTCAGCGGGACCCAGACGGGCGTGAGCAAGAAGGGCGGCCGGTTCGAAGCTCCGTTCGTTCACATCCTCGAATACCGCAATGGAGAGGCATCGCGCGGTGAGTTCTACGGCGATAGCGCCAAGGCGCTGAAGGCGCTGGAGTCCTAGCCGCGCAACCTGGCTCGCGTCGCCTTGGGTTCGGGGCGGCGCCGGTCCAGGGGTTCGGGGGCGCCGTAATCTCCCTGGGGTGCGTGGCGGAGCGATACTGCGCGGGTGATGCTCGCTTCTATCGACACTCTCCGTGCTCAGTTCCCCGGGCTGTCGCCTGAGGTCGCGGCCCTCGATGGTGCGGGTGGGACGCAGGCCCCGCAGGCTGTTACCGACGCCGTCGCGGAGGGCCTGGTGACCGCGATGTCGAACACGGGTGGGGCGTTCGCCGCCAGCCATTTGAGCTCGCAGGTCGTAGCCGATGCCCGATCCGCGATCGCCGATCTCGTCGGCGGGGTGTCGGAGGGGGTCGTCCTGGGACCGAGCATGACGGCGCTGACGTTCATCGTGGCTGACACGCTTGCGCAGAACTGGGGACCCGGCGACGAGGTGGTCGTGACCTCGCTCGATCACGACGCCAACATTCGGCCCTGGCAGCTCGCCGCAGAGCGTGCCGGCGCGACCGTGCGCGTTGCCGAGTTCGACGTCGAGACCGGCGAGCTGCCGGTCGAGTCGGTCGAGAGCGTCCTCAGCGACCGCACCCGGCTGGTCGCGATGACCGCCGCCTCGAACGCGATCGGCACCCGGCCGGACGTGCGTGCGATCTGCGACGCGACTCACGACGCCGGTGGGCTCACGTACGTGGATGGCGTGCACTCGACCCCGCATGTGCCGACCGACTTAGCCGCTCTGGGGGCCGACTTCTACGCGTGCTCGTCTTACAAGTTCTTCGGGCCGCACACGGGCGCGGTGGTCGCCGATCCCGCTCTGCTCGAGGAGCTGCATCCGGCAAAGCTCGTCCCGGCGCCGGACGGCGTGCCGGGTCGCTTCGAGCGCGGCACTCCGCCCTTCGAGCTACTCGCCGGCGTCCGCGCCGCTGTGGACTGGCTGGCCGGCGTCACTGACACGGCGGGCGAGCGGCGGACCCGGCTGCTCGCCGCATTCACCGCGATCGAGACGCGACTCCAGGGCCTTCTCGGCCAGCTGGTCGAGGGCCTCTCCACCATCGAAGGCGTGCGCATGCTTGGGGCGCCACGCCTGCGCACCTCGACCGTGTCCTTCGTTGTCGACGGGCACTCGCCCGACGCGCTCGCCGCCAGCCTTGCCTGTGAGGGCATAGCCGTGTGGAACGGGGACAACTACGCCTACGAGCTGATGAGCCGTTATGGCCTCGCCGAGACGGGGGGCGCCATCCGCGCGGCCATCGTGCTCTACACGACAACCGAGGAGATCGACCGCCTCGTCGCAGCCGTCGCGGCCGTGGCAGGTCGGTAGCTCTGCAGCTCGATCCCGCGCCAGGAAACGAAGGCTCGGGTTAAGACGCGGGCAGGTCGCCCTTGTGCTCGAACAGGCGGCCGGCGCGGATCTCCGTGGCCATGTCCTTGCCCTCAGCCCGGTATCCAGTTCCGTCGGCGAACTCGATCGCAGGAACGGTCGACTGGCCGCTGACCTCGAGCACTTCGGATCGGGACCCTTTCCGCAGAGGTGCCTTACGCACCTCGTGCTCGATCCCCGTCTCCTCGAGCGCCTTTTGCACCGCGTGGCAACCGTGCCACTCCCCTCTCAAGAATCCGACCGGACAGCGGTGGAGCACGACCTTTTCCATATTCACTTCTCCTCGTGATGACAACGCCGCGAGTCTATGTCCACTCGTCGACCTCCGTCCTCTGCGGGGCTCATGCGCTGCAGTAATGTCCACGAGAGCGGCAGCTACGGGGAGGCCTCATGCGGATGCGACGGGCAGGAACGGTGGTCGTGATTGCCGGAGCGCTGTTTGGCAGCTCCGCAAACCAGGCGAGCGCTGCGACGATTGCGGTTGGTTGCTCCCCGAGCGCACTGATCGATGCGGTCGTAAATGCGAACACCAGCGCGGGGGCCGACACGATCGAGCTCGCCCCGAGCTGCGCATACAGCTTCAGCACCGCGTACTCAACGCCCGGCCCATACTCCACCTGGTACGGGCCGGCCGCGCTGCCTGCCGTAGCGTCGGACATCACGATCCAGGGCAACGGCGCAACCATCGAGCGCTCGAGTGTCGCCCCGTTGCCGTTCCGGCTGATCTTCGTCGGCGCGGACCCCGCCGATCCCGACACCTTCAACTACGCGACTCCGGGCGCAGGCAGCCTTACCCTGCGAGATGTCGTTCTCTCAGGTGGCCTCGCGCGGGGCGGAAGCTCCCAATCCGGCGGTGGCGGCGCCGGAATGGGAGGAGCGATCTTCAGCCAGGGATCCGTGGTGATCGAGCGCTCCGCGTTGCTCGCTAACACCGCCTCGGGCGGTGTATCGGGAGTGGTCGGGTATGGCGCGGGAGGCGGCGGCATCGGTAGCGACGCCACAGGCAACGCAGGGGCAGGGTTCGGCCCCAGCTTCGTTACCGGACCCGGCGGAAGCGGCGCCGCCGGGGGCGGCGGCGGTGGCTTCCGAGGACCGGAGGACGGCCTTGTAGCGGCCTCTCCGGCGGGAGGCGCCGGCGGTGGACCCCCGACCGGCCTCGGTGGCGCGGGCGGCTCCCAACCCGGCATCGCCTCGGGCGGGCTTGGAGGCAACGGCGCAGGCGGCGGCGGGGCAGGCGTAGATGGTGGTGTTGGAGGAAACTTCGGGCTTGGCGGCGGTTCAGCAAGCGGGTCCGGCGGAGGCGGCGGGGTCGGAGGCGGCGGTGCGAGGGGACTTGGCCCAGGGGACGCCGGCGGCGGCGGCGGATTTGGCGCAGGCGGGGGATTTGGCGTCGGGGACGAGCGCGGAGGCGATGGTGGATTTGGAGGCGGCGGAGGTCAATCAACGGGAGTCGGGTCCAGCCCCGGACTGGGCGGCTTCGCGGCCGGAAACGCCGGGTCGGGCGGCGGAGGCGGGGGCGCAGGCTTGGGCGGAGCGATCTTCAACCACCAGGGGGAGGTGCTGATCCGAAACTCGACCCTCGAGGGGAACGTCGCTGCCGGTGGCACCGGCGCTACGAATGGCAGCGGACTTGGCGGAGCGATTTTCAACCTGAACGGGTTCGCGGACCTCGACTCCGCGACGGTCGCAGCGAACCAGGCCGACCAGGGGGGTGGTGCCATATACAACCTGGGCTACATGGGAAACGATTCCGGTGATGACGTGGGTCACGCATATGTTGCCCGAGTCACCTTCGTCAACACGATCGTGGCCGACTCGACCGGAGCGTCGACCGATGTCGTCGCAAACGGCCCCGCGACCGTAGCTGGGGGTGGGGCAAACACCGCCGCTGCCACGGTGACGGCGACTCAACCGGCCATCGTCGAGTCCTCAGCGCAGCTGGGGACCGGTGTTATCACCGGTCCGCCAAACACGACGGACCCGGGACTCAGCCCGCCGGCCATGAATGGCGGCCTCACGCCGACCATGGCGATTACGACTTCGAGCTCAGCGTTCAACGTCGGTGCAACCGACCTGGCCACCGACCAGCGAGGCATCACGAGGCCGCAGGGTCCCGCGGACGACATCGGAGCGTTTGAGCTGGTCCAGGAGGACACAACGCCACCGGAGGTCGAGATCACTAAGGCACCGAAGAAGAAGATCTCGGACCCCCACCGAAAGATCAAGGTCAAGTTCAAGTTCGAGAACGAACCCGGCTCGACGTGCGAGTGCTCGCTTGACGGCACCAGCACGATCTGCAACGAGTCCGTTTCCTACAAGGTGCCGCCTGGACGCCACAAGTTCAAGGTCACCGCGACCGATACGGCCGGCAACTCCGGCTCGGACTCAGCCCGCTTCAGATTCGTCCGCGAGTGAGTAGTGACATAGAGCGCACTCTGAGCTGCATCGACGAGATCATTTAGGGGTTAGTTGGGGTTGACAAGGACCGACACGTCGCCGTCGGTGGCGTTTGCGATCGCGATGTCGTTGTTGCCCTTGCGCCGCCCGTCAATGGCCACGATCGAGCTGGGGTGCCCGCCGACCAGGTAGTCGCGCCTAGAGCTGAACGAGCCATTTGCCTCGCCCTCCAGAACCGAGACCGAACCATCGTCGTAGTTCGCGGTCGCGAAGTCGAGCCACTGGTCGTTGTTGAACCTTCCGAGCGCGATCGAGACGGGTTTTGCGCCCACCGGGTAAGCCGCCCCCAGAGCCTTGAACGTGCCGGTTCCCTTGCCGCGCAAGACCGAGACCGTGCCATCCTCCTTCGCAACGACGAGGTCTTGCTTCCCGTCACCGTTGAGGTCGACAGGCGCGAGTGAGAGGGGGTTCGCGCCCACGACGCTGTCGAGCTTCTCCCCGAAGGTGCCTTCTTCATTCCCGAGAAGTACCGAGATGGTGCCGACGCCGCTGTTCGCTGTCGCGAGGTCCGGGCGGCTGTCGCCGTTGAAACTAGCGGTCACAAGGCCTGATGGGCTGTCGCCTACCTTGTAGCCGACCGGCTCGGCCGGGATGCCTCTTGAGTTGAACAGGGTCACGAGAACGTTGCTGTTCTCGATATCAGTCACCGCAAGCCCACTCGGAATGCCGTCCCCGCCGCCAAAGGGCCGACCGAATTTGCCAGCGACGATCGCACCCGGGCGACCGCCGGCCGGAATGTCGACCTTGGACTCAAACGTGCCGCCCGAGAAGTTGGCCTCCAGGATGGAGATGCTGCGGTCTCCGTCATTCGCGGTCGCGATGTCCGGGCGCCCGTCACCGCTGAAGTCGGCGATCGTGATCGCCGTAGGGCCCGAGCCGACCGGGTAGTCGACCTTTGGCTCGAAGGTCGTGTTGAGCCAGTCCATCTCCAGAATCGAGATCCCAGCGTCGTCGTGGTTGGCGACCGCAAGGTCCATCTTTCCGTCGCCATCGAGGTCACCGTAGGCGAGGGAGGTGGGATTGGCCCCGACCGGGTAGTCGACAGGGTCGAAGAAACTACCCGCCAGCAGCGCGGTTGGGACCGCGAGGGCCACGAACAGCAGAGAACCTCCGACAAGCAGGCGCACTCGCCCGCGTCGAGACACCATGCGTGGACGAGGCTTGGGGCTCATGCGGCCTCCTGGGATCGGCGGCGGCGGAGGCCAAGCAGATGGCAAGCCGTGTCATAGACAGGTCAGCCGATCAGCATCCCTTGTGCTCCGACCGTACCTCGCCCTGAGGCATGAAGCATCAGTAGTTACCCGCAGATGAGGAGGCGCCTATCCGTAGGTGGCCCTAGACCGGCGAAAAGGACATAGAGCGCACCCTGGCCTGCCTCGACGAGGTGCTGACGACCTAAACGCCGGGGTGAATTAGGATCCAATCGATAACGGCGAGTCCGGCTCGCCGCCCCGACCGAGCGGAGCTGACATGAGGGAATTTGGGTTGAGGTCGGTGCTCGTCGCAGCAGCGCTGGCGCTTTCGCTACCTGGCGTTGCCATTGCTCACAACACCTACGTCGACCGCTCCGACGGCGACGACGGTGGTGGGACCAATGACTGCTCCGCGAAGGCGCACCCGTGCGCCACGCTCGGCCGCGGCATCGGCCAGGCTGGCGCGGGGGACACAGTGTTCGTCGGCGGCGATCCCGCTCCCTTTACCGAGCCGCAGGAGCTCGGCGACGGCAAGTCGATCGTCCAGAAAGACTTCTCCAAGAAGCACTCGGTCGACACCTCGGGGAAGACCGTGCTGGACACCGGAGCCGACAGCGACCCGGCCCTCGAGATCGTGAGTGACGCCGGCAAGGTCAAGGGCCTCACGATCCGTTCGCTTGGCACCTACGCCGTCCAGGTCGACGGCGCCGCCAAGATCATGCATGACCGCTTCGACGAGGAGGGGACGCACACGACGGACGTCGCCATCCTCGGCGGCACTGGTTCAGTCGAAGTGACGCACGACACCTTCAAGGACACGACCCCGCTCACCTCAGAGGGCCGGTTCGGCGTCGTGACCTCTGACACGGGTGAGGTGCTGATCGCCCACAACCAGTTCAAAGGCCTGGCGACCGGGATCGGAGTGGGAGCCGGGGCCCCGGCGATCACGGACAACCGGATTTCGGGCAGCCACGTTGTTGGGATGTTCGGCAATGCGGTCTCCGTCAGCGGCGGGGGGCCGTCGATGACGGGGAATGAGATCACCAACCCCGACGAGCCCCCGATGGGCAGCTTCATCAACGGAGTACTTGTCATCGGGTCGACAGCCAGCCTGTCTTCGACGAACGACCTGATCCAGGGGTTCTCGTATGGCATCGAGACCCAGAACGCGGGCACGCTGACGATTGACAGCGACGTGATCCTTGACAGTTCGTTAGATGGCATCGGTCTAATAGACGGAGGCTCGCCGGACGCCGCTCTCGGGAACGCGAACGCGACCAACCTCACCGTCACCGGCTCAGGGTTGGCCGACGTCGAGGACAACGCGCATCTGGACCTCGATTCGAGCGTCGCTGGAGACGACGGCATCGACGCCTTCGGGAGCGGGAGCTGCACGATCACCAACTCGCGCGGCCCGGCCGGTGGTGGCCCGAGTGGCTGTCACAGCTTCAGCGTGAACTCGAATCCCAAGCTGAAGGCCGACGGCTACCACTTGAAGGCGAGCTCGCCGATGATCGATGCGGGAAACCCGGCTCCGCCTAGCGGCGGAGCGCTGGACATCGACGGCGACAAGCGCGCCCTGGACGGCACCGGAAACTGCAACGGCCCGAAGCAACGCGACATCGGGGCCGACGAGTTCCGCTGCTGACTAGGAGGCGCCTAGCCGTAGGTGGCCGCGTCGACCGACCGGAACTTTGCGTCGGGGGCGTCGCTGACCTGGCCTTCGTCGTCGGACCCCCAGCAGACGATCTCGTCGTTCGGCTTGATCGCGCAGCTGTGGGCGCTGCCGACGCTGAGGTCGCGGAAGGTGCCTCCCGGCTTGTCACCGACCTGGTTGTAGCCGTCGTCGCCCCAGCAGGTGATCTTGCCGTCGAGCTTGAGCGCGCAGCTGTGTTCGTAGCCGCTGCCAGCCGACTTGAAGTTGGCCGCGTTTGGCGCCTCGCTCTTGTACGAGTAACTCTCGTCGCCCCAACAGACGACCTTGTCGTTGGTCTTGACGCCGCAGCCGGTGTAGGTGCCGACGCTGAGCGAGCGGACGTTCGAATCCGGCGCCTCGTTCAGCTGGTTGTAGTCGTCGGCGCCCCAGCAGACGACGTCGTCGTTGTTCTTGACACCGCAGCTGAAGTGGCCGCCGCTGCTGACCGAGCGGAAGTTGGACGCGTTCGGCGCGTCGCTCACCTGGTTGTCGCCGTCGTCTCCCCAGCAAACGATCTCGTCGCTCTGCGTGACCGCGCAAGCGTGGTTGCCGCCGGCGCTGACCGAGCGGAAGTTGGCCCCGTCCGGCGCGTCGCTCTTCTGGTCATAGTCGTTGGCGCCCCAGCAGACGATCTTGTCGCTGGTCTTAAGGCCGCAGGTAAAGGCGTAGCCGGCGCTTACCGCGCGGAAGCTCCCCGGCTTCGGCGTCGCCTGGCCCTCGTCGTCTTGCCCCCAACAGGCGACCTCGTGGTTGAGCTTCACGCCGCAGACGTGTCGCGAATCGTGGCTGGCGAGCGCTCCGGCGGGGCCGGCAAGAAGCACGCCGCATGCGAGCACGAAGCTCAGCGCGAGACGCCACCGTCCGTCTCCCAGCCCCAAATCCGTCCCCGTACCTGGCATTTTGCCCCCTTGTTGCACTCGCGCAGCATCCATGCGTCGCCGCGTTAGGAGCGAGAGTAACACGACATCAGCGTGGATGGGTTTCAGGATCTACTCGCCGCTGTGGGCGACTGAGGCTCGGCGCTTCTTGGTGGGCTTGACCTTCGGGTTCTCGATCTCGCCGAGGCGCTGGATCAGCCGGCGCCACTGCGCCGAGTCGAGCAGGCGCTCATCGGTCGCAAGGCCGTCGGCCAACGCGCCGCCTGGCGATGGGGCGCCGGAGATGCTGTAGCCCACATGGACGTGGTCCGCGTGATCTCCCATCACGAGCGTGGGACCGCCCAAGTCCATCAGCGAGATGACCTGATCCGGAGTCATCGCGCCCTGAAGTTCCAGGATCTGCTGAATCAGCGTCTCGGTTATCGAGCCTGGCCCCTGGTTGCCCATGACCGGGATCCCGTTGATTTGTGCGATGTCCACGGCGCTTCCGACCGAGTGGGCGCTGACGTTGCCCGAGGTGGTGTAGACGCTGTGACCGCACTTGAGCGAGGTGACCGTGAGGTCGAAGCCGCTGCGGGCGAGATAGAGAAGGAGCCGCATGATCCGCACGTCGATCTGGCCGCTGCGGATGTCGGAGATCCCGCACTCGTAGATCGAGACGCCCGACTCCGCCACGAGGGCGCGGGCGGCCTGTTCCTTCGACATCAGCAGGACCTGGCCGGGCTCCGCCGCGCTGTCCGCGAAGGGATCCTTGCCCATCGCGCGGTAGAGGTGCGTGGCCTCGAGGAGCTTCCAGCCGTCGAGGATCGGCTTCGGGTTGATCTGGGGGGCTCCGCGCCCTGCCGGGCGGATCGCGAAGTTGAGATGCGGTGCGAGCTTCCCGCCGGATCCAACCGAGCCGAGGATGGTCCCCGCGACCACCTTGGAGCCCTCATCGAGCCTGCGGAGGTCCATCCGCTTCGCGTCGAAGCGGAGCGGGCCAAACTGCGACTCGAAGCTTTCGTACCCGAGCCGCTCGAACGCTCGCTCGGAGGGGTCGAAAGACATCGGGGCGGCGCCGTCGCGCTCGGGGAACGCTGAGACTCGCTCGCGGAGGTCCTCTGTGTCGGTGGGCTGCGAGGATTCCGCGGTCTTCTGCCGCTTGTCTTGGCGGCGCTCCGAATGGTTCGTCTCGGAGCCACCGCGCTCGCGCGGCACCGGGTAGGCCTCCGCGACCGATCCCAGTTCCGCGTAGGTGAAGCGATTGCCGTAGTTGTCCTCGAGGACCACGTACTTGCCGAGGCGCTTCGACGCCCCGATATTCAGCACCGTCCCGTCGTTGACCGCGATCGCGGACGCGCCCTCCTTGGAGTAGATATTGATCCCGCGGCGGGTCGGCGAAGGCGGAAGGTCGGTCCGTCCCTGTGCGGCGCGCTCGGACACATCGTCCGCGTAGCGAGCGTTCGCCGCGACCGGGAACCGCGCGCCTTCGGTCAGGCCCGTGATCGAGCTGACGAGGTCACTCGGGATGTTCGCGTACTGCCGCGCATACATAAGGACTTCGTCGACGTACCAGTCGGCGTGGTTGTAGGCGAAGATCGCGCCGGCGAGGTCGTCCTGGCCGCCGGAAGCCTCGAGGTACTTGGCGGCGGCGCAGATTGCGTCCACTGGGTTATTGGGGTCCTTGCGGCCATCGTTGTTGGCGTCCACGCCATACGCGTCCCACGTGGCCGGCATGAACTGCATCCACCCCTGCGCACCCGCGCTGGACACGTTCAGGTTGGTGCCGAACGCTGTCTCGATCCGGTTGATCGAGGCCAGCACGTACCACGGGATGCCGTATTCGGTGCCGCACGCCTGATAGATCGGAAGGAGGAAGGGCGGGATCGTGAAGCGGTCGATGATGAAGTTCGGCATACCGATCGGAGCGGGTCCCAAGCCGCCCATGCTCAGGGTCGGGTTGGCCGCCGTCGGCACCCCGTCCGGCCGGCGGATCTGGTCGTTGACCTGGTTCTCCTCGTCGCGTTCCTCGGCCGCCGTCGGTTCTTCGTCGTTCTCGGCGTGGCCCTGGCCCTTGCCGCCCTTGCCGCCGCCCACGTTCGCGTCGTCCGAGCCCTCCCCGCCACCGTCCTCGTCGCCGCCGCCATCGTCGGCCGGAGGCGGCGCCGACGGCCCGGTGATCGGATTGTTGGGAACGGTCGGGGTGCCGCCGCCGCCTGGAAGATCGATTGACCCACCGCCCCCGGGGAGGGTCACTCCGCCGTTGTTGCCACCACCGGGAAGATTGATGTTCCCGCCGCCCGGGAGATCAGTGCCGTCTCCGTCGAGGTCGGGCAGGCCTTGGGTCAGGTCGCCGATCCCGGCCTGCGCAGCCACGGCGCCCATGCCGACGATGAGTACGGCAAATGCGTGCGCGACAACGGCCAGCGCCTTCCTTGACATCGCTCGTTCGCCCCTCCTGGGCGGCAACTGCGTCGGGTGATTCCTCGACTACCCACCAAGCTTGGACGAAAAACCGCCAACGTGCGCCACATGGCCGCGCTTCGGGATAGTCCGCCAGCAGCGCGTCGCGGACGCGCTCCAGTGACCTTCTAGCTACGGGACGGGGTGGTTAGACGACCCAGGTGTCCTTGCCGCCACCGCCCTGACTCGAGTTAACGACCAGCGACCCCTTCCTGAGTGCGACGCGTGTTAGGCCGCCGGGCATCAAGCGCACCTTCTCCTTCCCGCAGACGGCGAACGCGCGCAGGTCCACGTGGCGGGGCTCGACCGCGTCATCCACCACAGTCGGACAGGTCGAGATGCTCACGATCTCCTGGGCGATGTAGTCCTTCGGGCTGCGGGTGACGAGATCGACGCATGCGGCGAGCTCCTCGGGAGTGGCCTGTGATCCGACGACGACGCCAACGCCACCAGACTCCGAGCGCGGCTTGACCACTAGCTCTTGCGGGCTCCGGATCACCCGTTCGAGCGAGGCGTCCTTGGCGCAGTCGAGTGTCGGGATCTGGCCGACGAGAGGCTCCTCGCCCAGGTAGAACCGGATCGCTTCCGGGATGTAGGCGTAGACGAGCTTGTCGTCGGCGAGCCCTGACCCGAAGGTGTTGACCATGCGGAGCTTCCCGCTTCGCAGGGGGCCGTAAAGCTTCTCGCCCACCCAGGTGATCCCCTCGCCCGGCTCGGTGATGCGATCGGCGTCGGTCCGGCGAAGGACAACGTCGGCGCGGCGCAGGGTTGCTTGTTCGTCCCTGTAGACGAGCTTCTTCCCCGAGACCTCGACGTCGCCGGGCTGGACGAGTGGAATTCCCAGGCGCCTCGCCAGCTGAACGTGCTCGTACCAAGCCGAGTTGACCGGGCCGTCGCTGAGGAGGACCACCGCGGGATCGTCCACTCCCTCCGGGGCGGCCTCCCGCACCGCATCGGAAAGCCAGTCGAATACAGAGTCGAGCGGCTGCGCGGAGGCGGCGGCTTCGCCGAGTAGTTCGTCGCTCACCTTTCTTGCTGCGACGGCATAGGCCATTCCCGACGGCGTGCGGGAGTTGTCCTCGAGGACGAGGAAGCGCCCGTCGCGGTCGCGCACCAAGTCGAAGCCGACGACGGTCGCCGCGTTCTCCCCCACCAATCCGTTCATCTCCGGCTCGAGGTACTCGGCGCCGTTGATGACCCGCTCGGGGATTACCCCCTCGGAGACGATGCGCCGCTCGCCATATACATCAGCAAGGAGCGCATTCAACGCGCGGGCGCGCTGCTCCAGGCCCCGCTCGAGCTGCGCCCACTCCTCGGCTTCGATGATCCGCGGGATCGGATCGAGGACGAAGTCCTGGTTCGCCTCGCCTTTGCCGAACAGGATCTCGCGCTCGTGGACGAGGTGCTTGGACCTGGCCAGGGCGTCCGCTGGATCGGCGCAAACGGAGTTCAAGACATCGAGGTAGCGGTCGCGAATCGATCCGTCGGCCGAGATTCCTTCGTCGAAGAAGTTGCCTGGGTCGTACACCTTCCGGAAGGTAGCCTGCGCGGATATGGGCTCCATCCCCGCCCCACCGAGAGCAGGGCGGACCTTCAAGGCCCGCTGAGAGTCAGGCAGGCGCGGGCGCGGGCGCAGGCTCGACGGGCGCTGGTAGGGCGAACAGGTCGGGGAGACGCTCCACGACCTCGCGATCGCCCTCGATCTGGATAGCCCCAGCCTTCTCGGCCGCGACAAGCTCTTCGCCGTAGTACAGGATCCCGACGAGCGTCATCGGATCGGTTGTCACGAGCACATCGGCTCCATCGGCGTCGGTGCGCTCGACCTCGAGCGAGCGGTTTGCGATCCGCACGAGGAAGGATTCCTCGCCGAGCAGGAGGCCGATCGTCGAATCGATGCCCGAAGCCTTATCGCTCTGGAACATCGACTCGAGGTTCATCGCGAGCGAGCTCGGGCTGAAGTGGCCGGTTTCGGGAAAGAAAGGCGAGCGCGCGGCCCAACTCCCGAGCGAGCGAAGGGTCGGCTCCAGCTCGCTGCCCCACTCGGTGAGCTCATAGACCTTGGAGGCCGCGGGAGGCGCGAGGGTCCTGCGGCTGACGATGCCGTGGGCCTCGAGCTCGCGGAGGCGTTGCGAGAGCACGTTCGGGCTGGCGCCTGGCAGACCCGAGCGAATGTCGGTGAAGCGTTTGGGCCCGTAACTCAATTCGCGCAGGATCAGGATGGCCCAGCGCTCGCCCACCAGTTCGAGCGCGTGGGAGAGCCCGCAGAGGTCGTTGTAGGTGCGCTTCTTGGTGGACACTGTGCCTACAGCATACCCCTTAGTCCTAAATATGGCAACGTAAGGTTAGTTTTTAGGACTGCGGTGGTAGTGTCACTGCAAGCGATCGAATGGAGGAAGAATGAGCCTGAAAGACTGCAAGGTCGGCACTGCGGTGGCGGTGTCAGACCTCACGCGCGCCAGGAGCTTCTACGAGGGCAAGCTCGGACTCGAATCCAGCCAGCAAAACGAGGAGATGGCGGTCTATGAGTGCGCCGACGGGACCGGCCTCTTCATCTACGTCTCCGAGCACGCCGGCTCCAACAAGGCGACCCTGGCGGGTTTCGAGGTGCGCGACTTCGACGCGACCCGGGCGGAGCTGACCGAGAGCGGCGTCGAGTTCGAGCACTACGACGACGAGAGCGGCGTGACGACGAACGAGGACGGCGTCTTCGTGGGGCCTGGCTTCAAGGCGGCCTGGTTCAAGGACCCCGACGGCAACATCTTCTCGATCAACGAAGCTAGTTGACGGCGAGCAGGTCGATCACGAAGACCAGCGTCGAGTCCGGCGGGATGTCCGGCGGCTGGCCCTGCGGGCCGTAGGCCAGATCGGGCGGAATCACCAGCTGGCGCCTGCCGCCGACCTTCATCCCTTCCAGCCCCTCGTCCCAGCCCGGGATGACGGCACCCTGGCCGAGCACGAACTGGAACGGCTCCGGCCCCCCGAAGGAAGCGTCGAACTCGTCGCCGCCGTCATACAGGACCCCGACGTAATCGACGGTCAGCTGATCGCCTGACTGGGCCTCGTCTCCGTCCCCCTCCTCCAGGTCCTCGATCACGAGCTCGTCCGGCGGATCGCCCTCTGGGATCTCGACGGTGGGCTTGTCCTGTCGCTCGGCGGTAGTCGATTCGGGCTCGTCATCGCCACCGCTCTGGCCGATCAGAACGGCCACGATGATCACCGCGAAGAGCGCTACCGCGCCGATGAGAGTCTTGGCCCTGCTGTCCATGAGGTCGCCATCCTAACCCGCCCCGAGCGCGGCTACCCTCAGCCGACTCATGGCCGACGAATACATCTACTCGATGTACAAGGTCTCGCGGACCCATCCGCCGGACAAGACGGTGCTCACGGACATCTCCCTGAGCTTCTTTCCCGGTGCCAAGATCGGCGTGCTGGGCCCGAACGGAGCGGGCAAGTCCACCCTGCTTCGCATCATGGCCGGGCAGGACAACGAGTACCGCGGCGAGGCGCAGCTCCACAAGTCGGCGAGCGTCGGGATGCTCTCTCAGGAGCCCGAGCTGGACGAGACGAAGGACGTCCGCGGGAACGTCGAGGACGGCGTACGCGCAACGCGCGACCTGCTCGACCGATACAACGAGGTCGCCGCCAACTACTCGGACGAGACCGCCGACGAGTTCGCGCGTCTGACCGAAGAGATCGAGGCCGCCGACGCGTGGAACCTCGACACCTTGGTCGAGACGGCGATGGACGCCCTCCGCGTCCCGCCCGGCGACGCGGATGTGACCAACCTGTCGGGCGGTGAGCGCCGCCGGGTCGCACTCTGCCGCCTGCTTCTCCAGGCGCCCGACCTCCTGCTTCTGGACGAGCCGACGAACCACCTAGACGCCGAGTCGGTCGCCTGGCTCGAGCGCCACCTCGACGAGTACGAGGGCACGATCGTCGCCGTCACCCACGACCGCTACTTTCTCGACAACGTCGCCGGCTGGATCCTGGAGCTCGACCGCGGGCGAGGTATCCCGTTCAAAGGCAACTACTCGAGTTGGCTCGAGCAGAAGCAGGAGCGCCTGGCTCAAGAGGAGCGTGTGGACTCGGCGCGGGCCAAGACGATCGCTGCCGAGCTCGAATGGGTGCGAGAGAACCCGAAGGGCCGGCGCAAGAAGTCGAAGGCGCGCCTTGCCCGATACGAGGAGCTTCTGGCCGAGGACAAGCAGGTGAAGCTCGAGAACGTTCAGATCCGCATCCCGGCCGGGCCGCGGCTGGGCGGCGTCGTGGTGGAGGCCGACGACCTGACGAAGGGTTACGGAGACAAGCTCCTCTTCGAGGGACTCACGTTCGAGCTTCCGCCCGCGGGCATCGTCGGCATCATCGGCCCGAACGGCGCCGGCAAGACGACGCTTCTGCGGATGATCGTCGGCGACGAGGAGCCCGACGCCGGGAATCTCCGTCTGGGCGACACGGTGAAGCTCGCCTACGTCGACCAGTCTCGCGACGCGCTCGACGCTGAGAAGACTGTTTGGGAGGAGATCTCCGAGGGCTACGACCAGATCAAGGTCGGTTCCGAGGAGATGAACTCGCGGGCCTACACCTCCGGCTTCAACTTCAAGGGATCGGACCAGCAGCGCAAGGTCGGCACGCTTTCCGGCGGCGAGCGAAACCGGGTGCACCTGGCGAAGCTCCTGCGCTCCGGCGGCAACCTCTTGCTCCTCGACGAGCCGACCAACGACCTGGACGTCGACACATTGCGCGCACTTGAGGAAGCGATCCTCGCGTTCGCCGGTTGCGCAGTGGTCGTCTCGCACGACCGCTGGTTCCTCGACCGCGTCGCGACCCACGTCCTCGCGTTCGAGGGCGACTCCGAGGTGACCTGGTTCGAGGGGAACGTCGAGGCCTACGAGGAGAACCGCCGCGCCCGCCTGGGCCCGGCGGCCGACCGGCCCCACCGCATTACGTACAAGCGCCTCGCGCCGAAATAGCCGGGATCAGGGCGTCGTGAGCGTCTGAGACGAGGCGCCGGCCGGTCCGGCATTGCCGGGCGATGTGCCGCCCGCGCCGCCAGGACCGATCGTGTACGTGACCGCGGTCGGTTGAAGCACCGATGCGCCGCCGATGACGACTCCGATCGAGGGTCCGCCGGCCCCTCCGCCGCCATCTCCCCCGTCTCCCCCGTCGCCCCCGGCGCCGCCAGCCGCGCCGTTTGTGGCGTCATCTTGCTCGCCGAGTCCTCCGTAGATGTTCTGGGGACCGCCCAAGCCGCCGACGCCGCCGAGCTGGCCTGTGCCGCCAGCGCCGCCGTTACCGCCAACAGCGGTCGTCACGCTTGAGTTTGAGATGTCGAGCGTCGTGGCCCACAGGTAGACGCCCACCGAGGCGCCGCCGGTCTCTCCGCCCCCGCCTCCGGGGCCTCCTGCGGCGCCGCCGCCACCTCCACCGCCGCCACCGCCGTACGAATCGCAGTCGGTGTCGCCGCCCCCGCCGCCGCCGCCTCCTCCTCCGCCGCTCCCGTGCGTGCCCGCGGCGCCCGCGGCGCCATCGGACGTTTCGTAGCCGTCGATAGAAAAGTTGCTAGAGCCCGCAGGACCGTTGGGGCCATCGATTCCGTCCGCTCCGTCGTCGCCGACATGGACGGCGAGCGCGGGGTTGCCGTGGTATAGGACGCCGACGCCCTTCAACCCTCCGCCAGGACCGGTGCCATTGGTGCCATCTGAGCCTGGTTGATTACCGACTCCCGGCTGACCCCCGGTTCCACCGATGCGACCCACCACGCTCGTACCGGCCGTCCCGCCGTCAGGCCGCGGGGCTTCGTCGCATAAGCCCGAGCTGTTCTCGACGCCAGGGTCCCCCTGACCTCCATCCCCTCCGGACGGAGCCTGTCCAACATGCGATGTGCCGCCCGAGCCATCCTCGCCAGCGGCTGCCTGAACGGACACGCCATCCAACGACAAGGACGAGCTTCGGGCGAATACCCCGATTGAGTTTTCGGCGCCGGTCTGGCCGACGACCTCGAGATCGATCAGGCCGGCGCCGGTGACCGATTCGGCGGTGACCACTGAGCCGGATGCGGTAAGACGCGTCACGCCCCCGCCCGGCGCCCAGGTCGTGGGGTCGAATCCGCCGTGGACCGTTACCCCGTTCGCGAGCGACACGGCCCCGTAGTCGCCCGCCGCAACGTAGACGTCCCCGGCCGGGTCCATGCCCACCGCGGCGCTGACGCCCGCCTGCACACTCCCCCATGGGTCAGTGCGTGTGCCACTAGCACCTTCTGTAGCACCATCGGTGCGAACGAACACGCCCGGCGCGAAAATCTGAAGCTGCTCGGTGGACATCGCGCAGTTGTTGTTCTCCTTCCTCTCCTTCACCTGCTCGTTCGCGTCCGCGCATGCGACCAGGTAGTACAAGCCGGTCTCGACGTCCACGGGCAGGTTGATGTCGATTGGCTTGGCCGCGGTTTTCTTCTTCCCGATTGCGCCAAAGCTCTCTGTGCCCAGAAGATCGTCGCCGCCAATTTGTTGGTCCTGCGAGAGGTAGATGGCCGTCGCCGACGCCTTCGCCTTTCGCTTGCCCGCGTTCCGGACCTGGATGTCCGTGGACAGGGTGTCTCCCGCATCGAGGATGGGGATATCGCCGATGTCGGGCGCCAGTGCCTTCAAATCGGGCTTTGGCTTCGGCTTCGACTCGACGAAAGACGGAACCAGCATGAGGCCTGCGAGCACGACAGCGACGGCGCCCCCAACCCCCTGCCTGTATCGAGAACTCACTCGCTTCCTCCCGCAATGAAGTCTAGACGTGCTCGAACGGCGTGTCCAGCTATTCGGTCAGTTCTGCCGCAGCCTCGGCGAACGCTTCAGCGTGTCGATCGACGTGCCCCTCGGTTGTCGCCGGCGACATCAGGGCCATCATGTGGAACGGAGTGAGAAGAACGCCCCTGTTCAGCATGTAGAGGTGGAGCAGTGCATCGAGCTCCTCGTCGAGCGCGGCGGCGGCTTCTCCGCCCGTACGCGGCGGTTCCGGGCTGAACATGTACTCGACCCGGCAGCCGAGGCGGGTCACCGACCATGGGAGATCGTTCGCGGCGATCGTCTCGGCAACGTGCGCTTCGAATCGCTTGCCGAGCTCGATCATGTGCTTGAAAGCCTCGTCGGTCAAGACGTCTGCAAGGGTCGCTCGCGCCGCTGCCAGCGAAAGAGCGTTGCCTGCCAATGTCCCGCCCACCCCACCGACGTCGGTCGCGATGGGATTGGTGTGAGTCAGGATCCGCTCGGCGACCTCAATGGTGAAGCCGTAGGCCCCGATCGGGATGCCGCCGCCGATGGCCTTGCCGATCGTGAGGAAGTCGGGCTCGAGCCCGGCCTTGGCGGTGTATCCGCCGGGCCCGCAGCACAGCGTGTGGGTCTCGTCGATCACGAGCAGCGTTCCCGACTCGCGCGTCAGCTCGCGAAGACGGTCGTGGTAGCCGTCCTCGGCCAGGACGATCCCGATGTTCGTCAACGCCGGTTCGACAAGAACGCACGCCACGTCCTCGTGCGCCAGCTCGCGGGCGAGCGCCTCGAGATCATTGATCTCCGCGATCCGCGTGGTCTTGGATGGCTCGACCGGCGGCCCCATGTTGCCCTCGCGCGGCACGACCTCGCCGCCTTCCAGGGTCGCCACAGTCTCGTCGACGGTGCCGTGATAGCAATGGTTGTGTACAAGAATCTTCGGGCGGCCGGTGATCTCCCTCGCGATCCGGACCACGAAGCGGTTCGCGTCCGTGGCGGAAAGCGTGAACTGCCAGTTCGGAACGCCGAAGCGGCGCGCGAGTTCCTCACCGACCAAGAGCGCGTCCTCAGTCGGGAGCATCGCGGTGATTCCGCGCTCGGCGCGCTCCTTTACGGCCTTGGCGGTCGGCGCCGGGGAGTGCCCCGTCATCGCGCCCGTGTCCCCCAGGCAGAGGTCCGCGTACACGTTGCCGTCCACGTCAGTCGCCTCGGCGCCAACCGCAGACTCCAAGAAAACGGGGAACGCACCGGGCCACCGCGTCATCCAGTTCATGGGCACACCGTCGAGGAGCGACGCCTTGCCACGTTCGTGCAGTCGCTTCGACGCCGGATGGGTCTCGGAAAAACGCGCTTCCTCGCGCTTCATCAGTTCGGCGATCCGACCCGGTGCAATTCCGCTCATGCGCTCATCAGTCCATTCGTTGCTTGCTCCGCTTGGGCATATCTTGCCATTGCATGGACCAGCTCATTGCGAACGCGGCCGAGCTCGCGGGCACCGGAATGAGGGACCTTCGCGCGCTCGCCTTGCGGGTGGCTGGCGCCGGACTCGAAGCGTGTGACGTCCGGCGCGCCACGGCGGACGCCGTCACCGTGACCCGGGACGGGGTCGCGATAGCGGGCGAGGAGTACCTGCTTGATCGCGCCGGTCGTCTGGTGGTCGTCGGCTCAGGCAAGGCCACGCTAGCGATCGTCAAGACGCTCGAGCGGATTCTCGGCGACCGGCTCGACGGCGGCGTGATCGCAGTGCGTGACGTGACCGACGGAGATGCACTCGAGCGAGTGGAGGTGCTCCTTGCCGATCATCCGCTGCCCACCTCGCGTTCCGAGGGAGCCGCCCGCCGCATCATCGACCTCGTCGACGGTCTGGGCCCAAGTGACCTGGTCATCGCGGCCTTCACCGGTGGCAGCTCCGCGCTGACCAGCCTTGCGCCCGCCGGCGTCACGCAGGCGGACAAGAGGAGGCTCCACGAGCTGCTTCTGGGCTCAGGCGCCTCAATCGTCGACGTGAACACCGTCCGCAAGCATGTCTCCTCCTTCAAAGGCGGCCGGCTCGCCGCTCACGTGGCCCCAGCGCGCCTGGTCAGCCTCGTGGTCTCGGATGTGGCAGGCGACCTCCTCGATGTCACTTCCGACCCCAGCGTTCAAGACACGACGTCCGTCTCCGATGCGCTCGAGGTCATTCACCGTCGCGACCTTTGGAGCGAATTGCCTGCGAGCATCCGCGAGCACCTGACCAGCGCCGATGCCCATTCACCCGAACTCACCGGTGAGCCGCACGCGGTGCTTCTCGTACATGGCGCCGGGGTCTGCGATGCCATGGCAGCCGAAGCCCGCTCGTCGGGCGTGAGCGCCCATGTCGTTTCGACTCAACTGCAGGGAGAAGCGAGCGTTATCGGAGATCATCTGGCCGGCCTTGGAGTCGAATGCGAGTGGACCGGCAAGCCCATCGCACCTCCGTGCGTGCTCGTTGGGTGTGGTGGTGAATCGACTGTTACGTTGGCGCCAGAAGGTTCCGGGGGAAAGTTTGGCGACGGCGGACCAAACCAGGAAGCCGCCGCCGCAGCGGCCCTGCGCCTTGAATCCGGGAATGGCGTTTCGGTTTGCTTTCTCGACACTGACGGCTCCGACGGAGGCACGGGCGCCGCCGGCGCAATCATCGACGGCCTAACCGCGGAGCGTGCGCGGAGCGCCGGCGTAGACCTCGCGGGCGCTGTGGCGGACCATCGCTCGGGCGAAGTCATGGCTGCCTTGGGTGATCAGATCCTTACCGGGCCGACACACACGAACGTCAACGACCTCTTCGTTGTCGCCGTCGGCTCCGCCGCCGATCTTTGAGACCGACGGCGGAACGCGGCTGAGCTACTCGATGTCGAACTCTTCGAGCTGGCCGAGCTCGTAGTGAGCGCCGTCCTTGTCCTCGATCGGACAGAGCATCACGTACGGGCCGGGGCCCGGCGCTTCCTTCACGTCGACCGTGGCCGACTCGCCAGGCGCCGCCTCGGTCTGAGCGACAAGCGTTGCCGTTCCTTTCTCGCCTTCAGCCGCGATCGCTTCATCGACCGTTACGCCCTCGGCGAGCTGCGCCCAGACCATTACGTGGAACTTCTCGCCCTGGTTGTCGAAGGTGACCGACTGCGTATCGGCAGTGGGCGTGGCCGACAGGTCGAACTCGTACTCGGTCGCGGTGACCGTGACCTCCTCGGCGCTTGCGGTCTCCTCGGTCGTGGACTCACTTCCCTCCGACCCTTCGTCGTCATCATCGCCGCAGGCGGCGACTCCAAATGCAAGCGCTCCGGCGATCGCAATGCTCGCGAAAGCGCGCTTTCCCCCGGCAACAGCTGTGAACATCACACTGTCTCCCTTATTTAGTTGAACGGACCCGGCGCAGACTATTGGGCACAGGGCACGAGTAAGTTCGCGCCGTGAAGAAGATCTCGAACGTGAGCGAGTCTCCCCTCTTTCGGGACGATGGCCCTCTCGGCGCGAGAATCATCCGCCGCCTCCGCGGAATCACGCTCGAGGTGATCGCCTTCGTGCTGGTCACGCTGCTGTTGCCAGTTCTGTTGATCGTCGCCGCGGTCGTCGACCTCGCCCTGTGGCTCCGCCGGCGCAAGCCGTGGGTCGCGGTGCGCCTCGTCACCTTCCTTTGGTGGTTCCTCTTCGGTGAGATGCGGGCCCTCGCCACGATCCTCGGCATCTGGATCGTCACGGGTGCGTCGTTCGGGGTCGGATCGCGCAGGCGCCGGGTGCTGCTCTATCGCCTTCGCGTGCGCTGGGCGTCGGGTCACCTCGGCGGGATCAGAGTTCTCTTTGGCCTCAAGTTCGAGATCGAGGGGCTAGACGAAGTGGCGCCGGGGCCGGTGACGATCATGATGCGCCACGCCTCGATCATCGACAACATGCTCCCCGACACTGTCGTCGCACGCACCCACGGGATCGGTCTCCGCTATGTGATCAAGCGCGAGCTCCAGGTGATCCCCACGATCGACATCGGGGGTCGCTGGGTGCCGACGAACTTCGTCCGCCGGGCATCGGGCGACGCCGAGGCCGAGATCAGCCGGCTGCTCCAGCTCGCGCACGACCTTCATGAGGGCGAGGGGATCCTGATCTATCCGGAGGGCACCCGCTTCGAACCGGCGAAGCTCAAACGCGCGCAGGAGATCGTCCGCGAGCGCCAGCCCGAGCTTGCGCCGATCGCGGACCGGCTGAAGCATCTGCTGCCACCGAGGACCGGGGGCCCGCTCGCGCTTGTGAACGAGGCTCCCGATGTGGACGTCGTCTTCTGTGGGCACGTCGGCTTCGACGGCTTTCAATTCATCTCGGACGTCTGGGCGGGCGAGCTCGTGGGCTCGGTGATCGGGATCAAGTTCTGGCGCGTGCCCGCCGCGGAGGTCCCCAAGGACGAGGCAAGCCAGGCCGAGTGGCTCTTCAAGGAATGGAAGCGGATGGACGAATGGATCGACTCGAAGATCACGCGCTCGGACGCAGAACAGGGGCGCTTCGCGTCGAAATGAGTCAGCGAACGCTCTCCGGGTATGCGAGAGCCATGAACCAGACCCCCACGCTCGAGACGCCGGCGCCACCCGTACCGGGGCCCGGTGGGCCGCCGATGCCCGACCCCAGCCCGCCCGCGCCAGGCCCTGACCCGAGTCCGCTTCCGCCCGCTCCTGAGCCCGAGCCCCCGGTCGAGCCGCCGATGGAGCCACCGGGACCCGTCCCGCCCACTCCCAACCCCGCACCGATCTAGAGCGTTAGTCTCCCGCCGTGGACGCATCCGCGGCACTCGAGGGACTTGAGCGAACCGAGGCGAAGCTGGAGGCCTATGCGGCCGAGCGCGGCTTGGTGGTGCGACCCGAGTTGATCTGGCCGGGGATGCCGCTGCCTCGCGAGCAGACGGGCGGGATCCGGCACGCGTGCTGGTCGGTGGCCGGAAAGCTTCCGGGCGGCGTCCCTGGCCGCCTGCGCCATCAAGCTCTATACGGCAAGACCTTCGGCATGAACGTCGCGCAGCAGCACACGATCATGGTCTGCCGCATCCCAGAGTCGGTCGGCTACCTGCCGATGCTCTCGGTCCGAACGGAGGGCTTGGAGCCGGCGCTCTTCTACTGGGCCAACGACCGCCGCCCGCGCGAGGATGTCGGCGGCTTCGAGTCGACCGAGCTCGACCGGCGATACATCGTCGAGGTGGCCAAGGGACAGGACCACGCCTGGCTCCGCCAGATGTTCCCGCCATCGTTCATCGACTGGCTCGCCTCGAACACGCCTGTCGACTTCGGCTTCCGCCTGGACAATGGCGTCTTCACCTGCGAGTGCCCGCAGTACCGCGGCCAGCACCGGACCGACGGCGAGGTGGACGAGGAGCACCTGGACCTACTGGCCGGGGCCGGCGGAAAGGCCGGCAGCCGCATTCGCGACGAGGTATTGGAAGAAGCGGACGTGAGCTGGGGCGGGACCAACCCGGACTCCGCCGCGGCACACGAAGCGCGCGCGAGCCAGCCGCTGGGCGGGCGCCTGATGCGCATGATCACCAAGTTCGCCGAGGGGGTCGACTCGAGCGTCAAGGACTTCGGCGAGAAGCACGGGATGAATCCCAAGGCCACCTCGGAGTTCCACGCGAATCACATCCGCCTGCCGATGCCCGGAACCGCCACGGACGCGCTCACGGGCCCGCTTCCCGGGACCGACCGGCAGGGCGAGCTCGCCTGGCTCAAGTTCTCGAGCATGGTCGACATGGAGAAGAACTACATCGCGATCGTCGTCGACACCGGCCGCGACCTGCCGAGCGCTTGGATCGACGCGGAGGACGTGACCATTCCGGGCTTCGGCGAGGGCATCTCGGAGCAGGCGCTCGAGTTGGCAAAGGCAGGGACATATGGAGTCTCGACGGACGGCAAGAAGGCGTGTGTCTACTTCAAGAGCAACTCGCCGGGGAACTGGCCCAGCGGCGAGCAGGTCGAAGCCTTCGTGCCTCAAGCGCTCGCTCTCGCCGACGCGCTGTAGTGGCAGTCGGCTAGTCGGCTTCGATGGCGACACGCCGGGGCGTCGCGCCGCCGGCAAGCCGCTGCTCTTGGCGCTCTGGGCTGATCCGGACCACGTCCCAGGCAAGCCCGAGCTTCTCGAGCAGCGTGATCACGGCGGCTGAGATGTCGATCTCCCACCAGCGCAGGCCCTGCTTTGCCGCACGGGGGAACGCGTGGTGGTTGTGGTGCCACGACTCGCCAAGCGAGGGGATCGCCAGCCAGAACACGTTGGTCGACTCGTCCTCGATGTCGAACCGCCGGCTTCCGAAGAAGTGACAGACGGAGTTGATCGACCAGGTGACGTGGTGGACGAAGAAGATCCGGACGAACCCGCCCCACAGGAGACCGGTTAGCGCGCCGGCGAGCGTGCCGGTGAGCGCGAAGCCAAGCGCTGCCGGAATCGCGAGGGTGAGCCCGACCAGGGGCAAGAACGCGTAGTTGATCTTCCGCATGATCGGGTCCTCAAGGAGGTCCGGGGCAAAGCGGCGCTTGGTGGCCTGGCCCTGCGTGTCGACGAGCCAACCCATGTGTGCGTACCAAAGGCCCGACAGCGCTCCGCGCAGGCCTTCGCCATGGCCGTGCGGCGAGTGCGGGTCCCCGTCCTGGTCGGTGAAGGCGTGGTGCTTGCGGTGGTCGGCGACCCAGTCGATGATCGAGCCCTGGACGGCCATCGAGCCGAGGACGGCGAGGGAGTAGCGCACCGATGGCTTGGCCTCGAAAGCCCGATGGGTGAAGAGCCGGTGGTAGCCGATCGTGATCCCGAACGCCGTCGGCAGGTACATAACGGCGAAGATCGCGAGGTCGGTCGCGCTCACGAGGTCGTTCCACGAGAGGAGCACCGCGGCGAGGAACCCGACGAAGGGGAGGATGACGGCGGCGAGCGTGATGTTGCGCTGGAGGCGGCTCATGTCACTAGCTTCGCAAGCATTACTGACCTCGACTACTCGTCGGGATAAGTATCCATCCGTCAGTTTTCATATGATTCGTATGAACTTGGTCACGGATCGCCCCCATCTGCAGGCACTTTCTGGCGTCCGCAAGGAGCTCGCCACGCCGATGCGGGCCGCCCTGCCTGCCTTGGGAGACGAGGTGATTGCCGAGATCCGTGACTCTGTGCCCGAGTACGCGCAGCCGCTCGAAGGCCGGTTCGGGGAGGCCGTGCGCACCGGCGTCGGCGTGGCTCTGAGGCGGTTCGTCGATGACGTCGAGCGGCCGGGCGAGGACGCGGAGGGGTGGCGGGCCGTCTACGAGAACCTCGGCAGGGGCGAGTACCGGCAGGGACGGACCCTCGAAGCACTTCTTGCCGCGTACCGGCTGGGCGCCCGCGTCTCATGGCGGCGGGTCGCCGACGCGGCCACCGACGCCGGCGCGACGGCTCCGGAGCTCGCGGCGCTGGCAGAGGCGATCTTCGCTTACATCGACGAGCTCTCCTCGCTGTCCGCCGAGGGGTACTCAGCCGAGCGCGCCGAGTCGGTCGGGGAGCGTCAGCGCCAGCGCGAGGAGCTCGTTCGAATGTTGATCGAGGGGGCATCGCCGGAGGCCGTTTCGGCGACGGCGGACGAGGTCGGCTGGGCTTTGCCGGGTAGCGCGGCAGTGCTCGTCGCGTCGGACGCCGCTCCCGGCGCTCTGGCAACTCGCCTGGGCCACGGCGTGATTGCGGCGGGGCTGGGCGACGGCGAAGCCTGCGCGATCGTCCCCGACCCCGACTCACCGGGGCGCCGGGCAATCCTCGCTGCGGCGATCGGGGACCGGGTGGCGGCGATCGGCCCCGAGGCGGGACCCGAGGATCTCGGCCGAAGCTTCGCGCGAGCGAGGCGCGCGCTGGAAGTCGCCGGCGATGCCGGGCTCGGGCCCGGTCTGATCGTCGCCTCCGAGCACCTCCCGGCGCTGATCCTCCACGGCGACCCCGGCTTGCTCTCAGAGTTGGCGGATGCACGGCTCGGCCCTCTCGAAAACGAGACCGAGCTATCAAGAGCGCGCCTCTTGGAGACGCTTCGAGCGTGGATCGACCACCCGGGCCGTCCGACCGAGGTCGCCCGCGCCGTGCACGTCCACCCCCAGACCGCGCGCTACCGCCTGCGCCGCCTGCGCGAGCTACTCGGCGAGATCGACGATCCCGGCGCCCGCTTCGAGCTGGCGCTGGCCCTGCGCGCGCCCGGGATCAGCGTCCCAGGCGCCTGATCGCCTTCCTGAACTCGGCGAAAGCCGGCTTCTCGGTGTAGTCGTCGCGCAGCAACCCGACCTGCGAAAAGAGGTCGACGCCGTCGGAGTCGTTGTCGCGCAGGTTGAACCAGCGGTAGTCGGTGATCCCGAGATCGCCGGCGTGGGCGGCGACGGATTCGACGGAAGAGACGAGACGGTCGGCCTGTCCCGCCTCGGTGTTGACGACGGGCTTGGTCGGATAGCCGTTCTCGGAGACCCAGAGGTCGACCTCGTCTCCCATCCCTGCCTTCGGCATGTAGCAGTCGCGGATCAGGGTGAGCGCCTCGGCGATCTCGTCGCCCGCAGTGCGTCCCGGGATCTCGATCGGTGGCCAGATCAGGCCTGGATAGACCTGAAGCCCCACATAGTCGAGCGCGCGCCTGAAGCGCGGGGTCGCCAGGGCCCCGAGCTCCTCCCAAAGCGCCGTGTCCTCCTGCGGGATGTAGCGCCACGCCACCGAGAAGCCCAGCTCCACCCGCGGACGGCCGAGCAACCTCAACTCGCGGTGGGCGACGATCACGCCGCGCACCAGGGCCTCGAGCGCTCGCTCGTAAGAGCCGTCCGAGGTATTCGGCGAGACGGGAAAGTTGATCTCGTTCGTGATCGAGAACGCAGTGACGCTCGGGCGGCGCCCGAGACGGCGCACCGCCTTCGTCACGAACCGCGCCCATGCCTGGAGGTCGCCTTCCTTGCCCTCGGGCGGGTGGTAGCGGACCTGGATCTCCGACGTGAGGCCGGAGCGGGCGTAGCGGTCGACGCGGTTTCCGAACTTGCGGATGAGCTTCCCGCCGCCATCCCAGAAGAGCCGATTGAGGCGCAGGACGAGCTTGCGGCCTCGCGGCTCGAGTCGCTCGAGTGCCGCCCGCTCTGCCATGCGGTCGACTGGCAGGGCTGTGCCCTGGCCCACCCCGGCGCTGCCTGCGATACCAGGCGTGATGCCGAAATCGATGCGGCCCGGCTCTGGCGCCGGTGGGTCAGCCGTCAAGCAGTCGCCCTGGGCGTGGGCGGATTGCGCCAGCACGAGTAATGCCACGATTGCGGCGAGCCCAAATGCCGTTGTCCTGCCCATCGCGGAAGGGTAAGGCGACTGCCAGGCACATCTCAAGCGAGAACCGCGCTCAAGCTACACCGGCAGAACCCCGATATAAGACTCGCGAATGGATTCACGAGTCGAACGCGTCGTTTTCGAGACCGCCCGCCATTGGATCGTCGGGGATCTAACCCTTCCCAAGGAGGGCTACCGCTCGCGCCTTTCCGACTTCCTCAACCGCGGCGACCTTGACTTCATCCCGCTGGTGAACGTCGAGATCTCGAGCGTCGACGCCCAGGGGCACGAGCCCGAGACGAAGCCGTTCATGGCGATCGCGCGAGGCCACATCCAGCTCGCGCATCCTCTCGAGGCCGGGGACAAGCCCCCGTCCACGAAGAACAAGCGCAGCTAGGCGATCCGGTCGCCGAGCTCGGCGCCGGGGTCCGGCTCGAGCAAGATCACCGTGCCGTCCTCATTCACTGCGCCGAGCACGAGGCACTCAGACATGAACGGGCCGATCTGCTTCGGCGGGAAGTTGACGACGGCCACGACCTGGCGGCCCTCGAGCTCTGAGCGCTCGTAGTTCTTGATCTGCGCCGACGACCGCCGCTCACCGATCTCGGGTCCGAAATCGATCCGGAGCTTCCACGCGGGCCGGCGGGCCTCAGGGAAGTCTTCGACCTCGAGCACACGGCCGACCCGCATGTCGACAGCCTCGAACTGGTCCCAGTTAAGTGACTCTGCGGGCATCTTCCGCGCGCTTGGTGCCAGGCACCAGGCTTGGTGCCTGGCACCTCATGGGGTGAGGACGATCTTCAGCGCCTCGCGGCGGTCGTAGATGTCGTAAGCCTCGGGCGCGTCGTCGAGCTTCATGTGGTGGGTGACCAGCGGGCTGGGGTCGAGATCGCCCTTCGACAGGGCGTCCAGGACGGGGTCGACGTGCTTGATCACGTTCGCGTGCCCCGTCTTCACCGTGAGCGCCTTGATCCACACGATGCCCATGTGGACCTCCATCCGCTCGGCATAGACGCCCGTAGCGGAGACGGTGCCGCACTTGCGCGTGAGGCGGCAGGCGAGATCGAAAGCCTGGGGGTGCCCGACCGCGTCGATGGCGGCGTCCACACCGCGGCCCTCGGTCGCCGCCTTGGCGGCCGCCTTCGGGTCCTCGTCGGTCAGGTGGACCGGCTCGGCACCGAACGCGCGCGCCATCTCGAGACGGTCGGCAACGGTGTCGATCGCGATCACGTGGCCGGCTCCCGCGGCCTTCGCGGCCTGGACCGCGCAGAGGCCGACTGGGCCGAGTCCGAGGACCGCAACGCAGTCTCCAGGCCCGACACCGGTCTCGACGATCGCGTGATAACCGGTGCCCATCACGTCGCCCGCGAAGAGCGCGACGTCGTCGGACATTCCCTCCGGGACCTTGCGGAGCGTGAGGTCGGCGGTGGGCACGAGCAGAAGCTCAGCCTGAGCGCCCTGGAGCTCTCCCAGGAGCTTGCCGTGGCCGAAGACCCGGCCGTTGTCGCACTTGTGGAAGTCGCCGCGCTTGCAGAAGAAGCACTCGTTGCAGGCCGTGCCGTAGGTCCCGAGGACGCGATCGCCCGCCTTGACGGTCGTGACTGAGTCTCCAACGGCGAGGACCTCGCCCACGTACTCGTGCCCAATGGTGAACCCAGGCTCGATCGCGACCCGGCCGTGATAGATGTGGAGGTCGGAGCCGCAGACACCCGAGGCGTCCACCCGAACAATGGCGTCGCCTGGATCCTCCAGCTCGGGATCCGGCTTCTCGTCGATCCGGATCTCGCCCGGCGCCTGGAAGGTGACCGCTCGCATCGCGGCGGGACTCTAGCCGGAGCGCGCCCGCTTAACTGCCCACGGTGACCGTCCACGTCGAAGTCGAATCGGAGGCTGCGCCCGAGGAGGTCTGGGATCTATACGCCCAGCCCCAGCGCTGGAAGGAATGGGCGCCTCACATCCGGGCCCCGCGCAACCTGGGCAGCCCAGAGGTCGAGCCCGGAGCGAGCGGCCGCGTCCACCTGGCCGGGTTTGCGCCAGTGTGGGCCGAGGTGACCGCCAAGCGCCCAGGGCAATCGTGGACCTGGCGCGTCGGACTGGTCGAGCTCACTCATACGGTCGAGCCCAGAACCGGCGGCGGATCGACGATCGGCCTCGAGATGCGAGCGCCGGCGCCGATGGAGATGGCGATCCGCGTGAGCTACGCACCGATCACGAAGAGGCTCCTGAAGAACCTCGCCCGCAAGGCCGAGGCATAGCCGAAGGCCGTGAGCCGAGGCGAGCGCGAGCCCGCCACATTAGGCTGCGCGGCATGAGCTCTCCATCCAAGGCGGTCCTGATCACGGGCTGTTCGACTGGCATCGGGGCCGAGACGGCCCGTCATCTCGCGAACAAGGGCTGGACGGTCTATGCGACCGCTCGCAGGCCGGAAACGCTGGCCGATCTCGCGGAAGCGGGGTGCAAGACGCTTGCGCTGGACGTGACCGACGAGGCGTCGATGGCGGCCGCCGTCGACCAGGTCGCCGAGGCGGAGGGCGCAGTCGGCGTCCTCATCAACAACGCCGGATACAGCCAGTCGGGTGCGATCGAATCGATCGAGCTCGAATCCATTCGCCGCCAGTTCGAGACCAACGTCTTCGGCCTCATCCGCATGAGCCAGCTCTGCCTCCCCGGTATGCGCGACCAGGGCTGGGGGCGGATCGTCAACATCGGCTCGATGGGCGGCAAGCTCACCTTCCCCGGCGGCGGCATCTACCACGCCACCAAGTACTCCGTCGAGGCGATCTCGGACGCCATGCGCTTCGAGACTCGTGGCTTCGGTGTCAACGTGGTCCTGATCGAGCCGGGCCTGATCGTTACCGAGTTCGGCAATGCGGCGGTCGCCTCGATCGACGAAGGCGTCGTCGACGACGGGCCATACGGCAAGTTCAACCACCACGTCGGCAAGATGACCGCCGGCGCTTACGAAGGGCCGCTGGCGAAGCTCGGCGGCGGACCGGACGCCGTTGCGAAGGTGATCGACAAGGCAATTTCCTCCAACCGGCCGCGGCCGAGATACACCGTCACACCGTCCGCGCGGCTTTCGATCGCCCAGCGCAAGCTCGTCACCGATCGTGGCTGGGACCGCCTGATGAGAACTCAGTTTCCGACGCCTGGAACTTAGTTTGGACTAAGGTTCCACCGTCCCGTGGTGTTGAGGAGCGCCACGCGGGTAAAGAACGGGGGCCACCAAGAACAACGGCACGGTCGCCGAAGAGAGGGTTTATTTGGAGGCCAGCGGATATCGCGAAGACTCGCAGCCGGCAACCGGTGCGCTTTCAGCTGGCATAGACACCAGCACCGCGATCCGCGCCCGCTCCCCCTGGCGGCTTTTCTGGCACCGCTTTCAGGAAGACCGGCTGGCATTGGCCGGGCTCGTCTTCATCGCTCTGCTGATCCTGGCCGCGATCGCCGCCCCTCTGATCGTCGACCTCGTCGGCGCTCCGGACCCCGACGCACGCGATAGCGCTGCGCTCGACCCCTACTTCGCCACGCCGACCGGTCCCAGCGCCGACCACATCTTCGGCGTCGACCAGATCGGCCGGGACGTTTTCAGCCGGACGGTCTATGGCGCGCGCGTATCTCTGATCGTGGCGTTCTCGGCGACGATCATCGCCACGATCGCAGGGATCATCTTCGGGCTGCTCTCGGGCTATTTCCGAGGCTGGACGGACACGATCATCTCCCGCAGCGTCGACGTGCTTCTCGCCATCCCGTACCTCCTCCTCGCAACCGGGCTCGCCACGGCGTGCACCGTCGGCGTCACCAACGGAAGCGGCGGCGGGTGCCTGGGCGGGCTGGTGAAGCCGGGCCTGGGGGTGGTCATCTTCGTAATCTCGGTGACCAGCTGGACCTACATGGCGAGGATCGTGAGGGGCCAGGTCCTGTCGATACGCGAGAAGGAGTTCGTCGAGGCGGCGCGCGCCTCCGGAGCCTCGAACATGCGCATCATCTTCCGGGAGATCCTCCCCAACCTGACCGCGCCGATCGTGGTCTATGCCTCGATTCTCATCCCCCAGGTGATCCTCTACGAAGCCGCTCTGTCCTTCCTCGGAGTCGGGGTCACCGACGAGCCGAGCTGGGGCCAGATGATCTCCGATGCCACTCCCGTCTTCGCCGACGCCTGGTGGTACATGCTCTTCCCCGGAGTGGCGCTGCTGCTCACGGTCCTTGCTTTCAACCTGATCGGCGATGCCCTTCAGGACGCGATGAATCCGAAGACACGAAGGAAATAGACGTGAATTTCAAACCGAACCGAAAGGACAAGTGATGTATCCCAAGCTAAGAGCGCTGTTGGCGCTCGGCGCGGTCATCGCACTTCCCATGTCGGTCGCGGCCTGCGGGTCGGACGACAGCGATGACAGCAGTACCGAAAGCGGGGTCGTAGGAGTCCCCGAGGAATTCCAGCCCGTAACCGCGGCGCCCGACGACGCACAAGAAGGCGGCTCGCTGACGATGCTGAACGCCGGCGACGTCGACTACATGGACCCCGGAGCCGCGTACTACCAAACGACGTACACCGTGACCCAGGCGACCCAGCGGGCGCTTTTGGCATGGGATCCGGATGACGTCGAGAAGGCGACTCCGGACCTCGCCGACGGTGAAGCCGAGATCTCGGATGACGGCCTTACGATCACGTTCAAGCTCAAGGAAGGCGTCGAGTTCGCGCCGCCGGTCAGCCGCGAGGTGACCTCGGCGGATGTCAAGTACGCAATCGAGCGCACGGTGCTTCCGGGCGTTCTGAACGGGTACGTCGCCAACTACGCGTCCGACATCGTCGGGTTCGAGGAGGCCGCGAAGGAGGCCGAGGACAACCCCACCGGCGGGGCGCCCGACATGGCGGGCATCACCACTCCCGACGACTACACCCTCCAGATCGAGCTCAACGAGCCGGAGGTAGCGACCGCAACGACCGTCGCGTCGATGCTCTCGCTCCCGATCAGCGCCCCCGTCCCCGAGGAGTTCGCGGAGAAGCACGACGCCAAGAACCCCACTACGTACGGGCAGTACGTGATCGCAACCGGTCCGTACATGATCGAGAACGATCCAGAGACCGGCGAGCTCACGGGCTATACGCCGGGCAAGGAGATCCACCTCGTTCGCAACCCGAACTGGGACCCGGAGACCGACTGGCGTCCCGCATACCTGGATGAGATCACGATCCAGGAGGGATTCACCGACACGGCGTCGGCCTCGCGGAAGATTCTCGAGGGCGACTCTCAGATGTCGGGAGACTTCCCGCCGCCCAAGGAGGTCCTGAAAGAAGCGGCCGAGGAAGCCGCGCCCGAGCAGCTTCAGCTACCGCCGCTCGCGGGATTCCGGCACATCGCGCTCAACACCCAGGAGCCGCCGTTCGACGACGAGAACATCCGCAAGGCAGTGGTCGCGAACAGCGACCGCGAGGCTCTGCGGAACACTCGCGGAGGGCCGCTCGTAGGCCAGGTCGCGACCCACTACATCAGCCCCGGGTTCCCCGGGTTCGAAGAAGGGGGCGGCCTTGAAGGGCCGGATCTCGACTTCATCAAGAGCCCGACGGGTGACCCCGATCTCGCCGCCGAGTACATGAAGGAGGCCGGCTTCGAAAGCGGCAAGTGCGAAGGCGACATCTGCGAGATCACCATGGTCGGTGACAACATCCCGCCCGGAAAGGACACCGCAGAGGTGTTCAAGGGCCAGCTGGAAGACCTTGGCTTCAAGGTCAACTTCCAGCCGGTCGACCACAGCATCATGTACACGCGGTTCTGCTCGGTCCCCGAGCAGTCGCCGCAGGTATGTCCCAACGTCGGGTGGCTTCCCGACTTCAGGGACCCACAGCCGATGTTGGACGTCCCGTTCTACGGGCCCTTCATCGATCCGGAGAACAACTCCAACTGGCCTCAGTTGGACGATCCGGAGGTCAACGCCGCGATCGAGGAAGCTCGCACCGTCAACGGCGAGCAAGAACGCGCCGACGCGTGGGGCGAGGTCGACAGGTTGGTCAGCTCGAAGGCTCCCGCCGTCCCGTGGATCTGGGAGAACTTCCCCCTGATCCAGTCGGAGGACGTCGCGGGCGTGGTCAACCTGAACAACGCGTCGTGGGACCTGTCGTTCACGTCGCTCAAGGGCGAATAGACCACACCGATTGAAGGCGATGGGGCGCCGCCGCGACATGCGGCGGCGCCCACGTCTTCTGCGGGAGTAAGCCGATGCTGCGCTACATAGTCCGCAGAGTCCTCTGGGCCTTGCTGCTACTCGTCCTGGTGAGCGGCGTCGTCTTCGCGATCTTCTATCTCCTCCCAACCGCCGACCCCGCGAAGCTCCGCGCCGGGCGAGGGGCCTCGGCCGAACAGGTCGAGCAGATACGTACGAACCTAGGACTGGACGATCCGACCTCCGAGCAGTTCGGCCGCTACGTGGGAGGGGTGTTCACGCCATACGAGAACGAGGACAAAGGCGTCAACGGGCCGTTCGACCTCGGCACCAGCATCTTCCAGAACGGCAAGCCCGTCTCGGAGATCATCTTCGACCGCCTACCGGCGACGATCATGCTCGTCATCGGCTCCGTAATCCTCTGGCTGGCGATCGCGATCCCCATCGGGGTCATATCCGCCGTGCGGCGAAGATCGCTGATGGACAGGACGACGATGGTCACATCGCTCGCATTCATCTCCGCGCCCGTCTTCTGGCTCGGCCTCGTGGCGCTCTACCTATTCGCGTCAGACGTGGGCGTCGTGCACATCTTCCCCGGCATCGGCAGCTACAACGACGCGGACTCGTTCAGTGCCAAGGTTGGCTCGATGTTGCTCCCCTGGATGGTTTTGGCGGCAGCGACTGCGGCGATCTACGCCCGATACGTCCGCTCCCAGATGATCGAGGCGATGCAGGAGGACTACGTCCGCACCGCACGCGCGAAGGGGCTCTCGGAGAGGCGCGTCATCCTCAAGCACGCGCTGCGAAGCGCCTTGACGCCAATCGTCACCCTCCTCGGGCTCGACGTGGGAATCCTCCTCGCCGGCAACGCCATCCTCACCGAGTCCGTCTTCAACATCCCGGGTATTGGCAAGGAGACGGTCACGGCGATCGGCCAGTCGGACCTGCCGCTGATCCAGGGCATAGTCCTCTTCGGAGCCTTCTTCATCGTCATCTTCAACCTGGTCGTCGACATCCTCTACGCCTATCTCGACCCAAGGGTGCGCTACTGATGGCAGCCGTGGACAAACTCCTCGACATCCACGACCTCAGGGTGAGCTTCGACACCGACGACGGTGTCGTGAAAGCCGTCGACGGTCTCTCCTTCTCCGTCGAGCGCGGGAAGACGCTGGGGATAGTCGGCGAGTCCGGATCCGGCAAGAGCGTGGCGAACATGTCGATCCTGGGGCTCACTCGCGCCGACGGCGCCGAGATCTCGGGCGAGGTCCTCTTCGAAGGAACGGATCTCGCCAGCCTCGGCGAAGACGAGCTTCAGACCGTGCGCGGAAACGACATCGCGATGATCTTCCAGGACCCGCTCACCTCCCTTCACCCCTTCTACAAGGTCGGCGCCCAGCTCACCGAGGCGATCGATGCGCACCGTGACGTCAGCAAGGAAGAGGCTCAGCGCCGCGCGATCGAGATGCTCGGCCACGTGGGGATCCCGGATCCCGAGCGCCGGTTCGGCGAGTATCCACACGAGTTCTCCGGCGGCATGCGCCAGCGCGTGATGATCGCGATGGCCCTGATGAACGAGCCGAAGCTCTTGATCGCCGACGAGCCCACCACCGCATTGGACGTGACGATCCAGGCGCAGATCCTGCGCCTCTTGAAGCGGCTCCAATCCGAACTAGGCATGGCCGTGATCATGATCACGCACGACCTAGGCGTCATCGCGGAGGTGGCCGACGACGTGATCGTCATGTACGGGGGTCGGGTGGTCGAATCCGGAACGCGCGACGACATCTTCTACGACCCCAGACATCCATACACATGGGGGCTCCTGGGTTCGATTACCCGAACTGATCGGCCCCGGGCGACGGGCCGCCTGGCGCAGATCGCCGGCCAGCCCCCGTCCTTGATCTCGCCACCCGAGGGGTGCCACTTCAGGCCGCGCTGCCCGCACGAGTTCGCTAAGTGTCCGATGGTGCCGCCGCTCGATGGCGCTGACGGAAACAGCGCCCACCTGGACCGCTGTTGGCTCGACGACGAGAAGAAGCGCACCGTCCGGATCCTTGCCGACGGTGAGATCGGGCTCGAGGAGCCGGCTACGTGAGCGAGGCCGCCACAACTGTTCCTGAGGCGGGTAAGCCGGTTGATGCAGGAGACCCGCCCCTGCTCGCAGTCGAGAACCTCGTCAAGCACTTCCCGATCAAGTCGGGCATCCTGTTCGACCGCGAGATAGGGCGCGTCCAGGCCGTGGACGACGTTTCGTTCGAGGTCAAACGCGGGGAAACGCTCGGCCTCGTCGGCGAGTCAGGCTGCGGAAAGTCCACGCTCTGCCGCACGATCCTTCGTTTGATCGAGCCGACATCGGGCGCCATCCGGTTCGAAGGCCAAGACCTGACGGACCTGGGCCGCTCGGGCCTTCGCGAGGCGCGGCGGGACATGCAGATGATCTTCCAGGACCCATACGCGTCGCTGAACCCGCGAAAGCGAATCGGCCAGGTCGTCGGCGACCCGATCCGGCTCCACGGGATCGCGTCGGGAGAAGAGCTCAAGAGCCAGGTCCAAGAGCTCCTGGAGCTGGTCGGCCTCAGCCCCGAGCACTACAACCGGTACCCCCACGAGTTCTCCGGCGGCCAGCGCCAGCGGATCGGAATCGCCCGGGCATTGGCGCTGAGGCCCAAGCTGATCGTCGCGGACGAGCCCGTATCCGCGCTTGACGTTTCGATTCAAGCCCAGATCATCAACCTGCTCGACGAGCTGCAGGACAAGCTCGGCCTGACCTATCTGTTCGTCGCGCACGATCTCGGCGTCGTTCGCCACGTTGCCGATCGGATCGCGGTCATGTACCTGGGGAAGATCGTCGAGATCGGTCCTGCGGAGGAGGTCTACTCAAACCCGGTGCATCCGTACACCGAAGCGCTTCTCTCCGCGGTCCCGATTCCGGACCCGCGCGCCAACGCGGAGCGCCAAGAGCGGATACTTGAGGGCGACGTGCCCTCCCCCGCCAATCCACCACCCGCCTGCCGCTTCCACACGCGCTGTCCGTACGCCACCGAGATCTGCTCCGAGGTCGAGCCCGAGCTGATCAACCACCGCGGCTTGCAACTGGCAGCATGCCATCACCCCTTGAACGTTCAAACCAAGCAAGACCACGAAAGGGAGGTCCCAAGTTGAGAGGAAGAAGAATCGCGCTCGCGGCCATAGCCGCGACGTCGCTGTCGCTGGGAGCGACAGCGTGCGGAGGCGATGACGAAGGAGGCAGTAGCTCCTCCGGTGAAGCGGACACGCTGATCCAGGGAACCACAGACCAACCGGTCTCCTACGACCCGGCCGGGTCGTACGACCTGCCGTCGTCGAACATCATTTTCAACGTCTACCAGAACCTGTTGCAGGTCCCGCCCGGCGGCAACGCACCGGAGCCTGAGGCTGCGGAGGAATGCGACTTCACCGACGACAGCGGCACGACGTTCGAGTGCACACTGAAGGAGGGCCTGAAGTTCTCCGACGGCACCGATCTGACGTCTGAAGACGTCAAGGTGAGCTTCGACCGGAACCTTGCGATCGCCGATCCGCAGGGCGCGTCGTCTCTGTACCTGAACATCAAATCGGTCGAAACGCCCGATGACCAGACGGTCGTCTTCAACTTGAAGGCGCCGGACGCAACATGGCCGTTCGTACTCACATCGAGCGGCGCCGCGATCGTGCCGGCGGAGTCCGACCCGGACAAGGTCATTCCGTCCGACCAGGTGATCGGATCCGGTCGCTACATGGTGGCCGAGTACGAGCCGGGGCAGCAGACCGTCCTCGAGGCAAACCCGGAGTACACGGGAGATGATGCGGCCCAGATCGACCGCGTGATCATCCAGTACTACGAGAAGTCCTCGACGCTCAAGCAGGCCGTCGAACAGGGCGAGGTCGAACTGGCCTATCAGTCGCTCAGCCCAACCGACGTCGAGGACCTCGAGAGCCAGGATGGCCTGAGCGTCATCAAGGGCCCGGGTTCCGCAATCCGGTACCTCAACTTCAACGAGGACCTGCAAGAGGGATCGGACGAGCAGAAGCTGGCCGTACGCCAGGCGGTGGCCCAAGTGATCGACCGCGAGTCGATCGCGGACAACGTCTACAACGGCACGGCACTGCCGCTGTACTCGATGGTTCCTGCCCAGGTCAAGTTCCACACCGAGTCATTCGCCGACGAGTACGGCGAGACGCCCGATGTGGACGCCGCGACGCAGACGCTCGAAGACGCGGGAGTCGAGACGCCCGTGCCGCTCGAGATCTGGTGGACCCCGACGCACTACGGCCCGGCATCGGGTGACGAGTATGCCGAGATCCAGCACCAGCTCGAGGAAAGTGGCCTGTTCGAGGTCACCCTCGAGTCGACCGAGTGGAATCAGTACTCGGAGGCTGCGTTCACGGACAAGTACCCGGCCTTCCAGCTCGGCTGGTTCCCGGACTATCCGGACGCTGACAACTATGCGTCGACGTTCTATGCGACGACCAGCTTCCTCAACATCCACTACTCCAACCCGGAGATGGACGACCTGCTCGCCGAGGAGAAGGCATCCACGGACGAGGGCGTGCGTGAGGAAGCGTTCGCGAAGATCCAGGAGCTCGGCGCCAAGGAGGCCCCGATGGTTCCCTACATCGAGCTATCGCAGGTCGCGGTCGCTGTCGACGGAGTCACTGGCGTGGAGGACACGCTCGACCCGTCGTACATCTTCCGCTACTGGCTGGTCTCGAAGGACTAGAGGCCCAAGGAAGAGTTAGTCGCTACGGGCGCGAGGGCTACGGCCCTCGCGCCCTGTGCGGCGCTTGTAGTTGAACTCCCAGGGGACATCCCTTCGCGCATACGTCCTGACGCGGCTCGCGCTCGCGATCCCCACCGTCCTGATCCTCCTGACGATGGTCTTCGGCCTGATGAGGGTTGCCCCTGGCGACCCGATCTCGGCCGCGCTGGGCGGGCGCGTCCCCCCCGAGGAGCTCGAGCAGCGCCGCGAGGCCGCGGGCCTCGATGAGCCCCTCATCAAGCAGTACTTCCAGTATCTCGGCAACGCCCTGACGCTTGACCTCGGAACGACGATCAACGACGACCGCAAGGTGACGTCGATCATCGTCGAGAACGGCTCCGCCACCTTGGAGCTGACCATGGCCGCATTCGCTCTCGCACTTGTCGTCGGCATAAGCATCGGGCTCTTAGCCGGCTATTACCGCGACACCTGGATCGACCTCTCAGGGCGCATGTTCGGCATCGTCATCTACGCCGCGCCCGTCTTCTTCACGGGGTATCTGGCACAGCTCCTCTTCGCGGGCGAGCTGGGGTGGTTACCGAGTTCGGGCCGAGCCAGCCCGATCGTCGAGTTCGAACTCGACCAGGTGACGCACTTCTACCTGATCGACACGCTCATCACCGGTAACTGGGACGCCTTCTGGGATGTGCTCCAGCACCTGATTCTGCCCGCGGTGACGCTCGGCCTTCTGATCTCGGGGGTGCTCATCCGCCTGGTGCGCGTGAACCTCTTGCAGACGATGCGCGGCGACTATGTCGAAGCTGCCCGCGCCCGCGGGATCCCGGAGCGCCAGGTCGTGATCCAACACGCGTTCCGCAACGCGATGGTCCCGGTGGTCACGGTCGCCGGCCTGCAGTTCGCCATCCTCCTCGGCGGGGCCGTCCTGACCGAGCAGACGTTCAACTGGCCGGGGATCGGCGCCGAGCTCGTTCGCTACCTGAACGAGCGGGACTACATCGCAGTCCAGGGCATCATCACCATCTTCGCCCTCGCGGTGGTCGTCGTCTCGCTCGTGATCGACCTCATCAACGCCTTCATCGACCCGAGGGTGAGGTATTGAGATGAGGACGCCCCGAATCCTCAAGCCGTTTGCGCAGGCGACAGGCATGCCCCGCACGCTCCTGTACTCCGGCGTGATCATCGTGCTGTTCTTCGTGATCCTCGCGATCTTCGCCCCCTGGATCGCTCCCTACGGCTTCGATCAGGTGTCCGCTGACGGCGTGCGCTTCCCCAAGCAGGGCGCGCCCGACAGCGCTCACCTGTTCGGCACGACGGTCCAGTCGACTGACGTCCTTTCGCGCGTCGTCTGGGGCTCGCGGACCGCAATCGAGGTCGTCGTCCTGGCCCTCATCTTCTCGCTCACCATCGGCGTGCCGCTGGGCCTGATCTCGGGCTACGTCGGCGGCAAGCTCGATCGCACCCTCGTCCTGATCATGGACGCTCTCTTTGCGTTCCCCTACCTCTTGCTCGCGATCGTGATCGCTTTCCTCCTGTCCGACAAGCTCGGCCAGGGTGTGGTGACGGCTGCGCTTGCGATCACCGCCGTCTACATACCGCAGTACTACCGCGTGGTCAGAAATCACGTGATCAGCGTGCGCGAGGAGTCCTATGTCGAGGCGGCCAGAGCGCTTGGTGCGAAGCGGATGACGATCATTCGCCGGTACGTGCTCCAGAACGTGATCCAGAACGTGCCCGCGATCGCAACCCTCAACGCCGCCGACGCCATCCTTACCCTCGCGGCGCTCGGATTCCTCGGCTACGGCATCCAGCCCACCGAGGCGGCAGAGTGGGGCTATGACCTCAATCGCGCGATCGACGACGCCGGCGCGGGCATCTGGTGGACGGGCCTCTGGCCGGGCTTGGCCATCGTCCTCCTTGTGACCGGATTCACGCTCGTGGGCGAGGGCCTCAACGACGTGCTCAACCCCGTGATTCGCGCCAGGCGCCTTCGCAAGCCGAAGATGGACGAGGCCGAAGTCGAGGCCGAGGAGGAGCCGAGCCATGCGTGAGGCAGTACTCGAGGCCAAAGACCTCCGCGTCTGGTATGCGACCGAGACCGATCCCGTGCGCGCGGTGGACGGCGTCACGCTCGATATTCGGCCCGGCGAGACTCTTGGCCTGGTCGGCGAGTCGGGATGCGGCAAGTCGACCCTTGGGCGAGCGCTCCTTGGCCTGACTCCTGACAGTGCCGGCGTCTCGGGTCAAGTCCTGTACGACGGGCGCGACCTAACCGAGGTGACGCCCAAGGAGATGCGCGAGCTGCGCGGGCCGGAGCTCGGCCTGATCTTCCAGGAGCCGATGACCCGCCTCAACCCCCTTATCTCCGTCGAGAAGCATTTCTTCGAGACTCTCAAGGCGCACGAGCCCGGCCTTTCGAAGGACGAGATGCGAGTCCGCTCGCTAGAGGCGCTCGCCGGGATGGGCATCCCCCCAACGCGATTTGGGCAGTTCCCGCACGAATTCTCGGGCGGCATGCGCCAGCGGATCATGATCGCGCTGACGCTCGTCCTGGAACCAAAGGTGGTCGTCGCCGACGAGCCGACCACCGCGCTCGACGTGATCGTCGAGGCTCAGATCCTCGGCATCCTGGCCGATCTGCGGAAGAACTTCGACGCCGCGCTGCTCCTCATCACCCACAACCTCGGAATCGTCGCCGAGGCCTGCGACCGGGTAGCCGTCATGTACGCGGGGCGGATCGTCGAGGACGGCGAGGCGCGCCAGGTGTTCTCGAAGCCTGCCCATCCCTACACGCGCGAGCTCCTGCGATCGATCATCTCGCTTCAGACCAAGGGGCTCAACTACATCCCGGGCGCCCCGCCCGACCTCGTGGATCCCCCGCCCGGATGCCGCTTTCATCCGCGCTGCCCCGACGCCATGAAAGTCTGCGCCGAGAAGTTCCCGATCCCGATCACGACCGCGGATGGCCAGCGCGTCGAGTGCTGGCTCCATGGGCCCGAGTCCGAGATCCCGGAAGGCGGCACCGAGCAGCTCGCTCGAGAAGAGATCGCGACGGCGGAGGAGGCATGAGCTCCGAGTCCGAAAATCCACTCCTCCAGGTAAGGGACCTGCGCGCGACCTACAGCGTCCGTGGATCGTTCTTCGACCGCCTGCGCGGGCGCGAGGCCGGCTCGGTCAAGGCCGTGGACGGAGCTTCGTTCGACGTTCGGCGGGGCGAGGTGCTCGGAGTCGTCGGCGAGTCAGGCTCCGGCAAGACGACCCTGGGCCGAACGCTCCTCGGGCTCGTCGAGGCCAGCGGCGGCTCCATCGTCTTCGACGGCCAGGAGATCGCCGGCCTCTCAGAGAGCCTCTTCCGCACGCTCCGAAAACGACTCCAGATCGTCTTTCAGGACCCCCACGCGTCGCTCAACCCGGCGATGACAATCGGAACAGCCGTCAGCGACCCGCTGCGCTTCCACGGGCTTGCTGAGGACAAAGAGGCGGTCGTGGCGAAGGTCGAGGCCGCGCTCGAGCGGGTCGGGCTCGCCCCCGCCGCTCAGTTCATGAGCAAGTACCCCGGCGACCTCTCGGGCGGCCAGAAGCAGCGCGTCGTGCTCGCGCGGGCGATCATCCTCGAGCCGGACGTCCTAATCGCCGACGAGCCGATCTCGATGCTCGACATGAGTGTCCGCGCCAAGATCCTGGAGCTGATGCTCGAACTCAAGGACGAGCTCGACCTCACCTACGTCTACATCACCCACGACCTCGCGACGGCCAAGTTCTTCTGCGACCGCATCGCGATCATGTACCTGGGGCGGATCGTGGAACAAGGTCCGGCCGAGGAGATTTACAGGGACCCGAAGCACCCATACACGCAGGCGCTCCTGCGAGCGATCCCCAACCCCGACCCGACCAGCACCGTTCCGCGCGACCTGCCCCGGGGCGAGGTGCCTGACGCGGTCCAGCCGCCGCTCGGCTGCAACTTCCACCCGCGCTGCCCCAAGGCGTTCGAGGTGTGCGGGTGGGAGAGCCGCGACCTGCGCGCGCTGCTCGAGGCGCGCTGGACGAAGCTCTCGGAGGCGGAGTTCGAAGAGGAGCGCGCCATGGTGGGTGGTCTCGAGGGGCTCGACGTCGCCGCGACCGAAGCGGTCCTTGAGCCCGGGACGGAAGGGACTCCGGAGGACGCGGGCAACATGCTCGGCCGCCTGAAGGCGCAGGATCCCGACGATCCGTTCTGGAAGGGCGTCGAAAAGACAAGCACCGAGGAGGACGGGGCGCACGTCCGCTTCCATAAACCGGTGGAGCCACGCTCCCTGGAGGTCGGAGGGGCGATCGTCGAGTGCCACCTCCACGACCCGGAGGCGATCGAGGCGGCGGAGAGGCTGCGAGCAGGAGCCGGCTCAGCGGACGGTCAGGACGACCCGGTTTGAGTCCGGGTCGCGAAAGCTGATTGCGCCGCCCAACCGCTCGATCTGAACGCCCGCCTGCTCGAGGCCCGTCGCGGCGGCCTCGACGGCGTCGCCACTGCGCAGGCGAAGCTCGAACGACTCGAGGCCCGGCCGGTCGGCAGGCGCCGGGCTCGCTCCGGCCGAGTGCCACGAGTTCGCACCGATGTGGTGGTGATAGAGGCCCTCGGCCAGAAACACGGCGCTAGGGCCGAAGCGCTGGCGCTCGGCGAGCCCGACGGTGTCGCGCCAGAACCCGAGGGCACGCGCACTATCCGCGGTCATCAGGTGGATGTGCCCGATGTCGGGTGCATCGGCGTCCTTCGCTGCCTCCTCCAGGAGAGCCGGAAGGTCGAGTGGCGCGGTGAACATGCCAACCTGTCCGGGCTCGCCATCTGGCCACTCCTCGAACTGCCGGTCGCGGTAGAGCTCGATCCCATTCCCCTCGGGATCGGCGAAGTAGACCGCCTCCGAGACGCCGTGGTCGGAAGCTCCCTGGAACTCGCGCGCGACCTGGGCCGTACGCGCCACGGCCGCCGCAAGCGACGGACGGTCCGGGTACCGGAACGCGGTGTGAAAGAGCCCTGTATGCGGGACACGCACCGGCTCGGCTCCCGCTGACAGTTCGGTGGTCAGGCGAATGAGCGGATGCTCGCCGGCCCCCCGGAGCTCGGTCACCGCGCCGTCTTCCGAGGACGTGACAAGGCCGACGCCCTCCTCGTAGAAGTTCCGCTGCGCCCCCGCGTCGGCAGCGCGCAGGCTCACGGTGCCTACGACCGAGTCGAAGAGATGCGAAAGCTCGTCAGCGCTCGCCACGGGATGCCGCTTCCCGCTCACGGTCAAGCTCAATCCGCTTCGGCTTGCGCGACGTGTCGATCTGTTCAGATCCTCCAGAAAGACAATAGTTAGGGATAGGGATACCTAATAAGGCGACCTAACAGAACTTTTCTGCGATCTGCTCCACCGTCCCCATTGTTCGCATCGTCCACGGGCCTACGGCCCGCTCCAGAGCCTTCAGGTTGAGGTCACTCGTCTGCGTGCCGGCAGCCGGCAGCCAGAGGAGCTCGGTGCCCTCCAGGGAGAGCGGATCGGTCTCGAGTTCGAGGGCGAGCGCCTCAGCGGCCTTTGCCTTCGCAGGCTTCTTCGGCAAGAACGCGACCTGGAGCTTGCCCTTCGACGCCTTGACCTGCTTGGCGCTGAACGGCTCGAGGCCAGCGATCTTCGAGAGCTGCGCGGCGGAGCGCAAGAACACCGGCACCTCGAAGCCAAGCTCGGCCTCGAGCGCCGACTCCATCTCGGCCTGCTTGGGCTTGGCATTGCCGGGCGCCTCGAAGAGCACGTTGCCGCTCGCCCTGAAAGTCGCGACATCCTCGAAGCCGCACGCCTCGAACGCCGCGACGAGGCGATCCTTGGTGGCCGTGCGGCCACCGACGTTGATGGCGCGGAGAAACGCTGCGTAGCTAGCCACCCCTCAGAAGCTATCGGTGTCTCCCGAAGCGAGGGATGCGATCACCCAGCGCGAATAGGCAGGCGGTGTTCCTTCTCGTTGGCCTAGCGGGCTTCGCAGGCGTCGTTGCCCGATACCTGATCTCGACTCCCTTTCACGGGACAGACCTGCCTTGGGTGACCGCCGCCATCAACGTGAGCGGCTCGTTCTTGCTCGGTGTGCTTGTCTCGAGCCATGCGTTCAGCCCGGATGTCCGCACGGTCGCCGGGGTCGGGTTTCTCGGCGGCTTCACGACCTTCTCGACCTTCTCGGTCCAAGCCTTCCTTGACGTCGAAGGCGGTGAGCCGATGCGCGCGCTGGTCTACGTGGCCGCCTCGGTCCTCCTCGGCCTAGCCGCGGCAGCCTCCGGTTACTACCTGGGTCGAGCCGCGCTCTAAAGGCGCTAACCCACGAGGTCGGCCTTGACCCGGTATGGCCGGGTTGAGCGCCCCTTCGATTCCGCCATTCGGTCGAAGGGGTGATTGACCCTGTGTGGCCGGGTGAACCCCGACCTCGGCGGTTCGTGCTGCGGCGGGCGCGCTTGACTCGGATGCGAACATGTGTTCGTGACCGCTGCAGGCTCCCCCCGCTCCCGCCTTCTTCGTGCGATCGAGCGCGGCAACCTGGAGCTGGTGCGCCTCGCCGCGGTCGAGTGCGAGCGGATCGAGCTTGAGGACGCGCTTCGGATCCTGCTCCTCATCCGCGATCAGGATCCGGACCGGTACGAGCAAGCGGCCGTTCGCTGGAGCGGCCGTCTCCTCGCGAGCCGTCCCGCGATTGGGTTCGGGCGCGCGGGCGAGATCCTCTCGAGCGCCGAGGGCCTCGCAAGCCCGGACGGTGCCGTGGCCGCCTCGCGCCTCGCGCTCGTGATGCGAGCGTGCGGCGAACCGCGGCTGGCCGAAGTACTTGAGCGCTCCTGACGCTTAGCCGCCTTGGCGGCGCACCATGTACCGGCCCGGAGGGATGGGGATGAACCCGAACCGCTCGTACAACGCGTGTGCATCTTGGGTTGCCAGCATCATCTGGCGCAGGCCGAGCCGCTCGGCCTCGGCCCTTGCGGCCTCGGCCAACCTCTTGCCGAGACCCTTACCGCGGTGCTCCTCGAGAACGAACAGGTCCGCGAGCCACGCGAACGTCGCGCCGTCGGTGACGAGTCGAGCGAATCCGGCCTGGGCGCCATCGGGCGCGTAGAGGCCGAAGACGGTCGAACCCTGGATCGAGCGCTCCACTACGTCGCGCTCGACGCCAGGCGACCAGTACGCAGTGCGAAGAAAGCCCCAGATCACGTCGACGTCGAGCCGCGACGGATCGCCCGAGATCTCGTAGCCGTCGGTATTCGCGCCCATGATGCGAGAAGCTACCCGCCCGCGATGCCGGCGACGATGCTGGCGATACCCGAGACCACGATGAGCCCGAGGCCGGCTGCGCGGAACGAGCGGTGATCGAAGCGGTCGAAGAGAATGCGGCCCGCCGAGCGCCCCACGACGACCATCAAGACGAGGACGGCAAGGATCGCGATGTTCGGCAGTTCCGCCCGGCCGTCCGCAGCGACCAGTGCGATCGCTCCCATGATGTTGAGCCCCAGGAGCAGGGCGGCCATTGTGTCTCGGAAGGGCTCGGGGCGGATGCCTTTGCTCTGAAGAAACAGGACGAGCGGCGGACCGGCCGTCGCCGTGGTGGTGGTCAGGGTCCCTGAGGCAAGGCCAGCGGCGGCTCGCCCGACCGGATTCCCTTCCTGCGGCTCCGCGTGGCCGCTCCGGGCCTGGATCACGACGGCCACGATCACCGAGATCCCCACGATCACCTGCAGGGTCGGCTTGGAAAGCGCAATCAGGATGAAAATCCCCGCGACGACCCCTGGCACGGCCCAGCAGAGGATGCGGATCACCTCGCCTCGCAAAACCTCCGACGGGCGCTTCTCGGCAAGCATGATCAGGAGGTTCAGGGCGGTCCCCAGAGCGAGCAGGATGGTGATCGCCTCGGCGGGCTCGGCGACAGCGAAGACAGCCGGGCCGGCCACTAGGGCAAAGCCGAAGCCCATTGCCGACTGAAGCGTCGCCCCTGCCGTGACGCCAACCGCGACCAGGATGACCTCGAGCGGCTCCATCAGCTGAGCGGGTGCGCGAGCTCGTCCTGCCTGAGCCGGCCGAGCCGGAACATGACGGGAGCGGCGACGGCCGAGACCGCCGCCGCCGCGACAAAGACAGCCGTAATGCCGAACGCCTCGGCCGCCGGGCCCGCAAGCGCCATCGACGCCGGCAGCAGCGCGAGCGAAAGGAAGAAGTCGAGGCTCGATACGCGGCCACGCAACGCGCCGGGAACCCGGCGCTGGAGGAGCGTCCCCCAGATCACCGTTCCTACGCCCTCGGTTACGCCGACGACGATCGCGGCGACCAGCAGGACCCAAAGCTCAGTGGCAATGCCGAACAGCGCAAGCGGCAGCAGTCCCACACCCCAGACTCCAAGCATCACGGTGAGGTAGCGGCGCGGAAGCGGCCTGGACGAGATGCCCAAAGCGCCAATCGCTGAGCCGATCCCAAAGGTCGCGAGCAACATGCCGTACTCGGCGGACCCTCCGCCGACGCGGTCCGAGATCACGAAGGGAGTGAGCACCTCGAACGGCCCGACGAAGAAAAACACCGCGACGAACGCGAACGTGAGCGTGGCCCAAAGCCAGGGCGTCCGGCGCACGTACGAAACGCCCTCGCGCAGGTCGTGGAGAGCGGTGGGCCGCTCCTCGCTCGACCTCTCAGGTCTTGAGTCGACCCGCATCAGGGTCAGACAGCCGGCAGAGAAGAGGAAAGCGGCGGCGGCCATGCCGATGGCGAGCCCAGGATCGAGCAGGGCCACCGCTATGCCTCCCAGCGCCGGCCCAACCGCCTGCTGCGCGAGCGGCCGCACCACGCCTTCGAGCCCGTTGGCCGCGAGGATCTCGTCGTCGGGCAGAAGCTGGGGGACTAGGGCTGTGTAGCTGGGAATGAACATCGCCTCGGCCGCGCCGACCACGCCGCTAGCGACGGCGAGATGCCAGAGCTCGAGCGCGTCGGTCACCGAAAGCACCGCGATCACCGCGACCGTGGCCGCGCGTAGAAGGTCCGCGCTCAGCATCACCAGGCGCCGTGGCAGCCGGTCGGCGACGATGCCAGCGGGAAGCATCAAGCCGATCAGCCCGATGCTGTAGGCGGTCGCGACGATCGAAAGCTGCACGGGTCCGCCGTCGAGCTCGATCACCTGCCAGGCAAGCGCGACCAGCCACATCCCGTCGCCCGCCAGCGACACTGCCAAGCCGGTCCACAGGAGCCGGAAGTCGCGGTGGCGGAGCGGGCGCAGGGCGGGGATTGAGAGTCTCACCCTCGGCCCCCTGTCAGTCAGGTGCCGGGGAATGCCCCGTCGAAGCAGGGCAGGCCATCGTCAGGGATCGGCTCCCAGACCGCGGCGTTTGCGACGAACTGGCGACCCTGCATGCGGATGCCTGGGTCCCCGTCGATCACGCCCATCCTGACGAGCACGATCTCATCCGAGTCGGGCGGGCAGCCGAAAAGGGCCGATCCACACTCGGCGCAAAAGACTTTCGCGAAGCCTCCTTCGGGCTTCCACGCCCGCAGGTGCTCCTCGCCCGCGACGACTCGAAGCGTGCCGGGAACGATGCGCGCGGTCGCCGAAGCGGCGCCGCCGGTGCGGCGCTGGCAGCGGGTGCAGTGGCAGTAGCCGGCGGCCGCGAGCGGCTCGTCGATCTCGAACTGCACTGCCTCGCATCCGCAGTGTCCTGTGAGCACGGGGTCAGCCATTAATTCAGCCTACGCTAGACGCCGTGCCGATCACTTTCCGCCCCGTCCCGCTCGAAGAAGAGCCCGCTCGCTCGCTCGTCACCGCCATGCGCGAAGAGATCGCGAAGATCTATACGGGCGTCGTCCTCGACGGTCCCGAGATGCCCAGGGCCGGGCCCCGAGAGCTGGGACCGCCCGGAGGCGTGTTCCTGGTCGGATTCGACGAGTCCGGCGTGGCGGTCTGCGGCGGTGGCGTCAAGGACCTCGGCGATGGTGCCTGCGAGATCAAGCGGATGTACGTGATCCCGGAAGCGCGAAACGCCGGCAGGGGCAGGGAGCTTCTGGTGGCGCTTGAAGAGGCTGCGCGAGAGCTCGGCTACGAGCGCGCTCGGCTCGACACCGGCCCAGACCAGCACGGGGCCCGGCGCATGTACCAGGAGGCGGGGTACGAGCCGATCGAGAACTTCAACGGAAACCCGATCGCAACGTTTTTCGGAGAAAAGACACTGTAGGAACCATGAACGCGAGTGGGAGCAACCGAGACTCAAGGCTTCTCGTCGGAGCCGTCGGGCTGTCGGCAGGCGGCGACTTCCTTGCTCTGATACCGCTCGCGGCGCTGGTCTCCGAGCTCTCCGGGTCCGGATGGGCCGTCTCCGCCCTCTTCGTCGCGCTCTGGGGCCCAATGGTCCTGTTCTCGTCTCCGGCCGGGCGGCTGATCGACCGTGTCGAGACCCGGAGTCTTTTGATCGTCTCCTCCCTGGTCCAAGCCGTGATCGCGGCCACCCTGATCCTCGCTACGGACTCGGTCGCCGCGATCATCGCCCTCGTCGCGCTCCTCGGCTCGGTCAATGCCTTCTCGTCGCCGGCCGAGTTCGCGCTGACTGGCTCGGTCGCCTCGGGCGAGCGGCTCAAGATCCTGAACGGCCACGTCGAGACCGCCCGCTATATGGGCATGACGATCGGGCCGATCGTGGGTGGCGCGCTGGCAGGCGCCGGAGGGATCGAGATCGCGCTCGCCATCAACGCGCTGACGTTCGCGGCGGTGGCCGTGGCGGCGTGGATGCTGACGGTGCGCCGCCAGCCCTCCTCGGCGCACGAGGATGCCGAGGCCGAGGTTCGCGGCGGTTTCGAGATCCTCGGTCACGACCCGGTCCTGCGCCTCATGATGGGGGTGACCTTCGTGACGCTCCTCCTCATGACTGGCGTCGCGACAGCAGAGGTCTTCTACGTGACGGAGGACCTCGATGGCGGCGATTTCGGGTACGGAGCGGTGATGACGGCGTGGACCCTGGGGATGGCGGGAGGGGCCCTGTTCATCTCGTCGCGCATCGGCGCCACAGCGCTCGCGTCGATGGCCATGGTGATGATCATGGTCCAGGGCGGCGGCCTCTCCGTTCAGACGATCGCGCTCTCGCTGCCACTCGCGATTGGCTGCTACCTCGTCGGCGGCCTCGGTCACGGCACCAAGAATGTCCTGGTCCGCACGCTGATCCACGAGCGCACACCGGCGAACGCGCATGGACGGTCGGGCGCCGCTTACAACGCGCTGCGAAACGGCGCTGAGCTGGGCGCACTCGCGATCGGCGCATTCTTGGTCGAGGCGCTCGGCGCCCGCGGAACCCTCGCAATCCAGGGTGCCGCCCCGATCCTCGTCGCGCTCGCAGGGCTCGTAATCCTGACTTTCAGGCTCGGGGGAGGCCCCAGCGCCGAACCGGAGCCCATCAGTGAAACCATGGACGACGAAGCGACGGCGCCCACGGCGCCAGTGAGAGGAGAGATGGCATGAGTAGTGACTATTCGATCGCCAAGCGCGAGGAGGCCCAGGACTACATGGCCGAGTACCCCGGCTTCGGGGAGCTGCGCTCGTTCGGGGGCGCTGTGGACTCGGAGCAGGTCGCGTTCTCGTGGCGGCTGATGCCGCCGGGCACCGGCGGGCGCGGCAGCTACGGGCATAAGCACAAGTCGCAGGAGGAGGTCATGTTCGTCGTCTCGGGCACGGTGACCTTCAAGATCGGCGACGATGTCTTCGAGGCCGGCCCGAAGACGGCGGTGCGCATTGCGCCCCACGCTGTGCGCTCCATCCACAACGACACAGACCAGGACGCCGAGGTCATCCTCTGCTCGGTCCGGGTGGATGATGTGCGGGAGGACGTCGAGATGGAAGAGGACTTCTGGCCTGAGTAGCGCGAGTTGGATACGTTCCAACCCCATGGAAGCCGCGGCCCAGCTAACGCAGAAACCGACCCTTTGGGTTTGCCACGGGGACATGGAGGGACCCAGCTTCCATCCATGCCGCCGGGTCCAGGAGGCTCTTCAAGACGCTGGCATCGAGTACGACAAGGTGATCGGAGGCCACGGGCATCCGATCCCGTTCCTGAGGAAGGGGACGAGGGACGAGCTTCGCGAGGCGACGGGAGACACGAAACTGCCGACGCTCGTGCTGGCGGATGGCACAGTGATCAAGCCCAGCAAAGCGATCCTGAAGTGGATCGACGCGCAGCGCGCATCGTGAGCTGAACCGGCGCGCCATTGGCGCCGCGACCCTAGAGTTTCCCTTCATGCGCCGAGGGGGCCACATCGCAGCGCTTGCCTGCGCTCTCGCACTGGTGGCCGCGCCGGCCGCGCATGCACTGCCCGACTGCGAAAACGCTTCCACTCCCCGCGACATCCTCACAGGCCAGGGAACGCTCGAATCCGCGATCATCGACGGCCGCGGGCACCTCTACTTCACCTCTTCGGCAGCGGGCGGCAGCCTGATCAAGCTCAGGCACGAGGGCGCCGAGCCGCGGCCCCTTGTGACGGGCGTCGCCTCGCCCGGCGGCCTCGCCTTCGACGACTCGGGCGATCTGTTGATGGGCTACGGCGACTCGATCCTCGGCGGGACCACCGGAACGCTCGACCCGCAGGCCGGACTTCTCCAGATCAACCGCCGCACCGGCGAGTCCGAGCTCTATGCCGACGGCCTGGCGATGGCCAACGGAGTAGCGAGGGCGGACGACGGCACGGTGTTTGCCTCCGACGACGTTGGCATCGGCATCGACCGCATCGCTCCCGATGGCACGGTCGAGAACGTGTGGGCGGAGGTCATCTCTTCGAACGGGATGGCGGTGAGCCCCAACCAGAAATGGCTCTACGTCGCCCAGACGTTCCAGCCCGCCGCGGTCAAGCGCGTCCTGATCGACGATCCGGCCCAGATCGAGAACTTCTTCACAGCCCCTCCAGAGGACATCGCCGCCGGCCCGGACGGCATGGTCCGCGACCGCCGCGGCAACATCTTCGTCGTGGCGAACGCCTATGGAGAGCTCTGGCGCATCGACCGCAAGGGAATCGGCTGCACGGTCGCGAGCGGCCTTGGCATGGCTAGCGCCGTCGCCATCGGCCACGGCAACCGCAATTTCAAGCGCCGCAATCTCTACGTGGTCGATTTCGACGGCCGCGTGATCGAGCTCGCGAACGGCACGCGGGCGCGGCCCGCCGCCTAGAACGCGAACAGGTCCGGCAACCGCGCGCCGAGCTTCAGGTCGCCAAGCACCGTTAGCTTCCGGCGCATCGCAAGTCTCCGCGGCCCGGTTTCGCCCGCGAGCATCGCCCGTAGGTCTTTGGGCCGGATCTTGAGTGTCATCTGGGCGTCCTCTGCGGGCTCGTCAGATATGAGGCAGGTCCCGTTCGCGATGCGCATCTCGAAATGGTCGTAGCCGCCACCCGGCTTGTCCCACAGCTTGACATGGATGACGGCGTCCAAGTCGCCCGCCTTCTCGGGCCTGAACAAGCCGGCCATGTGGCCGACCAGCGCCCGGGTGATCTGATCGCGGCTCTCGGGCTCCTCCATCAAGCCGTCGAACTCCTCGGAGTCCATCGACTTGACGTCCTCGTAGATCTCCTGCGGAGATGCGCTGGTGAGATCGATTGGGTTCATCGCTTCACCTTGAAGCTGTACTTCGCGAGCGTCGGGTCGGCGTTGCCCGCCGGGTCCAGCGCTCCGACCTGGAACTTATGCTTCCCGGGCTTCAGCTTCGGAGTCTTGAATGGAGAGTCGCACGCCTCGGGCGATTTGCCGTCGAGGCTGCATTCGAAGCTCGCGCCGGCCTCGTTCGAAGTGAACTCGAACTTCGCCCGTTTCTTCGTGCTTCGCTTCTTCGGCTTCTTCGTCAGGTCGGTCTCCGGCGGCGTGCCGTCCACTGTGAACAGACTCGTCGCCGGCGTCGCATCGCTGCGGGCGAGCGTGTCGGTGACGGTCAGGGTGAACGTGTAGACGCCGTCCGACAGCGACTGGCCGAACTCGAAGGGAGCGTCGGTGCACGGGGTCGAGGGGCTGACCGGGCCGCTGAGCGCGCACGTCATCGAGAACTCGCCCTCGGGGATGTCGAGCGGCTCGTCGGTCGAAACCGCGAACGTGGGCGTCCTGTCATTCGTAAGCGCGTCCGGTGCGCTCACGATCACGCCGTTGGGGGCGTCAGTGTCGACCTCGAACTCGAACTCCGCCGGGGTCGGGTCGGTGCCGCCGCCGTCGCTCGCCCGCACACCGAACGTGTACTCGCCGTCGGCGAGGGTGGGAGTGAAGCCGCTGGTGCAAGTCGCGAACTCCGAGTCGTCGATCTCGGGCAGGCCGTGGCCGTCGGCGACCGCGCACTCGAAGGTGCCGGGCGTACTCGAGTTGAAGCTGAAGGTGGGTGTCGTGTCAGCGGTAAACGCCTGGGGAAGTGGGGCAGTGAGGTTGGTTTCGGGCGGCGTCGCATCGACGGTGAACGTGCGCCCCGTCGGGGTGGGATCGACGTTGCCGGCCGCGTCACGTGCGCGCACGTTGAAGATGTGTGCCCCGTCCGACAGCGCCTTCAGATACGGCGAGCCGCAGGGGATGAACGCCTCGGCGTCGTATTTGCATTCGAACTTGGTGGTCCCCGGCTCGCCAGGCGCCGAGAAGGTGAAGGTCGCTTTGTTGGTGGTGATGGTCGAACCCTCCGCCGGGCCGGAGCCGATCGACGTGTTCGGCGCCGTCCCGTCGTTGCGGATGACCGCGATCGCCGCGTACTCGGGGTTGATGTTGCCCCCCGCGAGCGCGACGTTTCCGTTCGCCAGGAGCGCCGCGGAGGTCGCGATCTCGCTCTCGGTGCTCGGCGGGCGAACGCTGACGGTGAACTTGCCGTTCCCGAGCGTGGCGCCGTCGTGGTCGAAGGCCGGGTCGAGGGTGCCGTTACTGAGATAGCGGACGAAGGCGAAGTCGCCGTCGAAGTTGCCGACGCCCGCCTCCTTCGTCGACGTCCCCGAGGCAACGATCGTGTTTCCGGGGCCTGCCGCGATCCCGATCGCCTTGTCGGCGTCGAAGATCGGATTTGCAACATTGGCGGCGACCGGCGTCGAGACGCGGCCGTCGCCGGAGAAACCGGTGTCGGTTGTGCCGTTCGCGTTCAGGTGGGCGACCGCGAAGTCGAGGCTCTGGTTCGAGACCGCATCCTCGGTGTCGACGTCGGCGGTCGGGTCGGCGTCGGTGAACCCCGCCGCCGCGATCTGGCCGTCGGCCTCGAGCATGACTGCGTTCGCGCTCTCGTACTCCTGCGCACACCGCACCGCCGAGCCCGTCTGGTCGCAGTCGGACGAGCCGGTGACGATGTTCGGATAGGACCGGCCGCCGCCACCGGCGAAGGTCGGGTCAAGGTTCCCGGCATCCGTCACCCGGATGATCACGAACGACGACTCGAGCACGTGGGCGACCCGGGGCCCGGCGACCTGGTGCTGGATAGTGGCATTGACGTCGACGCCTCCGGCAACGATGACCTTGTCGTCGCGCGGTAGCGTTTCCGGGTGTGGCTCGATAGTGACCGCCTCGGCCGATTCGAAATCCGTTTGCAGATCGGCGACCGGAGAGACGTTGATGTCGACCTGGCCGTCGCCCCCGAACTCCGTGGTGGGGTTGCCGTCCGGGTTGAGCTTGGTGATCTGGAAGTCGCCGTCGGTGCCGAAGCTTCCTACCACGACGGCCTGTCGGTCCGAGTCGATGACGAGGTCGTCGAGCGCGCGGTTGCCGAGGACGTTGTCGTTCACCCCATCGCCGGCGAACGTGATGTCCGGAACGCCGCTCGCCAGATTACGCCCGACCTTCAGGGTGACGTTCTGGGCCCCCTGACCGGTCGAGACTTGGGCGGCCCAAACGATCTTGCCGTCGGCATCGACCGCGACCTCTGTCGGGGCGAAGGTGGGAATGTCCGCCAGGCCGTCGCCGCTGAAGCTCGAGTCGAGACTGCCGTCACGCTTCAGGACCGCCATGTCGGCGGCGCCCTGGAACTCGCCGACCGCGACCATGCGGCCATCGGCGAACGCGGCGATGTCGGCGATCGAGGCGCCCGTGACGGGTTCGAAGGTCAACTTGCCATCCGTGTCGAAGACGGTGTCGAGGGCGCCGTCGAGCGCGAGCGCGCTCGGAGCCGCGAGGCCGAATCCCGCCAATACCCCTGCCACACCCGCAAGAATCCGCGCGTTGCGAATCGCCTTCACTTGATTCTCCCCGATCATCGCCACCCGATGTCGGCGGCACGTGCTCACCCTACTCCGAATCGGCCAGGCGCGGGCTCTTCCGGCCGATCGTCCGGATCACTAAGTGGAGAGGGAGGGATTCGAACCCTCGATACGCCCGAATAGACGTATAACGAACGGCCCATGATCTCGGAGAGAATCTCTCAGCGCACGACTTTGAAGCCACGGGACGCAGGCGTAGGATCGACGTTTCCGGCCGCGTCCGTCGCCTGCACCCGGAAGACGTGCCTGCCCTTGTCGAGCCGCTTCAGGGTCGTCGGCGAACTGCAAGCTTCGTACGGCTGCGAGTCGATCTTGCACTCGAACGAGCTGCCTGGCTCGGTGGCGCGGAACTTGAACTTCGGCGTCGCATCCGATGTCCGCCCGCTGGGTCCGGAGGTGATCACGGTGTCCGGAGCCGACGTGTCGGGCAACTCTACCGTCTCGCAGTCGGGCGTCGTGATGTCGTCGGCGTCGGCGATCACCGCGTCTGGGTCGGCACCGCATTCGACCATGTCGAGCTGGCCGTCGCGGGTGGTTATCCGATCCGCACCGGCATCGCCCAAGACGTCATCGACGCCCAGACCGGCCTCGATGGCGTCGTCCCCGTCGCCGCCCTCGATCCGATCCGCGCCTCCGAGTCCATCGATCTCGTCGGCTTCGGGACCGCCGAGGAGCATGTTCGGATCGTCTGAACCGGTGATGCGATCGACGAACGGTGATCCCGTGACGTTGATGATCGAATCGAGGTTGTCGGTGCCCTCGCCGGTGGCGGTGCCAGGGTCGAGTGCCACCGTGATTCCGGCCGCGGCGGTGGAGAAGTCAGCGGTGTCGTCGCCCTCGCCGCCGACGAGCTGGTCGTCGCCCGGGCCGCCTGCCAGGTTGTCGTCGCCCTGCTCACCCTCGAGCGCGTCGGTCCCGCCCGCGCCCTTCAGAACGTCGGCCTCGGCGCCGCCGAGCAGGTGCTCATCACGGGTTGAGCCCGTGATCTGGTCGATCTGATTGCTTCCAATCACAAGATCGAAGCCGGCCACGGTGTCCGTGCCCTCCCCCGACGCAGATCCAGCGCCCAGGTCGACGACCATTCCCGTGGCGACCGCGGACAGGTCGAGCGTGTCCTCCCAGTTGTCGGAGCCGGCACCCGGAGCGTGCCCGTCGAGCTCATCGTTCCCGGTGCCGCCGGCCAAGCTGTCCTCACCCGGTCCACCGAAGAGATGATCGCCGTCGGCGTTGCCGATCAGCCGATCCGAACCCCGCCCACCGTTGAGCTGATCGATACCCGGCCCGCCCGTGATCGTTGCGGCCGCGTTACCGTCGGTGATCTGGTCGCTCCCGCCCCCGCCGTCCAGGCTCACGGGGTCGGACGTCAACGGCCCGGTGATCACGTTGGCGCCACCCGAGCCGGTCGCGTTGTGCGCGCCGACGAGGGTATCCGCGCCTTCCACGGCCGCGGTGCCCTCGGCCAGGTCGATGCTTCCGCCTGCATTAGTAGCCGAGAAGTCAACGGTCTCGGCCGCGATGTAGTCGTCGCCAAGCCCTCCCGAGGCCCGGTCTTCTCCGTCATTCCCGCAGATTTTGTCGTTTCCGCCAAGGCCGTTGATGACGTCGTCGCCGCCGAGGCCAACGATCACGTCGTCGCCCGCGGTGCCGTTGATCACCTCGGCGGTGCCGGTGCCGGTGATCGTCGGAGTCGCGCCGTCACACCGCGCCGTCAGGCCGCTTTCGTCCACGACGTGAAGCTCGATCGAACCCGTTGCGCCGCCGTAGCCATCGACCACGATTCGGTATGTCTGGCCCGCGGTGGCCGCGAAGTCGACGCGCGAGGATGTGTCCAAAGAGGTGCCACCGGGGCGATCGTCGTTGGATGCGATCGCCGGCGGCAACGAACCGACAGCGGTGCCTTGATAAACCGCGAGCAGCGTGTCGAACGACGATCCTCCCGTGTCGATCGTGACCATCTCGGTGTGGGGGGCCTCCCAGCGGTACCAGACCGACGCCCCGCCCGTCTCACTGACGTGATACGGCTCGCCGGCTTCCTTCGTCGCGGACTCGTTGGTGTCCCCGGTCCGCGTTACGTCGCTGCCCGTCAAAACGGTCGCATTCGCGAATAGATCGTTCGGCGGACGCTGACGCAGGCTGAGCTTGAGGTCGCCGGTGGCCGCCACGCCGTTCCTCGGGTAGCCGTCGACCGCGATCCTGTAGACGGTGTCCTCAGTCGCGTTGAACTGGATCCGGCTCTGAGAAACGGCCGGACTCCCGCCAATGTCATCGTTTGCGGCAACCACGGTTAACGGAGCTGCGTATCCGGCGCCCGTGTAGGCCGCGAGCAGGGTGTCGAAACTCGAGCCGATCGTGTCGATCGTGACCGTTCCGTCAGTTGGCGCCTGCCACCGGTACCAGACGGACGCCCCGCCGGCGGTCGAAGCATGGTTCGGCTCGCTCGGTTCCTTGGTCGCCCCACGGTTGCTGTCCAGAGGTCGGGTGGCAGACGTGCCCGTAAGTTGCACCGCGTCGGCGAAGTGGTCGTTGCCGGGCGCCTGTCCGAGGTGGAGCATCACGTTTCCCTGCGCCGCAGTGCCGTTGAGCTGGTAGCCGTCGACCGCGATCTGGTAGGTCGTCCCAGGGTTCGGGGTGAACGTGACGGCGCTCTGGCGGGTGCCGGCGGCGTCGTCATTTGCGACCGTGGGAATGAGGGTTCCAATCCCCCGGTAACCGCCCGTATAGACAGCGAGCAAAGTGTCGAAGTCGGAGCCGGCGGTATCGATGGTCACCGGTTTCCCGCTCGGCGCCTGCCAGCGATACCAGATCGATGCGCCGCCGGCGTTGCCCGCGTGGTTGGGCTCGCCGGACTGCTTCGTGGCGGCGACGTTGCTGCCCTGCTGCGTGATCACGTTGCCGACGATCGCCTTCGCAGCCACGAGGCTGTCGTTCGGCGGCCGCGTCACGGGGACGCTTGCGGTGAACGCCCCGCGGCCATGCGTCGCGACGACGAGCTTGGAGCTCGAGGGGTCGAACAGGAGGTCGCTTACGACCGTGTTCGGCAAGTTGCCCGAGGAGTCAGACCAGGTGACTCCGTTGTCATCGGACGAGAACACCCCGACGTCCGTTCCGGCAAAGACCAAGGGCGCGCCGCCCTCCAGGTCGACCTCGATCGCGTTCACGGGCGTGTCGGGCAGGTTGCCGGACACATTCGTCCATGTGCCTCCCGAGTTTGCGGTTTCGTAGAGATGGCCGGTCCCGAAGCCGCTCAGCCCAACCAGCGCATGGGCGGAATCGTCGGGGTCGACCCAGATGTCGTTCACCCAGCGCTCCGGCAACGTGCCAGTCACGTCAACCCAACTCCCAGCGCGGTAGCGACCGAGCTTCCCCAGTTCCGTCCCGGCGTAGAGGGTGTCGTCGCTCGTGGCGGCGCCCAGCGCGGAGAGCTTGCCTGAGAGCGATTGGGAGCCGAGCTTCGTCCAGCTTTCGGCGCCGTTGTGGGTGACGAAGACGTCGTTCAGGCCGACGTACAGAGTGGACCGGTCACCCGGGTCCATCAGGAACGGCGGGTAGAAGCCGCCGGGTTGGGTCAGGTCGACGCCGCTATCCGCGAGGGTGCTCGTTGCACCACCGTCCGTGCTCTTGCGGATCAGGTGCTTGCCGCACGTGTACTGCGTCGTCATGTAGAGGGTCGCGGGCGCGACGGGATCGACAGCCGCTGCCCCACCGTCGCACCCGAGCACATTCAGCCACGGCACCGTGCCACTAGCGGTCGTCGTGACGGTGCCGTTGTCCTGTGTCCCGCCGATAAGCCGGCCGTCGGGATCGCCAGCGAAGCCATGGTTGAACTGGATCGTCGGAATGCCGTCGCCGTTGGCATTCGTGATCGCGTTGCCCTCCTCGTAGACGCGGTACACGCCGCCGTCGGTGCCGAGCCAGGCCCGGCCACTCGCGTCGTAGGCGATGGCATGCAGATCGGCATGCGTCGTGCCTGGCAGGAACTCGTCAGTGTCGCCGGTCAGGTCGCCCGAGAAGGCGTAGGGGTGTACTCCGCCGAAGAACCCCAACAGAGAATTACCGGGGTTGACCGCCAGTTCCATCGAGTACCAGGGGAACGGCTGACTATCGACGCCGACGGTGTCCCAGGTGACGCCAGCGTTGTCGGAGCGCAGAAGCGACGAGTAGTAACAGCCGCCTCCTTGGCACGGCGCATAGAGGCTCCCGCCATCGGCCGTCGCAAAGGCAGCCCAAACGCGATTCGCGTTGCTCGCTCCCGTCGCAACTTCGACTCGGCCCATCTCGCTGCTCGGCACGTAGGTCGCGCTGAGCTTGCTCCACGTCGCGCCACCGTCCGTTGACTTGTAGAGACCATCGAAGGCCGAGCCGGCGTAGACAATCGCCGGTGCGCCCGGGACAGCGGCGATGCTCGTCGGATTGAGGCCGCGGTTCGACCATGTTGACCCGTCGTTGGTCGAACGCCACACGCCCTTCGTGCACGTCCCGGGTCCGCGGCGAGCTCCGTAGCTGTAGTCCGCCACCCCGACCAGAACGCGGTTCGGGTCCGGGCCGATCTCGATGTCTGAGATCCAGCACCCGTCCGCCTGCACCGCGGGGATCTTGGTCCAGGTCGAGCCGCCATTCGCAGAGCGGTACAGCCCGGTTCCGTAGTAGGAGTCGACCGAGCCGTTTGCCTCTCCCGTTCCCACGTACATGATCGAGGGGTTCGCCGGATTCACCGCGATCGCACCGATCGCGAGCGATGGCTGGGCATCGAAGATCGGCGTCCAGGTGGCACCGTGGTCGGTGGTCTTCCAAACGCCGCCCGTCGCTGCCCCGACGTACGCGGTGCCCGCCTGGGTCGGATGGGTGGCGATCGCGCTGATCCGGCCGGTAAACGGATCCGCAGTCGTGCCGTTGTCGTCGATCTTCGTCGGGCCGCGCGACGCAAACGACAGCGCGGGTCCGGCGAGGAGTGAGGGTGAGGTGTCATCAGCCGGGGCGGGCGCGCGCTCGAACTCAGCGGGACCGCTCTCCGTTGGCACGAACTCCACGCCGCCCGGCGCAGCGGCCAACCCTTCGGCCTGGCGCTGGGCCCGCAGCAAGCTTCCCGGCGGGATCCGGTTCCGCGGAAACGCCCGGGGCTCGATGAACGCGGCCTGCCGCTCGAAAAGGACGCGGCTCTCTTCGCCTGCCCGAGCAACCTCTTCGGCGGCGCTTTCGTAGCCCTCCTCCTCGCCCTCCAGCTCGCTCCCTGAGATTTGCTCCGATTCGGGGTGTTCCCGCTCCACCGCGCTCAGGGACTCAGCGCCCTGCGGGGGCCAGTCGCCGGGGTTGGCGTCCTCGTTCTCACCCAACGCCACGACGACGAGCACGCCCGTCGCGACGAGCCCGAGTACGAAAAGACCGAATGCCCAAGGCGGGCGCACGCTCCCCTTTCCGGCCCCCCAGGGCCACTCTTAATCCCGGAACGGCCGCAGCATACCCGCGTCCTGGCAGTTTTGCGCCGGTTCGCTTGGCCGACGGCGCTCCGGTTCACGAGACGGCTGGAATCAGCCTGCGCGTGCGCTCCGCTCTATAGCGGAGAGGGAGGGATTCGAACCCTCGATACGCCCGAATAGACGTATGACGGTTTTCGAGTCGAGTGTGATGATCCCGTACCTGGCTTGCCAGAGCGGCGACTATGAGATCGCACGCTCCGTGGGAACGGCTTTGGGAACGGAATCTAGGCAAGCGTCCATCGCGGCAGCCGCCCGAGCCTCCGATCCGGGGAGAAGATGCCCGTATCGGTCGTAGGTCCAGTGATCGAGGAATGCCCAGCTCGCAGGGTGTTGTCGCTGAGTCCGGGTCAGCGTTGCATTAGGGCAACAAGGAAGGTCTGAGCGTTCACGAGGTCAAGCGCGGCCTGTGCGCGGTCCTCGGCAGCCAGCTTTCGGTCTGAGTCAGCCCGTTGGCGGTCATCTGCGGCGCAAGTCCGAGCCTCCTTTGCGGCTCCCCGCGCTCTTGATGCCCCGTAGCCGTCGGGCCGACCCATGGCCAGCTCATGATCGTCGGAGGCCTTGTCGCTCACCTCGGCCGAGCGGTCGCGGACATCTGCTTGCATGTCACGAAACGAGGCCACCTTGTCGCGCTTGGTCGCGCCCGTCGATCGCTCCAACACGGAGGTCGTGGTGCGAGGTGCCCCTCGGCGAAGGGACGCTCCCAGGGTGAATGTTTCGGTCGCGACATTGGTATCGGAGTCGTGGCTTGAGAGAAACGAGATGACCCTTTGATGAGTCACCCTCGTTACCTCGGAAACCGCTTCGCGCTTGTAGTTGGCCAGCGTCATCGCGACGCCGTGTGGCTTGTATCCGTCCAGGGTGGTATCAGTCGCGATGTTGAACTCAGACACGCCGTCGGCCAAAACGCAGGTCACTGTGTTGCCATCGATTTCCGTATGGGCCTCCGTCGGGATGACACCGGCATAGTCGGTCCAAAGGGCGACGAGTGCTTCGGTCACATCGGCTGAAAGCGTCGGCATCAGCGGGGCAGACGGCCAACGGGCTCGGTTGTCTGCGATCCACGAAGGGGGTGGCACTGAGGACCCCGCGTCCTCTCGTCGACGCGACGTATTAGATCGGTTTCGATCTGTCATGGGCTGCCGCCCTTTCCGGCCATCGTGTCGAGAGGAGAAACCGCAGGACAGGATCGCCGATAGACACCGAGCCTACGTGACGGTGGGGCTCAGGTGCTTCCCATGCAAAGCCATACACGCTTTTCATCCAAAGCGCTACGTCGGGCTACTTCCGCAGTCCGGCGGCTTTCAGGGCTTCGGCAGGGTCCATGTATCCCTGGATGCGAACTATGCGCCCTTCATGCACGTCGTGGATAGACGCGGTATCCACCGCGATCTCGACCCCACTCTTGGAGCGGTGGTACTCGCGGTGGAGGATGAGCACGCGGTCGCCCACGTCGAGGAACTCCTGAGGCTCGATCCGGTGCTCATCCCACGCCTCCTCGGTCTCCCGATCGAACGCTTCGATGATTTGCGCGTGGCCTCGCAAGATCTTGCCTTCTTCCAGGCCCCCGACAGTCCCATGCAGCTCGACATCCGGGTCAACTACATCCGCCATCCCTGCCCAGTCCCTCCGCTCCATAAGCCCGGAGACCCGCTTGACGATCTCCACGTTCTCCTCCGACATCGCCGGAGCAGTATCTCGCAATGGCTGAGATAGTCGCTTCTCGTCCAAAGCACCTAACCCACGAGGTCGGCCTTGACCCTGTATGGCCGGGTTGAGCGCCCCTTCGATTCCGCCATTCGATCGAAGGGGTGATTGACCCTGTGTGGCCGGGTGAACCCCGACCTCGGCGGTTGGGGGGTTATGCGCTTGCCATGCGAAGCCGACTAAGTCTGTTTCGTAACGGCTGGACCAGAATCGCATCGCGGAGGCGTTACGAAACCGGCGCGTTGGGCCTGGATGGTGGCGCTGCGCCGTGCGATCGGATTGCGATCGTTTGGCGAGCTTGCCCACCGGTCTTGGGCGGTCTAGAGCAGCAATCCCCCCATTCTCAACCGCTGCTGAACTGCCGCTCCCCTCGCTTTAGAAACCAGGACCGGCACGGAGAGCGGAGAGGGAGGGATTCGAACCCTCGATACGCCCGAATAGACGTATAACGGTTTTCGAGACCGCCGCATTCAACCGCTCTGCCACCTCTCCGAGCGATGCCGGCGAAGGCTAGCGCGACAGCGGCGATGCCGAGACTTGCCGAGTGCTTGGCGGGCCGCGCCGGAGCGCGACCCGCCCGCGCTCAGACTCTCGCTGTACTGCCCGAACTAATGCGCGGCCAGATAAGCAGGACGAGACCGATCACGATGCACGCGATGCCGAGTCCGTAATGGACGAGGATCGCCAGCACGATGCCGATCAGAATGAGAAATATCGGTAGTGACATAGCCATGCCGCTACTACTACCCCGCTAGGGCTGACAGAAACTCAGTAGGGCGCTAGGTGTTAGACGCTTGCAGGCCCCGGGTCATCCGGGGTTTCTACGGATTCGACGCCTAGTCCTTCGCGATCGCGTAGCGCAGGATCTCGACGACCTGCTCGGGCGTCTCGGCCGTCGCCATCGCGGCGCGGTCGATCTCCTTCAGCGCGTGGTCGTGCTCGGGCGGGTGAAGCGTGATCACCGGCTTTCCCAGCGCCACAGCGAATCCGGCGTCGAACGCCGCGTTCCACTGCTTGTACTGCTCGCCGAAGCGGACGACCACCACGTCGGCGCGCTTGATCAGCGTCTGCGTCCGCACCGCGTTCACTCCGGCGCCCTTGTGGTCGTGCCAGAACTTGTCGTCCTCCGAGCCAAGGATGTCGACGCCCACATCGTCGGATGCCTCGTGGTCGGTGACGGGCGCGAGGAGCTCCACCGGGAGGCCCGCTTCGCGGACCCCGTCGGCGATTCGCTCGCGCCAATCGGAGTGAATCTCGCCGGCGAGGTAAACGTTCCAGGTGCCGTTCAGAGTCATGGCATCGATCGTAGCCACGGCGTCCTCCGTGCTCTTAGTATCGAGGCATGCCTGAACCAGTCGTCATCCCACCCGGCCAAGGCCATCGCGTCGGAAACGTCGAGTTCCTTGCGCGGACGACCGACACGCCGCGCTTCAACTGCGGGATCATCCAGATCGAAGCGGGACGCGTTCTGGAGGAGCACGTCCACGCAGAAGAGGACGACTCGTTCTACATCCTCGAGGGCGAAATGACATTCGTGATCGAGGGCGAGGACGTGCCGGCACCGCCGGGCACGTTCGTGCTCATCCCCCCGGGGATCGAGCACGCCTTCCGAAACGACGGCGACGAACCAGTTCGGATGCTGAACATCCACGCGCCGGCGGGCTTCGACCGCCGCATCGGGCTCGATTCCTAGCCAGCCGGCCAGTCCGCGCTTAGAATCGCTCTCGTGCCCGAGCCCGTCAAGTATCTGCTGCCCGAGTCGGAGATTCCGACGACCTGGACCAACCTCATGGCGGACCTCGGCCCGCCCGAGCATCCCCCGCTACATCCCGGCACCCAGCAGCCCCTCAACCCCGAGGATCTGGCGCCGCTTTTCCCGATGGCGCTCATCGAGCAGGAGATGTCGGCCGAGCCTGACATCCCGATCCCCGACGAGGTTCGCGAGATCTACGCGATGTGGCGGCCGACTCCGCTCTTTCGCGCTCGCCGCCTCGAAAAGGTGCTCGATACGCCCGCGCACATCTACTACAAGTACGAGGGCGTCTCACCCGCCGGCTCGCACAAGGTCAACACCGCGATTCCGCAGGCCTACTACAACAAGGCCGAGGGGATCCGGAAGCTGACGACCGAGACCGGTGCCGGCCAGTGGGGTTCGGCGCTGTCGCTCGCCTGCGGCATGTTCGACCTCGAGTGTGAGGTCTTCATGGTCGGCATCTCGTACGACCAGAAGCCATACCGCCGCGCGATGATCGAGGCATGGGGGGCAACGATCCACCGCAGCCCATCTGAGCTGACCGAGGCGGGGCGCTCTCAGCAGGCGAACAGCACAGGCAGCCTCGGCATCGCGATCTCCGAGGCGGTGGAGCTAGCGGTGGCCAACGAAGACGTCCACTACTCGCTCGGCTCAGTGCTAGGCCACGTGTGCCTCCACCAGACGGTGATCGGGCAGGAGTGCCTGAAGCAGCTCGAGATGGCGGGCGAGTATCCGGACGTCGTGATCGGGTGCGTCGGCGGCGGCTCGAACTTCGCCGGCGTCTCGTTCCCCTTCATCCGCGAGAGGATCCGCTCCGGGCGCGACACGCGCTTCATCGCCGCCGAGCCGGCGGCGTGCCCAACGCTCACCAAGGGCGTCTACGCATACGACTACGGCGACACGATCGGCATGACGCCGCTGATGCCCATGTACACGCTCGGCCATGACTTCGTCCCGCCTCCCGTCCACGCAGGCGGACTGCGCTACCACGGCGATGCCTCGGCGGTCTGCGCCCTCGTCAAGGAGGGCGTAATCGAGGCGCAGGCGATCACGCAAACGGACGCATTCGCCTCGGCCGTCCGCTTCGGGCGCTCCGAGGGCATTCTCCCCGCCCCCGAGCCGGCGCATGCGATCAAGGTCGTGATCGACGAGGCCCAGGCTGCCAAGGAGGCCGGCGAGGACCGCGTGATCCTCTTCAACCTCTGCGGCCACGGCTACTTCGACATGGCCGCGTACGACCAGTACCACCGCGGCGAGCTCGAGGACCTCGAGTTCTCAGAAGACGACATGAACCAGGCGCTCGAGCGCCTGCCGCAGGCTCCAGCGCTGGCCTGAGCGCTCGAGGGCTCTAGGCTTCCGCCACTGGAGAGGTGACCGAGTGGCTGAAGGTGCACGACTGGAAATCGTGTGGGCGGTGTAAGCCGCCTCGTGGGTTCGAATCCCACCCTCTCCGCTACAACCCGACGTGCTCGCGGAGCGTGATCCCGTGGTCGGCGGCGAGGAGTTCGGCGGCCTTCTCCCCGATCATGATCACAGCGGCGTTCGTGTTCCCGCTGACCACGTCGGGCATCACCGAGGCGTCGGCGACTCGCAGGCCGGCCACCCCGTCGACTCGCAGCCGGTCGTCGACGACGTCGCCGATCCGGCAGGTGCTGGTGAGGTGGTAGACGGTCGCGGAGTAGTGCTTGGCCAGATCGATGATCAGCTCGTCCGTCGGCTCGTCGCCGGTCTTGTGATCGTGGGCAGCCGCCAGGGCCGGCGGCACGAGGAGGGGGCCGAGGGCGTCGGGGTCCGGCCAGTTGTCGACGACGTCGAGCGCCTTTCGCACGACCGACACCATGACGTCGATGTCGTGCGGGTCGCCGTAGTAGTTCATGCGGATCTCCGGCGCATCGGCCGGGTCGGAACCGGTCAGCACGATCTCGCCTTGACTGTGGGGTTTCACAGGGTTGGCGAGCACGATGACGCTCTCGGCGTCGGGACCGAGAGCGGTCTCGGGATCCTCGAAGTAGTCCGCCGGATCGATGCGGAGGCAGTCGCGCCACAGATCCGCGTTGTACCCGCAGATGAAGAAGCCGATCTGCGCGTCGTGGGTGTGCTCGTCGCCGAGGCCGGTCGAGTACCACGCGCACGCCTCGTACAGCGATGACGACGCGAGCCCGTGGCCGGTCGTCGCCCACTCGGTCACGCGGCGCTCGGCTTCGGCCCTGACTGCCTCCAGCTCCTCGGGCAGACCGGCATCGTCAGCCGGATCGGCAGGCAGAGGGCCAGCCGGAGCGCGGAGCGCGTCAGGTCCCATCGACATTCCGAGCTCCGTCATCGAGACGCCGATCCCGGGGGCAGGGAAGACGAGCGCGAGTTGCAAGTGGTCTTGAAGGTGCTTGCCGACGTCGGGCAGGTCGCGCCGGCACGGGATCCCGTGCGGCTCGAGCTCGTCCTTTGGACCGATCCCCGACAGGAGCAGCAGTTGCGGAGACCCGACCGCGCCGGCGCTGAGCACGATGTCCTTCGCAGCCTGGACGACCACCGTCTCTCCTGACGCCTCGCGGTACTCGACCCCGGTGGCTCTGAGCCCGTCCGGGCCCTCTTCGAGCACGACCCTGGTCACGTGAGCACCGCAGATGACGTCGAGGTTCGGCCGCTCCTCGGCCTCGCCCTCGAGGAACGCGTGAAACGTGCTCGTCCGCTTGCCGTCCCGGGTGGTGGTCTGCAGCAGGGAGACGACCCCCTTCTCATCGCCCCGATCGCGGCCGTTGTAGTCGCCCATCGGGATGCCGGCGGCGACGGCTGCCGCGACGAACTGCTGGGAGCCAGGGAGGACCGGCGCTCGCACTGACACCCCGAGCGGACCCTCGGTGTTGTGCGCGTCGAAGTCGACGACGATGTCCCCACTCGGCGCGAGACCCTCGCTCTTGCGGAAGTAGGGCAGTAGCTCGTCGTAGCCCCAGCCGGTGGCCCCGCCTTCGGACCAGGCGTCGAAATCGCCCGGATGGCCACGCACGTAGGCCATGTAATTGATGCCCGAGGTTCCCCCCAGCATCTTGCCGCGGGGAACCATCATCCGTCGATCGCGTAGTCCCAGCCCAGCTTGGCCAGGGTCGGCCGTGTACATCCAGTCGGTCTCGGGATTCACCTGGAGCGAGGCGCACGCCGCCGGCATCGCCTCAGCCTCGGGCGGCGGCTCGCCCGCCTCGATCAACGCCACCCGGCAGTTCGGATCCTCCGACAGCCGTGCGGCAATCACCGCCCCCGCTGAACCGGCGCCGACCACCACCACGTCATACGGTTCCGCCACGCTCGCGATGTTAAACCCCGCAACGATTTAAGGTAAGCGGGCACGCAGGACCGGCTCGCGACTGACTCTGGGCGTCTATTCTCGGATCATGCGCAAGCTTCCACTCGTCCTTGCGGCGCTGATCGTTGTAGCCGTTCTCGTCCCCGCCCAGGCGCAGGCGTTCAAGCCGGACATCGTCTACGTCCGCGCGACGGATGAAAGCGAAGGCATCACCTTCTCCGTCAAGGTCCGCATGGACAAGGGCGGACGGAATCAGCGCAAGGTCTCGGTGACCTTCGAGGGTGACAGGAAGGAAGCTGAGCCGCTCGAGCGGCCGCCGCTCTCCTATTACGAGACGAACCCTTATTCCGCACCCGTGCGCAACTGCTACCGGGTGAAGGTCGTCGCCCACAACCGGTTCGGCACCACCACGAAGAACATGCGGGCGGGCATGATCGGCACCAACGGCTGTTAGCTAGTGCGGAGTCGGTTCCCGGGTACATGCGGGGCGGCACTGGCTGCTGCGATAGCGCTGTTGCTCCTGCCGGCCGCCGCGTCCGCGGAGCCGGAGCCATTCGGACGCGAGTGCGTACCCAACGCCGGCGTGCGCTTCTGCCCCAGCTCGTCGCTCGCAGACCGTGTGCCGACGTTCGACGGGACGCCGATCGACGTCGATGTAACCCTGCCGCCCTCCGGCGACGGGCCGTTCCCCACCCTCCTGCTCCTCCACGGGCTGAGCAGCAACAAGGGCGAGATGACGACGAACCAAGAGGACGGGGGCAACCACTTCACCAACGTCTGGTTCGCAAAACAGGGCTACGCGGTGCTGACGCCGAACCAGCGCGGCCACGGGAACTCGTGCGGGAAGGTGGATAGCCGCACAGCCGGCTGCGAGCGCGGCTGGCTGCACCTTGCCGACCAGCGCTACGAAGTCCGGGACATGCAGTACCTGCTTGGCCTGCTCGTGGATGAGGGAATCGCGGATCCGGGGATGCTCGGCTCGGCCGGTTGCTCGTACGGGTCGGCGATCACGCTCCAGCTTGCGATGCTGCGCGACCGCACGCGGATGCTCGACGGAACGCTGGTCCCATGGGTCAGCCCGGAGGGCACGCCGCTGGAGATCAAGGCCGGCTACGCATCTTGCGCCGTCGCCGACTGGGTCGCGCTGCTCGGGCCGAACGGGCGGCTGCTCGACTACGAGTTTCCCGACGCTCGGCAGTCGGGCACGCCGACCGGCGTGGCGAAGGCAAGCGTTGGCAGCGGTGCTCTTGCCTTGCTCGGGACCGCCGGATACGTGGCCCCGCCGCTCGTCGATCCGAGCGCGGACTTCCAGACCTGGGTTGCGACCGCGCTCACATCGCCGCCGGACAGTCCGCTACTTCAGGGCGTTGTCGACGAACTGCTCAGCTTCCACAGCGCGATTGGCATCGACATCTCCGACACCGAGCCCGCTCCGATGATGATCCAGAACGGCTGGGCAGACGATTACACGCCGCCGGAGATCGGCGGCCTGCGGATGTACCGCTACCTGCGGGGCCTGGACGCAAACGCTGACATCACCCTCCAATTTGCCGATTGGGGCCATGCGCGCAGCAAGCAAAAGGCCGCGGACGCGATCGCCGTTCACAACCAGGCGACGCAGTTTCTCGACTTCCACGTCCGTGGCGTCGGCGTGGCACCTAAGCGCGGGTCTGTGACCGCATGGACCCAGACGTGCCCAACGTCCGAGCCATCGGCCGGCCCGTTCACGGCGCCGAGCTGGCACGCGCTGCACCCCGGCGAGGTGAGCTTCGGCGACGACGCCGCCCACACCATCACGCAAGCCAGCTCCGACCCCGGGATCGACGCCCAGATCGACCCGGTTGCAGCCACACCCTGCGCCGAATACACAGGCAACGACGCCCCCGGCGTCGCCGTCTACCGCCACACCGTGGAGCGGGATTTCACGCTCTTGGGCCTGCCGACCGTCGACCTCGAGATCACTCAGACCGGCAGCTATGGCCAGCTGATCGCGCGTCTCTGGGACGAAGCTCCGGACGGCTCGCGGGTACTTGTCACCCGCGGCGTCTACCGGACCGTCCCCGGGCAAACCGGCCACGTGACGTTCCAGCTCTTCGGCGGAGGCTGGCATTTCGAGCCCGGCCACACCGCTCGCCTCGATCTCGCCGGCACCGAGGCGCCGTTCTTCAACGTCGCGGCCACCCCGTTCGAGACTCAGATCTCCAACGTGCGCGTCTCCCTGCCGACCGCTGAGCGCCCCGACGGCGGCGAGATTGTGCCCAACTCGCACGCGCCGCCGGAGCGCTGCCGGAGGTTCATCAGGGTCAATCTGCACCGGTACGCATCTCGCATCGTGGTGCGCTCTGGCGGCACGAAGCAGGTTCTTCGGGATATCCGACCCCGCACGCTGCGGTTGAATGTCTCAGGTCGCCATGCGAGGGTCACGCTCCACCGCCGCGACGGCACGATCCGCGTGCTGAAGCGACGGCTCTGCCGGTGGATCTAGCGCGAGCAGCGCTCAGCTAGCTGTCGCCTCCATCGCCTCCATGTTCTTCGTGACAACCTCGAACGTCCGACTGAGCTCCTCGGTTGGGCTGAACTCGACGACCTCAGTCCCGGCGTAGAGAACCGGGGTGTGGCCGGGACCGGCGAAGTAAGCCTCACCGGCCTCGACGACTTCCTCCCCGTCGCTCGAACGGAACGCGACCTTGCCCTTGATCACGTAGCCCATGTGCTCGCACTGGCACTCGTCGTCCGGAAGCCCCTTGAAAAGGGGCGCTAGGTCCGCGTCTTGCGTGTACGTCTCGAATCCGACCGTCCAGCCGCCTTCGAAGTGCTCGAAATGGCCCTCGTAGCCCTCGAGCGTCTCGTGCTCGGATGCGGTCTTCTTTGATGCCTTCGGCATGGTCTACCTCCTGTTGGGGTGGCGATTTCGGACTACGATGCACCTTGAACCGCGGTTTAAGTCAAGGCCTGAGCCAAATTGGATGGATTTCCGGAGCTGACGATCGGGGAGGTCGCAAAGCGCGCCGGCGTGGCGACGTCCTCGATCCGCTACTACGAGCGGATCGGCCTGCTTGAAGAGCCAGGTCGCTCTGGCGGGCAGCGCCGGTACGAACCCGAGGTGCTTGGCAAGCTGGGGTTCATCGGGGTGGCCCAAAGCGCCGGTTTCAAGCTGCGAGAGATCAAGGAGCTGATCGACGGTGTTGACAGCGCAGACGGCCTCGGAGCGCCGATGCGGTCGCTCTCGGACCAGAAGCTGATCGAGGTCGAGGCCCTCCTGGAGCGCACCAGGGCGATGAAGGGCTGGCTCGAGGTTGCGAGGGAGTGCGGCTGCGCCAGCCCTGAGGAGTGCGCTTTGTTCCCTGAGTTCGGGGAAGAGCCGCTTGACGCCGGCACGGCTCTCAAGATGATCCGGGTCGACGGCGGGGACTGTCGCCGGTCGCCTGGCGAGTAGAGCGGCTTAGGCCGCGTCCGCGTGGAGGTCCGGGGCCATGGGGAGGCCGCGGGCCAGGCTCTTAGCCGACGAGTAGTGGCTGAGCGAGAAGACGCCCGCGAGCGCGCGGAACGGCTCGTAGCGGGCATAGAACTCTTCGACCTCGGAGACCATCGCCCGGCGGCCAAGGCCCTGCGCGACCCCGATGAGCTTCACGTAGGCCAGGTCGCCCGCCGGCAGTGAGTCGAACTCGCCGCGCCCGAAGAGGCCGAGGCACTGAAGGGTCCATGGACCGATCTCAGAAATGCGCTCGAACCTTGCGTCCGCAGCCGGGTCGCCCGGGTCGGCCCGTCCGGCCGCGACCTCCTTGGCGCACTTGACCATCGCGATCGAGCGCGCCGGGGCGAGGTCGCAGCTCGCAAGCTCGGCGGGAGCCATGCCCGCGAATGTCGTGTGGCATGGAAGGTCCGTAAGCGGCCGGTACTCGCTCCCCTTGCCCTTCCAGGCGCTCGTCCTCCCCCACCGGCGGATGATCCGCTTCTGGATCTGCGCGGCCCGCGATGACTCGATCAGCTGCTCGGTGATTGCCCACGCGAGCGCCTCCCATGCGAACGGCCGCCGCTTGGCGCGAAGCCACGGCCGCCTGCGGATGGCCGGCCCGATGAAGGGGTCGCGCTTGAACTCCTTGTAGAAAGGGGTCAGGTCGTCGTCGACCGCGAGCGAAAAGCGCATCCTGGTGACCGCCTCCTCCAGCGCGTGCGGCCGTAGCTCTGCATCGGCGTCGGCGGCGACTGCGCGGATCGCGACGGAGCCGTCGCGGCGCTGCCAGCCGTGGACGACGATCGGAGCGCCGCCGATGTGGAGAAGGCGGGTTAGGACGCCGCCGCCCGAGCGCATCACGCCGTCCATCCGCCCCCGCGAGGGCAGCCGGTAGGGGCTCGGAGGCACGACCTCGATCTCGAGCTGGGTCTTAGTTTGCCGAGAGGTGGAATTCCCGCTCATATGGCGGCTATTCCTACTCTCGGCGTCGGTGGGAACGGCGTGCCTCAGCGGCCGAGCAGGTGAACGTCGACCAGGAACGAGCGGCTCGCGATCACGTCGTCGCGCTTGCGCCGGGCGATCGAGCGCTTGGACCGCTTTGGGGACGCGGCCTTGGACACTGCCTTGACGACCGCGACGGTCGCGGCGCCGGCGACGATCCCGCCAGCGGCGGCCATCGCAACTGTCCGCGCCTCGATCGAGAAAGGAACGACCTCGGCCGGGCGCGCGGTGGCGGGAAGCGGGCGCTCGTCTTCGAGCTCCTCGGTCTCCTCGACCGCCTCCGCCTGCAGTACCTGCTCTCTCACCCCTCCCACTATATGCGGGGCGGTGGCGGGGCTGCCTAAAGAGCCTTCTCGTAGATCCGGTAGCGCTGGACGACCTTGCCGCCCATGCCCTCCATCGCCCGGTTCATCGGCTTGTTCGTCTCGAGGATCCATCCCATGTGGCCACCGGGCGGCCCGTGGTGCTCGGCCGAGTGGAGGTGGCGCTCATAAAGAGCCGCGGCGACGCCGAGGTGCTGGTGCTGGGGCAGGACACCTAGGGCGAAGACCCGCAGGCGGTCGATGTACTTCTTGCGGCGCAGGAAGTGAACCCAGCCGAACGGCAGGAGGCGTCCGTTCATCTTCGTGAGCGCCTGGTCGACGTCGGGGAGCGTCAGCCCCGCGCCGATGACCTCGCCGTCCTTCTCGGCGATCATCGCCCAGTTCTCGTCGAGGACGGGCTTCAGGTTCTTCGCCTGAAAGCGCACCTCGGCCTCGGTGATCGGCACGAAGCCCCAGTTCTTGCCCCAGGCGACGTTGTAGACCTCCATGAAGCGGGTCACCTCGGCCTCCATGTCGGAGCGCTTCATGTCGCGGACAGTCACGCCCTCCTTCCGCGAATGGTCAGCGGCGGCGTGGATCATCGGCGTGAACGACTCGCCCTGATCCAGCGAGCCGAAATAGAGCTCCCACATGAGGAGGTCCATCCGCTTCTCCATGCCGTACCCGTCGATCAGCTCCTTGTAATACGGCGGGTGCCAGGGCTCGAGGATCATCGACGGCTCGTTGAAGCCCTCGATCAAGATCCCGCACTCGTCGTTCATCGTGAAGTCCATCGGCCCGAGGATCCGCTCGCGGCCGCGCGCCCGCACCCATTCGGTAGCCGAGTCGAGGAGCGCCTTCGCCGCCTCTGGGTCGTTCGCGACCTCGAAGAAGCCGAAGAACCCGTCGGAACCGCCCTGGTATTCGTCCCAGCGGCGGTCGATGTGGGCCGAGATGCGCCCGACCGGCTCGCCGTCGCGCTCAGCCAGGAAGAACTCGGCCTCCGCGTGCTCAAACCAGGGGTTCTTCTTGCGGTCGAGAAAGGCGCGGCGCTCGAAGCGAAGAGGGGGCACCCACTGCGGATCGTCACGGCGAAGGCGGAACGGGACGTCGATGAACGTGTTCATGTCCTTGCGGCCCGTTGCGGTGCGAACGGTCAAAGCCATCGCGCGCACGCTAGTGGAAAGGGCTCTCTGGAAAGATTGAGGGGATGTCTGAGTCCACCAGAGCACCCGTCGATGTCTTTGCCAAGGCGAGATCCCACGACCGCATGGAGCAACTGGAGGCCGCTCGCGAGAACGACCTCCTCCCCTACTTCCGCCTGATCGAGTCCGAGGCCGGGCCGCTGATGGAGGTCGAAGGCCGCGAGGTCGTGATGCTCGGCTCCAACAACTACCTGGGGCTGACCGGCGACGAGCGGGTCCGCCAGGGCGCTCGCGACGCGCTCGACAAGTACGGCACCGGCCTGACCGGCTCGCGCTTCCTCAACGGCACCACTCCCCTCCACGTCACGCTCGAAGAGGAGCTGGCCGACTGGATGGGAACGGAAGAGACTCTTGTCTTCTCAACTGGCCATGGCGCCAATGCGGGCTCCATCGGCACGATCCTCGGCCCCTCGGACACCGTGATCTGCGACTCAGCTGACCACGCCTCGATCATGGACGGCGTCAGGCTCTCCGGCGCGAAGCTCCGGCCGTTCCGCCACAACCAGATGCCGAAGCTCGAGCGGATGCTGGAGCGGGCGGCGAGCGACGGCGGCGGCGTCCTTGTGATCGTGGACGGGGTCTTCTCGATGGAGGGCGACCTGGCCGACCTCCCAGCCATCTGCGAGTTGTGCGAGCGCTACGGAGCGCGCCTCATGGTCGACGAAGCGCACGGCGTGGGCGTTCTGGGGGCGCGCGGGGCCGGCGCATCGGAGCTCTTCGGCGTCGAGGATCGGGTCGACCTGCGCATGGGGACCTTCTCGAAGAGCCTCGCCTCATGCGGTGGGTTCATCGCGGGCTCGTCCGAGGTCATCGACTTCATCCGGTTCAACTCGCGCCCGTTCATCTTCACCGCGTCGGCCGTGCCCGCGGCCGTAGGGGCGGCGCTTGCGGCGCTCCGCGTGATCCGCGAGGAGGGGCCGGAACTGATGACGCGCGTCCTCGAGAACGCCGATTACCTGCGCCGCGGCTTCCGCGAGATGGGGCTCGTGGTCATCGACCCAGGCAAGCTCCCCGACGGAACCGAGGCGTCCTCGCCCGTCGTCCCCGTCGTCGTCGGCGAGGACTGGCAGGCCGTCCTCTTGTGGAAGGAGCTCTTCGACGCCGGCGTCTACACCAACGTCGCGATCCACCCTGCCGTCCCTCCCGGCGCCGCTCTCCTTCGCACCTCGCTCATGGCGACTCATGAGACGGAACATCTCGACGGGGCGCTTCGGATCATCGAGGAGACCCTCGAGCGCTTCCCGGAGATACCCCGAGCGGGTTAGTTCTTCCTTGTCCACTTGTGAACAAGGCGTTATCGAAATCAAAAAAGGTGCTCTTAGCGAACGTCGTGATGCACTTGCGGGTTTACCCGGTTGCCATTAGCGGGCATGTCGCCTAACTTCCCCCTCGCGCCGGACCCCGGTCCAGTGAACAGGGAGCCCAAGGAGGCGTAGCCACACGAACTCCAAGGGTCCCGGGCAGCCCAATGGGGGGAGCCCGAACGGAGCGGTCCCGTGCGCCCATATCCCTAACCCCGCCCGCAGACCACTCAGAGGAGGAGTGTCAATGGAAGCTGCCACAACGATCGCCCCTGCGCCCTCGCAGGTCGTACCCCAGCACATGCAGGCCCTAGCCGAAGCCAACCGAGTGAGGCTCGCCCGAGCCCAGCTCAAACGGGAGGTGGGCGCAGGAGAGATTGAGACGGCAAAGATCGTTCGCGAGTGCCCGTGGCAGGCCGAGACGATGACCGTCGGCGAGCTTCTTCGGAGCCAGCGCCGCTGGGGGCGGACCCGCTCACGCAAGTTCCTTCAGGCGCTAACGCTGAACGAGAACCGCGAGCTCGGAAGGCTCACGTCGCGCCAGCGCCAGATGCTGGCCGCAGAGCTCGAGCAGCGAGGGTTCGGGCAGGGCTAGAAGCAGGCGCACACGCGCAAACCGCATGAACGGGCGGGCCATCAGGCCCGCCCGTTTTCATGAGAGCGCGCGGCGGATCTCAGCGGATCTTGACGGCGACGCCCGCCTTGCGTTTGAACATCTGCTGGAAGCCGAGGAAGGCGCCGGCGAACACCGCGGCGCCAATCGCGACCATCACGATCGGCTCGAGCGAGTCCGGCCCCGCGTAGAAAAGGAGACCGAGCGCCGCGATTGCCGGGACGCCCGCCAGGAGCGACGAGTGCGACCGGAAGCCGGCGAAGTGCTCACGGATGGCCAGCTCAAGCCCGCCCAGGGCGGCTAGCCCGATTCCGACGCCGATTGCCAGGGCGCCCTGCTCGGGGCCAATGATCAAGCCCACGATGATGAGGATGAGCCCGACGAGGACGCAGATCTCGACGAGCGGGAATGATCCCCAGGGTGCCGGCGGGCGCGTGTCCTCGGCGGCCGCACGCTTGCGCTCAGCGGCGTGGCTCGAAGCTGCGGGCTTCGGCTCAACGGGTGCGGCTTCGCGCGGCTTGCGCGGCCGCTTCTTGCGCTTCTTGCTGGCCATCAGGGGTTAGGAGCCGCAAGCCCCTCGGCTAACGGGCAACCGGAGGAGAGCCTGACGCGCCACCAGCCCATGAGCATCCCGAGGATGCCGAAGCGGGGGCGTGAGTGCCAGTGCTTGCATTCGCGGTCGCCGACGTCCTCGTTGGAGACCTGAACCCACGGGTAGCTCTCGGGCTCGGCGATCATGCGCTCGATGAGGCCGCGGTTTCGCTCCTCGACGTCGGCGCGGCGTGCGATCTCGGTCTGGGCCTCGCGGATGCGCACCAGGAGCGCGTCCCGGATCCGCTCGAGCTCGGCCGCGCCGAGAATGCGCGGGCCGCCGACGGCACCGACCGACCAGTCGATGCCCTTGCGGGGGAAGGCCGACGTCCAGAGCTCGGAGAGTTGCTGCTCGAGGCGGGCGATCTGGCGGCGAAGCTCGTCGCGAAGGGGGCGCTCGTCAGTGGTGACGAGGAAATCGAGCGGCACGTCCGCTCTGCCGCCTCCGACTGCTGTCTCGTATCCGAGCGCTTCAGCCATGCCCTAATCCTACCCTCGCATGACCCCGGCGGCAAGCCAGATCGCCTCTTCGATCGCGATGTCAGGCACGCCGCGAACCTGGATCGCGCACAGGAGCGTGCGCTTCGTCTTGTTCGAGACGCCCCTCCCCGCGCCGGTCGCCCCGAACAGGAGCGCGAGCGGGCGCGTCTCGTCGGCGATCACGAGGGTCCCTGGCGGTAGCTCTCCCGGCCTGCCCTCGAGCGGCTCGCCCGCAGCGCTCAGGCGGATGCCGAGGCGGCCCTCGACCTTGTCGGCGTCGAAGGCGCGAAGCGCGACGCCCGACTCGGCGATCGCGATCGTTAGCGCGTCGTCCAGGAGGCTCACGGAGGGAAAGCCGCCCTTTCGCATCCGCTCCAGCGCGACCTCCTCGACCGGGGTGCGCTGCTCGTCGGGGTCGAGCCCGATATGGCGAAAGAAGACCCGGTACGCCCACGGGATGGCCTGATGGCGGAGGTTCACGGCCTGCGCACCGGAGAACCGCCCGGCGAGCTCCTTCAGATGTTCCTTCACATGACGTGGGCTTCGTCCGGAGCCCTGCTCGAGGAGGAGGTAGTGGACGCCGACGCCGGCCAGCTCCTCTGTGACGTCGTCGGCGACCCAGCCGCGCTCCGGAACAGCTTCAGAGGTCACTTGATCGTCGCCTCCAGCGCGATCGAGTCCTGGACCAGCCGCTCGAGTTCCTCGTCGAGCGCCTCGTCGGTAAACGAATCGGTGCCGATCACCGCATCGTCCAGGATGCCACCGGGCAGAGCGAGAGCCATCGTCGGGCAGAGCCCGACCCGGTAGGTGTTGGACACGGCGCCGTCGCGGTCCCATCCAACGGGCACGCTCCAGCCCCGCTCGTCGGCGATCTGGCGAACCTCGTCGATGTCGTCGCGGATGTTCACGCTCAGGAAGTTGACCTCGCCCTCGAAGCGCTCGGACGCGCGGTTGAAGGCGTCCTGCTCCGTCAGGCACTCCGCTCCGCCTGTGAACCAGAACGAGATCGCGAGCGGCTTGTCGAAGAGGTCGCAAACCCGGATCGCGCCCTCCTCCTCGATCTTGCATGCGGGTGTGCGCGGCTCGGGACACGGGTTCTGGGACGTTTCGCAATCGTCCTGCGCGACGTTCGCGTCTCCCTCCAGCCCGCTCTGGATGTCCGGCACTGCGAACTCCGGAAGCGCCCTCCCCCGCTCGGCATCCTCGGCTCCCAATAGGCCGCCCTCGTCGGTCTGGATCGAGTTGTAGGTGGCGTAGGCGATGAGCGCCACGAACGCGATGCCGACGATCAGCGGGTAGCGCGCGCCGGGCCTGGGCTTTTCTCCCTCCGGGGCTTCCTCGCCGGGCTGGCGCGGCGGATCACTCATTACGAGACGGGCGCCTCCGACCGCGGGCGGCGGCGCACGCGCCCGACCGCTGCGCGGGCCGATGCGAAGTCGCCCTCGGCCCAGACGAGGACCGCGGGCAACACGAGGAGCACGCCGGCAAGAGCGATCACGAGGTCGATCACGCCGACGACGCCGAACTCGGTGAGCATCCTGATCGCGTCGCCGCCGAAGATCGCCGTAACTGGCGCTGCCAGAGCGAGGACCGCGAAGCCGGCGATGGCGGTGAGACCCGAGGCGATCACCGCGGCACCCGTGCGCGAGTAGGTGAGGCGGAGCGCCTCGCCGACCGACTCGCCGCGCTCGCGCTCCTCGTAGTAGCGCGACGAGAGAAGAACGCTGAACTCGGTCGCGATCGCGATCACCAGCGCGCCGAGCGTGGCGGACATCGGGTTGAGATCGAGTTGAGCGCCCTCGAGCACGAGCGCCGACCAGCCCGGTGCCAGGACGACCGGGATGAGCGGCACGAGCGCGCGGCGAGAGGCCTTGCCGGCTGCCGCGCCGTACCCGTTCTCCCCGGCCTTGCGGAGACGTCGCGCCGCCGGGATGAACCCGACCAGGAAGAGCACCAGGGCAACGGCGGCGAGCCCCGCAAACGTCAGGAGATAGCGGTTCGACCCCAGCGACGCGTTCGCGTCCGCCGCGAGCACGGCGAGACCCAGCACCTCGACGGTTGAGCCTTCGGGCGGCTCAATCGCCACCTCGACGCCCTCCGGCGGTGGAGTCGCGCCGGGCGTATCAACGAGCTCGCGCATCTCGTCGACGAGCTCCTTCTGCTCGTCGAAGGGCATGACCTTGATCCCGAACGAGAGGAGCGCCGTGTTGCCGGCCTCGCCCGTGACCGGGTCGGTCTCGATCACGGCCTGGGCGAAGTAGGCGGGTAGGAGCGACAGCACGCCCTCGATCCGCTCGCGGTCCGGTACCTCGTCGCCGAACAGGTCGGGCAGCGAGATCGCGGGACACACCCGCGTCCCCTCGGCGCGGCAATCTTCGTCGTAGCCACCCGCATCGAGGACACGCTGGCGGTAGTCCTTCATCCAGGCGATGACCGCGGGGTCGGTCAGATCGTCGGCTGTGATCGCCACGTCCACCTCGCCCGACACACCCGTCTCCTCCTCGAGCGCGCCCACGTCTTGAAGCTCGGGCAGGCTGGCAGGAAGAAGCTCGTGGAAGTCGGAGACGATCTCCGTCTTGGTCCCGGCGATCCAGCCCGCGAGCGCGAGCACCGCCGAGGCCGCGACGACCTTCCCGGGAATGGAGATCGATGCCGCTAAGGAGCGCGGGCCGAGCTTCGAGAGGGTCGTGCGGAAGCCCGGCACCCAGCCCGGTACGGGGACCTTGGCGCCCGCCCCGCGAACGCGCGAGACGATGGGCGCCAGTCGGGACTCCGACCTCTCGCCGTCTGTGGTGCCGGTCATCGAGAGGACAGCAAGGCCAGCCGTGAGGGCGAGGAAGAAAGCGATCGCAAGGCCGCCGACCAGAAGTACTCCGAAAGACTGCACCATTGGGATCGGCGACAGGATCAAGACCAGGAACCCCGCCGCGGTCGCAAGAGCCGCGGTGGCGACGACAGGGCCGCCGTTGGCTGCCGCCTCAGCGGCCGCACGAGCCGGGGACGATCCGCTGCTCCGTGCCTCGATGAACCGCGCCTGGAGCTGGATCGCGTAGTCGACGGCGAGCCCGATCAGGATGGGCAGGCCGGCGATCACCGCCATTGTGAGCGTGCCTCCGAACAGCGCCAAGGCGCCGAAAGCGATCGCGCTGGCGGCGAGCCCGATCCCCAGGGGCAAGAGACGAAGGGGCGGGGTGAAGACGAGGGCAAGCATGAGCGCCATCACTACGAGCGCCGCGATGAGGAGGATCGTGATCTGGCTCTGAAGCTCGTCGGTGAGGCCGTCGGCCAAGACGGGCGCGCCGGAGACGAGATACGACGCGCCCCTGATCTGGAAGACGTCTTCCGAGACCGCTTCCCGGATCTGATCGATCGCCTCGCTTCGCTCCTCCTGGGTCAAATCGGGGCGCAGCCGGACCGAGATTGCCGCGGCTTCGGCAGAGGGGAAGAAGGCCGAGAATTTCGACTTCGGGACCGGGTCGGTGAACCGCGGGTCGAATACGACGGCGCGCACGAACTGGGGGTCGCGGATCGACGGCAGCTCGAGGCCGAGGCCGTACTTCGTCCCGAGGGCGACCGCCTGCTGGAGGAACTGCTGCTGGACCGCCTCAGCCGCCGCTTGGGCTGCCGCCTGCGCCTCCCCCTTGCCCAGTCCCTCCTTTATTGCGGCGTCGTAAGCCTGCTTGGCCGCGACCTTGCCCTGCTCCTGCGCCGCAACCTGTTGCTGCTGGAACTGATCGGACGCCTGGGTAGCGAACTGGTTGAGGAAGGTCGCAGGCCCGTAGACCACGCGCGCCGGCTTCGTCTCTGCCAGGTCGTTGCACACCGCCGGGGTCTCGATGCCCTCGGCCACTTCGCCCTCAGGCGCGGTGCCGGCCAGGCACGCCTCGAGGAAGAGGATGCGCTGGAGGTCCTCGGTCAGGACGAGCTGCTCCAGGTCGCCTTTGATGAGAACGACGATCGGGTCGTCGCCGAACTTCTCCTTGAGCTCCTCGGTTGCCTTGAACGTCGCCGAGTTCTCGTCGACGAGTGTGTCCGCCTCGCCGTTCGGCTTCAGCGTGAAAGCGCCGACCACGCCCAGGATCGCGAGCAGCACAGCGAGCGCGATCACGGGCCCAGGGCGCTCGACGCACCACGCGCCGATGCGTGCAAAAACGCTCCTCATACGCAATTCAGCCTACGCGGGGCAAACAGCAGACGAGCCGGTCGAGATCGGCCCTTAACCCGCGCCCAATCTAAGCTGAGGCCATGGCGATTCTGCGCATGGACAACGTCCTCATCAACGTCGAGGACATGGAGGCGGCCAAGGCGTTCTTCATCGAACTCGGGATGGACCTCGTCGGCGAGACACAGGTCGAGGGGGAATGGGCGGGCAAGGTCATCGGGCTCGAGAACGTCCGTGCCGACATCGCCATGATGCAGACCCCGGACGGCCACGGCCGCGTCGAGCTCTCGAAGTTCCACTCGCCGCCTGCCATCCGGCCCGAGCCGGAGAACGCGCCGTCCAACACGCTCGGCATGCGTCGCATCATGTTCACGGTCGACGACGTGAACGAGGTCGTCGGGCGCCTTCGCAAGCACGGCGCCGAGCTCCTCGACGAGATCGCGCAGTACGAGAACCTCTACCGGCTCTGTTTCGTTCGCGGCCCCGAGGGCATCATCGTCGGGATCGCCGAAGAGCTCGGCTGAGCGCGGACGCGCCTAATCCATCGCCAGCGGGCCGATTGTCTCCGCGTTGAGGAATTGGCTCACGAACTCGTTCTCCGAGTCGAAGAGCTCTGACGAGGGGCCGGACTCGACGATCTTGCCCTTCCAGAGCACCGCGATGAAGTCGGCGATTCGACGTGCAGTGCCGAGGTCGTGGCTGATCACCATGTAGCAACCGCCGTTCTCCTCGTGGATCTCGCGGATGAGCTCGCAGAGGAGCGCGGTGCGAACGGGATCGAGGCCCGAGTCCGGCTCGTCGAACATGACGATCGCGGGGTCGAGCACCAGCGCCCTGGCGAAGCCGGCGCGCTTGCGCATACCTCCGGAGAGCTCGTTCGGCATCTTCTCGGTCGCGCCACCGAGGCCGACCTCTTCGAGGCGGCGGCCGACGATGTCGCCGATCTCGTCCTCGCCCTTATCCGTGTGCTGGCGAAGCGGGAAGGCGACGTTGTCCCAGATGTTCATCGAGCCGAAGAGCGCGCCGTCCTGGAAGAGGAGGCCGAACTTCTTGCGCATCTCGAAGAGCTCGTCGTCCGACATGCCGGGAACCGACTCGCCATGGACGAGCAAGTCGCCGGAGTCGGGGTAGAGCAGGCCGACGATGTGCTTGATCAGCACCGACTTGCCGGTACCCGACGGCCCGAGCACCATCGAGATCTGGTTATCGGGAAGACCCAGGGAGAGGCCGTTCAGGATCCGCATGCGGCCGAACTGCTTGACGACGTCGATTACCTCGATCGCGTCCTCGCCGCCGTGGTCGCGCTTCTCGCCCGTGTGCCACTTGTAGGGGTTGTCCTCATCAGAGGCGACGCCCGGAAGGATGTAGTCCTTGTGGAGAGAGCCAAGCTCAGGGGCAGGCTCCTCATACGGCTCGGAGTCGCGCTCCTGTTCCTCGGCGAACCTTTCGAACTCGGCCTGCCGCTGCTCGCGATCCTCGCGATCCGACTTCGCGCTCGTGGCGCCACCAGTGTCGGCGGAGTCCGTCGCCTCCTCGTCTTCCGCTTCCTGATCGTGGATGCCTGAGTCCTCAGCCAAAACCTTCTCCTTATCCGCCTATTGGCGCGCGTGGATTTGCCCCCCAGAAGACCAGGGTGCCCATCATCCCGATGATGTGGACCAAGACAATGTTCAGCACCATCGACTTCGCAGTCGCGGTTCCCACCCCTACCGGACCGCCCGAGGCCGTGTAGCCGTAGTAGCAGCCGACGAGAACGATCGCCGTAGCCATGAACATGCCCTTGATGACGCTAAATATGAGGTCGGGCGGGTTCTGGAACATCCAGAAGATCAAGAAGTAGCCACCGGCCGAGACCTCGCCGACCTGCTGGACCACCGCCAGGTACGAGGCGAAGAAGCCAACGCCGATTCCGGCGAGATAGATGAACGGGAGCGTGAGCCAGGCGGCCAGCAGGCGGGTGGCGCAAAGGAAGATCATCGGGTTGACGCCCATGACCTCGAGCGCGTCGACCTCGTCGGAGATGCGCATCGCGCCGATCTCGGCGACGATTCCGGTTCCTACCTTGGCGGCCATCATGTAGCCGAAGGCGTAGGGGATGACCTCGCGGAGATCGCACCACGCGGCGAACACCCCCGCGTTGGAAGGCGCGCCGACCGAGCGCGAGAAGTACGCGCCCTCGATGCCGCACTGCAAGCCAAGGATGAAGGTGAGGCCCCAGATGACGAGCGCCGAGCCGAGGATGAGGATGCCGGCCTGGCGGAGCGCCTCCCCGAAGAAGCGGAAGACACGGCCCGAATAGACGAGGCCCATGACCCGCGCGCAGAAACGGGCGATCGTCCCGAGGTTCGCCATCCACTCCTTGGGTAATGCGAGCCAGCCCATCAGGCGCACGTCTCCCTTGTCAGCGCGAGCATCGTCACTTGATCACCGAGATCTCGGGATGGGTGGCGAGCAGGGTCTGGGTGAAGACGTAGTTGAACGCGAACACTCCCAGGAAGGCGATGACGACGCCGACGTTCACGGCGCGGCCCACTCCCTCTGCGCCTCCGGACGCATTCATCCCGTAGTAGCAGCAGACGATGGCGATGATCGCGCCGAACATCGTGCATTTGAGAACGGATCCCCATAGGTCCGTCACGGACGCGTTCGTGAACAAGGTGGCGAAGAAGCCTCCGAGCGGCTGGCCGTAGGCGATCTCGGCGAAGAGGCCGCCCGAGATGCCGAAGAGGAGGGCGTAGATGTCCATCAGCCCGGTGATGAGCATCAGGGCCAGGAAGCGCGGAACAACGAGGTTCTTGATGGGATCGACGCCGAGCACCTGGAGCGCGTCGAGCTCCTCGCGGATCTTGCGGGCTCCGAGGTCCGCGGTGATGGCCGTGCCGGCCACGCCGGCAACGACGACCGCTGTCACGAATGGCGCGAACTCACGAACCGACGCGAGGATGAAGAAGCCGCCGAGGCGGTCTAGGGCGCCGAACAGGGAGAGGAAGTTCGCGGCTTGAAGGCCAGGGGCGCCGAACCCGAACGCGATCGTCGAGATCATCATCGGGAACCAGCAGAGCTGGAGCGCGAAAAGGAACTGCGAGATGAACTCTCCCCCGTAGGGGTAGGGCGGGCGTGCAGCAGCGACGATCGTCTTGCCGGTCAGAATCATCATGTTTCCGACCTGCTCGAAGAGCGATTTCGCTGGTAGGAATGCCCTGTCGGCTGCTGATCTGACCATCTCTCACCGTGGGGTCCAGGACATTGCCCGACCCCAACAAGCACAAGACTAATCCATGGCGACGCAGTAGGGCAACCGACAACTGTGCATTCCACCGGCTTAACGTGCCCTTCATGGATGGTATGTTCCCCGCGCCTTGCGGGTGGAGACCACAAGCCCCCGCAAATCGCGGGTCCAAGGCCACCGGGCTTTTTGTCTCGGATTGGCCGCCCTGCTCATCGCTGGTTGCGGGGGATCGGATCCGCGCCAGGACGAGAACGAGGAAGGGGCCGACTATCCGGTCGAGGTGACCGTGGCCGAGTTCGCCCCGAAACAGCGCCTGGCCGAGACGACCGACCTCGAACTCGCCTTCCGCAACTCGGGCGACGAGACGATCCCTGACCTCGCGGTCACCATCTACACGGGAGACGTGAAGGCCGACGGGGCGTTCAACGTCCGTTCCACGCAGGAGGGACTGGCCGACCCGAACCGCCCGGTCTGGATCCTCGAGAACGACTACCCGAAGATCCTCGAGGACGGGGCCTCGACCAAGGATCTCGACTCCGCGCCAACCGCCGGTGCCGAGACAGCCTCGACCAACACGTACGCCTTTGGCGAGCTTCCACCCGACGAGGAGATCCACGTCGTCTTCAGGGTGACGCCGGTCGTCGCCGGCACCTACACCGTCCATTACGAGGTCGCGGCCGGTCTGGATGGAAAGGCCGTCGCGGTCACGGACACGGGAGAACCGGTCGAAGGCGAGTTCGTCGCCACGATCACCGACAAGCCGTCGGCCACCAAGGTGGACGAAGACGGCAACGTCGTCCCCGCGGACTGACAAGAGCCGGCTTTCGATCCCCTACCGTTCGCGGGGCCATGCGCAACCGCCTTGCGATCCTGCTCGCACTCGCATCCCTCCTCGTCGCCGCTTGCGGCGAAAAGGAAGAGCCCGTCGTAACCGGACCCCCGGTCGTGACCGACCCGGGAGGCGGTGAGCCCGGTGGCGGAGAGCCGCAAGGCGGTGGTGGAGTCGAACTTGAGGAGATCGGCGAGTTCGAGGATCCGGTCTTCGTCACGCAGCCCGTTGGCGACTCGTCCCTGTATGTGGTCGAGCAGACGGGCCGCATCATCCAGGTGAAGCCCGACGGCAAGGAGTCGACGCTGCTCGACATCTCCGATGAGATCACCGCGGGCGGCGAGCAGGGCCTGCTCTCGGTCGCGTTCTCGCCGGACTACCGGCGCTCGGGCCTCTTCTACGTCGACTACACGAACACGAACGGCGACACGCGGGTCGTCGAGTACCGGACCGCCAACAACGGCAAGGTCGACGAGCGCTCGGCTCGGACCGTCCTCGAGCAACCCCAGCCTTACTCGAATCACAACGGCGGCCTCCTCATCTTCGACGACGACGGCAACCTCCTGGTCGGCCTGGGTGACGGCGGCGCCGCGGGCGATCCCGAGCGGAATGGCCAGGACCTCACGGTCCTCCTCGGCAAGATCCTGCGGATCGATCCCGCCTCCCCCTCGGGCGGGCTCGAGTTCTCGAACCCCAACGAGAACCCTTATGTGGGGACCACCAACAAGCGGCCCGAGATCCTCGCCTACGGCCTCCGCAACCCCTGGCGCTTCTCCTTCGACTCAAAGACCGGCGCGCTCTGGATCGGCGACGTCGGCCAAAACTCGCTGGAGGAGATCGACTACCTCGAAAAGCCCGGGCAGGAGGCCAACTTCGGCTGGTCCGCCTACGAAGGAACCGAGCGCTTCAACTCCGACGAGCAGGCCGAGAACGCGGTTGACCCCGTCCTGACCTACGGCCGCGACGCCGGCTGCTCGGTCACCGGCGGCTACGTCGTCCGCGACAAAGCGCTCGAGTCGCTTTACGGCCGCTACCTCTATGCGGACTTCTGCCAGGGCCAGCTCCGCAGCTTCACCGCCGAGGACGCGGCCAGCGGCGGCCAGGCCACCGACGACCGGGCGCTAGGGCTTCAGGTCCCCTCGATCTCGTCGTTCGGCGAGGACCAGCGAGGCCGCATCTATGCCGTGTCGCTGGACGGAATGGTCTTCCGCCTCGTGCCGGAGAAGGAATAAAGATCAGGCGCAACTAAGAGCCGTCGCGGGGGTTGGCGCTACGGTGAAGAGCACTTGAAAGTAAGTAAGGGCAAACGGCTGGGACTGGCAGGGACGCTGGCGACGCTCGCGGGCGCCGCTGCTCTGGTGAGCGCGCCGGTGGGCCACGCGGGCGACGTCCAGACCGTGACCGCGACTCCGTTCGGTGGCGGGTTCGACACCCCCGTCCACGTGACCGGGGCGCCCGGCTTCCCCGACATCGTCTACGTCACCCAGCAGGGCGGTGAGGTCCGCGTCGTCGAGAACGGCGTCCAGCTGGAGAATCCGCTCATCGACGTCTCGGACATCATCACTGCAGGCGGCGAGCAGGGCCTTCTGTCAACGGCCTTTCCGCCCGACTTCGCCGACACGGGCCTGTTTTACCTCTACTACACCAACCGTCACTGCCGTGACGAGACCGGCGGCTGCGATATCGAGATCGCGGAGTTCAAGATCCGGAACGACAACCCGCGGCGGGCGCGACTCAACTCGCACCGGACGGTCATCACGATCCCTCATCGCGACGCCGGCAACCACAACGGCGGCACGGTCGCGTTCGGCCCCGACGGCAAGCTGTGGATCGCCACGGGCGACGGCGGCAGCGGAAACGACGAGTTCAACAACTCGAGCAAGTTGAACAAGCTGCTCGGAAAGCTCCTGCGGATCAGCCCGAGGATTGGCTGCCGTGAGGACGCCTACTGCCCAGGGGGCTATCGAATCCCGCGAAGGAATCCGTTCGTGGGAGAGAAGGGCCGCGACGAGATCTGGTCGATCGGCCTTCGCAATCCCTTCCGGTTCTCGTTCGACGGCGACAACATCGCGATCGGCGACGTGGGCCAGGGCGCACGCGAGGAAGTCGACATCATCCCGATCGCGACCGCGAAGGGCGCCGACTTCCAGTGGCCCGCAATGGAGGGCCTGATCGCGGGACCGCACCCCGAGCGAGCGACGGCGCTGCCGCAGATCCCGCCGATCTACGACTACCCGCGGCCGGTGGCCCCACCGGACAGCGTTTTGCGCGGCGTGACGGTCATCGGCGGCGTGGTCGTGCGCGACCCCAACCTCAACGGAACCGCCCTCGACCCCGACCTCGGGGCCTATCTCTTCGCCGAGGCGTTCAGCGCCCCGAACTCGCGCAGCTTCGTGCCGGATGTCGGGGCGCAAACGATCGCCGGCCTCACGTCACACCCGTTCGGCATCGACAACATCGCGGGAGTGAGCGAGGACTTGCAAGAACATGTCTACATCGCCTCGCTGGACGGCACGGTCCACCGCATCGATCCCGTGACTCCGCGCAGACAGGGCCCGCCGCCGGTCGGCGATGGCCAGGGCGAAGTCAATCTCGAACAGGTCGGCGGAACCTTCGACACGCCGGTGAACTCGGCGTTCGCCCCCGGCGAGACCGACAAGGTCTACGTGGTCGAGCAGGGCGGCACCGCGCAGGTCGTGGTGAATGGAACGACTCAAGGGCAGCCATTCCTGGACATCACCAACCTGACCGACAATTCCGGCGAGCAGGGATTCCTCGGCATGGCGTTCCACCCGGACTTCGCGACGAACGGCCTCGTCTACGCCTACTACAACGACGAGGACAACGGCGACATAGTCATCTCCGAGTTCGAGACCCTCAGCGCAACCGACGCCGACGAGTCGTCTGAGCGCGAGGTGATCCGGATCCGCCACCGCTTCGCCTCCAACCACAACGGCGGCCACGTCACCTTCGGGCCTGACGGCTACATGTACCTGGCGACCGGCGACGGCGGCGACGGCGACGACCCGCGCGAGAACTCTCAGGACAAGGAGTCCCTCCTCGGCAAGCTGATCCGGATCGACCCGCTCGAGTCCGGAGGCGACCAGTACACGATCCCGGCCAGCAACCCGTACGTCGGCAAGAACGGTGACGACGAGATCTACGCGCGGGGCCTCCGCAACCCCTTCCGCTTCAACTTCGAGCCCGAGACCGGCAACATCGTGATCGGCGATGTCGGGCAGAACCGCTTCGAAGAGGTCGATATCGAGGCCGAGGATTCGCTTCGCAAAGCCAACTTCGGCTGGGACAAGTGGGAGGGCTTCAAGAAGAGCGACGCCGGAGACACGGCGGACGGTCCGTCGAAGAGCAAGCACGACAAGCCCGTCCTCGTCTACAACCACTCGGCCGGCGCCTCGGTGATCGGCGGTGTGGTCGTGCACGACGAAGATCTCACCAACCTCTACGGCCGCTACCTCTTCACCGACTTCTACACCGACAAGTTCCGCAGCTTCGTGCCGCAGCTCACCAAGGTCGACGACTACGAGGAGCTGGACACCCAGATCGACTCCATCGCCTCGTTCTCCGAGGACCCGGTCACCCGCGAGGTCTACGTCACCTCGCGAGGCGACGAGGCGCTCTACCGCCTCGAGCCCGACAACTAGGCAGCGCCAAGGCCACCCGGGGCCGTGAGCCCGCTTGGGCGGTAGAGTTCTGGCCATGGAGCCAACCGCTGCGACCACCGCGCCAGAGACGACCGAGGCGAGCTCGAACGGGCACGCCGCGAGCGCCGAAACCTTCGATGTGCACCGCCCGACCGACGGCTCGGTCATCCAGAGCGTTGCGATCGACTCGCCCGAGCGTGTGGCCGAGGTCGTGGCACGCGTGCGCTCAAACCAGTCCGAGTGGGAGGCCATGGGCTTCGCCGAGCGCGGTCGCTGGCTCCAGCGCTGGCGCGACTGGATGCTCGAGAACCGTGAGCACATCGCGGATGTCGTCCAGGAGGAGACGGGCAAGGTGCGCGGCGACTCCGGCCTCGAGTCCATCTACCTCGAGGTCGCGATCAACTTCTGGAGCAAAAACGCCGCGAAGTACATGGCCGACGAGACGCCCAGTCCCGGTCTCATCCCCGCCAAGGTCAAGAAGCTCCGCGTCCGCTACCGCCCGTATCCCGTCGTGGGGATCATCAGCCCCTGGAACTTCCCGCTGATCCTCTCGGCCGGTGACGCGATTCCCGCGTTGATGGCCGGCGCGGCGGTCGTCATCAAGCCTTCCGAGTTCACTCCGCTCGAGCTGATGGAGGTGATCCGCGGCTGGAAGGAGGAGGTCGGCGGACCCGACATCATCGACTACGTGAACGGCACCGGCGACACCGGTGGCGCCCTCATCGACAACGTCGACTACATGCACTTCACCGGCTCGGATCGCACCGGCAAGGTCGTGATGAAGCGGGCGGCGGACACGCTCACGCCCGTTTCGCTCGAACTCGGCGGCAAGGACCCCGCGATCGTCCTGGCCGACGCCGACATGGACCGCGCGGTCAACGGATGCGCATACGGCGCGTTCGTCAACACCGGCCAGGTCTGCATGTCGATCGAGCGCATTTACGTCGAGGAGCCCGTCTATGACGTCTTCGTCAACCGCCTCGCCGACCAGGTGCGCGAGCTGCGCCAGGGCGCCGATGGCCGCTCGTACGAGGCCGAGCAGGGCGCGATGACCTCACCCGCGCAGATCGACATCGTCTCCGACCACGTCGAGGACGCCCGTCAGAAGGGCGCTCGAATCCTCACCGGAGGCAAGCGCAAGGACGGCCCAGGCGACTGGTACGAGCCGACCGTCATCGCCGATGCCGATCACTCGATGAAGGCAATGACCGACGAGACTTTCGGTCCCACTGTCGGCGTTATGAAGGTCCGCGACGCCGAAGAGGCGATTCGCATGGCGAACGACACGCGCTACGGGCTTTCCGCCTCGGTCTTCTCAAGCGACAATGATCGAGCGGTGAAGGTCGCCGAGCGGCTCGAGGTC
>JAWVEY010000071.1:0-12020 GCA_033856515.1 Solirubrobacterales bacterium
ATGAAGGAGGTCGGCGACAAGTTCGGCGCCGGCGAGCTCATCCTGCCGTTCGTCCTTCAGTCGGCCGAGGTGATGAAGCGCGCGGTTGCGCAGCTCGAGAACTACCTCGACCGCATCGAGGGCCACACCAAGGGCAAGGTCGTGATCGCGACCGTCTTCGGAGACGTCCACGACATCGGCAAGTCGCTGGTCAACACGATCCTGACCAACAACGGCTACACGGTGGTGGACCTCGGCAAGCAGGTCCCGATCGACACGATCATCGACGCGGCAATCGAGCACGAAGCCGACGCGATCGGCCTCTCGGCGTTGCTCGTCTCGACCTCGAAGCAGATGCCTGCGTGCATCGGCGAACTGCACGAGCGGGGCCTGGAGTTCCCGGTCCTGATCGGCGGCGCCGCGATCAATCGCGACTTCGGCCGGCGTGTTCTCTATCCGCGCGGCAAGGAGTCCGACGAGATCTACGAGCCGGGTGTCTTCTACTGCAAGGACGCCTTCGCCGGGCTGGACACGGTGGACGCCCTGGTGGACGATGAGGCACGCGAGTCGCTCGTCACGAAGTTCCGCGACGAAGCCAAGGAGCTGCGGGAGAAGCCCGAGGTCGTCGACGATTCACCGCCCACGACCGACGATTCGGTTCGATCGGACGTTCGGACCGACGCCGACATCCCCGAGCCGCCGTTCTGGGGTTTCCGCGACGTGGACGTCGACCTCGACGAGGTCTATCCCTACCTCGACCGCCACGTCCTCTTCAAGCTCCACTGGGGCGGGCGCGGCAACAAGGGCGAGGACTGGAGGCGCATCGTGGAGGGCCATGACGGAGAAGAGGGCTTCGCCCCGAAGCTCGAGCGCATGTGGGCCGAGCAGGACTACCTTCAGCCGAAGGTCCGCGTCGGGTACTTCCCCTGCAACGCCGACGGCAACGAATTGGTGATCTTCGATCCCGAAGACCACGACTCAGAAATCGAGCGCTTCGAGTTCCCCCGCCAGCCCAAGCACGACCGCATCTGCTTGTCCGATTTCTACAAGCCGATCGACTCCGGCGAGCGCGACGTTGTCGCGCTCCAGGGCGTCACGGTTGGCGCGGAGGTCACCAAGCGCATCGAGCAGCTCGAAAAGGACGGCGAGTTCGCCGAGCAGCTCTTCGTCCACGGCCTGGGTGTGCAGGCGGCCGAGGGCCTCGCCGAGTGGAACCACTCGCGGATCCGCGACGGCCTGGGGATCGACGCCGGTCAGGGGCGCCGCTACTCATGGGGCTACCCCGCCTGCCCCGACCAGTCCGAGCACGAAAAGCTCTGGCGCCTACTCGAGCTCGAGGACCTTGGCATGACGCTCTCCGACGGCTACGCCGTCGACCCGGAGCAGTCCACTGTGGCGATCATCGCTCACCACCCCCAAGCGGTCTACTTCGGAATGAAGTCCGGCTTCGTACCGAAGGAGCCCAAGACGGACGAGTTGATCGCCGGTACCGAGCGCGGCGGCGAGCTGCCACCCGACGACGAGTTCGAGGGCGACGGAACGGTCGAATCTGAGACCGAGAAGCCGGCGGCCGACGCGACGACCGCCTGACCACCGCGCTCATTCGCTACGGGAACTTCAAGCACTTCGAGAACTCAGAGGTTCCCTCGGGACCGGTCGCGTTGGCGGTGATTGCCTTCCACGTTTGCCCGCCGGGCAGCGTCAGAAGCTGATCGATCTGAGCAACGCCGGAGCCGTTCGTCGCCACCTGGACCGGTAGTCCGGTAGCGATCGGCTGCTCGCCCTCGCCCTGGAAGATGTTGCACCGCCGATTGACGAAGAACTCAAGCGTGTATTGGGTCGAAGCCTTGGATCGGAGCTGACCCGTGACCCGAACGTCGCCACCCTCCGAGGTCGCGGTGCTCAGCTCGGGCTCGTTTTGGAGCCCGTTGGCACCAAGGGTGTCCGCATCGAGGTCGTCGATCGCCTGCGGCCCGAAGAAGGCCGCCGGTGTGGCGCCCTCCGCGCCGGAGCGGATCAAGTCGACGCCCAAGCCCTTGACGCCCACGAGTGGGGAGTCGAAGGCGTAGTTGTCGAAGATCCTGTTGTTGGTCAGCTTGATCCCGGTTGCTTCATGGCCGGCCAGCCACAGACCGCCGGCCCGGTTGTGCGCGATCGTGTTGTCGCTGATCGTGGCGTCGCTGATTGTCCCGCCGACCACGGCCCCGATCCAATTGTCCTTCTCGATCACTCCGGAGGCGTCGGAGCCAAACGAGTTGCCCTGCACCAGGACCGGCGACGCCGAGGTCGGCGGCGTCTCGGGCAGCGAGACCAGCTCTTTGTCGAGATCGGTTTCGGAGACTGAGCTGATCAAGTTCAGCGGACCCGCCGAGTCGTCGGCTGTGAACGGCTGCTGGCGCTCCTTCTCAGTCACAGGCTGATCGTCCGTGTGTGAGACCTGACGCTGCTTCTCGGTCAGCTCGGAGGCGGCAACCACGAGGCCAAGGCCGTTGTAATGGAAGGCGTTGGCGTCGGCGCTGTTCGGCCCGCCGACCGTGTATCCCGGGGCGCCGGCGAAGATGGCGCCAAGCCCGTTGTTGTGGAAGGTGTTGCCCTGGACAGGGACCGAGGTCGTGCTTCGAGCGAGGATTCCGAAGGCGTTGCTCGCGATCTGGTTCCCGGGTGCTCCGAATGCGGGGGCATCGCCGCCCGCGGCGAGAATCCCGATGAGGCCGTAGAGGCCGCCGGTCAGCGGCCCGTTCGGCGGGGTGGCGAGGTCCTCGCGGCCGATCTTGTTGGAGAGGTAGCTGGTGCCGGTACCGGTATCGAGGACGCCGACGATGTCGCCGAGGATGCGGTTGCCCTCGCCCCCGCTCACCCCCCCGACCGTGGCGCCGGTGGTGTCGGCCAAGACGACGCCGAAGAGGTCGTGGCTTTTGAAGGCGAAGTGTTTGCTCAGCTCCTTGAAGAGGTCGCCGAGCTTCTTGTTGACCCCGATCAGGTTGCCGGAGACCGTGGGCGATGGCACTTTGACGAGCGTGACACCGAGGACGCTGTTTTGGACCGTGTTGGCCGCTCCCGCCGCACCGCCGACCTCGAGTCCGGTGACGTTCCCTTCGGCAAGCACGCCCAAGATGTTGACCGCCTTGCCGGTGGGGTCGGCGTTGTTGGGGGCCGCTCCCAGAGAGTTCCCCTGGATCTGCATGCCGCCGATCGACTGGGCGCCGGGCGTGGCGGAGATCGCTGCTACCTGACCGACGATGACGTTCCCGGGCGCCGCGCCGGCCGGCGTTGCTGGCCCCCCGATCTCCAGGTCTGAGATCGAGCCCGAGGACGCGGTGGCGAGGATCCCCACCGACCCGGAGATCGGCGGGCCGTTGGAGCCCCCGGCGAGCGGCATTCCGTCGGGAAGGAGGCCGATCCAGTTGCCCTGGATCGTCGCTCCGTCGGCGTTGTCGCTTGCGAGCAAGATGCCGGCGCCGATATTGACCAGCGCCGCTTCGAGCTGCTCGGGGGTCTGGTCGGCACCCGACTGGCCGTCGACGTAGGCTTTCGCCGCGTCGGCGTTGAGCGAGTACGAGATCACGTTGCGGTCCGCCTCGGTGCTGCCGCCGATCTGGGCGTCCGGAGCGGCGACCCGGATCGAGGTCGCGTTGCCGGCGAGCTTGCCCTTGTCGCTCTTGAGATCGAGTCCGAACCAGTTGCCGGCGACAGTGTCACCACCCGCCGTCCCTTCGAGCGATATCCCCGCCCCCTTGAAGCCGAAGACGTTGAGGCCGCGAATCTCAGAGTCGCCGCCTTCGACCGAGAGGCCGCTCGCAGTTGCGGTCAGTGCCTTGCCCGAGAGCTCTATCCCTGGCTCGCCGGCCGGCGTCTTCGGCTGGGTGGTCCCGTCGATCGTGGTGGGCCCGGCCAAGTTGGGGAGAGGGGTCTCGGGCGCGATCTGCGGCGCCTGTTTCTTGGGGATCTTGAACGCGATCTCGTCGGGCCCGGCGTTGGCGTTTGCGGTCTCGATCGCTGCTCGCAACGTGCACTTGCCGCCGCTCGCCGCGCAGGCGCCGGCGCCGTCGTTGGCGTCGGGCTCGTCGCCGTTGTCGTTGACAATCAGGCCCAGGAGCGGCTGCCAGCTCGCCTGGCTGCCTGCCGTCAGCGGACCGGTGGGGTTGGAACCGTCGGCGTCCATCACTTGGAGCTGACCGCCGGGGCCATTGAAGGCGATCTTTGCGCCGTCCGGTGAATAGACCGGATCCGCACCCGGGGCGAGGCCAATCTGGCCCGAACCATCGGCGTTCATGGACTGGACCTGCCCGCTGTCAAGGCTGTAATAGGCGATCTTGCTGCCGTCCGGCGAGAAATCAGCAGCATCTTCGATGGCCGGAGTGTTGGTGAGGTTGGTTGGGCCGGAGCCGTTGGCGTTCATCGAGTAGATCTCCCAGTTGGTGACCGACTGAGTGCTGTCACGGTTGCTCGTGAAGACGATCTTTGAGCCGTCTGGAGAGAAGGTAGGGCTGAGGTTCGATCCGTTGAATGTGGTGCCGGTGCTGCTGGTGAGCATGGTTTCGCCGGATCCGTCGGCGTTCATAGAGAAGATCTGAACCGTGATGTCGTTTCCACCCGGCGGTTCGGGGTCCAACGTGCGTGTGAACGCGATCTTGGAGCCGTCGGGCGAGAATTGTGGGTGCCCGTATGACGCCGCCAGGGCCCCCACATCGGTGGTGAGCGGCGTTTGCCCGGAGCCGTTGGCGTTCATCGAGTAGACACTCAGGCCGTCGGTCCCCTTGAGGTAAACGATCTTCTTTCCGTCTGCGGAATACGAAGGGCCGAATTCCTGGACAGTTGGGGTGTTGGTCAGGTTCGTCTTGTCGGAGCCGTCGGGGTTGACCGAGTGGATCTCGTCGTTGCCGGTATCAGAGCTCCGGAGCGCAATCACGCCGTTCTGGCCCGGAAAAGCCGCGTGCCCAGCAGGCGCAACCGCGAGCGAAACGAGCGCTGCGGCGACGAGAGGGCAGCGCCAAGGCTTTCGCCGAACACCCTTCACCACAAATGGCTCCATATGCGGCCTCACTACGCGACCATACTTCCGGTCAATGGCGTGCGCATCCGTACGAACTACGGACTGCCGGGACCACTATGCGACCCTCATCCGAGTGACGAGCTACGAACTAGCCTGTGCCGAGCATTCCTGGGACGTCCCCGAGCGCTACAACATCGCCGCCGACGTCTGCGACAAGCACGACCGCTCGAAGCTCGCGATGGTCCACGAGCACTTCGACGGCGAGGTGCGCGAGCTGTACTGGGGCGAGCTCCAGGACCTCTCCAACCAGGCCGCGCACGTCCTGGCCGCCGCGGGTGTCGAGCGCGGCGACCGGGTGGCGGTCGTCCTGCCGCCGACACCGGAGACCGCAGCGATCTTCTTCGGCACTTGGAAGCTGGGAGCGATGCTGCTGTCGATGTCCGTGCTCTACGGGGACGACGGGATCAGGCACCGCCTCCAGGACTCGGAGCCGCGCGTCTTGGTCACCGACGCCGATAACGCTCCGCGCTTTCAGGACTCGGGCGTCGAGCTCCTGATCCTGGGAGACGACACCTTCGGCGGCGCATCCACCGAGTTCGAGACCGCCGACACGGCGGCCGACGACCCGGCGCAGCTCTACTACACGTCCGGCACCACTGGGATGGCCAAGGGCATCGTCCACGCGCACCGCTACCTCCTTGCGCACCAGGAGTTCACGTACTGCCACGAGGTCGAGGACTCCGAGCGCTTTCACGGAATGGGCGAGTGGGCGTGGGCGGCGGGGATCGCACCGCTTTTGGGCCCGTGGCGCCTTGGCGCGGTGCAGTGCGTCTACCAGCGCGAGGGCGGATTCGACCCGCACAAGCAGCTCGACTTCCTCAGCCGCCACGAGGTGACCAACGTCTTCACGACGCCGACGGCGATGCGCGCGATGATGGCCGTGGAGAGTGCGGGTGAGAAGCACCCGCAGAAGTTCCGCCGCGTCTGCTCGGCCGGAGAGCCGCTCAACCCCGAGGCCATCCGCTGGTTCCGCGAGGAGTACGGCATCACGGTCCTCGACTACTACGGCCTGACCGAGTCGTACCCGTTGTGTGCGAACTACCCGTTCATGGAGGTCCGAGAGGGCTCGATGGGCAGGCCCATGCCCGGCTGGGACGTCGCGATCCTCGATGAGGACGAGCGGCCGGTGGCGAAGGGCGAGAAGGGTGAGATCTGCCTGCGCGCCCGCTCGAACCCGCACTATCCACTCGGCTACTGGCGAAACGACGAGGCAGCGCGGGAGACCTTCGGCGGGGACTGGTTCCACTCGAAGGACGCCGCCTCCGAGGACGAGGACGGCTACTACTGGTACGAGGGCAGGGCGGACGACGTGATCATCGCCGCCGGCTACCGGATCGGTCCCTTCGAAGTCGAGTCCGCATGCATCGAGCATGAGGCCGTTCGAGAGGCCGCGGCAGTCGCCTCTCCCGACGAGGTGAAGGGGAACGTTGTCAAGGCCTTCATCGTCCTCGCCGAAGGCCATGAGCCTTCGGACGAGCTCGCCAACGACATCAAGCGCTTCGTGCGCGAGCGCCTTTCGGCTTACGCCTACCCGCGGAAGATTGAGTTCACCGACGAGCTGCCGAAGACGCTGACGGGGAAGATCCGCCGGATTGAGCTTCGCGAGAAGGAGGCGGACTAGCTCCGGCCTTCTTCGCGGTCCACTTGACCTCGCCGGTGTCGCAGACCTGTTCGCCCGTGGTGTCGTCAGTCGGACCCTGAAAGCGGAGCTCGCCGCTGGCGGAGTGCCCGGTGATAACACCGTGCACGATGGCGACGTAGCCCTTGCCCGAGTTATCGAAGCTGAACTCGCCTGTGTCCGCGATCTTGACGGGCTTCTTCGGCGAGCCGAATATCACGTCGATCTCCTGGGGCCCCGACTCGCATTTGGCGTCGACGAGCTTGGCCTTCGGGTAGTCGACTCTGCGCTTGCCCTTCTCGTTCTTGAGCACCTTGAACGTGAATTTCGAGTTCTCGTCGCTCGTGACCGTCCCCTTGAAGGAAGAGGTGGTCGCGGCAGCTGCCATCGGGACCGCAAGCGCGGCCACGAGCACGGCAATTACAAGGCCCCTGCGAAAGTGCACCCCCCAAATCTACCCTTAGTAGCCATCGTCATCTGAGCCTTCGTCCTTGCTCTCTGCCTCGTCTCCGTCGAGGGCCTCGCCGGCATCGTCAGTGGCCTCGTCGGCTGCATCGCCGACGTCCCCGGCCGCTTCCTCGCCCTCTTCGGCGACGTCGCCGGCGGCTTTCTCGATGTCTTCCGAGTCGCCGTTCTCGTCACCGCATCCGGCGACGGCGGCTCCGAAGCCGCCAAGCGCGAGCACGGATGCCGCGACGGCTGCGCGCCGGCGCCAAAGCATCTCTTCCATGAGGTCTCCTTCAGTTCGGTTGCGAGGTCAAGCGCACCCCTACCCGTCAGGCGGCCTGGCGAAGCCCCTCTGCGGCGAATCTGGCGATGAGGTCGAAGACGAGCTGGGGGCACTCAACCTGCGGGCAGTGCCCGCAGTCAGGGATGAATTCAGCGCGGGCGTGCTCTACCTCGGCGAGGATTCGTGCAGCGCCGCTGGCGCTCACCATCCGGTCGCGCTCGCCCCAGATGACGAGCAACGGGCATTCGATCCAGCCCAGCTCGAACGGGTTCTGAAGTTCGGGCCGGAGGCGGCGGCCGGTGCCAAGCAGGCGGACTACGTCGCGCTTCGAAGAAAACGAGCGCGTGAAGTTCGAGATGACCTCAGGGTCGAGCTCTCGGGGATGGGCCGAGGCGAGCTGCCTGTAGGCCTGCCCGACGAGCTGGCGAATCGTCCATTCGGGCAGAGGCAGCGGCGAGCGCAGGATCGTCTGGATCGCCCACGCGCCCTCGATGATCGAGATCCAGCCTGCGAGGTCGAGCCCGGCGGGCGCGATCGGGATGATGCCCGCGAGTGGGGCGTCACGGCGTTGCGCCGCACGCAGGGAGACGCAGCCGCCGAGCGAGTTGCCGGCGAGGACGACGCGCCCGGTCGAGCTCGCCTCAGACGCGTGATCGATCGCGGCTCTGGCGAAGCGATCGAGCTGCGGCAGGATCGGTTTCTCGCGATCGAGCCGATCCGCGAATCCGAACCCCGGCATGTCGAGTGCCAGCGCGCCCCGCCCGTCCGCCTCGAGCAAGCGCATGAGGGGGCGCCAGGTGTCGGCCGAGTCGGAGAAGCCGTGAAGGAGGACGATGGGGTCCGAGCTCCTCGTCGGAGCCAGCTCGAGGGCACGTGTCTCGAAGCCCCCGAGCTCCAGGCGCCGTTCGCCAGGTCCGCCCATGCGCAATGTGTACCGCAGCGATCGGCGGCTTGACCGAGTCCGCCCGATCCGCCACGATGGTGGGTATGCGCAGGGGTTTCATCCAAAAGTCTGGCCCCCTGGCGGTGGCTATTGCGCTCTCGTCGGCGCCCGGCGCCGGCGCGGACACCTTCAAGGTCAACACGGGCGCGGACCTGCCCCCCAACAAGTGCTCGCAGCAGGACTGCTCGCTTCGAGAGGCCGTGATCGCGGCGAACAAGAACGATGGTAAGGACACGATCGTCCTGCGTTCGAACCGCCTCCACGCACTTGATGTCGCGGGGATTGACGAAAACAAGGCGAAGACCGGCGATCTCGACGTCCGAGACGAGACCACGATCAAGGCTTCGGGCAAGAAGATGGCGACGATCCAAGCGAACGGGATCGACCGCGTGCTGCACGCGCTCGCGCCCCTGACGGTGAGCCGGCTCGAGATCACGGGGGGCTCGATCAATCAGCCGAATGGGACCGGCTTCGGGATCTACGCGCCCGATCACCGCTTGAAGGTGACCCGCTCGCTTATCACCCAGAACGGGAGCTCCGCGAACAATTCCAACGTGGGCGGGCTCTACATGGGCGCGGGTGGGACGGTCAAGCGGACGAAGATCACGGACAACGAGGTTTCGTCGAGCACCGGAGGCGCAATCGTCCTCGGCACGCCCGAGCGCAAGGCGATCGTCGATCGGACGAAGATTGCAGGCAACACCGCCGGCAGCCAGTCGGGCGGGCTCGCCGCTTCCTCGAATTCGATCGTGAGGCGGTCGACCATCAAGAACAACGAGGCGGCTCAGTGCGGGGGCGCGGAGCTCTTTTTCATGGAACTCAAGGATTCACGCGTCGTCGGCAACCGGACGGTTCCCGCCGGCATGCTCACCTTCGGCGGTGGCGGGGTCTGTCTCAACTCGGGCGCGACTATGGTCGGCTCGACTGTGGAAGGGAACTCGTCAGTAGCGGACGGAGGCGGGGTGGAGGTCTTCGGCGGCGAGGCAATCATCAACTCGACCATCCACGACAACCTCGCGAGCGACGAGGGTGGGGGCGTGAGCGTGCTCTTCTCGGACCCGTTCGAGATCGAGCGGAGCACATTCACCGAGAACGTCGCCGGCACCGACGGGGGCGGACTCCGGGCCGGAAGCGCAAGAGTCATCGTGAAGAGCTCGACCTTCCAGGGGAACGAGGGCGTCCTTGGCGGTGGCATTGTTGCCAACGATCAGCCGACGGGCTCAGACGACTCGGTGGTCGACCTGCGCTGGTCGACGATCTCTCAGAACAACTCCGGGAGCGGCGGGGGCATCGGCGGCGCCGACGGGGGCTCGTTCCTGTCCGAGGGCACCGTCATCGACGGCAACATGGGACTAGTCGCGACTCAAACGGATTGCAACGCGGTCGTCGTTTCAAGCGGACACAACTTCGTCGGGAACCCGAACGGCTGCATGGGGTTCAACCAGGGCACTGACGTGCTGGGCAACCCTGCGCTCCTTGGCCCGATCGCCGACAACGGCGGCCCCACGCTGACGATGAAACCGAAGGGAAGCTCCCAAGCCGTCGACGCAGGAGGCGACGGCTGTCCTTCGTTCGACCAGCGCTTGAAGCCGCGCCCAAAGGGGGCCGCCTGCGATATCGGCTCCGTCGAAGCGCGCTAGCGCGCGATGCGGTACACGGTGTCGCCGGCGATGACGTAGACGTTCTCGCGCGCGTCGGTGCCGAACGAGACCAGGCCTCCCTCTGAGAGGCCCGTGCCGTCGCTTCCGCTCGCGCCGTTGGGGCTTGCCTGGATCGTGCGGATCTCGCCCGAGCAGAGGTCGCCGTAGACGTAGCGTCCGCGGATGCCGCTGCCGAGGTCCTTGTCGCGAACGACGTAGCCGCCCGTGATCGAGCACCGCCCGCCCGAGTGGGAGTAGGTGAAGACGGGCTTCACGTGGTTGTCGAGCGGGCCGCCCTCGTAGCGAGACGTGCCCTCGTAGTGGTCCCAGCCGAAGTTCGCGTTTCTGGTGCCGCCGATAGTCCGGAAGTCAACCTCTTCGAAGCGATCCTGGCCGACGTCGCCGATGATGATGCGGTTGCGGTCGAACGAGAACCGGTATGGGTTCCGGAGTCCCCGCGCGTAGATCTCGTTCCGACCGGCCTCGCCGATGTATGGGTTGTCCCGCGGGATGCCGTACCTGAGCTTCCCTTTCGGGTTGCGAAGCGGGTTGATGCGAAGCAGCTTGCCGAGCAGGCTGCCTTTGTCCTGCGCGTTCTCGAGCGGGTCCCCGCCGCCGCCGCCGTCTCCCGTCGCGATGTAGAGGAGGTCGTCCGGCCCCCACTGGAGCTGGCCGCCGTTGTGGTTCGGGAAACGGCTGTGGTCGATGTCGAGGAGCTTTCGCTTCGTGGACTTGTCGGCCCGGGTCTTGTCGTTTCGCGAGACGCGGTACTCGGTGATGTTGATGTCGCCCGAGGAGTCGGTGAAATAGACGTAGAAGCGGCGCGAGTCCTTCCAGTCGGCGAAGGCCATCGAGAACAGCCCGCGCTCGCCGTCGCAGCAGCGGACGAGGCCCTTGATGTCGAGGAAGGTGCCCTTCTGCTCGCCGTTCTTGATGACCTTGATCGTGCCCTTGCGCTCGACCACGAAGAGGAACCCCTTCGCGCCCTTCGGCCCATGGACGTAGGTGGGGGAGTCGAAGCTCCCGACTGAGTTGAGCTCGAGCCCGCCGTGGCGCTCCGCATGTGATGCGGCGGCGGGCTGGAGGAGGCAGAGAACCGCCGCCCCGACCAGGGCCGCGAGTCCCTGTCCCCGCCTGATCAGTTGGTTAAAGCCCCAGGCGGTTCTTGATGCCGCGCGCGTTGATCGCCCGGTAGAGGCGGTTCAGCATCTTGCGGCGAGCCGGCGTGTACGGGTACCAGAGGGGCTCGGACTTGGTGGCGGGCAGGCGAGGCGAGACGATCGACTCGGTCCGGCAGAACTTGCGGATGCCGCCCGGCCCGTGGCGCCAGCCGATGCCCGAGTCCTTCCAGCCGCCCATCGGGACCTCGAGGTGGAAGTAGTTGACGAGGGCGTCGTTGATGTTTGCGGCGCCGACCTCGAGCTGCTCGGCAACCCTCTCGGCGCGGTCGACGTCCTTGGAGAACACGGACGCGGACAGGCCGTAGCGCGTGTCGTTGGCCATCCGGATCGCCTCGGCCTCGTCGCGCACCTTCATTACGCCGACGACGGGACCGAATGTCTCGTCGCTCATGACCTTCATCGTGTGGTCAGCGTCGGCGATGACGGTCGGCTCGTACCAGTCGCCTGGTCCGTCCTTGCGCTTGCCGCCCGTCAGGATGCGCGCGCCCTTCGAGCGGGCGTCCTCGACGTGGTCGGAGACGATCTCGGTCTGGGCGGGGGTCGTCATCGCCCCGATGTCGGCCTTGAACTCGGGCCCGTCGACGCCCTGGCGCAGCTCGGCGACCTTGCCGGCGAGCTTGTCGACGAACTCGTCGTATATCGGCTCCTCCACGTACACGCGCTCGATCGACATGCAGATCTGCCCGGTGTTGGCGAGGGCGCCGGTCACCGTGCCGTTCACGGCACGATCGAGGTCGGCGTCGCGGAGCACGATCAGCGGGTCCTTGCCGCCCAGCTCGAGGCTCACGGGCGTGAGCGTGTCGGCGGCCCGCTTCATCACGACCTTGCCGGTGCGGTCAGAGCCAGTGAACTGGACGAAGTCCACCTCGTCGACCA
>JAWVEY010000072.1:0-2678 GCA_033856515.1 Solirubrobacterales bacterium
CTGGACGTGGTGATCGTGTCGTCGCAGATGCACGTGTACATCTCGCAGACCGACCGCGGCGAGTTCCTCATGGGCGCCGAGATCGAGCCGTGGACCACCTACCGCATGCAGGGCACGCTGAACTTCCTTCAGGAGGTGTCGCGTCACGCGCTCGAGCTGTTCCCGCAGCTGGAACGGGCGCGGGTGCTGCGCAGCTGGGCCGGTCTCTGCGATCTCTCCCCCGACTACTCGCCGATCCTCGGCAAGACCGAGGTGGAGGGCTTCCACGTAAGCTCGGGGTGGGGGACCTACGGATTCAAGGCGGCGCCGATCGTCGGCAAGACGCTGGCCGAGCTGGCCGCCACAGGAAAGACACCGGACCTGATCGAGCCGTTCAAGCTGGAGCGGTTCTATGAGGACAAGCTTGTATCTGAGCTCGCCGCTGCCGCGGTGAGCCACTAGTGACTCGCATGGAGGAGTACCGATGAAAAGCAGTCTTGAGATCGCCCAGGAAGCAGAGCTTCTTCCGATTGAGACGATCGCCGAGCGCAGTGGCCTGACGCCGGACGAGTTCGAGCCGTACGGCCGCTACAAGGCGAAGATCTCGCTCGACGTGATCCAGCGGATGGCGGACCGACCCAACGGCAAGATCGTCTGCGTCGCCGGTGTCACGCCCACCAAGGCGGGCGAGGGCAAGACCACCACGGCCGTCTCGCTGACCCAGGGCCTGGGCCGCATCGGCAAGAAGCCCCTGCTCTGCCTGCGCGAGCCCTCCCTCGGGCCGGTCTTCGGCATCAAGGGCGGCGCAGCCGGGGGCGGCATGACCCAGGTGGTGCCGATGGAGGATCTCAACCTCCACTTCACCGGTGACATCCACGCGATCGGCGCCGCCAACAACCTGCTCGCCGCGCTGCTCGACGCCTCGATCCTGCACGGCAACCCGCACAAGATCGACGCCCTGCGGGTGGGCTGGAAGCGCGCGCTCGACATGAACGACCGCGCGCTGCGGAGCATCACGGTGGGCCAGGGCGGACGAGCCAACGGCTACCCGCGCGAGTCCGGTTTCGACATCACGGCGGCCTCGGAGGTCATGGCGATCCTGGCCGTGTCACGCGACCTCCACGACCTGCGCGCGCGCCTCGGCGCCATCACGGTGGCGTACTCGTACGACGGCGGCAAGCCGGTCACCGCGGAGGATCTCGGCGCAGCGGGTGCCATGACGGTCCTGCTGAAGGACGCGCTGAAGCCGAACCTGATCCAGACGCTCGAGGGCCAGCCCTGCCTGATGCACGCGGGCCCGTTCGCGAACATCGCGCACGGCAACTCGTCGCTGGTCGCGGACCTGATCGGCCAGAAGCTCGGGGATTACGTCATCACCGAGTCGGGCTTCGGCTCGGACATGGGGATGGAGAAGTTCTTCGACATCGTCTGCCGAAAGGGCGGGCTGACGCCGAGCGCCGTCGTGCTCGTCGCGACCGTGCGCGCGCTGAAGCACCACGGCGGGCTGGAGGACGACCCGCGTGCCGATTCCGGCGAGGCTCTCGCCGCGGTCGAGAAGGGCGCCGCCAACCTGGTGCGCCACCTGGGGATCGTCAAGGCGTTCGGCCTGCCGTGCGTGGTGGCGGTGAACCGCCGCCCGGGCGATACCGACGAAGAGGTAGCGCTCGTCAAGCGCCTCTCGATGGAGGCGGGGGCGTTCGGAGCCGAGGTGAACGACGGCTTCGCGAGAGGCGGAGAGGGCGCCATCGAGCTGGCCGAGGCGGTTGCCGACGCGTGCGAGCAGCCGAGCGACTTCCAGCTGGCCTACGACGATGACGACTCGATCGAGGAGAAGATCGAGAAGGTCGCGAAGAAGGTGTACGGCGCGAAGGACGTCGTCTTCTACCTGGACGCGCAGAAGAAGATCAAGCAGTTCAAGGAGGACGGACTCGACAAGCTGCCGATCTGCATGGCGAAGACGCACCTCAGCCTGTCCGCGGACCCCACCCTGCTGAACGCACCCGAGGGCTTCACGCTGCCGGTGCGCGACATGCGCGCCTACACGGGGGCCGGATGGCTGGTGCCGCTGGCCGGCGACATCCAGCAGATGCCCGGCCTCGGCAAGGCGCCGGCGGCCCTGAACGTGGACATCGACGCGGAGGGTCGCACGGTCGGGTTGTTCTAGGACCGCCCGCAGACCTAGTATCGGGGCACATGCCGACTGAGGGTCAAAGCGCTGCTGCCATACAGCGCGTAGGCAAGGCCTCGCTGGTCGACATAGCCGAAGACGCGCTGCGCTCCTGGCTCGCCACGGGCCGGCACCGCCCAGGTGAGCGGCTGCCGCCCGAGCAGGAGCTCAGCGCCAATCTCGGCATCTCGCGCGGAACGCTCCGTACGGCGCTGCAACGCCTGGAGGACACGGGCGAGATCGTGCGCCGGCAGGGGAGCGGAACCTACGTGGGCCGAGCGGTTTCCACGTCGCTGGACGAGGGCCTGGAAAAGCTGGTCAGCTACAGCGCCCTCGCGCGCGACCGCGGGGTGAAGCTGGAGGTGGGCGACCTGACCGTGAAGGAGTGCCCCCTCCGCCCGGAGACAGCGGAGATCTTCCGCCTTCCGGCGGGTACCCCGGCAACCGAGATCACGCGAGTGCTCCTGATGGACGGCAAACCAGGAGCCTGGATGCGCGACGTGGTGCACCCGGACGTCGAGCTCCCCTCGAC
>JAWVEY010000073.1:0-2920 GCA_033856515.1 Solirubrobacterales bacterium
TGCAGCGCGGCGCGCCGTCGACGTCCCAGCCACCCTCGACGAGGTGGTCGTACAACTCGCTCGGCTTCGGTGCCCAGAAGCTGAAGCTCCACCCGCGGTCTTCGAGGAGCGGCACGATGCGCAGCACCGACCGCGTCGCGCCACCGAGGATGACCTCGTGGAAGGCGACGGCGACGCGTTTGCCCTGCTCGTTCGACTCGCTCACGGCGCCAGAAGCTAACGCCGGGAGCGGCATCGAGAGCCGCCCGCCAGCGAGACGGAGCGCGAGCGAAGCCGAGACGCGACGCTTTTGAGGCGCCTGCTTAGATCGTCCGGTGAGTGAAACGGTCATTTCGGTCAGCGGACTACACAAGTCTTATGGCGATTTCGAGGCGGTTCGCGGTCTTGACCTCGAGGTCGAGGCCGGCGAGATCTTCGCCTTCCTCGGGCCGAACGGCGCCGGGAAGACCACAACGACCGAGATCCTCGAGGGCTACCGCGAGCGCAGCGCCGGCGAGGTCAGCGTTCTCGGCGAGGACCCCGCCAAGGCCAACCGTGAGTGGCATGAGCGCATCGGCATCGTCCTCCAGCAGTGCCGGATGCGACCCGAGCTAACGGTTCGCGAGACGCTCGAGCTATACGCCGGCTACTACCGCGAGCCCTCGGGCGTCGACGAGACGATCGAGCACGTGGGCCTCGGCGCCAAGGCCGAGGCGCGCGCCGGCGCCCTATCCGGCGGTCAGCTGCGCCGCCTCGATGTCGGCGTCGCTCTGATCGGCGACCCCGACCTGCTCTTTCTCGACGAGCCGACAACTGGCTTCGATCCGACCGCGCGTCGCCAGTTCTGGTCGCTGATCGCGGGACTTCGTGAGCTCGGCAAGACCGTGTTCTTGACCACGCACTACATGGACGAGGCGCAGGTCCTCGCCGACCGGGTCGCGATCGTCGTCGGCGGCAAGATCATCGCCGAGGGCCCGCCCGACGAGCTCGGATCCACCGCCGCGACGACCGAGATCCGCTTTCGGCCTCCGGACGGCGTCGCGGTCACCGATCTACCGCTCGCCAGCGCCGCCCGCACCGAGGACGGGCGCCTGGTCATCGCCCGCACGAATGATCCAGTGCGCGCGCTCAACGAGCTCACGAGCTGGGCGCTGCAGGGCGGCTACGAGCTGCCCGGCCTCGAGGTGGGCACCCCGAGCCTCGAGGACATCTACATCGAGCTGACTTCGGGAGCGAGCGAATGAGAGCGCTGGCGCTGGTCGGCCACCAGTTTCGCTACGACCAAAAGACCTTTTGGCGTAACGGCGGCGCCGTGTTCTTCACGGTGCTGCTGCCGCTTGTCTTCCTCTTCATCTTCGCGACGATCTTCGGCAACGACACGCTCGAAGAGCTCGGCAACCTCAAGACGACGACGTATTACGTCCCGGCGATTCTCACGCTTGCGATCGTCTCGGCGACGATGCAAAGCGTCGCGATCCGGCTGACGGCCGAGCGCGAAAACGGCATTCTCAAGCGCGGAAGGGGCACGCCGATGCCGTCCTGGGTGTTCTTCGCCTCGCGTTTCGGCAACGCGATCGTGATCTCGCTGCTGATGCTGGTGATCGTCACCGCAATCGGCCGCGTCATCTACGACGTGCGAATCCCCTGGGACCACCTCCCGGCGATCCTCGTCACGTTGATGATCGGCGCCGCGAGCTTCTGCGCGCTCGGGGTCGCGCTGACGGCGGTCATTCCGTCAGAGGACGCCGCTCCCGCGGTGACCAACGTCACCGTGTTGCCGCTGTACTTCCTCTCCGGCGTGTTCATCCCCGAGACCGAGATCCCCGTGGGCGTCCTGCACGTCGCCGACGTCTTCCCGATCCGCCACTTCTTCGAGGCTTTCTTCACCGCGTTCACGACGACCGGGGGGAGCGGCTTCGAGTGGGGCCACCTCGGTATCGTCGCCGCCTGGGGGGCATTGGGACTGGTGTTGGCGGTTCGTTTCTTTCGATGGACTCCGCGCGGAAGCTGAAACGATGAATACAAGGAAGGGGGAGTTCCCTTGATTCACCACGTATCCGTAGGCGTGTCGGACCTTGAAGCGAGCGGTCGGTTCTACGACGCCGTCCTCGGCTCGCTCGGTTGGCGACGCCATGTCGAGAGTTCAGAAACCCTCGCCTGGGGCATCGTCCGACCCGTCTTCTTCGCCTCGGCACGGCCCGGCGCAGCCGCCGGCTCGGGGCACATCTGCTTCATGGCGAGTGGGATTTCTGGCGTCAAGGGCGCCTGGGAGGGCGGCATCCGCGAGGGCGGTGCCGACGACGGCGCACCGGGTCAGCGCCCTGAGTACGGTGGCAGCTACTACTCGGCGTACCTTCTCGATCCCGATGGAAACCGGGTCGAGATCGCCGTGGGATCAGACTGAAAACAGACGAGTAAGCGAGGGAGAATCGATGGCGAACGTGAAGGTCGGGATCAACGGCTTCGGGAGGATCGGGCGCAATCTCTTCCGGGCGGCCTACGAGGCGGATGCGGAGCTCGAGTTCCTCGCCGTCAACGACCTCACCGACGCGGCGACGCTGGCCCACCTGCTCAAGTACGACTCGATCCTCGGCCGCTTTCCAGGTGAGGTCGAGGCTGGCGACGGCGCGATCATCGTCGACGGTCAGGAGATCAAGGTGCTCTCCGAGCGCGACCCGGCCGATCTGCCCTGGGGCGACATCGGAGCCGACGTCGTGATCGAGTCCACCGGCCTTTTCACCAAGCGCGACGACGCCGCCAAGCACCTCGCGGCAGGCGCCAAGAAGGTGATCATTTCCGCGCCCGCAACCGATCCCGACGTGACGGTCGCGCTCGGTGTCAACTTCGACTCCGACTACGACCCGGACTCGCACAACATCATCTCGAACGCTTCATGCACCACCAACTGCCTGGCGCCGGTGGCCAAGGTCCTCAACGACTC
>JAWVEY010000074.1:0-45965 GCA_033856515.1 Solirubrobacterales bacterium
TAATCGAGAGTTTCTCGGCCATCGGGGGGCCTATGAACACGCTCGCGATCTCCGGACGGAAGCCTGAAGGTCCAGGCCGCGCGCCGCGGTACCCTCATTCCGGCCCGCCCCCGTAGCTCAGCGGATAGAGCGGCTGCCTTCTAAGCAGCGGGTCGGAGGTTCGACTCCTCCCGGGGGCGCTTTTCAATCCCGCCTGAGTAGTGGTCTCTACGGATCGTCTCAGTAGTTATCCGACGGCACTGTCGCGTATTCGCCCCGATGCGCACCCGCCGTGCCAGGCGTAAGGTCGGCTACCCAGGATCAGGCGACGACTGAAGGAGCAGTTGCCATGACAGTTCGTACGATGCCAACCGTTGTCAGGCCCCTTCCGGACCTCCGGCCAAGCGCATATTTCACGGATGGGTCGAAGCTGTTCCGGGTTGTCACCGGCCTTGGCCTTACGCCCGGCCTGAGCGGGGCCGCGCTCGAGGACTGCGGCACGCTCTCCGTCGACGCCTACACGGCGGACGAGCTCTGGGACATGGACCTGCGCCTGGTGCGCCCCCCCGCAGAACCTGCCTGAGTCCAGCGTCGGTCCGCGGCCGGGAGCCGCCTGCGAGCCGCTACATTGGGGGCACGCGGTGGGCGTAGCTCAGTTGGTAGAGCTCCTGGTTGTGGTCCAGGTGGTCGCGGGTTCAAGTCCCGTCGCTCACCCTCAGAACCAAATAGTCGAGCTACGCTGCACACCACCGCCACTTCAGGGAGGCCCAAATGCTGAGTCGTGTCCGTGATCGCCTGACTTATGCCAACGTCGTCGCCACGCTGGCGCTGTTCTGCGCCCTGGGAGGCGGGGCCTACGCGTCACACCTGGCGGTTCGCAGCTCGGACATCGTCGACGACCAGGTCAAATCCGCCGATGTTCGCGACGACAGCAAGCGCGGCGGCGGCCTAACCGGCGACGACATCAATGAGTCGACCCTCGGTCTGGTACCTGAGGCCGATCTCGTCGACGGGCGCAGCGCCTCTTCATTCGTGGCCAACAGCACCTACAGGCTCGGCCAAGGTCAGGAGAGGGCAGGAACCGAGCTGGGCGATGGCAGCAAGGTCCTGAGCCAGTCCTGTCTGGCAGGAGACAGGCTGCTCTCGGGGGGCCCCGCCAGCGTCAACACGAATTCGGACGTTCTGGATAGCTTCGCCCAAGACACCAATACGTGGCAGGCGAGAATCAATGACTCGGCGGTGTCAGGGGGGGATTCCTTCACCGTCTTAGTGCTCTGCGCTGATCAATAGGAATCAGTCCCGTCTCAATTCCGCGGTTCGACGTTGCGGGTCGAGCGTCGATGTGCACTACGGCCGATGGAGGGTGGTTACTTTGGTCGCGACGAGCGTCCAATCGCCGAAGAAGATGCTCCCCTCGGAATCGCTGCCGCTCTGACAGACGACGCGCGCCGTGCCCGGCGCAGCAAGCGAAGCCGCTCCGATCAGAGAGAGGTTGTCGGACGCAGGCCCACTGTTGAAGCTAATCGAGGCGCTAGTGATTCGAACACCGCTCGCGACCGTGAGGTAACAACCCAATGTGTCGCCTGGTCCTCCGGTGTTGCCCGCTCCTCCGCTGACTCCCAGACCGGCGGCGAGCGTGTAGTTGCCTGCGGGCAGCGAGACCGACTCCACCTCTCGGGTTTCTCCCGCCACGATGCCAAACTGCTGCCCGGGCCCTCCTTGGACGTAGTAGGCATCCGTTCCTGGGAGCGCGAGAGTGGCCTCGTTGATGTCGTTGCCCGTAAGTGAGTTGTCGGTGACTTCACTGCCACCGACGGCGTTCGCGGTGATCGTCGGGTTCGGGTAGGTCCCGGTGAGGTCGCCGCCCGCGGCGCCTGTGGGCGATCCGCCCGCGGCGTCGGCGGCGCAGGCCCAGTTGCTCGAGCCGGTCGACTTGAGGACTTGGCCGGTCGTGCACGGGATCAGGCCGAAGGCGTTGGATGCCAGCGCGAGGCCGCCATTTGCGCGCGCCGAGTAGGCCGTGTTGGTGTCTGTGTCGGCGGCGCAGTTCCAGACGCCGGCGCCGTTCGACTTCGCGACCTGGCCATTCGTGCAGCTCTGGGGCAGGCGGTAAGAGCCGGCGATGCTGGCCGTGCCCGTCGTCGTGATCGGCCCACCGGTGAGCCCGGTGCCGGTGTCGACCCGGGTGACCGTCCCGCCGCCACCGGTGCCGGTGTCATCGACCTCGCAAACGACGCCTCCATCCGCGTTGACGACGCGGATGGACTGGCCCGAAGGACAGGTGCCGCCAACCCGCCGCTGCAGGATCGCCGGGTCAAGGCTCGCCTCGTCGATCTGATCGCCCCCGAGCGAGTTGCCTGCGACCTTCTCGGCGCTGACCGCGCCAGCCCTGAGGTCGGCGTTCTTCACTTGGCCGTTGACGATGTGCCTCGACTTGACGCTGTTCGACTGGAGGCCGGCGGCGTAGGAGACGCCGCCCAGCGCGAGGAATACGGCGACATAGCCGACGATGTTGCCTCGGATGTGGCTGCTGGTCGCGCTGGACATGTGGGCTCCCCTGTTGATTGACGGTGCGCCGCCGACGGTAGGCGGCGTCCGCTGCCGGCACATCGGCGCCGGCGCTGAATCTCGCTCCGTGGCAGCACCAATCATCGGACGAGTACTGGCACTGTCGCCCTGCCGCGACACCGGTGGGAGACTCTCGGTGTGCATCGGCTCCGAGCATCGCTGCCGTGGGCGCTCGCCACCCTGGCCATTGGCCTTGGCGCGTTCGCGACCGTCTTGGACGTACTGGCCGGCGAGCACGGCGAACCCTGGTGGCAGACCGCGCTCAGCCTCGGCGCGGGGATCGTCTCGGTTGCGCTCGGCTTGCTCATCACGGTCCGGCGCCGCGGTCACCCGATCGGCTGGCTACTACTGGCCAACGGCTTGATTTTCGCCACGTTCGGCGTAGCCCAGGCCTACGCGCAATATGCGGTCCTAGAGGATCCGGGCGCCCTCCCCGGTGCGGAGTGGGCGGTGCTCTGGGACCAGTCGGCCTGGCCTCTGCTGTTCGGAGCGATCCTGGCGATCGTCCTGCTCTTCCCGGACGGCCGCCTTCCCTCACGCCGCGCGCGCCGGGTTGCGGTCGGCGGCGCAGCCTCGGTCGGCGGTTTCCTCATCCTCACCTTCTTTGATCCCGAGCCCTTCGAAGCGCCGTACGAGGGCGTGGACCGGCCGCTGCCGGGTTTGCCCGAGGCCCTGGGGACGTTGTGGCTGATCGTCCTCCTGGGAATACTCGCCAGCCTCGTCGCAGGCGTCACCGTGGTGCGGCGTCGCTTCAGCGCCGCCACCGGGATCGAACGACTGCAGCTCAAGTGGCTCGTCATGAGCGCGCTCCTCGTCCCACTGACTCTCCTTGTCTGCCTGGGCGGCGCAGCGGTCTCCGGTGGGGTCGAAGACGACGCAGCCTTCAATGCCCTCTTCTTCTTCATGATGGGTGCGATTCCAGCATCGATCGGCGTCGCCGTTCTGCGCTACCGGCTTTACGCGATCGATCGCCTGATCAGCCGCACGCTCGTCTACGGGTTGCTCACGCTCCTCCTCGCAGCGGCATACGGCGCGACGGCTCTCGTCCTGGGGACGGCGGTCGGCAGCGAGTCTGGCTGGGCAACCGCGGGCGCGACGCTCTCGGCTGCCGTCGCTTTTCGCCCGTTGCGGGCCGGCGTCCAGGATGTCGTCGATCGCCGCTTCAGCCGGGCGCGTTACGACGCGCGGCGCCGCATCGCGGAGTTCCTCGACGACCTGCGCGCGGGTCGGGCGAGGCCGGAGGAGATCGAGCCGATTCTGGGCGAGGTTCTCTCCGATCCGGTGCTCGAGTTGCGCTTCTGGCTTCCGGAGGGCGAAATATACGTCGACGCGCGGGGTCAACCGGTCGACGACTCGCAAGACGAACGGCAGCAGACCGCGGTGCAGCGGGCCGGAATGCCGCTCGGAATGGTCCTGCACAGTCCGCCTGCGCTCGAGCAACCAGGTCTGCTCGATGAGGTCGTCGCCGATGCGGGCCTGGCGATCGAGATCGCCCGACTGGGAGTCGAGTTGCGCCGCCAGCTCGAGGAGGTGGAGGCGTCGCGCGGACGGATCGTCTCGGCCGGATACGAGGAACGGCGGCGGATCGAACGCGACCTCCACGACGGCGCGCAGGCGCGCCTGGTCTCGATCGGGCTCGCCCTGCGTCACGCGCAACACGAGCTGAACACCGCCGCTGGCGCCGCAACCGCCGCGCTCGACGGTGCGGTCGAGGAGGTCACGCTCGCGATCGACGAGCTTCGCGACCTGGCGCGGGGAGTCCGCCCGGCCCAACTCGACGACGGGCTCGCCCCAGCTCTTCGCGAGCTCGCCGGCCGGGCTCCGGTCCCCGTAGACGTGAAGGTAGGAGCCGAGCGCTTTCCGGGTGACCTCGAGGCGGCGGCCTACTTCATCGCCTCGGAGGGCCTCACCAACGCCGTCAAGCACGCGCAAGCTTCGCGCATCTCCCTGAGCGCGGCGCGCGAAAACGGGGCGCTCGTGGTCGTCGTCAGCGACGACGGGATCGGGGGCGCTCGCGAGTCCGATGGCACCGGCCTACGAGGGCTCTCGGACAGGGTCGAGGCCCATCGAGGCGCCCTTCACGTCGAGAGTGAGCCGGATCGCGGGACCACCCTCACCGCGGAGTTGCCATGCGCATCGTGATTGCCGAGGATCAGGCGCTCCTGCGCGAAGGTCTGGCGCATCTCTTCCGAGACGCGGGTCACGAGGTGGTCGCCTTGCATGGGGACGCGGAGCATTTGCTCTCCGCGGTGACGGGTCATCGCCCCGAGCTCGTCGTGGTCGACGTCCGCATGCCGCCCACCTTCACCGACGAGGGCACCCGAGCGGCCACTGAGATCAAGGAGCGGCACCCCGAGGTTGGGGTACTGGTCCTCTCCCAGCACATCGAGGCTGCTCACGCCGTCTCCCTCGCCGGTCTCGGCGGGTTCGGATACCTGCTCAAGGACCGGGTGCTCGACGTGGAGACGTTCCTCGACGCCGCTCAACGGGTTGCAAACGGCGGATCGGCGCTCGACCCACAAGTCGTCGCCCGGCTCCTATCTCCCGGCGGGGAGGACGACGCGCTGGACGAGCTAACCGAACGGGAGCGCGAGGTGCTGCGGTTGATGGCCGAAGGGCTCACCAACGCGGGCATCGCCAAGCGCCTTTACCTGAGCGAGCGCACCGTCGAGGCGCACGTGAGGCACGTGCTGATGAAGCTCGATCTGCCGGCGGGGGATGACCTCCACCGGCGGGTGCTTGCCGTGCTCGTCCAGCTCAACGCCGCCCAGGCTTAGTACTAGCGCTGAGCCCAGTCGAGTGTTGATGCCGATGTGCGGGGCTCTTTCCGTGCCTAGGTTGGTCGCATGGATCCAACCACCGGAGGAAGAATGTCTTCGAGAACCGCACAGCCCGCAATCGAGCTCGCACCGCAGCCAACGGCGCGTCCCGGGCTCGCGCTGGGACTCGCCCTGATCTCCATTCCCGGCGTCACGATCGCGTGGGACATCGGGGCCGGCGCGGGCATCGTCGGCGTGGCGGTGGGTATCGCAGCCGTCATCGTCGGCCTCCAGGCCCGATCCGCCCTCGCCGGTGCAAGGGGCACCGCTATGGCGAGCGTCGCCATGGGGATCGCGGGTATCGTGCTGCTCTCGGTCATCGTCTTCCTGCTCGTCGGCGCCCCGGAGTAGGGCCGTGCTGTGAGTGCACAAACGAGCGACTTCCAGCGGGCGAGACGTCGTACGAACACAGAGGAGCACGAAATGAAGAATCACCCCCCGCAATCCCAGCAACGCACGCGAAAGGCGATCCCGGCGATCGCCGCGCTGGCACTCTGCGTTCTGGTCATGCCAACCGTGGCCCAGGCGGACACCGAGACGGTGATAACGACGCTGAAGCTCCAGCGCCTCCAGCCAGACGAGAGCAGCAGCTTCATCAGCGGCAAGCTCTCCAGCCCGAAGGCGGCCTGCACAAAGGGCCGCAAGCTCGAGGCGCTGGCCCGGTCGAACGCCGACTCAGGACTGGGCACGTCGCTCAGCGACGGGAGCTTTCAGATCGAACTCGGTGGCTTCGAGGATGTCTTCTCAAGCAACGGCTACGAAGCGTCGGTCCGCAAGAAGACGATCGGCCAGGGCAACAAGAAGACCGTCTGCAAGGCGGATCAGGCAGACGTCAAGTACAAGAGCGTCTTTAGCGGTACCACGATCACGTACGCGAACGGAGCTTTCTCCGGTTCGATGGTCTCGGATGATCCGGCATGCCTGCCGTTCCGAACGATTGACGTGACCGAGGAGTCGGTCGGCGGAGGGCAGATGGCCCAGGCCGATGAGGACGGGAACTGGACTCTCGCCTGGTCAAACCCTAACCCCGGCATCTACCGGGCGACGGTTGGCGGCACGTTCGGAAACGCACAGAGGCCGAAGCAGGACGGCGACCTCGCCGTCATCAACTGCGACGGGAGCTTCACCCAAATGGAGGTTGAATGAGCATGCCCGCCGGAACGACAATCGCCACGCCGTAGCCGGCTGGTTGTGGTCCAGGTGGTCGCGGGTTCAAATCCCGTCGCTCACCCTCGGCAGCTAGCGCCTATCAACGTCCTCTCAGCGCCGATGTGCCAGCCTATCTCTTGTGAGGTACAAGCGGGTGACCGCGATTTGCGCGGTGGCCGCTGTTGGCGCGACGCTCGTCCTCACCTCTTTCGCTGGAGCAGCTACCTACCAGCCCACCCGGTTTGACGACCCCGCTCCTGGCAAGTGCACTCGGGCCGACTGCTCGCTGCGAGAGGCCGTGATCAAGGCCAACACGCACGCCGGCCGCGACACGATCGAGCTGGCGGCAGGCCGAAAGTACGAGCTCACTCAGCCTCGTCCCGACGACTCCGATGACTCCGACGCCACCGTCGGGGATCTGGACGTGACCGATCCCCTCATCCTTCGAAGCTCCGGTCCGAAGACCGCGACGATCGATGCCAACGGCATCGATCGCGTGATCTACGCCGAGGCCGTCTCGCTCACCCTTGACCGGATCAAGGCGACGGGCGGGTCGTTCGGCGATTTCTTCGCCAACGGCGCGGTGCTCGCCAGGGAGGGGCCGATGCCGACGAAGGTAACGATCAAGCGGAGCCTGATCACCAAGAATCAGGACACCGGGTTCTCAGCCGACTCCTCGACGGTGTCGATCATCGGCAGCAAGTTCACGCACAATTCCACTCCCTACGTGGGAGCGGGCATCACCGTCGGCGGGCTGGCAGTGGGCCGGCTGTCGAAGGTCCGGATCGATCGCAGCTTGATCGCGCACAACGAGCAGACGGGCCTCGAAAACTATGTGTTCGGGGGCGGCGGGCTGTTCTCCGATCTGGCCGACCTGCGGATCACGCGTTCGCGGTTTTTCGACAACCATGCGACGGGCACAGGCGGCGCCTTCTTTACGAACGACGGCCAGTCCAGCTCCGGTGCCGTGAAGGTCTCCAATTCGACTTTCTCAGGAAACTCGGGCGGCGACAGCAGCCAGAGCCTGAAAGGCGGAGGTGCGATCTCGAACATCAACAGCGACCTGACGATCAAGACCTCGACCTTCGACGACAACGAGGCGGTGAGCTCGGGCGGCGCGATCATGAACATCGGCTCCGACGCCGAGGTGGCGGAGCTCGTGCTCGCCGATTCGACCATCGCCGGCAATCGCGCCACCGACTTCGGCGGCGGCATCGACAGCTTCACCCAGAACGGCGGCATCGCCAACGTGTCACTCAACGGAGTGACGGTCGCCTTCAACGACGCGGATAGTGACAACACCGGCCCGGGCCAGGGCGGCGGTCTTCAGAGCGGCACCGGTTCCGGCACGTTCAGCGTGAAGAACAGCGTCATCGCCTCCAACACAGGTGCGGTCGGCGTCGATTGCGCGGGCTTCGCGTTCGCATCGGGGAGTAACAACGTGATCGGGTCTGCAGCCGACTGCTTCGGATTCACGCCCCCGGGCGACCTCCTGAACCTGGATGCGAAGCTCAAGCCGCTCGCCAACAACGGCGGTCCCACCCAGACGATTGCCCTGAGCAAGTCGAGCCCCGCGGTCGGGCACGGAGGACCTACCACGCCGAAGCGTGATCAGCGCGGCGTCAAGCGCGATTCTCATCCGGACAGCGGCGCCTACGAGCGCTGAGGCGAGGCGGGGTCCCGGCCCGCGGCGTCACGCCGCCGGCTAGCGCCGGTCCGGCATCTGTCGCAGCACGGTCAACGCGACGAGGTACGACACGACGCCCGCGATGAATGCGAGGCCGGCGACCTGTTCGATCATCACGAGGCTCCGCGCGAAAGGCTCGACCGGCACGACGTCGCTCAGGCCGGTGCTCGAGAGGACCGTGAAGCTGAGGAACAGGAGCTCCATCCACGATCGCTCTCCTGACGCGTCGATCGCGGCCGTGAAGCTCCCCGGCTCGATGGCCTGGCACACCGTGAACGTGTAGGCGAACGCCCAGGCGACGAGGGTGAAGATCGCGCCGACGGCGAACAGCTCGTCGCGCGTCACCACGTGGTCCTCGACGATCTGCCGGATCAGCGCGCCTGCGGCGTAGAAGTAGAGGACCGCCTCGAATGCCGACGAGTAGGGGAGAAGAGCGTCGTCGCCGGTCACCGCCTGGATGAGCAGCAGCACCGTGGCAGGGATCCCGACCAGAATCGCAATCCAGGTCAGGGCCGGCGTCGACTGGACCGCGATGACCACCAAGCCCAGGACGGCGATGCCGAAAAGGCTGAAGAGCGCCCGCCCAGCATCGCTTCCTTCCATGAACGGATAGAGCAGAACGCCCGCGAGCTGAGCGCCCAGAAGTACCGCACACGGTTCCCGCCTCACAAATGACGCCACGACCGGATCGTAAGAGCGAGGCCGGATCGCATCGGTGCACGCGGCCCCTTCGGGCTATGGCAACGAGACTTGGTCAAATCCTCACATGTGTTGCCTGCGATAGACCGCAACTCGCACATACCTGGACGATTGATGGAGAATTTGTGCGTAAAGCCTTGACAAATGTCTCCGAGTGTGAAACGAATAGCGACAGATGAGTTCGAGGAGGAGCGGCTCACTCGCATCCCTGAGGGAAGGAAACCGTCGGCTGGTAGTCGAGGCGCTGCGCGAACGCGGCCTCGCCAGCCGCGCAGAGCTTGCGCGCGCGACCGAGCTGTCGCGCTCGACGATCTCGACCATCGTCGGTGACCTGATGGAAGCGGGTCTGGTGGTGGAGCGCGACGGCCAGCCCGGCGGCGAGGCTCACGCCGGCCGCCCCGGCGTCATGGTCGCCCTCGATTCCTCCGCGGGCCTTGCGCTTGCGATCGACTTCGGCCATCGCCACCTTCGGGTCGCAGTCTCAGACCTCTCACACACAGTCCTCGCCGAGCGCTGGCGCGAGCTCGATGTCGACCAGTCGGCGAGCGAAGGCCTGGCGGAGGCCGGCAAGTTCGTAGACGAGGTCCTGGCCGAGGCTGAGGTTGAGCGGAGTCGCGTTATCGGAGCGGTGATGGGACTCCCAGCCCCGATCAACCGTGTCACCGGAACGGTCTGGGATTCTTCAATTCTTCCCGGCTGGGCCGGAATCGACGCGGCGGCAGAGGCCAGCTCCCGTCTCAACCTGCCGGTCGTGGTCGAGAACGACGCGAACCTTGGCGCGCTCGCCGAACTCACGTGGGGCGCAGCGAAGGGGCGATCTGAGGTCGCATACCTCAAGGTCGCGTCTGGCGTCGGCGGCGGTCTCATCTCGGGCGGGCGCCTTTCTCACGGTGTCGGCGGCACCGCGGGCGAGATCGGTCACACGATCGTCGACATGAACGGGCCCGTGTGCCGGTGTGGCAATCACGGCTGCTTGGAGACCCTTGCGTCGGCCCGCGCCGTCGCAAACCTCCTGTCCGTTAGCCGCCGCGAACAGATTTCGACGCGGCGGATGCTCGAGCTCTGTGAATCGGGCGACGCGGCGACCCGGCGTCTGATCGGCGACGCGGGCCGCGCGCTAGGCGTAGCTGTCGCGAACCTTTGCAACATCGTCAACCCCGAGACCGTCGTGATCGGCGGCGACATGGCCCTCGCCGGCGACGTCCTGCTCGACCCCGTGCGAGAGGTGGTTCATCGCAACGCGATCCCCTCCGCCGCCGCCGACACCGAGATCGTCGCGGGAGTCCTGGGCGAGCGGGCGGAGATGCTCGGCGCCCTCGCGCTCGTAATGCACGAGTCCGAGCGCTTCGCAGCCCCCGGCCTGAAAGAGGCCGCATGAACTTGCAATGCAAGAAACCAAACCCCCAAACCGAAGGGAGTCCCATGAGGACACCGATGCGCTCGCTGCTCGTTGCTCTCGCCGCGCTGTGTGCAGCGCTGGCGATCGGCGCTTGCGGCGACGACGATGACGGAGGCGACTCCGGCAGCGATTCAGGTGGAGGCGGCAAGATCGCCTTCCTGCTGCCCGAGTCACAGACCGCGCGTTACGAGGCACTGGACAAGCCGCTGTTCGAGGCGAAGGTCGAAGAGCTTTGCCCGGACTGCGAGCTTCTCTACCAGAACGCCGATCAGGACCCGGCGAAGCAGCAGCAGCAGGTCGAAGCCGCGATCACCGAGGAAGTTGACGTCATGGTCCTCGACCCGGTTGACTCGACTACGGCCGGCGCGCTCGCAACGCGGGCAAAGGACGCGGGTATCCCGGTCATCTCATATGACCGTCTGATCCTCGACGCCGACCTCGACTACTACGTCCAGTTCGACAGTGTCGAGGTAGGACGCCAGCAGGCGACGGCTCTGTCTGAGGAGATCGCTGCCAACGACGCGGCCGAGGGCCCGATCGTGAAGATCAACGGCGACCCCAAGGACAACAACGCGGCCCTGTTCAAGGAAGGCTCGAACGAGGTCTTCGAGGAAGAGGGCGTCGAGATCGCCGAGGAGGTCGACACTCCGGACTGGCTGCCAGAGAACGCGCAGCAAGAGATGGAGGGAATGATCACATCCGTCGGTGCTGACGAGATCGTCGGCGTCTACGCCGCGAACGACGGCACCGCAGGCGGCGCCATCGCAGCGATGAAGGCCAACGGAATGGACCCGACGGAGATTCCCGTCACGGGCCAGGACGCTGAGCTGACCGCCGTCCAGCGGATCCTCGCGGGCGAGCAGTTCATGACGGTCTATAAGCCGTACGGGACCCTCGCGGCCCAAGCGGCCGAGATCGCCGTGGCGGTCGCGAATGGCGAGGACCCCCCGTCCGATCTCATCAACAGTGAGACGGACAACGGCACCGAAAATGTCCCGACAGCGAGCACCGACACGATCGCCGTGACGGTGGACAACGTCGCGGACACGATCGTCGCCGACGAGTTGTACCCGGTGGAGGACATCTGCACCGACGAGTACGCCAAGGCGTGCTCGGAAGCGGGAATCGAGTAGAACCCGCGTGAACCTGGACGCGTGAGGAGGAGACGAGAGGCATGAGCGACACCACCACAGGCGGAGCGACCGCCACTCGTCCCCTTCTCACGCTGAAGGGAATGTCCAAGAGCTTCGGCGCCGTCGAAGCAATGAAGGAAGTCGACCTGGAGGTCCGGCCCGGCGAGGTCATGGGCCTCCTGGGCGACAACGGCGCCGGCAAGTCGACCCTGATCAAGGCGATCGCGGGCGTCCAGCCCGCGGACACCGGCGAAGCGAGCTTCGAGGGGCAGAGCGTTCAACTCGATTCCCCCCAAGCCGCGACCGAACTTGGGATCGCGACCGTTTACCAGGACCTCGCGCTTTGCGAAAACCTGGACATCGTCGCCAATCTCTTCCTGGGCCAAGAGACTTCGGACGGCAACCGGTACGTCCTCGACGAAACTTCCATGGAGCAGAAGACGTCCGAGTTGCTGGACTCGCTGGGCGTCACCACGATCCGGAGCGTTCGCACTGAGGTCGAGCGACTTTCAGGCGGCCAGCGCCAGGCCATCGCGATCGCCCGCTCCCTCCTGGGCGAGCCGAAGATGGTCCTTCTCGACGAGCCGACGGCAGCCCTGGGCGTCGTCCAGACCGCCCACATCCTGGAGTTGATCCAGCGCCTGAGAGACAGAGGCCTCGGCGTGATCGTCATCTCCCACAACCTTGCAGACGTCTTCAAGGTTGCAGACCGCGTCACGGTGCTCAGGCTCGGGCGCGTGGCCGGCACCTTCGAGATCGGGGACTCGAGCCATGAAGAAATCGTCGCTGCAATCACCGGGGCCGAGTTCGGCGGCGGCGGCGACGGAGAGCGACCGACCGAGGAGGCTCCGTTTTGAGCACCGAAGCCGAAGTCGTCACTCCGGAAGCCGAGATCTCGGAGCGCATCGCTCCTGGCGTCATGTTGCGCCGGCTCGCACGCGGAGAGCTCGGGTCGATCCGCGTCCTCCTGGGCATCGCGGTCATCTGGACGATCTTCCAGATCGCCAACGACCGCTTCCTCTCCGCGGGCAACCTCACGAACCTCTCGCTTCAGGTCGCCGCGGTCGCGACGATCTCGATCGGCGTCGTGCTCGTGCTCTTGCTCGGCGAGATCGACCTTTCGGTCGGCGCCGTCAGCGGCCTCGGGGCGGCGGTCATGGCAGTCCTGTCCGTCAAGGAAGGGCTCGACCCAGGACTCGCGATCTTGGCCGGCCTCGCCGTGGGCCTCGCCATCGGGATGTTCAACGGCTTCATGGTCACGACGTTCGGAATCCCGTCCTTCGTCGTCACGCTGGCGGGCTTGCTCGCCTGGCAGGGTGCGCAGTTAGCCGTGTTGGGCGACACAGGCTCGGTCAACCTCCCCGACTCGATCATCACCGACCTCACCTCGACCTTCTTCGACCCAGCGATCGGCTGGGCCCTGGCGGCGGCGGCGATCGCCGCCTACGCGGTGAGCCTCTCCATGCAACGGCGGAAGCGCGTCTCCGCCGGCCTCGAGGCCGAGCCCGTCGCGGTCGTAGTCGCACGGATAGTGCTGGTTGGCATCGCGATTCTCGCGACGGTGTACGTGCTCAATGAGGATCGCGGCGTCCCGCTCGTGGTCCTCATCGTGGTGACCCTCACAGTTCTCTTCACCTTCCTCACCGAGCGCACGAGATGGGGCCGCCACGTCTTCGCCGTCGGCGGCAACGAGGAGGCCGCCCGCCGCGCGGGCATCCGCGTGAACCGGATCAAGATGTCCGTCTTCGCCCTCGCCTCGACCCTGGCCGCCGCGGGCGGCGTGCTCGCTGCATCGCGTCTTCTGTCCGTGAACCAGCAGTCGGGCTCCGGCGACGTCCTGCTGCTCGCGATCGCGGGCCCCGTAATCGCGGGCACGTCGCTCTTCGGGGGACGCGGCTTCATCTGGTCGGCGCTTCTGGGTGCGCTCGTGATCGGGTCGATCTCGAACGGCATGGACCTCCTCGGGCTCGACTCGGACATCAAGTTCATGATCACCGGAGGCGTCCTGCTCCTGGCCGTGACGATCGACGCGGTGACCCGGCGCCAGCGCCAATCCGCCTGAAGCGCGGCGCCCTCATCGGCTTCGGGCTGGCCGGATCGGGCTTCCACGCGCCGCTCATCGCGACGACGCCCGGTCTCGAGCTCGCCACCATCGTCACCTCGAACGAGGAACGAGCCGCCCGTTCGCGCGCCGATTATCCAGACGCCCAGGTGGTCCCTTTAGTCGACGACGTCTGGAGCCAGGCAGCGGACCTCGACTTCGTCGTCGTCGCGACCTCGAACGACTCGCACGCCCCGCTCGCGCGCAAAGCCCTCGAGCTCGGCCTCGCAACCGTGGTCGACAAGCCCCTTGCTCCGTCGGCGGCGCAGGCGGCCGAGCTGATCGAGCTCGCCGAGGCCAACGGGACCCTCCTCACCGTCTATCACCAGCGCCGCTGGGATTCGGACTTCCTCACCCTGAAGCGGCTCATCGCCGACGGCGAGCTCGGCGAGGTGTACCGCTTCGAGTCGCGCTTCGAGCGCTGGAGGCCGGAGGCGCCCGAGGGAGCCTGGCGCTTCGAGACTCCGCGTGCACAGGGCGGGGGAGTGTTGCTGGACCTCGGCTCCCACCTCGTCGATCAGGCGTTGCAGCTCTTCGGCCCGGCGGCCGAGGTCCATGGCGACGTCCGCTCCCGCCGCGGCACGCTCGCGGACGACGACGCGTTCGTCTCGATCCGCCACGAAGGCGGAACGCTCAGCCTTCTGTGGGCATCGGAGGTCGCAGCCAGCCCCGGGCCGCGGATGCGCGTCCTCGGCTCGGAGGGCGCGTTCGTAGTGGACGGGCTCGACGACCAGGAGGCCCTTTTGCGGGCGGGCGTGCGGCCGGGCTCTGGCGACTGGGGGATCGGGCCCGAGGAGAAGTGGGGGAGGCTGATCCGCGGGGACGCGTCCGAGCCGGTAAGACCGGAGCGCGGAGCTTGGCCTGAGTTCTACGCGCGCTTCGCTGCGGGAGATGCGCCGGTTGCGCCAGCCGAGGCGGTCGCCGCTCTCAGCGTCCTCGAATCGGCCGCGGGCGCAGCCTGACAGCCCCTCTTACGCACTTCTTACGCCAGGTTCAGGCCGCTCTAAGGCGGCGGGTGTCTTATTCCTGTTATGGCAGTGCAAGACCCTCAAGCACCTCGGCCCGCGATAGACACCGCACGCTGGCGAGGGCGCGTCATCGCAGCCATTGCGAGCGTCGTGCTGGCAGGCGCCGCGGCGCCGGACGGCACCTCGCCGTCCGGACCCACCGCGCCTGCGCGGGTGCGCACGGCCCGGACACGAGTCCTGGGCCAAGCCGTCCTCAGCCTCAAGGCCCGAACGCTGTGGCGACGGATGAGGTTGCTCCTGGCGCTTCCCGAGATCGGGACGACGCCGCCGAGCCGGTCTGACACGCCGGCCCTGCCGACCGTGGGCCGCCCGCGCGACGTCCCGGCCACCTAGCCTCCCGGGGGGCGGGACGCCATCGACGGCCCAGGTCCTACTTCTCGCAGCCCTTCTCCTCGTCCGGGCCGGGACCGCCGTCGCACTTGTCCTTGCCGACGCCACCGATGAGAGTGTCGCCGCCGCCCTCCCCGAAGAGCTTGTCGTTGCCGCCGGCGCCGCGGACCACGTCGTCGTCCTTGCCGCCGCAGATCGTGTCCTTGCCGCCCTTCCCGTTCACCTCGTCCGCGCCGTCGTAGGCCGCGATTACGTCCTTGTCTCCGGTGCCGTCGAGCTCGTCTTCTCCGTCGGTTCCGGTGATAGTCGCGGGCTTGCCCTGGCAAAGTGCGGGGTTCCTCGGTGCCCAGGCTGCGTTTCCGTCGAATGCGTCCACGGCGTCTGGCGTCAGGTTCGTGATCGAACCGCTGCCATCGGAGTTCGCGTAGACCATCTCCCCGGTGCTGGTCAGGCCATTGACCCAGGTCACCTTCTCGCCGTCCGGCGACCACTCGCAGTTGTAGTCAGCCTCCGTCACGGTCTCGTCCGAGATCTCGAAAGCTCCGCTCGATGAGTTCACGTCGCGCACGAAAACGTCAGCGTCGGCCGAGAACGTGCCCTGCGTGTAACAAATCTGGGTCCCGTCGGGTGAGACATCGACCTGGAACTGGTTCCCGGCGGCGTTCACGATCAGCTCCGGAAGTGTCTGGCTGCCGTTGGCCTTCTCCCTGACGATCTCCTGGTCACCGCTCGCATTCGTGTGGTAGTAGATCCGCTTGCCGTCAGGCGACCAAGCCGGCTTGCCCTCGATGACCGTTGGCGTCTGGGTGAGATTGAGGAAGGCGCCGGTCTCGATGTTCACCACGAGGATGTCCATCTGGCCGCTGCCGTTCGTGACCTCGCTTTCGTAGGCGATCCGCGTGCCGTCGGGAGACCAGGCCGGCCGATCGTCCAGGACGCTGCTGTCATGTGGGCCCAAGCGGGTGTTCTCGTCACCTGGAACCCTGAGATCGTCGATGAAGATCTTCTGGTTGTCCGATCCGCTGGCCCATCGCGCGTAGGCGAGTGATGTCAGTTCGGGTGACCACGTGGGATGCCGGTGCTGACCGGCGAGGCTTGTGAGGATGTTCACCGGGCCAAGCGGCCCGTCGAGGACGTAAACGTCAGAGCTTGAGTCGTCGCAGGGCTCGGTGCAGCTGCGCCCGCTGACAAACGCAACTTGGCCGTTCTCCCCGGGAAAGGTTGCCTCTGCCGGCGCCGGCAGCAACATGATTGCCGCGACTGACAGTGCCCCTGCGATTCCCTGCTTGGCTCTCTTCACTCTGCCTCCCAGCGCTCGACGATCGACCACGTGGGTGGAGCGTAAACCCTTTTCGCCTAAGGCTCGATCACGTTGTTCGGGTCCGGCTTGTCGTCTGGACCCGCCTGGCTGTAGTCGCTGAACGGGCCGTCGCGCTCCGTCACCGCGGCGCCGACGCCATCGCGCTCCGCCAGCTCGATGAAGCGCTCGGCGTCCGGCGTGTTTCGCATCAGCCCGTCGAGGATCGGCCCCAGCGTCTGCGTCGAGGCGAGGCCCATGTTCTCGTACGCCTGATTGACGATCAGCTTCATCGCGGCGAGCTGGGAGGCGGGAATCTCGGCGAGTTGCTCGGCCTGGGCGCGCACGGTCGACTCGAGCTCTGCGAAGGGCACCGAATCGTTGATCAGCTCGACCTCCGCCGCCTCACGTCCCGAGAGTGGCTTCCCGGTGAGCGCATGCTCCTTCGCCTTCGTCAGGCCGAGCCGGTAGAGCCACATGCCGGTCAGATAGGAGCCCCACATCCGCGAGTAGGGGGTGCCGATCCGGGCATCGTCGGAGGCGATCACCAGGTCGGCGCACAGCGCCAGGTCGGAGCCTCCGCCCACGCACCAGCCGTGGACCTGGCAGATGACGGGCTTGGGAGCGCGCCAGATGCTCATGAACTTCGGAATCGGCCCGTGGCTCGGCGCAGTCGCCATCGCGAAATCCTTGCCAGGGTCCCAGCGCCCATCCGTGGTCATCCCCTCGTCCCAGTGGTGAAAGCCGCCGCCGAAGTCGAAACCGGCGCAGAACGAGCGACCGGCGCCGCGCAGGACGATCACCTTCACCTCGGGGTCGCCGACCGCATGGTGGACCGCCGCTTCGAGTTCATCGGGCATCGGCGGGACGATGGTGTTCAGCCGTTCGGGCCGGTTGAGCGTGATCGTCGCGATCTGGTTGTCGCTGTCGTACAGAATCGTCTCGTAGTTCACGGGCACAACCTAACTGCGACCGAGACGGGCTGCGGTCCTTACCCTGCATGAGTGACTCGCCGCGCGCTCCTCGCCCTCCTTTCGATGGCCCTGCTTCTGGCCACCGTGCCTCAGGCCGCTGCGGCAAAGAAGCGCGGCTTCGAGATGTCGACCTGGTCCGTGCCGGTCACCACGCCGGATGAATCAGGCGACGAGGTCGTCCTCGACACCGACGTCTATCTGCCAACTCACGGCTCGCCGCGGGGCGGCTATCCGTTCGTGATGCTCTTCCACGGCGGAGGAGGAGAGAAGTCCAACCCGTACGACACGAAGCGCGCCCGCCGGTTCGCCAAGCACGGCTATGCCGCTCTCATCTACTCCGCGCGCGGCCACGGTGACTCGGGCGGAGAGACGACCGCAGTGGGCCCAGCGGAGGTACGCGATCTGTTCGACGTGGCTGCCTGGGCCTTCGGCAAGGGCGGGCGCGACGAGCCGGCCCACCCCGACTTCAGCCTCAACGCCCGCCGGATTGCCCTGTGGGGGATCTCGCAGGGCGGCCTTCACACGAACCTTGCTCAAGCCCACAGCAAGGATCCCGCTCTCAACCCCTACGGCTTCCGCTTCCGAGCGCTCCTTCCCGGCAACACTCCCGATCGGGTCTTCGACGCGCTCGTCCACAACGACGTCGTGAAGCTCTCATTCGGCGTCGGACTCATCCAGACCTACATGGTGGGCGCGCAAGGGCGCATCGGCACCAACGTCGCGAAGTGGATAGCCACGTCGGCCGCCGACGTGCCGGGCTCCTATGGCGCGGGGCCAATCTGCGAGCGCGGCGAGCACGACACCCCCACCTCGACCATGAAGCACGACCTCGCCGAGCGCTCCATCGGCTGCTTCATGAACAGGATGCGAGTGCCCTTCGCCTGGGCTCAAGGCTTCGACGACGAGCTCTTCACGCCACAGATGGCCGTCGACATGTACCACCACGCGCCCGCCAAGACGAAGCGCCTCTACCTCTCGACGGGCGGCCACGGCGCGCCGGGGTCCTCGAAGAAGGTCGAACGCGACCGCCTGCGCTGGCAAATGGACTTCCTCGGCCATCGCCTCAAGGGGCGCCCGCTCGACTCACCTCCCGTCATCTATTGGCGCCGCGATCCGTCGGTTCCAGCGCCGAGCTCGCCGTTCGTCTGGGACGTCAAGGCGTGGCATCGCGACACAGCGGAGACTTGGCCGCCCGCCGGCACCCGCGACGTCGCCTACCACCTCTCCGCGGACGAGACTCTCGCCCGGCACGGCGCCCAGAGCGGAGCAGCTCCGCTAGCGCCGCTCTCGATCGACATCGCAAACGATCCGGTCGCACTCGCCATCGCTTCGGCGACGCCGCTTGGCGCCTCGCCGGCCCAGTCGCTGCCCTCGCTGTCCTCGCCGGGACTCGTCGCGGGATTCGCGACCGAGCCGCTCGAGCACCCGAAGGACCTGCTCGGCTCCACCCGTCTCGAGGCAACGTTCACGCCACTCTCGCCGGACGCGCAGCTCATCCTCAAGGTCTACGACCTCGCTGCAGACGGCACCGCCACGCTCCTGGGCCGGGACGCCACGGGGATGCGCCTTGTGACGCCTGGCCAAGCAAGGGAGGTGAGCCTTCGCACGACCGAGTTCGCGGCCCGGATCGCGAAGGGTCACAGCTTTTTCGCGGCCTTGACGACTGCGGACGCGCCCTTCTACAAGGCGTATCCCATTTCGCTCGGCGGATCGGTCGAGTTGGGCCCGAGCGCGACCCTCACCGTTCCGCTCAAGCCGGCTCGATAAGCGCTACGGGGACGGAACGATCCGGATGTACGGCCGCGGCGATTCCCAGCCGTCGGGATAACGCTCCTTCGCCTCGTCGTCCGAAACCGAGCCGGCGATGATCACGTTCTCGCCGGGCTGCCACTGAGCGGGTGTCGCGACCTGGTTGTTCGCCGTGAGCTGGAGCGAGTCGATGACGCGCAGGACCTCGTCGAAGTTCCGGCCAGTCGTCATCGGATAGATGAGGATCAGCTTGATCTTCTTGTCAGGTCCGACGACGAAGACGTTTCGCAGCGTCTGGTTCTGAGCGGGCGTGCGCTCGGTCGGGTCGCCCTCGGTGTCCGCCGGGAGCATCCCGTAGAGCTTCGAGACGTTGTAGTCCGTGTCCGCGATCATCGGGTAGTTCGGCGCCGTGCCCTGCGTGTCGGCGATGTCCTCGGCCCACTTCTCGTGGTTGGTGACGGGGTCGACCGAGAGGCCGATGATCTTGGTGTTCCGCTTCTCGAACTCGGGCTTGATCGAAGCCATGTAGCCGAGCTCCGTGGTGCAGACGGGGGTGAAGTCGCGGGGGTGGGAGAAGAGGACGGCCCAGCCGTCGCCGATCCAATCGTGGAAGCTGATGCGGCCCTCGGTGGTGTCGGCCTCGAAGTCCGGTGCGGTGTCGCCAATCGTGAGCGCCATGGGTGCCTCCTGGGGGGGTTAATTACTTAAAACTTGATCGGGATTCGAGTGTAGCGACTGACAGGCGTGGCTCAGGCTAAGTAACGAGCGCTTTTCGGCCGATGTGAGAACAAAGTGAATGTCGCTCGCAACCAGACGCCCCCGATCATCGATCGGGCTTCGACGGACCTCGCCCTGATGGCCCGTGTCTCAGGTGTGCTCTACATCTGCGGCGCCTGGCTGGTTGTCATCTCCCTGGCGCTGCCGCACCCGATGTCGGCCAAAGAGGGGTTGCTGAGCGCGGTCGCCTTGCTCGCGGCACTGTGTGGGGGCCTTCTCTACCGGTTCTCGGGACGGGTGAGCGTCTGGCTGATCCACGCGACCCTCGGTTCGGCGGCCGTTCTTGTTTCGCTCTGCGTCTACCTGTCCGGCGCCGTGGCCGGCGTCTACAGCGTGATGTTCGTTTGGATAGTGATCGTCGCAGCGTGCGTCGCCACGAGGGTGGCGCTCGCTCTCCACATCGCGTGGATACTCGTCACCTACGCCGTTGCGATTGTTGCTCTCGACGGTGAGAGCCTGGGCTGGTCTCCGGTCACCCGATTCGTCTTGACGGGGTTTGCCATGAGCGCAGCAGGTGCTGCCGTCAGCTGGCTGGTCGAGGGTCGTCGCAGCGCCGAGGCGGGGCTTCATCGCGAAATCGCAAACCGCAAGGAGCTCCAGCAGGAGCTTGAGCATCTCGCCAACCACGACCCGCTCACCGGAGTCGGCAACCGGCGCCGGCTCGCCGATCACCTCGAAATGGTGCTCGCCGATGCCGCGCGAACCGGCGCTCCGCTCTGCCTGATCTCGCTCGACCTGGACGGCTTCAAGAATTACAACGACAAGCACGGCCACGCTGCCGGCGACCGCCTGCTCAAGTCAGCCGCGTCCGCCTGGAACACCGTCCTCCGCGCCGAGGACGTCATTACCCGGATGGGCGGCGACGAGTTCCTCGTCGTCCTGCCGAATTGCGCGCTCGACGTTTCGGAGCGGGTTGCATCCCGGCTGCGCGAGGCGGTGCCGGACGGGCAGTCGTGCTCGGCCGGGATCACATCTTGGAACGGGAAGGATTCCGCTGACGAGTTCCTCCTCGCGGCCGACGAGGCGCTCTATCGCACGAAGGGAAAGCGCAACGGTACGGTTGCCGGGTGAGAGATCCCCTCGGCCTGAACGAGCGCTTCTTCGCCTGGTACTACCCGAAGGTCGTCGGGCGCGCCGAGGCCGCTGGGCAGGCGGAGACGAGGCGTGAGCTTCTCTCCGAGGCGCGTGGGCGAACGCTCGAGATCGGTGCTGGGAGCGGTTTCAACCTGCCTCACTACACCGAGGCGGTGACCGAGCTTGTCGTTTCCGAGCCGAGCCCGCACATGCAGCAACACCTGCGCCAGCGGCTCGCGTCGGACCCGCCGCCGGTCGGCTCGTGGGAGATTGTGGAAGCGAGCGCCGAGAGCCTGCCCTTCGACGATGCGAGCTTCGACACCGTCACCGGCGGCTTCATCATGTGCTCGATCCCCGACCCCGAAGGCGCGCTCGCCGAGATCGCGCGCGTGCTCAAGCCGGGCGGGCGCTACATCTTCTTGGAGCACGTGCACGCCGGGGACGGGACGATGCTCGGGCGCTTTCAGGACCTGATCGAGATTCCCCACCGCTACATCGCTGCCGGGTGTCACCCGAACCGGCGCACCTGGGAGCTGATCGAGGACTCTCCGCTCGAGGTCGAGCGGATGGAACGCGGCGAGCAGCCGAAGGCGCCCCCAAGCGTCAAGCCGACGATCCTCGGAAGCGCCGTGCGGCCACTGGCCTAGTCAGGCGAAACGGCCCCGATCGATCGTCTCGCGCATCAGCTCGCGGTCGTATGCGGGCAACTCGCCCGTGCGCTCGAACTCGTCGACGTAAGCGCGCATCGCAGCCTTCGCGTCGTCGCTTCCGACCGTCGCGAGGAACTCGGCGCGCTCGAGCCGCATTCCGTCCCGGAGGGGCAATGAGCCTCCGAAGTAGATGGCGCGCTTCGTCGCGGCGACGGCCTCCTTCGAGCGCCCGGCAAGTCGAGCGGCCTCCGCCATGGCCTCCTCGACAAGGCTGTCGCCAGCGACGATCCGATCGATGACGCCCAGGTCAAGCGCTTCGTCGGGGCTCATCGGTCCTCCGTCAAGGGCAATGCCAAGGGCCCGGCTCGATCCGAGCATCCGCGCCAGGCGCTGGGTGCCGCCACCGCCGGGCGGGAAGCCAAGCAGGATCTCAGGCTGGCCGATGAGATGGTCGCCCCTGGCCATCCAGCGAAAGTCGCAGGCGAGGGAGAGCTCGCAGCCACCGCCCTGCGCGGAGCCGTTGATCGCGACCAGGAAGACCGCGCCACAACTCTCCATCCGCATCAGGATCTCGTGGAAGCGCTCGATGGCGACGAGGCCGGCCAGCTGAGTGCGGCTCAGTGCCTTGTCGCCGCCGGGCACCTTGCGCATGGCGCCCGTTGCTCGCAAGGAGCCGCGCGCGACGCGGGGCGAGACGGATGGGCTCTCCTCGGCGCTGGCAAGCAGCTCGCCGACGTCGTAATGCGCGAGGAAGCGCTCCGGGTGGTCGCCGGTCAGGACGACCGCGCCGACCCCGTCGTCGCTCTCGGCTCGTGTCACAAGCTCGTCGAGCGCACCGACAAGCGGATCGTCGAATAAAGCGTGGGGCGGATTCGAGAGCGTCGCGAGAAGGACGCGGTCGCGCTGTTCGATGCGGATCGTGCCGCTCACCGGCCGCCCCTCTGCATGGCGATGCCCGCGATGATCCCGGCCACGATCAGGATGCAGCCGGCCAACAAGCCTGCTCGGGCGCTCTCGTCGCCCATGACGGCGCCATTTGTCCCGGCCGACATGACCGAGCCGGACGAGGCGGCCGACATCGCCGATCCAAACGACGCGGCCGAGGCAACCGAGAACGCCGATGCCGCCGACCCCACCGAACCGATCGATGCGATCGAGCCAACCGAGCCGATCGAAAGGAACGAGCCCTTTGACGCGATCGACAGATACGAATCCTCCGACCAGAGGCTGAGAGTCGAGCCGTCGTCCATCACTACTTCTTGACCTTAAGGCCCTTTGCGCAATGGACCTCGATGATCGCGTCGGCGTCGGCCGCGTTCGTCGTGCTGTTGTCGTCGACACCCACCCAGTAGACGTCGGCCGCGCGCTCGCCGTTCGACGGCCTGATCTGAGAGAGATAACCCACGACGATGCCGTTGCTGGTCGCGGCGCCACCGCCGATCGCCTTGCCTTCCTTCTGGGGGCACGTCGCGCCGACCACGGTGCCGCCGTTTTCGGGCGGGTCGACGGTTTCGTTGAGATAGAAGGTGGAGATCGTCGCCCGGCCCGCGCGGGTGACCGGCCCCGCCTTCGCGGCGGTCATCGGCTCGGCGACGATCCTTGGGCCAGCTTCCCGCGGATCGCCATCGCCGGCGATCGCCATGCCGCCGAAGCCTGCGGCGACGAGCAGCGCGGCCACCCCTCCGCCGACGAACATCCCCTTCTTCATCTCGCCTCCATTGCCGGAAATCTCACGCATTTCGCGCTTCGGTCGTTTCAAGATACGAAGATGCGTGAAATGTCGCGGCTTCCCTTCCAGGCGTTCCTCGACGAGCACCGCACGCCGGTGCTCGCGTACCTGAGGGCCATGGTGGGGCCGAGCGACGCAGACGACTGCTTTCAGGAGACATTCATGGCCGCTCTGAGGAGCTACGAGACACTCGACGGAGCCAACCCCCGCGCCTGGGTCATGACGATCGCCAGGAACAAGGCGATCGATCATCACCGTTCTGCGGGCAGACGACCGCTGCCGAAGGGAGACGACCTGCCTGACGTCGCGGCGCCCGCCCGGGCGGAGCACGACCCCGAGCTGTGGGCAGCGGTGGCGGAGCTTCCCGAGCGCCAGCGCGAGGCGGTCGGCCTCCGGTTCGCCGCCGACCTCCGCTACCGCGAGATCGCGGGCGCGATGGACACCACCGAGGAGGCTGCGCGCCGCAGCGTCCACGAAGGCCTCAAGAAGCTGCGCGAAACCGTCATGAAGGAGGAGCGATGAGCGATCTCGACGCAATCGAGGCCCAACTTCGCGGCCAGGGCGACGCCGACCAGAGCTCGCTGGAGCTCGCCCGGCGCTTTGCCGAGGCGGCGGCCGCGAGCGGCGACGCCGAGGTCGCGTTCGCGACCCTCGACACGCCGGTGGGGAGGACGTCGGTTGCCGCGACCCCGCGCGGGATCGTGTCGGTCGGACTCCCCAACCACCCGCTCGACGATTTCGTCGAGCGGCTTGCGACGCAGATCTCGCCGCGAGTGGTCGAAGCGCCCGGGAAGCTTGACCTCGCCCGACGGGAGCTTTCCGAGTTCTTCGAAGGCGACCGCCGCGACTTCGACCTCGCGCTCGACTGGACCCTCGTTCCCGGCGGCTTCTATCGCAAGGTGCTCGACGCCACCGCGAAGCTCGGGTACGGCGAGGTCATGACCTACGGCGAGATTGCGCGCAGCGCCGGCAACCCCCGCGCGCACCGAGCCGCCGGCACCGCGCTGGGCGCCAACCCGCTGCCGATCGTCGTCCCCTGCCACCGCATCGTCCGCGCCGGCAAGGACCCGGGCAACTACGGCGGAGGCCCCGAGCTCAAACGCTGGCTCCTCGAGCTGGAGGGCTCCCTGCCCACCTGACAACTTGACAACCCTCAACCAACCCTCCCAAAGGTGCCAGGCGCCGTGCGTGGGGGGCTTGACAGATACTTGACAGTCAAGTAGGCTGTCAAGCATGATCGACGAAAGCCTCACCAAGCGCCAGCACGAGATCCTCGAGCGTCTCGAGCAGGACATGCCTGTCAAGAAGATCGCAACGGACCTCGGGGTCTCGCGCAACGCCGTCTACCTCCAGATCGAGCGGTTGCGCGATCGCGGAGTCCTGCCGCGCGACTACACCCCTTCGGGCCAGCCACCGCGCGCTCCGGTCCCGGCGCTCATGCCGGGCCTCGAGCTCGGCGCGGCGGTTCCGGCGCCCGGATTCGGTCCGGGCTCGCTCACCGCGATGCGCTCCGAGCTCTCGGAGCTCCGCCGCAGCGCGGGCTCAAATCCCCCCGCCGGCGAGTACGCCCGGACGATCGAGGCTGCCGCCGCTCGCAACGACGCTGTCGCGCTCGCCTACGAGCTCGGCAGGCTCGATGCGACGGAGGCCGAAGAACTTGCCACAGGTCTCGTAGAGTCCGCACTGGAGAGACTCGGACACCTGCCGACCTCCATCTGATGGATAATCGACCGGTCCTTACTAGACAAGGAGATACTGCGGAATGACTGTTGTCCTGATCGTGGTCGGCTTGGTCCTCGTACTGGGCCTGATCTACATCCTGATCCGGAACTCGATGATCGGCTCGCGGAACCGCGTCGACGAGTCGTGGTCTGGCATCGATGTCCAGCTGAAGCGCCGACACGACCTGGTCCCGAACCTGGTCGAGACGGTGAAGGGATACGCGACGCACGAGCGCGAGACCTTCGAAAAGGTGACTCAGGCCCGCGCCAATGCCATGCAGGCTTCCGGGCCCGCCCAGGCAAGCGCGGCAGAGGGTCTCCTCAACGCCGCCCTCACCGATCTGCGAGCGGTGGCCGAGCAGTATCCGGAACTCCGCGCGACCGAGAACTTCCAGCAGCTCTCCCGGAACCTCTCGGAGCTCGAGGATGAGATCCAGGCTTCCCGCCGGATCTACAACTCGAACGTGCAGGCCTACAACACGAAGATCCAGATCTTCCCGAACTCGGTCGTGGCCTCCTCAGGCGGTTTCACGGCGCGCGAGTTCTTCGAGATCACGGACGCTGCCGAGCGCGAGCCCGTCCAGGTCTCGTTCTAGCGTCGAAACGTTCAAAGGCCGGGCCGGTGGAGGAACGAGCGCCAGAGTTCCTCACCGGCCCGGGCCTTGCTCGCGAGGCGTACGACTTCGCCAGCGAGGCGCACGAGGGGCAGGAGCGAAAGGGCGACGGCTCGCCCTACATCAACCATCCTGTGGCGCTCGCGCAGCTGCTCCATGAGGCGGGCCTCGACGACGAGGAGCTCCTGGCTGCGACGTTTCTCCACGACGTGGTCGAGGACACCGACACGACGCTCGACGAGATCGAGGAGGCCTTTGGGACGGGGGTCCACGATCTGGTCGAAGCCATGACCGAGGACAAGGACATCGAGCCATACGAGCGGCGCAAGCAGCACCACCGGGATCAGGTCGAGGCCGGCGGGGAGCGCGCGGTCCTCATCTATGCCGCGGACAAGGTCGCGAACCTGCGCGACCTGCGCACCCTGTATGCGAACGTGGGCGAAGGTGCCGCATCGCGCTTCAACGCTCCGCTCGACGTCCGGGTTCGCCTGTGGGAGGGAGACGCCGAGATGATCGAACGCGTCCATCCCGGCCACGGGCTCGGAGCCCAGCTTCGCAGTGAGCTTGCCGCCTTCCAGGCCGAGCGCGAGACGACCGCGTGATCGTCGACTGCGCGCACTACGAGAATGGGGAGCGCCAGCACGAAGGCCCGATCGAGATCGACGAGGCTGCCAAGCTCTGCGGCAAGGGCCCCAACAGTTTCGCCTGGGTCGGGCTGAAGGAGCCGACCGCTGACGAGCTCGAGCGCGTCGGCAATGCGTTTGGCCTGCACGATCTGGCCCTCGAGGATGCGGTGAACGCGCACCAGCGGCCGAAGCTCGAGGACTACGGCGATTCTCTTTTCATCGTGCTCCGGACCGCGCGCTACGACGACGCTGACGAAGAGGTCGACTTCGGGGAGATCCACCTCTTCGTCGGCTCGAATTATGTGGTGGCCGTTCGCCACGGCGAGGCGTCCGAGCTGGGGCCCGCCCGCAAGCGGCTCGAGGAGCATGAAGGTCTTTTGGAGGCCGGCCCAGGCGCCGTGGTCTGGGCGATCGTCGACAAGGTCGTCGACGACTACACGCCTGTCGTGGACGGCATCGACAACGACATCGAGGAGGTCGAGGAGGAGATCTTCGGCCAGCAGGCGGATGCGACTCAGCGCATCTACTTCCTGAAGCGCGAGGTGATCGAGTTCCATCGCGCGGTCAGCCCCCTTCTTGGGCCGCTCGAAGGACTGCAGTACGGCGCGCAGCCCGGGGTGAGCGACGAGCTTCGGCGCTACTTTCGGGACGTCCACGACCACGCCAAACGTGTAGACGAGCAGGTGTCTGGCCAGCGCGAGCTCCTGACTTCGATCCTCGAGGCCAATCTGGCGCTCCTCGGGGTCCAGCAGAATGCGGTCGTCCGCCAGATCTCCGCCTGGGCCGCCATCATCACCGTGCCGACATTCCTGGCATCGGTTTGGGGCATGAACTTCGAGCACATGCCAGAGCTCTCCGAGACGTGGGCGTATCCCGCAGCGCTTGTCCTGATGGCGGTGGCGATCATCGGCCTCTACCGCTTCTTCAAGCGGATCGACTGGCTCTAGATAGCCGACTTCCTGCGCTGGATACGCCGAACTCGTACCTATCGCAGAAAGCCGAGGTCACGACACGAGTTCGAGCTGAGAACGGCGCTCGTCGAGGGCAGCACGAAGCCGGGTCATGGATTCGAGCGGCTCCTCGGTGTGATCCCACCAAGTGAGCGGGAAAACGTCCCAGCCCATCCCCATTAGTGACGCCGTTCGTCGCCGATCCGCTTTGAAGCGCTCCCGCGTGCGGTGGTAGCGATACCCATCCACTTCCACGATCAATCGCTCCGCCCGGAATAGAAAGTCCACGCGGTAGCGCCCAATGCGAACGTCCGATTCCGGGTCGAGGCCATGGCGCCGCATCAGCCGCAACGCGCGGCGTTCGGCTTCTGACCGCGTGACCTTTGCGGCCCCTTCCGACCGCAACAGCGCACCCAGGGGCCGGGCCCCTCCGCGGTTTGGATGTGCTTGCAAAGTCGATCGCAGCTGGTTGTCGGTCAACTTCGCGTCGTTTACGGTGCCTCGTGGATGGCTGCCGTTAGTTCATTGCGGGAGAGATCGGCGGCGAGGTCCAGAACGGTCAGCGCGGGGAAGTAACGGGGATCCCGCCGACCCTTCGGAGCTCACCCGGTCCCAAATGGTCAATTGTCATTACCTGGACTCCGGGCAGCGACCTTCGGTCTCGCCCGACCACAAGCACCTCGATCTCCTTGGGTGCCTCGACCGGAAGCTCCCAGAGCTGAGCTGCACTTCCTCGGGCCAGCAACGCCCGCGGGCGACATGCCACCAGTGCCGCGCTCTCGAGTGCAAAGGGAGGGAGGACGGCCAAGGGTCCGATCGCATAGACCCCCCGGAAGATCGGAATGAGTGCGCCCGATCTGACCCGTGCCGCGATTTGGTGGGTAGTGATTCCGGCCGCGAGGAGCTCTTCGCGACTGACGATCCCGCGCCGCTTGGCCGCCAGCGTCGCGAGAACTTCGTTGACTTTCTGCGCTGGTAGCGCCATATGCGTATCCAGCGCAGGAAGCCGGCCAGTTCGCCCCATTACTTAGAGCGCCGATACGCTCAGACCCACCATGGGCACGCTCGCGCACGTCTCAACGGGCGTATTCGAGCCGCTTCAGATCGCGGGCCTGACCGCGTTCGGCGCGGCTTACGGAATCCGTGTGGCGAACCTCTCGCGGGACGGGCGGCCGGTGCCCACGTGGCGGATCATCTCCTACTTCTCCGGCGTCGGCCTGATCGCGATCGCGTTCGTTTCGCCGCTCGCTCACCTCGGCGGGGAGCTCGTCCTCGCGCACATGATTCAGCACCTGTTGATCGCGGACATCGCCGCGCTTCTGATCGTCCTGGGGCTGACTCGCGCGGTGCTCCAGCCCGTCATGGCGTTGAAGACATTCGATCGCCTCCGCTTCCTCACCCTGCCGATGGTCGCGCTGCCGCTCTGGATCGTGAACCTGTACGTGTGGCACATCCCGGCGCTCTATGACGCCACGGTCACCAACGAGTGGCTCCACGCGCTCCAGCACACCTGCTTCATCACCTTCGGGATCCTGATGTGGATGCCGATCGCGGGCCCGTTGCCGGTGCCGTCGTGGTTCGGCGGCGGCGCGCAGGTGGGCTACGTCGTCGTGGCGCGGCTCGCCAGCGCGGGCCTCGGCAACATCCTGATGTGGTCGGGCACGGCGCTCTACGTCGCGTACGCGCCGGGCCAGGCCTATTGGGACATCTCGGCCACGGCCGACCAGGGCACCGCTGGCGTGATCATGATGGTCGAGGGAGGGCTGATCACCTTGGGCGTCCTCGCCTGGGCGCTTCTGAGGTGGGCGTCGAGGGACGCCGAGAAGCAGCGCCTGCTCGAACTCGCTGCCGAGCGCGGCGTTCCGCTCACGCCCGAACGGGCTGAGCGAGCCGTGACCGCGGGCCAAGGCGCCCGCCTTGAAGAGCGCATCTCCGGAGACCCGAGGCCCAAGACCTCTTGAGGACGAACCGCTTCCTCTACCTGACGGTCTTCACCGTCGGGATATCGACTCTTGGCGCCGAGATCGCGGCCGCACGGCTGCTCGCCCCGTTCTTCGGCGCGTCCACGATCGTCTGGGCGAACACGATCGGCGTCGTCCTCGTCGCGCTGTCGCTGGGCTACTGGTACGGCGGCAAGCTCGGCGATCGCTACCCGGAGCTGACCAAACTGTGCCAGGTCGTCGTTGTGGGCGCGGTTCTGTTGACGTTGATCCCGTTCGTCGCCCAGCCCTTCTTCGAGGTGGCGATCTCAGCCCTCGACGAGATCGAGGCGGGGGCCTTCGTCGGCTCCCTATTCGCCGTCCTCTTCCTAGTCGCGATCCCGCTCGCCGTCCTGGGCACCGTCTCGCCCTGGGCGATCCGATTGAGCGTCGACGAGGTCGAGAACGCCGGTGCCGTGGCCGGGCGCCTGTACGCGATCTCGACGGCCGGCTCACTCCTGGGAACGATGATCTCGGCGCTCGTCCTGATCCCCTTCGCGGGCACGCAGCGCACGTTCATCGCCTTCGGGGTGATGCTGGCGCTGGTCGGCGCCCTAGGGCTCCCCAGGCGGTATCTCCTGGCGCCGGTGCTGATTGCGGCGACGCTCGCGATCCCGGTCGGGTCGATCAAGTCGAGCGAGGACGGCGAGGTGATCTTCGAGACCGACTCCGAGCACCAGTACATCCGGGTGATCGAGGAGGAGGACGGCGACCGCCGGCTCGAGCTGAACGAGGGAGTCGCGATGCACTCCTTCTACAGCGCAGACTCGTTTTTGACCGGCGGCGAGTGGGATGCGTTTCTTGTCTTGCCCCTGGCGGGCCTCGATGGGCCGCCCGAGCGTGTCGCGGTCCTGGGGAACGCGGCCGGCTCGACGGCTCGGGCATACGGTCATTACTGGCCCGGGACTCAGGTTGATGGCGTCGAGATCGATCCCGAGCTCTCCCAGGTGGGCTACGACTATTTCGACATGGGTTCGAACCCCGACCTGACCGTCTACAACGAGGACGCCAGGCCATGGCTCCGGCGCTCGGAGGGCGGCTACGACGCGATCTTCGTCGATGCCTATCGACAGCCCTATCTGCCCTTCTATCTGGCCACGAAGGAGTTCTTCCAGCTCGCACACGACCGGATGAGGCCCGGCGGAGTGCTGGTCGTGAACGCCGGCCACCCGGAGGGCTCCGACGCCTTGGAGACCGCACTCGGCGGCACGATGTCGTTCGTCTTCCCCCATGTGTTGCGTGCGCCGATCGAATCCACGAACACGATGTTGGTGGCGAGCGACGCGCCGCTCTCGCCGGACAAGATGCGGCGCGCCGCGTCCTCCAAGTCCGTCGAGTTCTCCAACCTGGCCGCGCTGAAGGCTTCGTCCATGGGGCCCGCGTTTCCCAGCGACACTGTCTACACGGACGACAGGGCTCCGGTGGAATGGCTCATCGACAGCTCGATCCTGAGTTACGCAGGTGAGAGATGACCCCGCGAGGCGGGCAAGGCCCGCCTCGGAGGGACAGGATTTATCCTGTCCCTCGGGCCACAGATCGGCTAGGCGCGTGGCTCTTCACCGGCCCTGTCGGCCGCGTCGTCGCGTTCTTCGGCGACCTTGGCGCCGCCCTGGGCGGGTGGGCGCTGAGGCGCCTCGGCCTCAGGCGAAACCCTGAGTAGGCTCAGCCTCAGATGCAGACCGAGCTCACAGAACTGCCCGAATCCCGCGTTCGCCTCGACGTCTCCGTCGAGCCGGAAGTCGTCGAGAAGCGCATGGGCCGCGCCGCTAAGCAGCTGGCCGGCGAGATGAAGGTGCCTGGCTTTCGCAAAGGCAAGGTGCCGCCGGAGATGGTCATCCAGCGGATCGGCCGCGAGGCGGTCGTCGAGCAGGCGATTCGCGATTCGCTTCCAGAGTGGTACGAGGAGGCGATCGTGTCGTCGGGAATCGTCACGGTCGGCGACCCCAAGCTCGACGTGGACGATCTGCCCAGTGAGGGCGAGGGACTTGATTTTTCGATCGAGGTGGGGGTGAGGCCCAAGGCCGAGCTCGGCGAATACAAGGGACTCGAGGTCGGTAAGCCCGACGCCGAGGTGCCGCCCGAGCGGATCGACGAAGAGCTCGAGCGCCTTCGCGAGGGGTTCGGCTCGCTGAATCCCGTCGACCGCCCGGCTGCGAACGGCGACGTCGTCGTCATCGACTACGAGGGCACTGTCGACGGCGAGGCCTTCGAGGGCGGCGCCGGCACTGACATGACTGTTGAGCTCGGCTCTGAGCGCCTTCTGCCGGAATTCGAGGCGGGGCTCGTCGGCAAGAGCGCCGGCGAGGAGGCCGACCTGGACGTGGCCTTCCCCGAGGATTACGGAGCCGAGGACCTGGCGGGCAAGGCCGCGGTCTTCCACGTGAAGGTCAAAGAGGTGCGTGAGAAGGAGCTGCCTGAGCTTGACGACGACTTCGCCCAGTCCGCGTCCGAGTTCGACACTCTCGATGAGCTGAGGGGCGAGATCCGCGAGCGGATGGCCGAGATCATCGAGCGTCGCTCGGAGATGGAGTTCCGGGACGCCGCCGTCGAGGCGGCGGCAGCGAACGCCACCATCGACCTTCCGCACGACCTGATCCACGCCCGGGCTCATGAGCTTTGGGAGCGTTTCGAGCGGACCCTTCAGGCCCGCGGCATCGACCCGCAGATGTACGCGCAGATGCAGGGCCGCGACCGCCACGACATGATCGCCGAGGGCGACGAATCAGCCGAGAAGACGCTGCGCCGCGAGGCCACCCTCGCCGCCGTCGCCGAGGCGGAGGGAATCGAGCCGACCGACGAGGAGCTGATCGAAGCGCTCGGACCCGCCGATGGCAAGCAGAAGCCAGAGAAGACGCTCGCCAAGCTCCGCGAGAACGGGCGCGAGGGGCTGTTGGTCGAAGAGGTGCGTATGCGCAAGGCGGCCGAGCTCATCGCGGACTCCGCCACACCGGTTCCGGTCGTCGACGAGCCCGCGGACGAGCCCGAGGAGAAGGCACCAAGCAAGCTCTGGACCCCCGGGCCGTAGGCATCGGCCGATGGGCTCCGAGCTGATCGAATCGATCGCCCGCGCCCAGCACTCCAACTACGTCAGGGAGCAGACGGCGCGCGGCGAGACCTCGGACGGCAACCTATCGCTCGTGGCGTGGGACGAGCTCCCAGAGCCGCTTCGCCAGTCCAGCCGGCGCTATGCGGAAGGCGTTAAGTCAAAGCTCGATGCGATCGGCGCCAAGGCGGTCGTGGGCGACGGGCAGCCCTTCAAGTTCACCGAGGAAGAACTCGAGATGCTCGCCCGCTTTGAGCACGACCGGTGGGCGGGCGACCTCGCTCGGGACGGATGGGTCCCCGGGCCGGTGAAGGACCCGGAGCGAAAGGAGCACCCGCTACTCGTCGGCTGGGATGAGCTGTCGGAGGCCGAGCGCGAAAAGGACCGCGATGCGGTCCGGAACATTCCCGCGGTCCTAAGAGACGCTGGGTACGGGATCGCGCGCGGCTGACGAGTCGCCATTTCCGGATTCATCGGCGCGGTACATCTCGTAGCCGGCAGCGGCGAGCGCCCTCGGCAGCTCGCGGACGAAGACCCGGTCGTAATCGGCAATCTCCTCCGGCAGATCCTCGAAGGGGACGTCGATCCACTTGCTCACCGGCGGATTTGCGCCGCGATCCGTCTCTGGGCCCCACACCCATCCAGCCTCCTTTCGCTCCGCGTTCCATCGCTCGTGTTCGAGCTTCGCCAGCCGATCGATCTCGTCGGGCGAGAGTTCGAGGAGGGTGGCGTTCCAGTCCTCGAGCGCCCGGATGCGACAGCCGGATTGCCGGAGCCTCTCGCCGAACTCGCGGGCTTGGGCGCGGTTCGAGCGTTTGAACCTGTCGTCGAGCTCATGCCAGGGCTCGAGCGGCCGCCCATCGTTCGATGTGCCATCGGACTGGTCCAGATAGACCGCGTGCAGCGCGGCCGCGAGCGTCTCGCGCAGTCCGTGCGTGATCATCGCGGCGGAGCAGGTCTCGCCGATGACGCTGAACAGTTTCATGGAGCTTCCCTCTTCCTTGTGGTCGAGAAGCTCGACGAAGGCGCCGCTTTCGATGAGGAGCCTCACGACGACGGTCCCGTCCCCCTCCAAGATGCGCGCGACCGCGAATCCGAGCTCAAGGCCATCCGTGTCGGTCTCGGCGCAAACGAAGACAGCGCTCACGTTGCGAAACGCCTTCTGGGAGCTTCGCTGGTGCGCCGTCGCCCGGAGGTCGGGCTCGAACGCGATCACGTCCGCGGCCGCCCCGACCGACGGGTGGCGGTCAAGGAGGCGCTCGACCCAGGCAGACGCGTCTTCCCACGCGACCGTGATCTTGAGCCGCTCGCCCGCCATCCCGGTCATCGTCTGCCATTGGCGGGCGGCGTTGAGCACAATCGCCCGGGCCAGCTCGTCACCGCCGACGACCGCCAGATGGGGTGGCTGACTGTCGCTCGCTCGCTCGAGGAGCTCGGAGTGCTGGGAAAGCAACAAGCGAGCGGCCCTTTCTGGCACGCTGAACCATTCCAGCGCGACCCTGTCGCCGCTCATGTGCGCCGAGGCGCTGTTCAAGTCTTGGACGAGGTCCATGTCAGCTACGTGGCAGAAAGCGCTGAGGACCCCCTTGCGATCAACGCACATGTCGCGAGCTGCAAGCGCGACAGCGGCATTTCCCGAATCGTCCGGCAGGACCGCGATCAGCGTCTCCGCCCGATGTACGCCTGCTGCGTGCAGGACATCGCCGTCGGTTGCATCACCGACGACGACGATCGCTCCGAGCCGGCGCGCAAGCTTCACGTTCGGGTTCGCCCGATCCGGCTCGATGACGACAACCGTGGACCACCCGTCGTCCGGCCCGAGCGAGCGAAGGACTCCCAAGCCGCGCTGTCCAAGGCCGCAAATAATCAGATGGTTGGAGTGGAGTCGCGCCCGAACCAGGTGCCACTCGTCCTCGAGCAGGACGACGAGAGCGGTGAACGTCGCGAAGGCCGTAACCGCCGGGACCATGAATCGCGCCAGTTGCAGCGAGAGCGGAATGTCCGTGGCCGGCCCCTCGTAGTTGAACGCCAGCAGGGATAGCGTGCCGTAGGCAGCGTCGGCGATAGAGAATCCGACTTCTCGGTAGCCGATGAACCCAAGAATCAGGGCTGCGACACCTAGCGCACCGATGAAGCCCAAGCGGTGCTGGCGAAACGAGCGGGAGAGTCCGGTGGGCATGGTGGCGCGACCCTACCGCCGAAAAAGGCTTGGAGAACGCCAGATTCGGGTGTAGGGTCGCGTTATCGCACGGAGGGAATACGCGACAGCCCGTCGGGGGGCGTTCCGCTGGGCAGGGATGCTTACGGTGTTGCTCGCATGCTCGTCGATCGCTGCCGCGTCGAGCGCCCAGCCCGCCGAGCGCGCTTGGGACGACGCCCAGCTCAAGGACCGGCTGCCGACTCGCGCCCACGACACGGTCGCCAGGCCGCCCGATGGGGAGGACGACCGATTCGGGGACGGTTACGAAACCGGCGTCGTCGAGGAGCACTGCGTCTCGAAGAACGACAGTGAAGGGGAGCCCCACGGTCTCTGCGTTCACTGGGTGGAGACGACCGCCGATGCCCCTCCGCTGACCGACGTCGATACGAACGACATCCCGGACCAGGTCGATGAGACCCTTGACGTGCTCGATCAGGTCTGGCAGACCGAGGTGGTCGAAATGGGCTTCCGTGCGCCGCTGCCGGACTCGGGCCCGGCCGATGGACAGGGGCCCGACGATGGCACCGATGTCTACCTGGCCGATGTCGGTGCATCGGGGTTCTTCGGCTACTGCGCCGCCGATCCGGGATCCGACGAACTTGTGCGCGCGCCTGCCTACTGCGTGCTCGACGATGACTACGACGAGGACCAGTTCCCCGCACCGGGCCCCTCGGGCGACGATGCGCTGGACATCGCCCTCGCTCACGAGTTCTTCCACGCGATCCAGTTCGCCTACGAGTTCTCCGACGCCGATCAGTACCTGAAGGAGGGCTCCGCCACCTGGATCGAGGACCAGGTCTTCGACGACGTGAACGCGCACTACTCGTACCTCCCCGAGAGCCCACTGCTCCAGCCCGAGATATCGCTTGCCGCCTATGACGCGCCCAACGACGCCAACGACGTCGAGTACGGGGCGTGGATCTTCTGGCAGTTCCTCTCGGAGCATTTCGGTGGCCCCGAGGTCGTGCGCGAGGTCTGGGAGGCGACCGCCCCCAAGGGCAACAAGGACCTGAGCGCGGCAAGCGCGCTCGCGAAGATCGTGAAGAACCTCGACCCCGGACCCTGCCTGATCCAATGCTCGCCCGCGAACTTCGATCGCGTGTTCTCGGAGTTCGCGATGTGGAACATCTCCTACCCGTCCGTCTATGACGAGGGCGCGGACTATGCGGATCGGCTCCATGGCGTCACGTCGCCACCCGACTCCACCTTCGTCATGGGCGGCCCGCTGGGGACGGATTCGATCGGCAGGCGAAACCTCAAGCTGGCACCCCTCAGCGCACAACAGGTCCAGTTCATCATCGTGGTTGACGAGCGCCTTCGGCTGGAGGTGAGCGCGAAGAAGCTCACCGGCCTGCCCTGGCACAGCGGCTTTTTCGACACCGCTTCGGCGCCCGGCAACTTCGAGTTCGTATCACTCGGACCCGAGTTCACGCGAACGCTGCCGAGCGACGTCTTCAACTACCTCCTGATTCCCTCCAACGCCGGGACGAAGTCGCAGAAGCTGAAGCTGACCGGAAAGCTGACGGGGTGACGATGCGAGTACGCGGCCTCGCCATCGCCTTCTGCGCCGCAACGCTCTGCGTCGCTGCCGTCATCGCCCAGTCCAGCCAGGCGGCGGGAATGTGCGACGGCCACCCCTCGACGATGGAGGGAGGCTTCCCCAATCCCCTGTTCGGCACAGCTGGGCCCGACGTGATCGTGGGCACCGCCAACGACGATCGAATCGATGGGGGCGGGGGCGACGACATCATCTGCTCGGGCGAGGGCGACGATGAGGTATTCGGCTTCGATGGCGAGGACCGGCTATTCGGCGAGGGGGGAGCCGACCTGCTGAACGGAGAGGAGGGCGATGACCACATCCTCGGCGGCGGCAGCGGCGACATCCTCGATGAGGAGTACGACCTGATCAGCGGAGAAGACGGCGACGACCACCTCGACGGCGAGGGCGGTGGCGACATCATCTTCGGCGTTGGCGGGGCGGACGAGATCCTCGGCGGCGAAGACGACGACGCGCTCAGCGGAGATGCGCCGGGAGCCGGCGGGGGCACCGATCCCGACGGCGCCGACACCATCTCCGGCGGCAACGGCATCGAGAGCATCGAGGGCGGCCCGGGCCCGGATGTGATCGACGGCGGGCCGGACGCGCAGGCGAGCGTGCTCTACAAGCGCGCGCCTTCGGCCGTGACGGTTGATATCGCGGCGGGCACCGCCTCGGGTGGAGACGGCAACGACACCCTTACCGGCATTGACGGGGTCACGGGCTCGGCGTTCGCCGACAAGCTCTACGGGTCGGAAGGCAGCGACGACCTCGAAGGCGGGCCGGGGAAGGACAAGCTCGACGGGCGGGGCGGCGTGACCGACCTCCTCACCTACATATCCGCAACGGGCAGCGTGACGGTGGACCTGGGAAAGAAGACGTCATCCGGGGCCGACGGCGTTGACAAGTTCAAGGGGTTCGAGCTCCTTAGCGGCTCCATGTTCGACGACCGCCTGATCGGGAGCCCCGAGAACGACAGCATCTCCGGGAATGGCGGCAACGACAACATGGACGGCAAGGGCGGAACCCAGGATGTCCTCAATTACGAGGCGGCCGACAGCGCCGTCACCGTCTCTCTTGCCGGCGGCAACGCGTCGATCGGCGATGGCCAGGACACCTTCAAGGGATTCGAGGCGATCGAAGGGTCGGCATTCGACGATCGGCTGATCGGCGACGGGCGCGACAACGTGCTCTTTGGTGGACCCGGCGAAGACGAGATTTACGGCAGGGACGGATCCGACGGTCTTGCCGGGGACGAGGGTTCCGACCTGGTCGTCGGAGGCTCTGGGATCCTCGACTACGTCATGTATCCCCTCTCGCCGCAGGGGGTGAACGTGGACCTGGCGGCGGAGACGGCGACCTCGGGTCCGGATGAGGACACGCTGCTGGAGATCGAAGGGGTGATCGGCTCGTCGTTCGATGACCAGATCACCGGCGACGCGGGCGAGAACTCGATCGCCGCCGGCCCGGGCGACGACGGGATCGACGGCGGGGGTGCACGCGACATGGTGTTCTTCCTTCCAGGGATCGACCCGTCGGATCTGAGCCAGATCCCCACTGGCCCGGTCGTGGGAAGCCTTGACGACGGGCTCACGATGGATCAGGGCGACCCGACCCAGACCGTGGGCGATTCGCTGACGTCGGTCGAGATCTTGTTCGGCACCGAGGAAGACGATCACCTCGAGGGATCGAGCATCGACAACACGATGTACGGAGGCGGCGGCAACGACGAACTCGATGGCCTGGGAGGCCGCGACACGCTAGACGGAGGCCAGGGCAGCGACGACATAGACGGCGGCGCGGACTTGGACGGAGCGCTATGGATCTTCAGCCCGACGAAGGTGGTCGCGGATCTCGGGACCGGGACCGCCGTGTCCGGGCCCGACACGGACACAATGACCGGGATCGAGGCGCTCGGCGGAAGCGAGCTGAACGACGTCCTGCGCGGCGACGACGAGGACAACATCCTTTTCGGCTGGGCCGGCAAGGACGAGCTGTACGGCGAGGGCGGCGACGATGGACTCCGCGGTCCCGCGGTGACCATCGAGGACCTTGGCTTCGATTTCCCGCCCGAGACCGACAAGGTGCTCGACGGGGGCGAGGGAACGGACGCGTGCGAGGGCGCGAACAAGACCAGTTGCGAGCTCGACGAGCTTACGCCTGAGCAGGCCGAGTTCGTCGGCAACCTGATCGAGGCGATCCGCGACATCAAGCGCAAGAACGGTGTGCGCGTCAACTAGCCGCGCCTACTCGTGGAGGTACTGCTTGCGCTCTTCCGGCGTGAGGATGTGGGTGATCCGCGACTCGCCGAGCTCGAGCAGGTCAGCGAAGTCGAGGCAGAGAGCGCAGGTCATGATCGAAGCCGTGTCGTCGTAGCTGGCAGTGACGAGCTCGGACCCGTCGGGCGAGAAGGCGACCTGCCCGATCCAGTCGTCGTGGCCCTTCAACACATCGAGAAGCTCGCCGCTGTCCGCTCGCCAGATTCGGACGGTCCGATCCGGTCCCGCGGTCGCGACTGTGTCGCCATCCGGGCTGAACGTGGCCGAGAGGACCGCGTCGGTGTGTCCGCGAAGGATCTGAAGCTCCTGACCCGTCTCGGCGTCCCAGATGCGGGCGGTCCGATCCTCGCCGCCCGTGATGATCCGCTGGCCGTCGGGGCTGAAGGAGGCTGTGCGGACGAAGTCGCGGTGTCCTTCCAGGACGAGTGACTCCTCGCCCGTTGAGGGATCCCACACCCGAGCGGTCCCGTCGCCGCCGGCGCTCACGATCCGGTCGCCTTCTGGGCTCCACGAGACGTCGAAGACCAGATCCTCGTGCCCGCCGAAGGACGCGATCTCCTCGCCTGTCTCGGGGTCCCAGACACGTGCTGCGTCCTTGCGTTCTTGAGACCCGCTTGCGACCTCCGAACCGTCTGGGCTGAACTCGGCACCGACGACTCGAAGGTCGTGGCCTTCGAAGGTGGTGAGGACCTCTCCTGTCTCGACGTCCCATACCTGCACGGTTCCGTTGCCCACTCCCGCAACGATCCTCTCGCCGTCGGGGTCGAAGTCCGGGCTCCACAAATCAAGCGCACCCTTCCCCTCGGCCTCGAGCGTCGCGGCGGGCTGATCGCCTCCGTCCTCCCACAGCATGAGCGTCCCATCCAGGTTCGTAGTCGCGACCGAGGACCCGTCGGGCGCAAAGGTTGCGCCCAGCACGCTGCCTCGGCCTCCCTCGAACGTCGAGCTCGCATCGGATGGCTCCGGAAGCCAGATCCTCGCCGTGCCGTCACCGCTGGCGGTCGCCAGGCGCTCGCCCTCATCGAGATAGGAGACCTCCCACACGGCCCCGCTGTGACCCAGGAGCGTCGCCAGGAGCACGCCCTCGTCTCCGCCCTTGCTCACGTCGAAGACAAGGACGGAGCCGTCGAGGTTTGAGACGGCGACCCGCGTCGAGTCGTCTCTGTAGTCGATGCCGTCCACCGGCTGCTCGCCGCCGGGCAGGAGCATGTCGCGACCGCTCTTGAGGTTCCAGACGAAGGCGCTCCCGTCGTCGGCGCCCGCTGCGACCGAGCGGCCGTCGGGCGCGAACGCGACCGTGTTGACGTCCGTCGCTATGCCCTCTGCCACCTGCGTCCCCTCGACCTCGAAGGCGTGGCTTTCCTTGCCGCTCGCGGGATCCCAGACCCGGACGAAGCCGTCCCTTCCGCCCGAGACGAGGATCTTGCCGTCGGCGGAGTAGTCGACGGAGAACACGGCCTCTCCGCCGTGCATCGTGTTCCCGGTGAGTTCCTGGCCGTCCGCGTCCCACGTCCGGACGACGCCGTCGGTTCCCGCGGTCGCAAGCTCCTTCCCGTCCGGGCGCCACGCGACCCACCAATCCTTGCCCGGACCTCCGTCGAGCTCCTCCGTCATTTCCTCCGTCGCCGGATCCATGATCACCGTCGCCTCGCCGCCGGCGATCGCGATCCGCGATCCGTCGGGGCTGAACGCGAGCCCGTCGATCTCGGGTGCAGGCACATCGAAGGTCGCGGTTACTTCGCCCGACTCGCGATCGAACACGGAGGCTTGGCCGCCTCCCGCGGCGATCAGGGTCGATCCGTCCGGACTCACGTCCATAGCGGTCATCGAGGTGCCGTCCGCCTCGAGTACCTGCTCCACGTAGATGTCTTCGAGGCTTTGGCGAAGCGCCTGGTCGGCCTCGTCGGTCGAATCCACCTTGCCTGCCTCGACAGCAAGGGCCAGGCCGAGATCTGGGTCGGTCGCGCCCCGGAGCAGCGAACTCGACGCGAGCTCGCGAGAGGTCGCGACCTGCGCCTCGTCCTCCGCGCGCCGGAACTGGAGGAAGGCGACCGCGGCCAGGACGAGAGCTACGACCAGCCCAATGGCGAGCCCGATTGTCCGGCGTCGCTGGCTTCGGGTCTCAACCGCCCGGCTGGTGACGATGTACTCGGTATGGAGCGGGGTCGGCTGCGGGTCCTTGCGCGCGTCGTTCGAGGTAAGCCAGGCCTCAGCCGTCTCCAGGTCCTTGCCGCGGAGGGCAAAGCTGGGGTCGCGGCCGCTCGAGTCCCATTCCACGGCCCGCACCACGAGCCGGGTGTGAAGCGCGGTCCACTCCGGGTCCGTGTCGAGCGTGGCGATGAGCCGCTCGAGCGATGCGTCGAAGTCGTGACCGTCGTCGAAGAAGAGCCAGTTGCGCTCGGTCGCCGCCTGCGGGACGGCGCCGGCGTCAACCGGCACCGCCACGATCGGCACGATCCGCTTGTTGTGCGTCGCCGCGTGATCGAGCTCTTCGATGCATACCTTCGAGGCGATCGAGTCCGGGCTGAGGACGAAGAGGAAGGCCTCCGAGGATTCGATCGCCGACTCGAGCGTCTCCATCCATTTCGCGCTCGGCGGGATGCCCTCCCAGTCGACCCAGCACGTGCGACCTTGTTCCTCGAGGGCGGCGTAAAGACGCTTGACGAACTCCGTATCCCGCCGGGAGTAGGAGATGAAGACATCGCTTGATCCCCGGTCCGCTGCTTCCTCTCCCATCGGCGCAGACTATCCGCGCTCAGGGGGTCTGCGGCCCCTAATACACTCCGCCGCCGATGAGCCCACTCGTTCCAATGGTTGTCGAGCAGACGTCGCGCGGCGAGCGCGCCTTCGACATCTACTCGCGCCTCCTGAACGAGCGGATCATCTTCCTTGGGACGCCGATCAACGACGACATCGCGAACCTCGTCGTTGCGCAGATGATCCACCTCGAGTCGGAAGACCCCGACAAGGACATCTCGATGTACATCAACTCGCCGGGCGGGTCGGTGTACGCGGGCCTTGCGATCTACGACACGATGCAGTTCATCAAGCCCGACGTGCAGACGATCTGCGTCGGCGTCGCGATGTCGATGGGTGCGTTGCTCCTGGCCGGCGGCACCGCCGAAAAGCGGATGGCCCTACCCAATTCGAAGATCCTCATCCACCAGGTCTCGGGCGGCTTCCAGGGCCAGGCGACGGACATCGAGATTCACGCGAGGGAGATCATCGACGTGCGCGAGCGCCTCGACAAGATCATCGCGCACCACACCGGTCAGGACCTGGAGCGTGTTTCGAAGGACACCGACCGCGACTACTTCATGAGCGCCGAGGAGGCGGTGGAGTACTCCATCGTCGACCGTGTCCTCGAGCAGCGGTAAGCCGCTCCTCTATTTCACCTTCTCGCTCGCGGCCGCCTGCGCCGTGCTTGCGTCAAGCCCGTCCAGCGCGACTTCAGAGGGCGGCGGTTTCGAGGTCTACCGCTCGAACGTCGCTCCAAGCGATGCCTTCTACGCCGGTGACCGCCTGCCGACCCTTCGCTTTGCGTTTCACAGCTCCGGCGAACCCCGGAGGGTGACCGTCCGCGTCGTCGACGCCAAGACCAAGGAGGCCTACGCGCGCTGGACCATGGACCATGCCGATCCGGGAAAGCTGTACAAGCGGTCGTGGAACGGGTCGGACCGAAACGCGGGGGCGGCTCCCAACGGGCGCTACGCGTTTCGCATCTCCTCACCCGGCCGTCGCGATTTCCCGGGCGGCCAGTTCCACCTTCGCGGGTACAAGTTCCCTATCGACGGACCGCACGGAACCAGAGGCCCGATCGGCGAGTTCGGGGCGGAGCGCGTGGACGGGCGGACTCATCGCGGCTTCGACGTGACCGCGCCATGCGGCACGGATCTCGAGGGCTTGCGCGGAGGTGAGGTCGAGCGGCGGGGGTACGACCGAAAGCTCTACGGGCACTTCATCGAGGTCGACGCGCGCAGCTCGCCTCTCGATTACTTCTACGCCCACATGCGATCGCCGGCGACGGCCGGCGTGGGCGATCACGTAAAGACGGGAGAGGTGCTCGGCGAGGTCGGGCTCACGGGAAACGCTTCGGGCACGCCGTGCCATCTGCACATCGAGATCAGGAATTCGGGCCGAACGGTCGACCCGAAGCCCTATCTCACCCGTTGGGACCGCTACTCCTAGCGGTCAGGTCGCTTCCCAGTTCACCGTCGACCTCGACGGCCCGCCGACCGCACACACCACCGTGAAGTGCTTGAACTTGAAGTCCTTGATCTGGACCGGCTTGCCCTGCGGCGTCGAGCTCAGGATGAACTTGATCTCGAGATCATTGCCGCCCCTTGCGGCCGTGGATCCAGTCACCGTGGCTTTGAACTCCTGCTTTCCGGTCTCGCACTTCGTGCGTTCCCCGCCGGCGCCCACGGGGAACTTGCCGTGAAGCCGGACCGTTCCCTTCGCGCTCTTGAACTTGCGGGAGAAGCGACCGCGGACAATGGCCTTTGCGCCCTCGCCGTCTTCCGAGCGCACCGCAAACGAGCGATTATCGAGGACCTTGGTGTTCCCGTAGATGTGGAAGTCCAGTTCGCCTGCATTGCCCCCGCAGTTCGCTTTCATGTCGGTGATAGCGATGTCGTGGACCTTCCGCTTGTTGCCTTCGTCGAGGACGAACTCGATCGTCCCGTCGGGCTCTTCGGGCCTGTCGTCGAACTCGAGCTGAGCCGAGAACGATGTCGACGGCGGATTCCCGCCCAGCGCAGGTCCCGCCGCCGCCAGAGCAACGAGCGCGGTTATTGCGGTGATTCCCCTTGCCAGAACCTTCAGCACGTCCACCTATCTAACCCAACTGCGGCTTCAACGGAGCGGCTGTACTCTCAAAGGGAGCGGCCAAAGACCAGGAGGGACGAACCGATGCAGGCAAGGATGCGGATCGTGGGGATTGGATCGGTACTCGTTGCGCTCGTGTGCGCCGCGAGCGTTCAGGCGGCGACGATCAACGTGAAGCCCAAGCCCGACGCGCTGCAAAAGGCGATCGACAAGGCGAAGAAGGGAGACACCCTTCTCGTCAAGGACGGGACCTACAAGGAATCGGTGGAGGTCACGAAGCCGCTCGACATCCTGGGCGAGAACGGCCCGCGGCCGGTCATCAACGGAGGATGCGACACGGACATCGTGATCGACGTCCAAAGCCGGGGAGTAAAGCTCGAGCACATGAAGGTCAAGGGGGCCAGCGACAACGGCGGCCCGGGATACACCGTGAATCTGATCGGCGTACCGACGGGCACGCTGAGCGACCTGGCGATCCAGCAGTCTTGCGAGGACAGCCCCGAGTACGGCATCAACATCTTCGACTCCGGGAACCTCGAGCTCCTCAATAACCGCACCTACGGCGGGTTCGAGGACGCGGGGATCTACATCGGCGGGATTGAGGACACCCGCGGCAAGACGCTCTTCGTCGCCGGGAACATCTCAGACGGAAACAACCGCGGGATCATCGTCGAGGACTCGTTCTCGAACGACCAGGACATCCGCCTCGAGTCAAATTCGGCGAACGCCAACGATACGCCCGGCGTGACCGGCTCCCCGACGGGGATCTACATCCACAACTCGGACAACGGCACGTACGTCGACAACGTCGTCGCCGACAACGGCTCGTATGGGTTCGACATCGACGCCCCCTCCGACGACAACGTGTTCAACAACAACAACGCCACCGGCAACGGCGACGAGAATTTCCACGACCTGGGTTCGGGTAGCTGCGGCTCCGGCAACAGCTTCGCGCTCCCGGCCTGCATGTAGGCGACCGCAGGAAGGGACGAGGCCAGCCGAGGAGTAACTGACGACGATGGCACGCCCCACAGACTCCAACGAACAGCTCCTCTGCTCCTTTTGCGGCAAGTCGCAGAGGCAGGTCAAAAAGCTCATCGCAGGGCCCGGCGTCTATATCTGCGACGAATGCATCGATCTCTGCAACGAGATCATCGACGAGGAGCTGACAGCTCCGCCCACGTTCGAGCTCGAGAACCTGCCGAAGCCGACAGAGATCAACTCCGTGCTCGACGAGTACGTGGTTGGTCAGGAGTCTGCCAAGAGGGCCCTCTCCGTCGCGGTCTACAACCACTACAAGCGCGTCCAGATCAAGCAGACAGCGGGCGACGGCGAGGTTGAGCTCCAGAAGTCGAACATCATGCTGCTCGGCCCGACCGGCTGCGGCAAGACGCTCCTGGCGCAGACACTTGCGCGCATCCTGAACGTTCCGTTCGCGATCGCCGACGCCACGGCCCTCACCGAGGCCGGCTACGTCGGCGAGGACGTCGAGAACATCCTGCTGAAGCTGATCCAGGCCGCCGACTTCGATGTCAAGAAGGCCGAGACGGGGATCATCTACATCGACGAGATCGACAAGATCGCCCGCAAGGCGGACAACCCGTCGATCACGCGCGACGTCTCGGGCGAAGGCGTCCAGCAGGCACTGCTCAAGATTCTCGAGGGAACGACCGCCTCCGTGCCACCGCAGGGCGGGCGCAAGCACCCGCACCAGGAGTTCCTGACGATCGACACGACGAACATCCTCTTCATCTGCGGCGGCTCGTTCGCGCAGCTCGACAAGGTGATCGAGAAGCGCGTCGGCAACCGCGGCGTCGGCTTCGGCGCGAAGATCGACTCGGCGCGCGACAAGAAGGATCTGGGCGAAATGTTCGAAAAGGTCCTACCCGAGGATCTCGTCGAGTACGGCCTGATCCCGGAGTTCATCGGGCGTCTGCCGGTCATCGCCGCGATCCATCAGCTCAGCAAGGACGACCTGATCACGATCCTGACCGAGCCGAAGAACGCGCTCACCAAGCAGTTCCAGCGCTTCTTCGAGTTCGACGACATCGAGCTCGTGTTTGCCGAGGACTCGCTTTCAGCGATCGCTGACCGTGCACTCGAGCGCGAGACCGGCGCCCGCGGGTTGCGCTCGATCCTCGAGGAGACGCTCATGGACGTCCAGTTCGAGCTGCCGTCACGCCGCGACGTCCGCAAGTGCGTCGTCACGCGCGAGACGATCGCCGACGGCCGCCAGCCGACACTGGTGACCGAGGCGGTCGCAGACGAGGTCGATTCGGGCCTCGACGCGCTCGACGAAGAATCCGCTTAGGCGCTACCGACCCTCTTAGCCGGCGTACGCGAGGTCGCGCTCGGGCGCGATGCCGTGGCGCTCGGCCGCCTGGATGAGCTCGGGTGAGAGCGACCAGCGGTCGGGCGCGTCCTCGCCCTCGTGCTCCGCGCTCGCGCCCTTGAGCTTCATCGAGCCGCGGTTCTCGCCGATCTCGCGAACCTTTGCGACGTGCTCGGGCTCGAGCTTCCGGTCGATTGGAACCGATCCGAGTTCGGTGCGCTTGTCCTCGATGGGCCGGGCCTCCGACCCCTCTTCCTGGATGAGGGTCGGCGCGACGCATGCCACTGCCGGATGCGCCAGGTTCCACTGACAGGCCAACCCCATCGGCGACAGCCCCGCCGCAGCCATGACCGGGCGCATGGCCTCGACGCGCTCGAGCCCGCGCTCGATCCAACCCTGGGGGCGAAAGCGGCGGTGGTCGTGCTCGTGAAGCGGCGTATCCGGCTGGAGGTCGCCCCAGAACAGGCCGCCGTAATCCACGACACGGGTGATGACCGATACGTCGGCGGCCGTGGCTGCGTCGAGAACGAGCTCGCCCGGCCACGGCTCGAGCGGATTGAGGATCACCATTGCCCAGTCGATGATCTCGCCGAAGCGCTCGAGGCAGTCGATGACGTCGAGCGTGAACCCGTTGGCGGGCCCGGGGGCGACCCCGATCAGCCGGGTCAGCCCCGCCTCGCGCAGCGCGGCCATCCCCTCCCACACCGCGGGGTGC
>JAWVEY010000075.1:0-3289 GCA_033856515.1 Solirubrobacterales bacterium
CTGCGACCAGGCCCAGGGCTACTACTTCAGCCGGCCGATGCCGGGCGACGAACTAGCACCCTGGCTCGAGACGTCGCCGGTGGGATTGCCCCGCCGGCTGGGAGCTGAACCCACTCAGGAAATCGCTCGCTTGTAGTACTCCAAACCGGTAATATGCGCGACTCGGCAGTTTCAACGGTACGGAGGTCATGCATGTCACGTCGGTTCGGGCTACGGGTCCTTGCGGTCACGGCGGTGTCATTCGCCCTCATCGCCTCTCCGAGCTTCGGCCAGGCCGCCAGCCTGAGCGGTGAGACCTTCGAGTCGGTGGGCCCCACACAGCCGACGACGTTCGACAGCTTCACCTGCAACGCGAACGGCACCACGACGTTCACTTTCCACACGCAGGGCTCCGCATTCGGGCCCTACTCCGGGACATTCACCGAGACCGGCAGCTTCACCGTCGGCCCGCAGACGAACACGACCATCGACTCGCGCGGTGTCGGCCCGATCCTCAACTTCCAGGCGACGTTCACGATCTCGAGCGTGTTCCCGGCAGGAACCGTGACCGGGACCAAGCACCTCTCCCCGACAACGCCGACCACCGCGACCCTCGCGGCCTTCGGCATCTGCGATCCCGACGCCGCGACGCCCCCGACCGACGTGGCCGCGATCGTGAGCGACCCGTTCGTGCTCTATGACGCGCAGATCAACGCCGCCACCGGCACGCGAACGGACAGCGGAACCGGGAGCGTCTTCATTCAGTCCGTCACGAACGTGGCGTCGCCGGCCACGTTCCAGGAGTCGTTCAACTCGACCTCGGCCCCGCCCTGCGAGGACGGGAACAACGGGCTCGGGCACGGAGCGGGACACCCCAAGAAGGACAACGACAACGACACCGACGAGTACTGCTGAGCGACGTCAGTCGATCAGACCGAGCCTCATCCTGTAACAGCCTCTGAAGTCAGATGGCGCCAAGAAACGAGGACAAGGGCGAGCTCGGCCCCCGTGTTCGGGCCGCGCGCGAACGGCTCGGATGGAGCAGGGAAGCCCTTGCCTTTCACTCCGACCTCAGCTGGTCGGCCATCGCCCAGGTCGAAACTGGGCGTCGCACGAACCTACGTCCAAGCACGCTCACCGCACTCTCGAATGCACTTGGGGTGACGGTCGACTATCTCCTCACCGGAAGCCTCACGCAGACGCCGATGCTCGAGCACTCGGCGTTCCTGTACAGCGCCGACGACCAGTTCCAGGCGACCATGGGCTCATTCCTCGCCGAGGGTCTCGAGCGGGGCGAGCCCACGCTCGCGATGACCACCAGCGGCAACATCGAGCTCCTCCGGGCGGAGCTGGGGAAGGACGCCCAGGACGTCAAGTTCGTGGTGTCAAGCGACTGGTTGACCTCACCGGCCAACGCCCTGGGGGAGTTCAGCTCGTTTGCCGTCTCCAAGATCGGCGGCGGGGCGCCATGGGCTCGATTCATCGCCCAGCCCATCTGGGAGGGAAGGTCAGACTCCGAGGTGCGGCTCTGGACGCGCTTCGAGTCGCTGTTCAACCTCCTCTTCGCGACTGCGCCGCTGACGGTGGTATGCCCTTACGACGAGCGCTCCGTCCCGTCCGAGGTCGTGAGAGACGCGCACCGCACTCATCCGCACATCATGGGTCGCGATGCCCTCACCGAGAGCCCGGACTACCGCGGGCCCGGCCGCATCGCCCTCGACCTCTAGAGACTCAGGCTGCGGCCTTCGCGCTGTCGAACGCCTCGGCCACGCCCTTGGCGTTGGCGCCGGCGCCGACCTCGAGCACGAAGGGAACGCCCCTGACTGTGACGGTGATGGTCTTGCCCGCGGCGAGGCGCTTGACCTCGATCGAGTCGACCTCACTCAGCGGTGCGGAGGCAACGAGCCCCTCGACCTTGCCGCCCATCCCCATCCCGATCAGCGCGCCGACCTTGATCGAGAGCAGGCGCCGCTGCGTGACGGCCAGGGCCATCGGGCTGGCGAGCTCGAAGCCCGCGTCGCCGGCGGCTTCCACCTGCTGCTGCTGCTTCTTGCCACCGATCGCCCCGCCGATCGCGCCGGCGATGACTCCGCCGGCGGGCGACGCGCTGGCCTGGGTCCATCCGCGCGGCCGCGCCATCACGGCGGCCACGATCTCCTCGCCGCCCTCCAGGAACGGCTGAGCACCTTCCTTGATCTTTGTCTCGTAACGAGCCATCGCGGTTCTCCTTCGACGGTGGGCGCGCCGGGAGCCAGCGCGAGTTCCGCACGATCCTAAGCGCGATTCGCCCCGGCGGCGCATATATTTCTCGCGCCTGCCGAAGACCTACCCGAAGGGGACTCGCAAATGCCCTCGCTCCGCAATCGCCTTGCCCTGCTCCTGCTCGTCGTGCTGTCGGCCCTCACCGTTGTCGCATGCGGCGACGACGACAGCAGTGGCGGCGGCAACAGCGGCGGCGGCTCGAACCCTCAGCCCGGCTCGATCGCCGACCTGTGCGGCTCGAAGGACAGGATGGCGCTCGTCAACTCCGGCCAGCTCACGGTCGGCACCGACAAGCCAGCGTTCCCGCCCTACTTCGAGGACAACGACCCCACCAACGGCAAGGGCTTCGAGAGTGCGGTGGCGTATGCGGTCGCGGACCAGCTCGGCTTCGCCAAGTCGGAGGTGAAGTGGACGGTCGTGCCCTTCAACTCCTCGTACGCGCCCGGCCCGAAGAAGTTCGACTTCGACATCAACCAGATCTCGGTCACACCTGCGCGTCAGAAGGTCGTGGACTTCTCTGATCCGTACTACGTCGCGCCGCAGGGAGTCGTGACGGGCAAGGGCTCGACCCTGAACGTGAGCAAGATCTCGGACCTGAAGGATGCCGAGATCGGGGTTCAGATCGGGACCACGAGCCTCGACGCGGTCAAGAACGTGATCATGCCCTCGAAGGACCCGAAGGTCTTCAACGACTCGAACGACGTGGTCACGGCCCTGAAGCAGAACCAGGTCGACGCGATCGTCACGGACCTGCCCACGGCCTTCTACATCACCGCGGCGCAGGTGCCAGGCTCGAAGATCGTCGGGCAGTTCAACACCGGGGAGGGCGACTCGTTCGGGCTCCTGCTCGCGAAGGACTCGCACCTCACGCCGTGCCTCGACAAGGCGATCGGCGACCTCACCACGAGCGGTGAGCTGAAGACGATCACCGACAAGTGGATGGGCAAGGCAGCGGGCGCACCGGAGCTGGAGCTGCGCTGACCGACCGCCGCGCAGTTCGCGAGGCCGCCCGGCGGCGCCGGGCGGCTCGCGGTGCGGCACTGGCCAG
>JAWVEY010000076.1:0-4794 GCA_033856515.1 Solirubrobacterales bacterium
CGATCCCGAGCATCCGCACCTTCGCCGCGAGGGTCGTCTCCTGGAACATCGACGCCCGGTGCTTCTCGATGACGTAGTCCTCGTCGCGGACGTCCATCTCGGGGACGAAGTCGACCTCCCACGTCCCGCGCAGGCACGGCGCGAAGTTCTGCTTGTCCATGTGGCCCGGAATCGTGTCGAGGCGCCGCGCGCGGGTGACGTCCTCGGGGAAGTGGACCTGCTGGGACCAGAAGACGGGAACAGCGTGCTCGCGAGCCACCTTGACGAGCTCAGCGACCTTGGGAATGATTGCCCGCTGGTTGGACGTCCCGATGCCTGACGTCTCCATCAGTGCCTTCGGGCTGCAAAAGCCCTCCTGCATGTCGATCACGAGCAGCGCGGACTTGCGCGGATCGATGTAAGGCGTCACCCCCGTTTCGGTGCTTGTCATCTGCTTGTGCCTCCCGGTTCAGTACTACGGTTGAAGTGGTTCAGCTCGCTCACCCTCTGAGAGGAGCGCGGCGACCGCGGATTCGACGCTGTCCAGGTGGCGGATCAAGCTCTCACGCGCACGTGACGGGTCCTTGGCTCGGACCGCCGCGTAGATCTCGCGACACTCCTCGAGCGACCGCTCCGAGCGATCCTCCATGTCCAGTACCGCCGCGCGCTCGCGCACAAGCCGGTCGCCGATCAGGGAGACGAGCTCGAGCAGGGCGTGGTTGCCGCTGGCCTGCGCCAGGCCGTGGTGAAACTGGATGTCCGCCTGCACGAGCGCCGTGACGTCGCTTGCCTCGGCAGCCGCCTCCAGCTCCTCGAGTGCCCGCGCCATCTCATCCATGCCGTCGGGCGCCTGCCTGGCGCACGCGAGCTCGGCGGACAGGGCCTCGAGCCCCTTCCGAACCTCGATCAGCTCGTGCACGTCGTCGGCGTGCAGCGCGGTCCAGCTCCGCCACGCCGCGCCGAGGGCCTCCGGGTCGGCCGAGGCATCGGTCACGAACGTGCCGGCGCCATGCCGAATCTCTACGAGGCCAAGTGCTCTCAGGAACTGAACCGCCTCGCGTACGGTTCCACGACTGACCCGCAGTTGCTCGCTGAGCTCGCGCTCGCTCGGGAGCTTGTCGCCCGGGCCCAGCGCGCCGTCGTCGATCAAGCGCTTCAGCTCGCGCTTGGCCTGCTCCTTCAGGGACAGGGGCTGCAGCGGGTTCAGCTGAAGCCCGTCCTCGGGCGCCAAGGCGCCGGATCCCGTCTTCGTCGTTCCGCGCTTCGCCATGGTCATCCTCCGTGATCGTGGATGGTGGTCCGAAGGCCGTGCCGACCAACGCAATTGTGGGCCAGCTTGGCCAAAACGGGGTGTCGGCTTCGCGTCATTGAAGAGAGTTTCGTGGTGAGGAGGGACGGATAGTGTCTGTACCACTGTACCACTAGGGTCCTCCAAGTGACCCGAGATGTCAAGCGGTAAATGGCTTCGGCGTCGAAAAAGCCCCTGATCGTGTACTTGTCGGACCACTGGACCCTTCCGAACCGTCACGTCACTTCCACCTCGTGCGCGTGGATCGGGTCGCCCCCGCGTCGCAGGCTGTCGCCCTCGCGGCCAGATCGTGTGCCGATCACCTCGGCGAGGATTGAGACCGCGGTCTCGGAGGGCGTGCGTGCCCCTATGTCCAGGCCACACGGCGCGTGGATACGTTCAAGGTCCTGCGGGTCCACACCCGCTGCGCGGAGGCGCTCGAACCGCTCGTCCTGCGTCCGGCGGCTGCCCAGCGCGCCGATGTACCCCGCGCCGGTGCGCAGGGCGGCGATCAGGGCCGGCTCGTCGAACTTCGGGTCATGGGTGAAGACGAGCACGGCATCCCGCGGACCGAGATCGCGCTGTGCCAGATGGCGATCCGGCCAATCGATGACGACCTCGGCCGCCTCTGAGAAGCGCGCGCTTCGCGCGAAGGCCTCGCGAGCGTCGCAGATGGTGGTCTCGAAGCCGAGCTCGCGCGCGAGCCGGGCCACCGAGGCAGAGAAGTCGATCGCGCCGCAGACGATCATCGCGGGTGGGGTGGCGAATGCCTGGATGTAGACCCGGATGGCGGATCCCATCACCTCGCCGGCGCCGCTGTAGCGACGGACGGCGGAGCGGCCCTGGGCCATGAACCCGCGAGCATCCCCCTCGACCGAGTGGTCGAGGCGCTCCAGTCCCAGGCTCCCGACCACGCGACCGTCGAGAACGGCCATCTTCGCGCCCGCGCGCTCGCCGTCGAGCAGCGTGGCAACCGCGGCCGACTCGCCGGCATCGACCGCGCGGCGGAGCTCGGCCAACGGCTCGAGCGCCAGGTCAGTGAGCTCATGCACGAAGAGCCGGACGGTGCCGCCGCACATGAGGCCGACGTCGACCGCCTCGTCGTCTGAGATCCCGTAGGTCACGAGACGCGGACCGGCGCCGGCAAGGACCGCCTGCGCTTCCTCGACGAGCGCTCCCTCGACGCACCCGCCGGTCACCGAGCCCTCGATGCGGCCTCTGTCATCGACGATCATCTCGGCGCCGGGGTCGAGCGGCGCAGAGCCCACTGTCTCGACGAGGCTCGCAGCAATCACCCGGCGCCCCTCCTCGAGCCACTCGAGCGCCACTCCGTGCGGGCTCGGAAGCATGCCGTTCGTCACCCGGCCCCTCGTCGGTACGGCAGCGTCAGCATCGTCGGCATCCGGGCGCGCGCCAGCGAGCCTGCGAGGACGACCAGCGCGATCAGGAACGGGAGAGCGCGCCAGAGCTCACTCGGCAGCTCGATGCGCGGAGCGGTCGCGAAGAGCACGAGGCCGACAACCGCGCCCGCAGCGCTCAAGGAGAGCGGCAGCGGACGTCGCCACCTGTGGCGGGCGAGCTCGTGGGCGACGAATCCCGCGCCGACCGCTCCGAGGACCAGCCAGACCTCAGGCGCGACCACGCCGCGTCCCGCGAGCCGAAGCTGAAGCGCGTCCGTCCCGCCGAGGACGAGGCACGCACCGAGCACTCCGACCGGGTGCCAGCGGCCGAAGATCACGGCGACCAGCGCGAGAAAGCCGCGGCCCGCCGTCATCTCCTGCCGGAAGATTCCGAGCGTCACGAGCGTCAGGAACACCCCGGCGAGCGCGGCCATGGCGCTCGCGGTGAGGACGCCGGCCCACCGTATGCGCCGGACGCTGACTCCCGCGGTGTCGACCGCGGCGGGAGTCTCGCCCGCAGCCCGGATCGACAGCCCCCACTTGGTGCGGTACAGGAGAACCCCGGCCAGCGGGACGGCGAGGAACGCGAAGTAGAGGAGCAGGTCGTGATCGAAGAGAGCCGGGCCGACCTCTGGGATCGACGACAGCCCGGGGATGGCGACCGATCCGATCCGCTCCAGTTCGATGAGCCCCTTCAGACCGAAGATCTGGTCGAAGAGAAAGGTCGTGAGCCCGATCGCGGCAATGTTGATCCCCACGCCTGACACGATCTGGTCAGCTCGCGCCTCGACCGCAAGGACGGCCATCACCACGCCGAAGAGGACGCCGGCGGCGACGCCCCCGACGGCGCCGAGCACGAGGCTGCCCGTCTCATAGGCCACCAGGAACGAGAAGAAGGCGCCGGCGAGCATCATGCCCTCGAGCCCGACGTTGAGTACGCCCGCACGCTCGGAGATCAACTCGCCGATCGCCGCCAGCAGAATCGGCGTGGTCAGGATCAGCGTCGACTCCAGCCAGGGGATGTCGAACGGGCCGATGCCGATGTCAGCGATGGGAATCATGCAGCCTTCGCCTCCATGGGCGGGAGCGGTTGAGCGGAGGGTTCGCCTGAGTCGCGACGAGCGAAATGCAGGAGGCTCGTCGCGGCAAGCACGAGCAGGATGACGATCCCCTGCGTCAGGTCGACCACCGCGGATGACACAGCGGCGGTGGCTTCCATGACGCCGCCGCCTTGGCGGAGCGTCGCGAACAGCAGCGCCGCCGGTAGGACTCCCCAAGGGGAGTTGCGGGCCAGCAGCGCCACGGCGATGCCCTGGAACCCGTAGCCCGCGTCGAACTGATCCGTCATGTTGCGAGTTCCCCCGCCGATCAGGAGCGACGACCCGGCGAGGCCCGCAAGCGCTCCGGAGATCAGGATCGCGCTCACACCGGTTCGGGTCGGGGAAAGGCCGGCGAACCGCGCGGCCTGCGGGTTCGTCCCGACCAGCCGGATCCGGAATCCGAGCGTGGTGCGCGCGAGCAGGAAGGCCACGCCCACCACGGCCAGCGGGATCAGGAGGAAATCGAGCTTGAGCGTTGTCTCTGTGAGCAGATCGGGCCAGCGCGCCGAGTCGGCGAGCGGTGCGCTGATCGGCAACGGGCTGTCGGGCTGCTGGAGCGGCCCCCTCACGATCCAGGAGATGACCTGAATCGCGATGAGGTTCAGCAGCAGCGTGGAGAGGATCTCGTTGACGCCGCGCTTGGCCCACAGCCAGGCCGTTATCCCGGCCCATGCGGCGCCGCCGAGAGCTCCGGCGAGCACGGCGAGCGGGAGGTGGAGTCCAGCGGGGAGCGACAGCTCGAGCGCCACGACCGAGACGAACAGCCCGCCGATCAGGATCTGGCCCGGGAACCCGACGTGGAAGCGGCCCGCCCGGAAGACGACGATCCAGCCGAGGGCGACGAAGACCAGTGGAATCGTCTTGCTGAGCGTGTTCGCGAAGTTGGAGCGAGTGCCGAAGCCCCCTTCCACAAACGCCTCCGTCGCGTCGGAGAGCGACGCCCCCGATGCGGTGATGAAGAGCATCCCCATTCCGAGGGCCGCGACTGCCACCGCCACGGAGAGCGCGAAGTCGGTACTCCCGTGGC
>JAWVEY010000077.1:0-66119 GCA_033856515.1 Solirubrobacterales bacterium
TGATCCCCGGACCACGCGCCGCGGCCTCGACGACGCCCGAACGGAACGCCACAAGCGCGGCGAGCCGCCCCTAGAACGACGTGATCACGGTGCGAACGCCTTCGTGGCGATCCATCGCCGCGAACGCGTCGTTGACCTCGTCGAGCGGCATGCGATGCGAGATGAAGCTGCCGAGGTCGATCCGGCCGTCGAGGTGGGCCTTCGCCAGCTCGGGGACGCGGTCGCGCCCCTTTGCCCCGCCGAACGACGCCCCGGCGATGCGCCGGCCCGTGATGAGGTAGCGCGGGACGACCTCGAGCACCTCGCCCTTGCCGGCGACGCCCGCGATCGTGCACAGGCCCCAGCCCATGCGGGCCGACTCAACGGCCTGGCGCATGACCTTGACGTTGCCGGTCGCCTCGAACGTGTAGTCCGCGCCGAAGCCGCCCGTCTCTTCGAGGACCCTCTCGACCGTGCCCTCGCCGCCGACCCAAACGTCGGTCGCTCCCTGCCCCTTTGCCAGCTCCAGCCGGTCCTCGGACAGGTCGACACAGATGATCCGTTCCGCGCCCTGAAGGCGGCATCCCGCCACGGCGCCGAGACCGACCATCCCCGCGCCGAAGATCACGCAGGTGGAGCCCGGCTGCACCTTCGCCGTGTTCATGGCGGCGCCGAGCCCGGTCGAGAGGCCGCATGCGAACAGGCACGCGCGGTCGAGCTCGGCCTCGGGATGAACCTTGGCGAGGGCAATCTGCGGCATCACGGTGTACTCAGCAAAGGTCGAGGTGCCCATGAAGTGGCGGATCGGCTCGCCGTCGCGCGAGAGGCGGGCGGTGCCGTCGGGCAGGTAGCCGAGGTTCTGCTGCTCGCGGATCGCAAGGCAGAGGTTCGTCCGCGGATCGAGGCAGTGGACGCACTCCCGGCACTGTGGTGAGAACAGCGTCACCACGTGGTCGCCCGGTTCAACGTCGGCGACTCCCTCGCCGACGGCTTCGACGACGCCGGCGCCCTCGTGGCCGAGGACCGTCGGCGCATAGCCGGACGGGTCCACGCCGGACGCCGTATAGAGGTCCGTGTGGCAGACGCCGCAGGCAACGAGGCGCACCAGCACTTCGCCTGGACCAGGATCTGCAAGGTCGACCTCCTGAATCACCAGGGGCTCGCCGAACTCCTCCAGGACCGCCGCACGCATCTTCATCCGTCACAAACCTCCATGTCTCGCTCCCAGCCGCATCCTAGGCATGGAGGGGTGCGGCGCGCTTTGCGAGCGTTGCGTTAGGTACCTGGTACCGAGCCTGGCGGCTCAGCGGGCTCGGGCGAGCTTCCAGTCCTTCTTCTTGGCGTCGAGCGAAACGATGTAGTGGCGCTTCGACACGCGAGTGGCGAGGCCGCGGCGCTCCAGCTTCTTCATTGCCGCTGGGCAGCGCTTGCACCGGGGGCCGGACTTGCAGCACTTTTTCTTCGTCTTGACGGAGCGGCCCTGTGGCATCGCGAGGAAGGTACCACACCCCGTTAGGGCGCCCTAATTGTTAAGGGGCCTGTCCCCTTAACGCCTTAAGCCGCCTGTTCGGCTGGTACCGCGCTTGCCTCGAGCAGGACTCGCGCAACTCCCTCCGGGTCGTCACGCGTCGGCGTGTGTCCCCAGCCCGGCACGGTGAAGTAGCGCGTGCCGGCTGGCATCCGCGCTGGCCGTGGCGGTCCCACGAGCCGGTCCTCCTCGCCCCACGCGATCGTTACCGGCACCCGCACGTCGTCCGCGCGCTCGAACGGCGTCCCGCGCATCATGTCGTTCGCGTCGTCGTACGCGGGCGCGTCGAGCCACGCCGAGAGCCAGCTGATCGCCTCGCCGGCCGTAAGCAGCTCGGGGCGCGCCACCGTCGTGCGCATGAGCGCCCGCCGCCCGCGCTCGGTGCGAAGCATCGCGTTGATCACATGCCGCCCGCGTTGGCCGAGCTTGCGCGAGTTGTAAGCGCGAGGCCCGAGCTTGCGCCGCCAGAGGCCGGCGGGTGAGACGCCGCAGACCGAGGCTGCCTCGCCATCCGCGGCCATCTCGAGCGCGGTCCACGCACCCAGCGAGTTCCCCGCCAGATGCGGCTGCTCGATTCCGAGGGCCTTCAGGTGCGCCGTCAATGCGCGGCCCATCTCAACGGCCGAGTGCCGCGTCCCCTCCGGAAGGGGGTCGGACTCGCCGAATCCGGGCAGGTCCACAGAGATCACATCCCGCTCGGCCGCCAGGAGCTCCATGACTGGGTCCCAGTTGACATGGCTTCCGCCGAGCCCGTGGATGAGCACCAGCGGTGGGCCCGCGCCCGACCTCACGTAGTTCAACGTCATGCGGTGATTGAAGCGAGTGCCGGTTCGCGCCACGCGGGCGGAGCGAAACCCGGCTTGGCGAAGACCATCTGGAGATCGCGGATCCGCCGCTCGCGAAAGCCGCCCTCGGAGAACGCGAGGTAGAACGTCCACATGCGCCGGAAGCGCTCGTCGTAGTGCGATCCTCGAAGCCGCGGCCACGCCGCCTCGAAGCGCTGGCGCCACTCGCGGAGCGTCTCCGAGTAATGCGGCGTGATGTCGTCCACCCAGCGCACGCTCATGTCCGTCTCGTGGGTGACGAGCTCGTCGATCACCCGCTCGGAGGGAAGGCACCCGCCAGGGAACACGACGGTGTTGGCGAAGCTCTTCGACGCCTTCTCGACCTCGTAGAGGTCGTTGTCGATGACGATCGCCTGCAGCGCCATGAGCCCGTCATCCGCCAAGAGGCCCGAGCACTTCCGGAAGAACGTCTTGAAGTACTGCCAGCCGACCGCTTCGATCATCTCGATCGAGACGAGCTTCGAGAACTTTCCCTGAAGGTCGCGGTAGTCCTGATCGAGGACAGTGATCTGATCTTCGAGACCCTCTTCCGCCACCCACTCGAGCGCGTAGGCGCGCTGCTCCTTCGAGATCGTCGTGGTCGTCACCCGGCAGCCGTACTCCGACGCGGCGTAGATCGCGAGGCCGCCCCAGCCCGTCCCGATCTCCACGAGATGGTCGTCCGGCTCGAGCTTGAGCTGGCGGCAAAGCCGGTCGAGCTTCTCCGTCTGCGCGTCTTCGAGGCTTGTGTCGGGCGAGGGGTAGTAAGCGCTCGAATACATGAGCCGCTCGTCGAGGAACGAGGCGAAGAGGTCGTTGCCCAGGTCGTAGTGCGCCGAGATGTTGTACCGAGCGCCCTCCTTGGTGTTGCGCGGAACCAGGCGGGTCAGCTTCTCCACGCGCCCCACCAGGGGATGCCAGCGATTTCGCATGCGATCCAGCGGCCCCATGCGGCGCGCCGCCACCCGGACGACGCCAACGGGATCATCCGTCGTCCACAGGCGGTCGATGTACCCCTGCGCGAGACCGTTCGAGCCGCGCATGAGCGTCGTCCACGCCTTCGGGTCCAGGATCTCCACCCGCGCCCGCAGGGCGGAGGAAGGCGAGCCGAACGCCGTCGTCCGCCCGTTCTCCGTCACCTCGAGGCAGCCGTCAGTGATGTTGCGAAGCATCGCGTGCCCCGCGCGGCGCGCCAGTGTGTCGAGTCGTCGCTCGGTCATCCTCGCTCCGGGTGTGGGAAGTATGGAACACCCTTGAGCCAGAGGCGTAGCGACTGCCACAGACCCATCGGTGACGGTCTTGTTTCAACACCCAAATCAGAGAGGAGATCCGCGAAGCGCGGGTAATTCCAGAGGTGAGCGGACGTTAGGCCTGCAACGCCTGTACCAATGACAGCGATTCTCATGGTCTTCTCATCCGCGACTTATGTGCTTGTGCTGGTTTACACGTAGGAACATGGGATGGGTGCTCTTCAATACGCACAAAGCCGCGATCCGGCTAACCGGACATGAGTGACGCTCGGCAGGAGCCGTTGTCCGAGGGCTGGGCTACTCGCCAGCTCTCCGACTTCTTGACGCTCGTCAGCTCGTTCGACGACGAGCGCTCGGCCACGATCCGGCTTGTCGAGCGCGCCGTCGAGGTGCTCGGCGCCGACGCGGCCGCACTTATCGAGCGAAACGCGCTGGCAGTCACCGCGGGGCCAATGGCCCATTCACTCGACCTCGCCGAGGTTCGCGCTGTGGCTGCGGGACGCCGGAACTCGATCAGCCTGGGCGAAACGCTGATGCCGGCGCTCCGAGCCGACGCCGGGGAGCACAACGACCGAATGCTTGTCATCGCCCGCGCCGGGCCCGAGTTCGCCCGGGCTGAGGTGGACCTCCTTTGCGGACTGGGGCGGGTCATCGCCCTCGGCAGCCGCACGCTCAGCCTGGTCGACAACGAGCGGGGCCTGCGAGCGAGCTCCGAGAGCCAGGCCGCCGAGAACGCTCGCCTACTCGAGGCGCTTCGCGATCGCCAGGTGATGCTCGAGCGCCTCGCAACGATCCAGCGCGCGATCGTCGCCCAGAAGCCTCTTCACGACATCTTCGACCAGGTCGTCGGCGCCGCATGCGAGCTCATCGGCGACGGCGCCGGCATGATGCGCATGCGCGACATGGACGGGAGCGAGCGGTCAACCGTCGTCTCGTCGGTCGGCCTCAGTTCCGAGTTCGTTGGCGCGGGGCGCCGGGCACATGACCCGGGCCTTGGTTCGCGGGCCATGCAGGAAGGACGCTTGGTCGTGGTCGACAAGAGCACGGACCCTCTCGTCCATCAGGTCCCCGACCTCTGGCGCTCGGAGGGGCTCCACGCCGGAATGGCAGCCCCCGTACTTCAGGGCGCGACGGTCGTCGGCAGCGTCGTGACCACCTCCACCGATCCAAACCGCTCCTACACCGCTCGCGACCAGCAATCCCTTCTGGCCCTCGCCGAGCACGCGAGCCTTGCGCTCAACCACGCCAGGGCGCTCGACGACGTCGCGCACGAGGCCTTTCACGATTCGCTCACCGGCATGCCAAACCGGGCCCTCTTCCTCGATCGCCTCTCGTTCGCGGTCGGCCGCGCCTCGCGAAGCGGGAGCCCGGTTGGCGTCCTCTTCATCGACATCGACGATTTCAAGACCATCAACGACTCGCTCGGGCACCGTGCAGGCGACGAGCTTCTCCAAGCCGTCGCGGCGCGCCTCGAGGCCTGCCTGCGGCCGTCCGACACCATCGCGCGCCTGGGCGGCGACGAGTTCGCCGTCCTGATCGAAGAGATCGACGACACCGCCGACGCCGCGACGGCCGCTAGCCGAGTGCTCGAGTCCCTTGCCGACCCGATCGCGATCGAGGGTCGCGAGGTGTACGTGGGGGCAAGCGTCGGTATCGCCGCCGGCCCCGAGGACGCCGAGACTCTCCTTCGCGACGCCGACCTCGCGATGTACCGGGCCAAGGCCGAGGGCAAGGGCCGATACCGCGCCTACGCCCCGCACATGCACGCCGACATCGTCGATCGCATGGAGCTTGAGGTCGACCTCAAGCGCGCGATCGAGGACAACGAGCTCGAACTCCACTATCAGCCGATCTTCGACCTGAAAAGCGGCGCCATCGCGGGCCTGGAAGCCCTCGTGCGCTGGAACCATCCCACCCGCGGCCTCCTTCGGCCGGACAGCTTCATCCCGCTCGCCGAGGCTTCGGGCCGTGTCTCGGACCTGGGGCGCTGGGTCCTTGCATCCGCGTGTCACCAGGCGGCGCTGTGGCGAGCCCGCTATCCAGCGACAGACGGCCTCAAGGTGGGCGTCAACCTCTCGGCGACGGAGCTCCGCGATGACAGCATCGTCAACCAGGTCGCCGACGCCCTGCGCGTCGCTCAGCTCGACCCGGGAGGCCTGACGCTCGAGATCACCGAGACCGCCTTGATGGACGACCTCGATGCCGCGGCCGGCCGTCTGGCCGAGCTCAAGTCGCTTGGCGTCGAGATCGCCGTCGACGACTTCGGCGTCGGTCACTCATCGCTTCGCTACCTCAAGCAGCTGCCGCTCGACAACCTCAAGATCGCGAAGCCCTTTGTCGACGAGATCGGCAAGCCCGACGCGGAGCCGCCGATCCTGCGCGCGATCCTCGACCTGGCTGAAGTCTTCGACCTCGCCGCTGTCGCCGAGGGCATCGAGGAGCCCGAGCAGGCAAGCCGCCTGGTCGAGCTTGGCTGCGCCTTCGGCCAGGGCCACCACCTCTCCCAGCCTCTCACCGCGCAAGCCGCCGACGACCTGATCCTGCACGCGGGCTTCGGGCTGGACGCCACCGCCGGTCCCCCGGCCGAGGGCGATGACGCGGTTACGCGATCGTCGTCTGAAGAAGGCCCAGCTGCGGCGAGCTGATCTGGATCTCGTCGCCCGGCTTGAGCCATACGCTCGGCTGGCGGGCGATCCCCACCCCTGACGGCGTGCCGGTCGAGATCAGGTCGCCGGGCTCGAGCGTCATCAGGTTCGAGAGGTGCGACACCAGCTCGGGCACCTTGAAGATGAGGTCCGACGTCGCCGAGCGCTGCATCTCCTCACCGTTGAGGGTGAGAGAGAACTCGAGCGCATCATGCGCGCCAGCCTCATCTGCAGTCACGAGCGCGGGGCCGCAAGGCGCCGCACCGTCGAACGACTTGCCGGAGATCCACTGCGTCGTGGCGAGCTGGAGATCGCGGGCCGAGAGGTCGTTAAGGAGCGTGTAGCCCGCGATCCCAGCCAGCGCGGCCTCGGCATCGACCTCCTTCAGGCGCTTGCCGATGACGATGCAGACCTCCGCCTCGTAGTCCACTTTCTCGCTCGCCTTGGGCAGCTCGACCATGGCGCCGGGAGCGGCCAGGGCGTTTCGGAACTTCGCGAATACGGTCGGTACCTCGGGGATCTGTTGCTTCGTCTCCTCGGCGTGGGCGCGGTAGTTGAGGCCGATGCAGAGGATCTTCTCGGGGTCGGTGATCGGCGGCAGGAGCGTCACGTCTGCGAGGGGCACACCTTCGGCGCGATCGGACACACCCGCGAGGTCCGCGAGCCTTCCTGCCGCGAGGAGCTCGCGGAGGGTTGCTCCCTCGCCCCCAAGCGCATCCCAGGCGTCCACCACCCGCTCGCCATCGAGAAGTGCGGCGCGCGCGCCGCGGTTGCTTTCATATGTCACCAGCCGCACGCGGCCAACCTACGTCATAGACACCAGGAAGAGGAGCGGAATCCAAATGCAGGGAACCAGCAGACTTCGGATTACGGCGATTGTGGTGGGCATCGTGGCAGCGGGGGCCTTCACGGCCCAGGCGCACGCCGGCGTCCTCGCCAAGTCGACCTTCGACACCGACGCGGACGGGTGGAAGGTCGTCGGCGACACGAGCTCCGGAACCGAAACCGCGACACACGTCCCGACCGGTGGCGATCCCGGAGGCTTCATCTCGATCGATGACGCAGCGACGGGCGGCGTCATGTACTGGCGCGCTCCTAAGACATTCCGCAAGGCGGCCGAGGATGCATACAAGGGCTCGCTCGCGTTTTCCCTGAGGCAGTCGGTGACCAGCAATCAGTTCGATGCCGACGACATCGTCATCGAAGCGCCGGGCCTGACGCTGGTTTACAACACGTCCCCGAACCCAGCCATCGCTCCCGGGTGGACCACCTACAAGGTGCCGCTGACAAAAGCGGGCTGGACCGATGCGACCGTGTCGCCAGAGCCCGCCACGGCAAAGGACATGAAGGACGCGCTGAAGGCGGCCGGCTCTCTGCTGATCCGCGCCGAGTACCAGACCGGGCCTGACATTGACGACCTGGACAGCGTCACGTTGAAGTCAGAGCCGAAGAACTAGAGCTCCGTCAGACACAGCCCTGGCCGGCGACAAAGCCGGTGCGTAGAATCGAGCGCGCCGGGGGCGTAGCTCAGTTGGTTAGAGCGCCGGCCTGTCACGCCGGAGGTCGCGGGTTCGAGTCCCGTCGCTCCCGCTCCCCGCAGCCCTTAGCGCAGTCCGGCCTTGCGCTCGACGAACCCAAGGTTGTCTGCGACCTGTGCGTAGACGCCGGGCTCCTCGACGCCGCACTTGTTACCTCCGTATGAGACGAGCCCGACCAGGAGCGCTCCGCGAGGGGCATCGGCGATCAGGGGTCCGCCGCTGTCGCCGTAGCAGGAGTCGTTGTAGCGGTCGGGGGCGACCTCCTCTCCGAAAGCGCAGACCTCCTCGGTCGGGCGGAAGACGCCACCGAAGTAGGTGCTGCATTGCGCGTCCGAGATGGCGAAGAGGGCGACGTCCAGAAGCACGGCCGAGGGATGCCCGCCAAATTGGTCGGTTCCGCCCCAGCCAGCGACTCGCAGCTCGTCGTCTGGCTCCGTCTCGGACACGCCTTCAAAGATGGTCGGCAGCAGCACAGGCGGCACCTCGGCTGGGCCTTTGAGGTTCAGGACCGCGATGTCGTGTTCTCCCCTGCGCAGATACTCGCGGTGAACGGAGATCCTCTCGACCTTGATCTGCTGGCCATCAGACTCCTCGTCGAGGTCAGGCCGCCCGGTGATGACTCTGAGATCTCGCGGCTTCTTAAGGCGACCGAAAAGGTCAAACATGCAGTGTGCGGCCGTGACTACAGCTTCCTCGGCTACAACGGAGCCGCCGCAGAACTGGTTGCCCCGTCTCGACGTGACCGCAGCGATGAACGGCCAGTCGGCCGGGTCGGCCACGTCGCCGCCGACGATGCGCTCGCCTCCAGGGCCGGCCGACACACCGCCGGCCATTGCCAGCCAAAAGCCGATCCCGACCGCGGCCAAACTGGCCCGGACATTTAACTTCCCTTTAACCACGAGTTGGACATGGTGACATACGGAACTCCAGCTCGTGCGCAGTGAGGTATACGCTCGCGGCACAATGCCAGGAGATCCCGAGCGCAACGAAGCCACGATCCGCAAGCTCTACGCGGGCTTGGACTCACACGACGGCGAGGCGATGGCGTCGTGCTACGCCCCTGATGCCCACTTCTCGGACCCCGTGTTCCCAGAACTGACGGGAGCCCAGGCGGGCGACATGTGGCGGATGCTCACTTCGCGGGCGACCGACCTCTCGGTTGAGCTGCCCGAGGCCAAGGCGGACGCCGAGGCGGGCGCTGCGAACTGGATCGCCACCTATACGTTCGGTGCGACCGGTCGAAGCGTCGTCAACAACGTCCGCTCGAACTTCAGCTTCGACGACGCGGGACTTATCACCGAACAGCACGACGACTTCCCGTTCTGGAAATGGTCGCGCCAAGCGCTTGGGCCGGCGGGCATCACACTGGGCTGGACGCCGATGCTGCGCTCGAAGGTCCGCTCGAACGCCGCGACCGAGCTGGCGCGCTTCCGCGCCGATCAGAAGTAAACGTTCGAAAAGTTCGACCGGAGCCAGGTTTTCAACGAACCTGGCACCGGTTAGTTAAATGGCGCCGCCGGCGGCCGGAGGCGCGGAGGGGTCGTCCGCCTCGCCGTCGCCCAATCCCTCGCGCGCGAGGTACTCCTCGATGTCGAGGGGCCGGTCCTTCGCGCGCTCGACGACGGTCAGCAGGTCGCTCATCAGCGCGACCTCCTCGACCTGCTCCTTCAAGAACCACTGAAGGAACTGCTCGCCCTGGAAGTCGTTTGCAGCGCGGGCGCTGGAAGTGAGCACGTTGAACTGCTGGGTCACCTTGCGCTCCTGGTCCAGCGCCAGCTTCACGGGCTCGACGAGGTCGGCAAAATCGGTCTTCGGCGCCGCCACGCCCGGGATCGTTGCCTCCTCCTCGATATCGAGCAGGTACTGGATGATCATCATCGCGTGGTTGCGCTCCTCGATCGCCTGGCGAAAGAAGAACGCGGCCATCCGCGGCATGGTGAGGTCGTCGTAGTAGATCGCCGCGGCCAGATAGGCCTGCGAGGCGGCGAACTCATTGGGGACGTGGTCGTTGAGCGCTTGCGCGAAGGTTTTCTCAGCCATTTGCGAGACACTACCCGCGTGGACGGCCGCGAGGACAAGGCATGGCTCTTGCGTAATCGGTTCAACCCGTTCCCGGTGTCCGGAGTGCTGGCGCTTAACGAGCGCGTCATCTCATTTCGTCTCGACGATGACGCTGCCGAGGCGACCTTGGGCTGGCTCGAGGAAGAGCTCGAGATCGAGGACATCAAGGGCGAGATCGAGGACGGCAACGACGTCGTCGCATTCTCAATCCCGCTCGACGAGTGCTCTGTCAGCTGGCCGATAACCGGAGGCCCGATGATGCTGATCGACGGACCCGAGCGAAAGTGGGTCGTCTCCTACGACCATCCCGTGGGAGGAGCACTGGTCCAGACCTTCAACCTGATGTCGGGCCGCGGCAAGGCGAAGGCGTGGAAGAAGGCGTTGGCGGCGGCTGAGCGGGGGGTGAGGGAGGGGGAGGGCTAGCCCCAGCGGAATCCGGTCTCGGATGGGACCGGGTCCATCGGGCTCGTCGGCATCCCCTCCGGGACCGCCGGGTCGTTGTAGCCCGCAGGGGCCGTGTCGTTCGGAGTGTCCGGGTGGTAGAGCGACGCGAGGTACTGGATCTGGCCGCGGCCGAGACCGACTTCGCCCTGGCCTCCGCCATAGACCTGGAGGCCGTTCTGCTCGCAGTACTCGTAGATGCCGAGGAGCTCCTCGAGCGAGCCGAACCGCGATGGCTTCGAGTTGATCGCGCGCTCGGGGGCGAGCTCCTTCACATCCGCCAGGGAGTGGAGAGGAGCGTCGTAGGTCACGCGATCCCAGTGGGGCTTTAAGACCTCGCGCGTCGCGTCCGTCAAGTCGGGGTCCTCCAGCCAGGCCTCCGGGAACCTCTCGGCCACCGCGCGGTAGAGATCGGGGTCCGTTTCGACCTCGACCACGGTGCCCTTGTAGTAGCCCTTCAGGTCCATCACCTGGACGGTCGCCACGTCGGCGATCTCCTCAATCAGCTCGGGCGTCCAGTCGTTCTCGGGGTCGAGCTTGAACTCCAGGCCGGGGTAGCGCTCGAGCCGCGACGTGATCGCGTGGGTTGAGGAGGCGGCGTTGTCACCGAAGCTCGTCAGGCGGGTCGAGCAGACGAACCGAACCGGCTTCGGGTCGCGCCCGACCGCCTCGTGAAGCGAGACGCCGGACTGGCGAAGGGCGAGGTCCAGCGCCGCGGACTCGTACGCCCAGCGGCGGTAGTCGCGCGAAGCGTCGCGCTCGGGCGGCGCGCCCTCGTAGAGGTCGAGCTCGCCCAGGAGCGAACACATCTCACCAAGCGTTTTCGGCCCGGTGAGGTCGAAGCGCGGGCCGAGGTCGCGATTTGCGATGTGGTCGAGAACCTCGTAAGCGACGTCCTCGCCCTGGCCCTCGTGGCCGTCGCCCTTCAGGTGCATGATGGTCGAGCCGCGGGTGAACTCGGCCGAGTACTCGCGGTCGTTCGCCTCGAACTCGTAGGCCTCGACGCTGATGGGAAGGTCGCGCAGCTTCTCGAAATCGCTCATGAAGCGAATGTAGCCAGGGCCGTAGCGGGGGAGGGGGAGGGCATTTGACTCCGCCTAAAACCCTTCGGGCCAACCGGCTTGAGCCAAACGCCCATCCCCCTCCCTTTTTAGACGCCGATGCCGGCGTCCGCCTCGTCCTCGGAGACTCCGATCGCCTCGACGGTGCCTTCGCCGACCGCAACCTCGTGTGGCACCGCTTCGAACGGCTTGCGGGCGAAGAACTCCTTCGCCGGCTCGCCCCCAAGGAAGCGCCAAGCGATCATGAAGATGAATCCCAGGCCCATGAAGACGATGGCGATCACGAGCGGGACGCCGAGGCCCGCCACCTCGGTGCCGGAGTAGGACGCCTTCGGGTCGGAGAGATCCCCCACCGACTCGTAAAGGAGGTAGGTGAGAAGCAGGGCTCCGACAAGTGGGGCAACGCCGATGAAGAAGAAGTTCTTGACCGACAGGAAGATCTCCCTACGCCAGTAGATGACGCATGCGACCCCCGTCAGGCCGTAGTAGAAGGCGATCATCAGGCTGAGCGCGGAGAGCGAATCGAACAGGAAGTTCTCGGAGATCAGCTTGCCCGGCACGTACCAGATGGTCGCGAGGACACCGATCACAATCGTGCCGAATGCGGGCGTCAGATAGCGCGGATGGATCTTGGCGAAGATCTTCGGCAAGGCACCGGCCGCCGCCATCGACAGCGACGTGCGCGATCCCGGCAGGATCGTCGTCTGGGCCGACGAGATGCCAGAGATGATCACGGCGATCACCAGTAGCTTCGCGAGGTCGTCGCCCAGCGCGTTCGAGGCGACCGAGCTCAGCACGCCGGCGTCGTCATCGAATTGCTCGACCTGCCCGAGGCCGGCGTATGCGATCAGCGCCACGGTGACGACCACGTACGTGAACAGCAGGATCACAGTGCTAGCGATCCCGGCCAAGCCTGGCGCACGCGAGGAGTCCTCGCTCTCCTCCGACAGGTTCACGGCGGACTCCCAGCCCCAGTAGATGAAGACGGCCAAGAGGACCCCGGTCAGCATGCCCGCGTACTCGACGCCGAACGGTGAGAGCCAGCTGAGCTCTGGGGTGATCGACGACTCCGGCACCTTGTCGAAGATGAGGCGCACGAAGACCGCTCCTGCGAAGAACAGGAGGATCCCCACCTGCCCCAGGGTCATGAACCGCTGGAGCTTGGCCGAGATCTCGGTGCCGATCACGCAGATGGCGGTCATCACGACGATGATCACGACGGCGCCGATCGCTACCGCGGCGTCGTTCTTGAACAGCGGCTTGGGGTTGCCGCTTGCCGTCTCGCCGCCCGAGAGGCCGAGCAGGTCGAAGAGGTAGTAGGCCGAGACGTCGGCGAGCGAGCCGATCACGAGGATGCCCGTGGTGCAGATGGCCCAGCCGCCCATCCAGCCCATCCATGGCCCCATCCCGCGCGTCACCCAGGAGAAGGTCGTGCCGCAGTCGGTGTCGACGCGGTTCATGTAGAAGAACGCCGCCGCGATGAAGAACATCGGGATGAACGAGACAAGGAGGATGGCCGGCGCCGTGACCCCGACCGCTACCACGATCGAGCCGATCACCGCGGCCAGCGAGTAGGCCGGCGCGGTCGATGCGAGCCCGATCGAAAGCCCGTCCAGGAACCCGATCGAGTCCTTCTTCAAGCCCTTCTCGCCGACCTGGACTTCCGTGCTCGCCGCCGGTGCCGGAACGCTCGCGCTCTCCATCGCCGCTCCCTCTCCTCTCGGGTCACGCGACCCTAAGGGACCCGCTATTTGGCGTAGGTGATGGAGAGGCGGACCTGGTCGTGCCGGGATTGAACCGTGCCGGCTGCCGAGCGCTTCATGTAGATCCGGGCCGAGAGCGAGTTTGCCTCCGCGACCGTGTCCACCTCGGGAAGGGGAATCGTGTCGGTTGTGTCCGCGGTAGCGCTGGAGCTGCACGACAGGTCGGACCCGGACGAACCGTGAGTCCCGATCGAAGTCGCGCCGGCGAAGCTCTCGACGTAGTTGCAGACCTGCCTGGTGGCAGCGTTCGCCCGGTAGACGTGCGTCATCGTGACGGACAGGTTCGTTGCTCCCGTCGGCACGTAGGCCGGGAACGTCGCCAGCATGTACCTCGTTGTCGCGTACGTGGTCTGCCAGTTGGCGAGGGTCGTGTTGGTAACGGTCACATCGTCGTCGAGTGCGAGGGCAAAGGGAACGATTCCCGAGGCTGCTCCAGAGGACGCATCGTTCGAGTTCTTGGGATACAGCGTGAAGTTGCCGTCGTCGGTCGTCAGCGAGAGCGAGACTTGGTCCACCACAAAGCCCGCAGCAAGAAGAGATGTGCGCCCGTAGATCCGGAAGCGGGTGTCGTTGACGAGGGCTCCCGTCGTGCCGCTGATAGGGATCGAGAAGTTCGTTTGGGTGTTGGCAGCCGACGTGCAGAATGGGGACCCAGAGCTGCCGTACGTCGTGAGCAGGGAGTTGTCGGAGGCCTTTCGCGCCTCGACGTAAAAGCAACCATTCCCAGACACCGCAGTGTTCGTGGCAAGCCGGATGTTGATCGTCCCGCTGCTCACGTTGACAGCGTTGCGAAGCGGCGAGTTCAGGTCGACGTCGATGTAACGGCCCGCGGCGAAGCTCGTCGTCCAGTTGCCGGTCGTCAGGGTTCGCGAGTCGGAGGGGAACGCCAGGCCGTAGGAGGCGTTCGCTGCAGCGCCGCCGGCAGATGCGTCGCGCCAGTCGAAGGCGCTCGTTGTGATCGTCGTCAGGGGCCTGTTGACGGTGACGTTCGCCGAAGCGACGTCCGAGCCTGAGCCGATGGCAAAGATGGTGTGGGAGCCGTTCGCCACGCCGTCCGGCAGGGTGACGCTCACGTTCGCGGTGCCGTTCGCCGGGACCGTGCTGGGCGTAATCGAGCCGGTCAGGACCTGGCCCGTCGTCTGGTTGTCGAGCCTGAACGTGACCGTTTGCCCGGCCACGAAGCTCGTGATCTGCCCCGTGAGGACCTGGGGCAGGGACGTGACGGTGTTGGGCGAGAGCGTCAATGCCGGCGAGTTCACCGTCACCGCCGTTGACTGCCCGCTCTCGTTTCCGCGCCAGTTCTGCCTCGCGGGAGTGACCGTGTAGCGCCAGTTGCCCGGAGGCACGGTGTTCTCCGTACAGCTCGTGCCGGCCACCGTGCCCGAGCAGTTGGCGCCGATCGTCTGTTCGGCGCCGCCCGCCAAATATCGCTTGACGATGTATCCCGTGACCGGGACGCTTCCGCCAGTGGCGGTCCAGCTCACGGTGACGCTCCGGTTCGACACGGATGCCGTCGGCGTGGTGCCGGCGGCGATCGAGGTGGCTTTCGCGTAGCCGTTCCCCGAGCCGTTCAAGTTCCACCCGGCCTGCGCGAGAGCAGGCAGCATCAAGGCCACCGCGAGGGCGGCGATCAGAAGTCTCGTGACACGCGAGGTCATGGCCGCTTTCCGGTCACCCTCGCCTTGAACTTGATCGGAAACCGCGCGCCCTGACATGCGTCGGGGGTGGTCTCGTTCATCGTCACCTTCGTCCGGACCTTCGTCCGGCTGTGCGCGCGGATCGGCTTGTGCCCCTTGAAACGCGTCACGCTCAGGTTCGAGCGGGAGCACGTGGGGCTTGCGTCACTGACTCGCGCCTTGACGGATACGAGACTGACCTTTTGCGAGAGCCGATTGCTGACCCGCACCTTCATGGACTTCCGAGCCCCTGGATAGAGGCCCTTCACGTGGCCCCGCACCTGGATTTTGGGCGAGGGACGTTCAACGACGCTTGGCGCGTCGGGTGGGCGCTCAGTGACGATCATCCCGGTTTCGGCCGCGACTGCGACCGCCCCCGCGAGGAGCACCACGGCAAGCGCCGCGTTAAGCAGAAGGCTCTTGGCCCTGCTCAGCATCGATTCGACATGGGACAAGCCGGCCCGGCGCCGTGCATCCGCGCACGGCGCCGGGCGGCTCTCCGGCTCAGGTCAGCCGGTGCCCTGTCTCATCTCTTTGGTTTCGTTACCGCTTGCCTTACGGCGCGTTGCTCGCTCCGGTCAGGGAAACGGGAATCGTGAACGTCGCGCCCTGACAGCCGTTCTCCGACGCGTTGCTCATGTGAGCCGCGTCGTCGAGGGTGGCCGTCTGCGAGCCGTTGGCGGGCACATTGATCGTCAGGCCCGTTTGGTTGGTGTACGTGACACCGGTCGTGGTGCAGGTACCGATCCCGCCGGCAGCGGTGATCGAGCCGGAGCCGTTGGAGACCGAGGTCACCTGGACGGGATAGGGATTCGGGTTGACGATCTCGAGCTTGACGTCGCCGTTTGTGCCGGGATAGAGATCCCCGGCGGTGATTGCGACCGCGTTGGTCGTCAGGGCCTGCGCCGCGCCGGCCTTCGCGGTACCCGATCCGGTGCCGCTTGCCGTCCAGGCCGCGTATGCGAGCCCGGCTGCGACGAGAACGGCAACGGTGATTCCGCCTCCGATGAGGCGGCGCTTACGAGTGCTATGCATTTTAGATCCTCCTGGAAATGAGACAGGGGCGGGTCCTTGGTGCCCGCGCACCTGTTTATGCCTCTTCGACCCAACAAACGTCCAGCTTGAAAAATGGACCTTTTGTCTACTTACTTCCAGGTATATGGTCGGAGCATGAGAACTGGATGAGGTGAAGATGAATATCTGATGAGACTTCAGCCGACAGCCTCATCTGAGCGTTCGTCAGCGGTGCTCCGGGTTTTCGAAGTCGAAGCGGCAGCCCGCATCCCACTCTGAACGCTGGTTCCCGTGCGCCGGAATCCCGCCCGCGTCCTTCAGAAGCCTGGCCAGATGCATGAGGTTCCAGGTCGCAAACGTCGTGTTGCGGTTCGTGAAGTCGTTTTCGGGGCCGCCTGAGCCCTCGTCGAGATAAGAGGGGCCGGGCCCCGCCTCGCCGATCCACCCCGCGTCAGCCTGAGGCGGGATCGAATAGCCGAGGTGCTGAAGCGAGTAGAGGACGTTCATCGCGCAGTGCTTGATCCCATCCTCGTTGCCGGTCACGAGGCAGCCGCCCACCCGGCCGTAGTACGCGTACTGGCCGTCGTCGTTCAGGACCGATGAGTGGCCGTAGAGGCGCTCGATGACCTTGGTGCAGATCGACGACTTCTCGCCCAGCCAGATCGGCGTGCCGATTACCAGGATGTCGGCCGCCATCACCTTCTCGAGGATCTCGGGCCACTCGTCCTTCTCCCAGCCGTGCTCGGTCATGTCGTCATAGACGCCAGGCGCGATGTCGTGGTCGGCGGCGCGGATCGAATCCACGGAGACGCCGTTCTTCTCCATGACGCCGATCGACAAGTCCATCAGGCCCTGCGTGTTCGACGTATCAGGCGAGCGCTTGAGCGTGCAGTTGATGTACAGGGCGGAGAGATCCGAGAAGTCTGTTTCCATGACTTTGGAGTTCATCACGGACGCGGTTCGTTACGTCTCGCCGTCCGGCATGTCCTCCGGCGCCAGCGCGATCTCGGGCTGAAACTCCCCGAACAGCTCGAAGACCGACCGCGCGCCGACGTCATCCTCGAGGTTCTCGTTCGCGAGCGCGAAGAGCTGGCGGACAAAGTCCTCCCACCGGAGCGGTGGGCGCATCTCGATTCGCACGATCACCTCGCCGTCGCCCGCGTCGCGAGCCGAATGCGGCGTGCCGGCCGGGGCGACGACGGAGTCCCCCGGTCCTGCGATGGTCACTTCCTCGCCGACCGTGTATTCCACCGTTCCCTCGATCACGGTCCAGCGCTCTTCGATGCCGGGGTGGACGTGACGAGGGACGACGTGACCAGGGCGGCTCCAGTGATCCTCCATCACGAGTAGCTCACCCCCCGTCTCCTCGGCGGTGAGGATGAAGCGAACGCGCTCGCCGGTCGCGCCGTTCTTGACGATGTCGTCGGCGCGGCCGATCAAGTGGACAGCACCCTGTCGACAAGCGTGCCGAACGCCTCGATCGCCGTCTTCAGATCGTCCTCGGAGGTGTCCTCCACCTTGGCGTGGCTGATGCCGCCGCGGGACGGGCTGAAGATCATCGCGGCGGGCATCACACGGGAAACGCTAGCCGCATCGTGCAGGGCGCCGCTCGTGATCCGGTAGCTCGTACCCGTCGTGGCCTCGCATGCCTCGGTGGCCGCGGCAACCAGCTCGGGGTCGAACTTCGTCGGCGCGATGCGAAAGACGAGCTCTTCTGAGAGCTCGCAGCCCTGCTCGGTGGCGCTCTGGGTAGCGGCGTCGCGCGCGCTGGAGAGCATCGCGGCAAGGGCACCGGCGTCCGGGTTTCTGAGGTCGCAGGACAGCCCAGCAACGCCTGCGACCGCCGTTGGGATACCCGGCTCCAGCCGAATGTCGCCCGTCGTTGCAACGCCACCATGCTCGTCCGGAATCGCTGCGATCCGCATGGCGCAGGCCGCAGCCGCGAGCCCGGCGTCCCTTCGCATCGCCATCGGTGTCGTCCCCGCATGTGCCGCCTGTCCGGTGAAGTTGAAGCGCACCCGCTCGATGCCCTGGCAGCCCTCGACCGCCGCGACCGTAACGCCTTCCGCCTCCAGCACCGGCCCCTGCTCGATGTGGAGTTCCAGGTACGCGGACAGACCGCCCCGCCGCCCGGCGCACTCCGGGGCGCGGGCGAGATCGACGTCGTTCTCCGCCAGGACGTCCCGCAAGGCCAGCCCGTCGCTGTCCGTGAGCCCCGCGATCGCATCCGGGCTGAGCTCACCGGCGAAAGCCGAGGAGCCGAACAGGCTGAAGCCGAAGCGCGAGCCCTCTTCGTCAGCCCAATCGACCAGGACCAGCGGCTTGCGCCCAGATGGATCAGCGGCGTGCGCGCGAAGCACACCGACAGCGGTGATCAGGCCAAGTGCGCCGTCGAGCCAGCCCCCGTCGGGGACCGAGTCCAGGTGCGAGCCGACCGCAACGGCCCCCGCTCCGTCGTCGCCATCGAGGCGCGCCCAGACATTCCCGGCCTCATCGACTTCGCTCGATGCCCCGATCTCGGCGAGGAGCTCGCCGAGATACGCGCGCGCCTCGTGCCAGGTCTCGGTCCAGGCGACGCGCTGGGCGCCGCCCTCGTCGGAGGTTCGGCGCTGGAGCTCGCGAAGGTCCGCGATTACCCGGTCTGCGTCGATCCGGGCGGACGCGGTCAAGTCGCGGGGTCGCGCCGGATGGCCTGCCCCAAGCAATGCGCTCCGCCGCCGCCGAGCGTGAACATCTCCAGATCCGGGGCCACCAGCTCCAGTCCGTGCGACTCCATCTGCTCGTTCAGCGAACGCGCGCCCGCTCCCGTCAGGACCCGGCCGTCTCCGAGCGACATTGCATTGACGCCGAGCGCGAATGCGTCCTCCTCTGGCACCGGCAGGATCTCGAAGCCCTTTGCCTCGAGCCAGCGGACGAGGCTGCCGGAGACGATGTCGGTGCAGACCGCCGCGACCTTTGGCGCGACGACCGCCATGAGGACGTCGATGTGGACGAAGATGCCGGGGATCGGCTCGACTCGCGCCTCCCACCCCTCGGCCTCAAAGTAGGCGGCCAGTTGCTTCGCGGCCGGCCGCTCGGTTCTGTCCTCGCCGTTGCCGATTACGACGCAGCCCGGCTCGACGATCATCACGTCGCCGCCCTCAATCGCGCCGGCCGTGGCCATCTGCCAGATCGGGATCTCGTTTTCCTGGTAGAAGCGGATCACGGCCGCGTACTCGCCACGGCGCCAGTACTGCTTCGGAGAGGTGACGAAGGCGCCCCAGGGCGTCATCACGCTCGAGTCCCGTGCAAACACCTGATAAGGCAGGACCGGGTCGGGCTCGAGGAATTGGCATTTGACCCCCGCGTCGTGGTACGCGGCGACGAGATCAGCGTGCTGACCGCGTGCGGCCTCCGGGTCAAAGGGCCGCCCGCTCTCGAGGGTTGCCTTCGAGATCACACTGGTCGCGCCCCAGCGGAAGTTGTCGGGTGGGCAGAGGAGGACGTCGCGAAGCGTGCCCGTCTCAGAGTCTGCGCCCCAATGCATCAGATGAGGGGCTTTGCCCCGAAAACAGCAGGTGTCGGTAGTTGTCTGATCACTCGATCACGACCCTCACGGTCTTCAGCGTACGGTCGCTCGCACCGCGAAGCTTTCCGCCGTGGGCGAGCGTGTCGGCGATGAAGTCGAGAGTCTCGCGGGTCAGGCGCTCACCCGGCAGGACGTTCGGGATCCCTGGCGGGTAGGCGGCCAGCGACTCGCAGGCGATCCGGCCCTCGGCGGCATCGAACGCGACCGCTTCCTGCGGGCCGAGGAAGGCATCGCGGATGCTCAATTCGAGCGGGCCCCACGGGGGCGGGACGGCGAACGGCCTCGCCGGCTTCACCTCGGTCTCGCCCAGGTCTTCCACGACCTTGGTCAGCGCCCCGAGGAGCCGGTCGGCGAGAGCAGCCGCGCTTCCGCCCATCCCGAACGCGAAGACAACGACCGTCTCGGTCGCAAGCTCGTAATCCATTCCGAGATCGAAGGCGAGGTCCGCGAACTCGTGGCCGGTTATGTGGGTCCCGCGGACGTCCACCGTAAGCCGCAACGGGTCCCAGCCCGCAACACCTGGGCCGCCGATAATCGATTCGTCGAGCACGTCCAGACCAGGGATCTTGCGGATCTGTTGCCTGGTGACCTCGAGCGTCGAGAGGGTTTCGGCCAGTAACTCCGGTCCATGGACCGCCGCCATCCGGCGCGCGGCGTCGAGCGACAGGGTCAGAAGCGAGCTGGGGCTGGTCGATTCGAGGAGCGTCACCACGCGATCGACGATCAGTCCGTCGATCAGGCTGTCGTGGCCGAGGTGGATCATCGCCGACTGCGTGAGGCTGCCGATGATCTTGTGGGTCGAGGAGATCACGAGGTCGGCGCCGGCCTCCAGGGCTGCCTGCGGGAGCTCGTCCGAGAATGTGAGGTGCGCGCCCCATGCCTCGTCCACGATCAGCGGCAGGCCGCGGGAGTGACAGATCTCGACGAGCGCGGCGACATCGGCGCAGGCGCCGAAGTAGGTGGGGGAGACCACGAGCGCACCGACGGCGTTGGGTGCTGCGTCGAGCGCCGCCTCGAGCGCACCCGGGGTGGGGCAGTGGGCGACTCCCAGCTCTGGGTCGATCTCCGGCGCGATGAAGGTCGGATCGAGGTCCGCGAGGACGGACCCGTCGATCGCGCTCGAGTGGACGTTCCGCTGCATGACGACGTTGCGGCCCGTGTGGCGAAGCGCGAGTAGCGCCGCGTGGTTTCCCTGCGAGGCGCCGCCGACGAGGAACCAGGTGCGTTCCGCGCCCCAGGCGTCGGCCGCGAGGCGCTGCGCCTGCTCGAAGGGGTTCGGATCTGGTGGCCCGACGTCAATCCCCTCGATGAGCGCCGGCAGGTCCATGTCGAGCGCCTTCTGGCCGAGCGCCGCGACCATCGCCGGGTCCGCTCCGACCCCTCCCTTGTGCCCCGGAACAGTTAGTCGCGCCGGCTTGCGGGAGGCGTGCTCGATCAGCGCGTCGACATAGGGGACCCTGTCCTGCTCCATCCTCGCAACCTAGCGAGGAGCCACCCCTCAAAAGGGCCGAAATGGCACCGAGGCGCGCTCCCGTTGGGAGTGCGTCAGCGAATTGTTACGGGGCCTTTCCCTAGGCGCGCGCGAGGAGAGCATGTTAGGGTGACCTAACTTCACTCCTCCGGAGGACAGCTTGAGCTTCGCCGAAACCCTTTTTCTCGCAACCATCGCCGGAATCACGATCTACGCGGGTCTACCGCTTGCACGGATGGAGTTGAGCGATCGGACACGAGTCGCCTTGGCGATGCTGTCTGTCGGGATCCTCGCCTTCCTTCTTGTGGACGTTCTCGGCCATGGGTACGAGGAGGCGGAGCATGCGGTCGAAGCCTTCGGGGAGGACGAAGGGAGCCTTGGCCGTGCGGTGGGACTGACCGCTCTCCTCCTCGGCGGCTTCGCCGTCGGTTGCTTGGGGATCGGGCTCCTCGAACGGCGCATCCGCGCCCGGCCCGGATTTCTGCCCCCGATGTCCGGTGGATCCTCGGAGGCCATGCCTCTCGATCGGTCAGCACCGATCGGCTCTGATCTCGACGCGGCCGCCAAGAAGGCCCTTGTGACGGGGCTCTTCATCGCGGCGGCAATCGGGCTCCACAACTTCGCCGAAGGGCTTGCGATCGGCGTTTCGGCCGGGACCGGCGAGATCGCTCTCGCAACAGTCCTGGTGATCGGCTTCGCCTTGCACAACGCGACTGAGGGATTCGCGATCGTGGGTCCGCTCGGAAGCGTTCAGCCTTCTTGGGGCTGGCTCGGGCTGGCAGGCCTGATCGCCGGTTTGCCCGTCGTCATTGGCGCCGCAATCGGGTACTCGGTTGACTCCGAGGCGCTGGAGATCGCGTTCTTCGGACTAGCCGGCGGCGCGATTCTGTTCGTGATCGGAGAGGTCTGGACGGGTATCCGGCGGTTTGGCCACCGGGAGTTCGGCCTGCTCATGCTCACCGTGGGCTTCAGCGCTGGAGTCCTGACCGACTACGTGATCGCATACGCCGGCGGGTAGCCGGCGCTTTACCACCAGCCCAGCGGTTAACCTCACATGGTCGCCGATGGACGACGACCACCCTCCCAGTACCGGCTTTAGGCCGGTCGCACCATGACCGCTGTAGCGCTTGTTGCGCTGCTGCTTCTCGTGCTGCTCAACGGCCTGTTCGTTGCGGCCGAGTTTGCTCTCGTGCGCTCCAGCCGCGGGCGCCTCGAGGCTTTGGCCAAGGACGGCAAGGCGGGAGTGGATGAGGTACTCGAGCAACTAGAGGTGCTCGACGAGGTGTTGGCCGCCTGCCAGCTCGGCATCACGATGGCGTCGATCGCCATCGGCTTCCTCGGCGAGCCGGCGATCGCCGCTCTGATCGAGCCGCTCTTCGGCGATCTCAACCAGGACGTCAGCACGGCGATCTCGGTGGCGATCGCCTTCGCAATCGCGACTACTCTCCACATCACCGTCGGCGAGCAGGTGCCGAAGATGATGGCCATCACCAGGCCTGAGCCGGCGGCCAGGCTGCTCGCTCGGCCGGTGAACTGGTTCCGCGTCGGCACAGCCCCGTTCATTTGGGCGCTCAACCGGGCTTCCAACGCGATCGTGCGCCTCTTCGGCGTGGATCCGTCCGGGCTCGAGGAGAGGCACACGTCCGAGGACGTCAAGGGGATCATCCGGCACTCGGCTCGCGGCGGCACCCTCGACCCGGGCGAGGCGATCATGCTCGGTGGCGTCTTTCACCTGCACGAGCAGGAGGCGCGCGAGGTGATGACCCCGATTCCGGCGGTCGTCACGGTGAATGCCAACGAAACCGTGGAGGACGCGCTCCAGCGCTGCGTCTCCTCCGGGCACACGCGCCTGGTCGCGATCGAGAACGACAACCCCGATCGCGTGCGCGGCATCGTCCACAACAACTCCCTCGTCAGGCTCTACATGAACACGGGTGCCGACGCTTCGATCGAGAGCGCGATCCGCGACGTGCCGATCGTGCCCGAGACGAAGCCGCTCGACGACCTGCTCGCGGAGCTACAGCGCCAGCGAAGCTCGATCGCCGTGGTCGTTGACGAGTACGGCAGGACGGTCGGCATCGTGACCGTCGAGGACATCCTCGAAGAGGTGGTCGGCGAGATCGAGGACGAGACGGACGCGCGCTCGTCCATGGTCAGGCGCCTCGCGGACGGCGACTGGTACGTCCGCGGCCACGTGGCGATCGGCGACTTGGTCGACGCAGGGATCGAGCTTCCCGTCGACTCCGACGCCTACAACTCGGTCGGCGGCTACGTCTTCTCAGAGCTCGGGCGCCTGCCCAAGCGCGGCGACCGGATCCAGGCGAACGGGCACGAGATCCGGGTCGAGTCGGTGCGCGAGAACCGCATCGTCGCCGTCCGCATCCGGCCGCTGACGACCGAGCACCCGGTCGTGCTGCCTCCAGAGCCCGAAGAGGAATAGTCCTCCGCGCTCTTTGCGGGCTTCGATGGGCTGAAAGTTCGTCCGGCGCCGCGCGTACCTTCGCCATGCGATGTGGACTGTGAGGCTGACGGACAGGCAGAAGGAGGTGCTCACAGCGACGCTCGCTACCCAGGAGCGCCTGGGCCCGGCTTTGAGCGGCGCGCTTGAAGCGCTTGAACTCGCTCGCTGGGACGACCTACCGGACGCACGCTTGCCCTGGGCTGAGGTCGCCGACCAGGCAGGCCGCCAGGGAGTCTCCGAGGCCGACGTGGTCTGGGACCTCTCCGGCAAGGGCCACAACGTCGAGGCCTAGTAGCTGTAGAAGCCTTCGCCGGTCTTCTTACCCAGCTTGCCCTCGGCAACCATGGCCGCGATCAGCGCGGGCGCCGAGTGGGCTTCGTCCCCGACCTCGTCGCCCAGGCTCTCGCCGATCGCGAGCGCCACGTCGAGACCGACGAAGTCAAGGAGCTTGAGCGGGCCCATCGGATGCCCGGCGCCCAGGCGCATGCAGTCGTCGACGGCCGCCGGCGTCATCCCTGACTCCTCCATGAACCTGACAGCGTCGAAGAGGTAGGGGAAGAGTAAGCGGTTGACGACGAAGCCGGTCGAGTCCGGCACCTCGACCGCGGTCTTGTCGAGCGCCGCGCACCATGCTCTGGCCCGGTCCCCCAAGCCATCGCGCGCTCCCTCGGGAATGCAGAGCTCGACCAGCTCCATTCGCGTGACCGGGTTGAAGACGTGAAGGCCAAAGACGCGGTCGACCGCTCCGGCCCGGTCTCCCAGGTCGGAGACCGATAGGGATGATGTCGTCGACGCAAGGTCTGCATCCGGGGCGGCGTGGGCAAGCGAAGCCAGAAGCTCGCCTTTCAGATCGGCGTCCTCCGTGATGGCCTCGACGACTACATCGCAGCCGGCGAGCTTCGAGGCGTCCGTCGTCACCTTGATATGGCCGCCAACGGCTCCTTCCAGCTTTCCGGCGGCCTTCTCAGCCTCTTCCTCGGCCCGCCACGCAGAGGTGTCGGAGCGCGCGAGCAGGATGACCTCGCCGAGCGTCGAGGCGCACGCGGCGAGGCCGCACGCGATCGTGCCGCTCCCCGCTACTGCGGGTCTTTCGTATCCGTGCGGATGAGTCACCCAGCGGGCGAGTCTTCCACACGCCGGCGGCCCCGAGCCTCACCTGCTGGCCCGGGGCGGCTCCGTCTTTGCTTACTGGCAGTCGGCGATCGCGGCTTGGACCGCGTCCAAGAACTCCTGGGGGGTCTCCCCGCCCGACTCCGCGGCGGCCTCGCCTGCGGCAACCAAATCCTCGGCAGGGATTTCGGCCTCCATTGCCTCGATCGCACAATTGACTTGCTCTTCGTCCAAGCCTGCTTCCTCGAACGCATCCCGGAACATGGCCTCGAGGTCAGCACTGGTGTCTGAGCCGCTCGCGCCCGTCGCGCCCGTCTCCTCAGTTGTCTCGTCGCTGCTCGAGTCGCTCGAGTCGTCGTCGTCGCCACCGCAGGCCGCGAAGCCGAGAGATGCGACGCATGCCGCTGTGGCTGCAATGACGCGCAGCCCTGTTTGCCTACTCACAATCCATCCTCCGATTTGTTGATTTCTATTCGGCCAGCGTCAGGCCGCACTCTTCGGCGGCGTCGGCGGACGCTTCCTGGATCTGGTCGTTGAGCTCTGAGAAGCCGTTCTCCTCGGCCTCCTTGAGACCCGCGACGAGTTCATCCTCAGGAACGGAGCTCGTGACCGCGTCCACGACGCAGTCGGTGTCCTCTTCGGAAAGGCCCTGAGCCTCGGCGTCTTCTCGCAGGAACGCCTCCGCGTCGGTCACGTCGAACGAGCCTTGCGCGCCGGTCGCGCCGGTCGCGCCGGTCGTCTCGTCGCTACTCGACTCGTCGTCGTCACCTCCGCAAGCCGCGAAACCGAGCGACGCAATGCAGGCCGCGGTCGCCGCGGCCATGCGGAAACCATTTGGGTGCATCTTCACGAACTTCCTCCGATTCTTAGCCCCCAATGACATGACACCGTTGCGTCAAGGGCGAGCATCGCATAAGAGAAGCTCGCCGCACGCAGATGTCACCTTATTCGCCTCGCCCCGAGCTCATGCGGAGCCCGGGGCGCCTTCGCCCTTGTGTCTATTGACTACGGCTGCGCAGTGACGCCGCAATCCTGGACGGCAGCAGTGAACGCGGGGCCGAGGCCTTCACTGCCTGCTGCCGCGGGGTCTCCGCCTTCCTCAGCCTGATCGATGACCTCCTGAAGGTCCTCTTCGGACACCGTCTCATTGATCTTGTCGACGACGCAGTCGGCGTCCTCGTCGGAGATCCCGGCTGCCTCCATCTGTCCGCGAACGAGGTCGCCGACCGTTTCCTCCGAGCCTGAGGCTCCGGTGGCGCCGCTGTCGGCCGAGTCGCTCGAACTGTCGTCGTCGCCCCCGCAGGCCGCAAAGCCAAGTGAAGCGACGCAAAGGGCTGCAGCCATCATGGCGCGCACGCCTTTGGTGTGTGTATTCATTCAATCCTCCGATTCATTTTGAAACCCGCAGCCCCCCGTCGCGGCTGCGACCCACAGTAGCCGCGGGCACTCTCCAACAACTCGGACCTTCGCGCACCGCCCGATTCCCGATTACCTTTCGCCGATGGCCGAGGTCCTCTACTACGCGATTCCGTACTTCCTGGTGCTGCTCGCACTGGAGTATCTGGCATACGGAAAGCTGGACGACCACGACGAGGATCTGATCGGATTCGAGCCGCGGGACACGAAGACGTCGCTCACGATGGGGTTCGGAAACCTGGCGATCAACTTCGTCTGGAAGTTCGCCGTTCTCGCGGCGTACGTCGCCCTTTACGAGCTGACGCCCCTTCGCCTCGACCCCGGCGACTGGTGGGTATGGGCCCTCCTCTTCTTCGCCGACGATTTCTCCTATTACTGGTTCCACCGCGTCTCGCACGAGAGCCGCCTCTTCTGGGCTAGCCACGTGGTCCACCACTCCTCCCAGCACTACAACCTCTCGACGGCGCTGCGGCAGACGTGGGTGCCGATGACCTACTTCCCGTTCTGGCTCTGGATGCCCCTGGTCGGCTTCGAGCCCTACATGATCCTCCTGGCCCAGTCCTGGTCGCTGATCTACCAGTTCGGCATCCACACCGAGCGGATCGGCAGGCTCTCGCGACCGATCGAAGCGATCTTCAACACGCCCTCACACCACCGCGTGCACCACGGGACCAACGATCAATACCTCGACCGCAACTACGCCGGGATCCTGATCATCTGGGACAAGATGTTCGGCACGTACGAGCCCGAGGGCGAGCGTGTCCGCTACGGCCTCACGACCCAGCTCAAGACGTACCGGCCCGTCAAGGTCGCCTTCCACGAGTACACCGCGATGTGGCACGACATCAAGCGGGCCCCAGGGCTTCGCTCGAAGCTCGGCATCGTCTTCCATGGACCCGGCTGGACGCCGCCCGGCGTCACCGAATCCGAGGCGACTCGCGGCTGATGGACTGACTGACGGGTCAATCGACCGGATATTCTGGGCTCAGCATTCTTCAGAGATACCCAACGGCACACGCTTCTTTCGTGCTAAAGGACTCATAGACCAATCAGGAGGCTCTCCCATGGCAAGCAACGGCAAGTTCTCAGGCCGCGAGGTCGTCATCGTCGAAGCGGTTCGCACCCCCGTCGGGCGCGGCCATGAGGAGAAGGGCATCTACAAGGACGTCCATCCCTCCAACCTTCTCGCGAAGACCTACTCCGAGGTCGTTGAGCGCGCCGGCATCGACGCCTCCGAGGTCGAGGACGTCGTCGCCGGCTGCGTCCAGCAGTTCGGCGAGCAGGGTATGAATATCGGCCGCAACGCCTGGCTTGAGGCCGGCCTCCCCATCGAGACGGCCGCCACGACCGTCGACCGCCAGTGCGGCTCCTCGCAGCAGGCCGTGAACTTTGCCGCGGCTCTCGTCGCCTCCGGCGTCCACGACGTCGTCATCGGCGGCGGCGTCGAGCACATGGGCCACATCTCCTTCGGCGACGGCATGAAGGTTATGTCCGAGCACGGCATGGCCTACTCGCCCGAGCTCATGGAGAAGTACAACCTGATTCCGCAGGGCCTCTCGGCCGAGATGATCTCCGAGAAGTGGGAGATTCCTCGCTCGGAGCTCGACGAGCTCGGAGCCCGCTCCCAGCAGCTCGCCGCCAAGGCGACCGAGGAGGGACGCTTCGAGCGCGAGATCGTGCCGATCCAGGTGAACGGCGACACGCACACGGTCGACCAGGGCATCCGCCCCGACACCACAATCGAGGGGCTGTCGCAGCTGAAGACGGTCTTCAAGGAGGACGGCACGATCACCGCCGGCAACTCCTCGCAGATTTCCGACGGAGCTGCGTCGGTGCTCCTAATGACGCGCGAGAAGGCCGAGGAGCTCGGCTGCACGCCGCGCGCCCGCATCGTCGACCAGACCACTGTCGGAGTCGACCCGGTGATCATGCTCACGGGCCCGATCCCCGCAACCCAGAAGCTCCTCGAGCGAAACGGGATGCAGATCGGCGACATCGACCTGATCGAGGTCAACGAGGCGTTCGCCTCCGTGGTCGCCGCTTGGCGCCGTGAGCTCGACCCAGACATGGACAAGGTGAACGTGAACGGCGGCGCGATCGCGCTCGGCCACCCGCTCGGCGGCTCGGGCGCGCGTCTGATCACGACGCTCCTCCACGAAATGGAGCGCTCGGATGCGGAGACCGGCCTCGTCACGATGTGCTGCGGCGGCGGCCTCGGCACCGGCACCCTGATCGAAAGGGTCTAAGCATTGAGAGCGACGGCCGCGAGTCTGCTCGTGGCCGTCGTACTCGTTCCTGCTTGCGGGGGCGATGACGACGAGGGCGGCTTTTCGCCCGTCGTTTCCGATCCGGTCTCGAAGGTCGAGTTCCTGCGCCAGGCGGACGAGATCTGCCACTCCACCGAGTCTCAGATCGAGGCTGCGGCCGACGACCTCGTCACGAGCGAGGAGGACCCCACGCCCGAGGAGGTCGAGGAGGTTGCGCTCGGGATAGTCGTCCCCGCGCTCGAGGCGGAGATCTCTGCGATCGGCGCCCTCGAGGCGCCGGAGGGGGATGAGGAGCAGGTGCAGGCGATCCTCGACGCGACCCAGGCAGGCATCACGGAGATCGAGGCGGACCCGCAGGCACTCTTGGACGGTCCCACCGATTCTCTGGTGGAGGCCGAGGAGCTGGCCCGGCACTATGGCTCGCAACAATGCGGAATCCGATGACCGCTCTAGACCGAATTCAGGTCATCGCCCTCGGCGACTCCGCGAAGGAGCTCGCCGAGGGTGCGGCCGCGGCCGAAGCGGCCGGCATCGAGGGCATCTGGGCGATCGAGCTCTACCGCTCGACGATCACCCAGGCGACCTGGCTCGCCTCGCAGACCGAGTCGATCGGCATCGGCACCGGGATCACCTGGGCGTTCACCCGGAGCCCGTTCCTACTGGCGGTATCCGCGCTCGACATCGACGAGATGTCGGGCGGGCGCTTCCGCCTGGGTCTCGGCGCCGGGGTGAAGCGGCTCAACGAGCGCTGGCACGGCGTCGAGTACGGACGGCCTGCTCCGCACCTGCGGGAGACCGTGGAGGCGACCCGCCTGATCATGGAGAGCGCCAACGCCGGCGCGCCGATCCGCTACGAGGGCACCTACCACGACATCGACATCAAGGGCTGGACCCGGCCGCATCCCTCATTTCGCGACAAGGTCCCGATCTACGTCGCGGCTGTGGGCGAGGGTATGGCGCGGATGGCTGGCGACGTTGCCGACGGCGCATTGGGCCACCTAATCTGCTCGACCCGCTGGCTCGAGGAGGTGATGATCCCGAACATCGAGAAGGGCCTGGTCCGGTCGGGCCGCGAGCGCTCCAGCTTCGACTTCATCCCCGGGGTGTGCGTGGCGATCGCGAATGACGACTCAGAAGTCGAGACTGCCTACGACGCGGCGCGAAAGACACTTGCCTTCTACGCGACCGTGCGGACCTATACGCATGTGTTCGAACTTGATGGCTTCGCCTCTCATGCCGAGGCCGTGGGCAACGCGTTCCGGGCCGGCGACCTTGCCGGCGTGGCGGCCGCGGTCACGAACGAGATGGTGGACGCCTACTGCGCCGTGGGAACGATTGACAAGGTGCGCGAGAAGGTGGGCGAGGTCGCCGCGCTCGGCGACTCGATCTCCCTCGGCCCACCGACCTACTTCATCCCGCCCGAGGAAATCAACGAGTACCAGCGCCGGGTGCTCGACGCATTTGGCCCTGCAAACCGTTAGTACGCGAGAGTCAAGTGCGTAGCTGCCGTACGCGACACGGTGAAGGGAAGAAGAACTAGTCCGCCAGGCGACCGCCGACGAACTGGACCAGGCCGGAGACGCGGCGACGAACTCCTTCGAAGCCGCGCTCGGCCAGTGCCTCGGTGATCTCGTCGGGCTCGAAGACGCGCATTCCGCTGAGGCGCTCGACGACGGGCTTCATCGGCCGGACGGTCACCGGACGCCGGATCGAGGTCATGATCGCGATGCGGCCTCCTGGCGCCAGGACTCTGCGCATCTCGTCGATGGCGTCGAAGGGATCGGCGAAGAGGTGGAGCGCTGCGAAGCAGCAGGCGCAGTCGAAGCTGGAATCGGCGAACGGCAGCGCGGTGGCGTCGCCCCTGATCAGGGCCAGGTTGTCGATGCCGGCCTTTTGCGTGTCCTCGGCGCCCCGCGCGAGCATCGTTGGGGACGCGTCGATGCCCACGACCAGGCCGTCGTCGCCCGCCGCTCGAGCGAACGCTCGGGAAAAGTTTGCAGGCCCGCATGCCACGTCCAGCACGCGGTCGCCGTGGCCGAGTCCCAGGAACAGGCGCGCGATTCTGACCTCTTCGGCCATGCCCGGGCCCGTGAGCCCTTTCGCGGCCCACGCCAGGGTGGGGCGCCACCAGCGCTCGTAGATGACCGGGACCGCCCGGGTCAGCATCAGATTCTGAGTTACCCCCGTGGAGTCGGGCGCCTCTTCCCCGAGGAGGTCCAGGTACCCGTGGTCCCAGGCCGAGTCCTCTTTGGCGAGCGCGTTGGAGCGCGGGTCGAGGACCTCGCTGAGGCGAGCGCGCGCGTCGGTGGCGGTAGTCATGGTGTCATCGCGCGCCGCGCGGCTCGCCCGAGTGCGCCGACAGTTGGGTGAGGCGCTCGATCTGTAGCTCGCCCTCGGCGCGCACCGGGTCGCCGGCGGGGAGGCCCTGGATCAGCTTCGTGATGCGATTGCGGATCTGAAGCGAGAAGTGCGGGGTCGCAGGTCCGGCGAGCGCGCGGATGTCATCGATCGTGATCTGCCGGCCTCCGAGGCGGTCGGGTCGCTCTGCTTCGCTCATTGCGCGTCGTCTTCCTGATCCTTGGGTTTCTTCTTGTCGTCCTTGGGGTCTTCGGGCACCTCGGGCTCCGCTGAGCCCGGTCCCAGAAGCTCGTCGCCCGTGCCGGACTCTACCCGCGCCACCTCGGCGATTTCGTCGAGTTCAACCTGCGCGTCCACCGACAGTGCGGTCTCGTCCCCGATGATCCAGATGTGGTTGTAGAGGGCGCGCGTTGGATCGTCCTCGTAGCCGGGCTTGAGGTCGAGCAGGTATCCCTCGAGCGCCGGGGGCGGCGTCTCCGGATCGTCGGTCAACAGAAGCGGTCCCCACGTGCCCGTGCCCGAGAGAGCTGCGGCGGCCCCGGCGTCGGATGGGTTGGCCAAGTTCGCGATCACGAAGCCGTGGCCTGGGTCGTTGATGTTCCACCCGAAGTTGCCGTCGGCAAAGCGCGCGAAGGCAACCGCGTTCGTCACGGGATCCTCCTCGTCCGCCGCGCGGGTCACGTCGGCATTGGTCGCCGCCGAGATCTCTTTGAAAGCGTCCTCGGAGATCACGCTCTCGGGGCCGAGCACGAAGACGGGGACTTCCTTCAGACGCTCGATCGCCTTGATCGTCGGAGAGGGCACCGAGTTCGCCTGCGCGAAAAGGACGACGTCGCCGGAGCGTGCTGCCCAGGCAGCCGCCGGCATTGCGAACTCCGGGTCGTCGGAGGAGGCGATGAGGATGTGTTCAGGAGGTCCGTCCGCCAGCTCCTCGCGGAGCTCGAGCACTGAGACGGCGATCTCGGCCGAGCTGCCGCCCTCGATGGCCTCGGTGTCAAGGCCTTCGGCCTCGCCCGCGTCGCCCACGGTGAAGGCTTGTGCACCTCCGGTGGCGGAGCCTCCCGTTGGAGCCAGGGAGTCAATGGCTCCTTGGGTCAGCTCGTCGAGGGAGCCATCTTGCGTGTAGAGGATCGGCGCGGCGATGGGCTCGGCGAAGAGCGATGAGGCCGCAATGGCGCCCGCCCAATCCTCGGAGTCGACCAGGGTGACCGCCTCAGGCCCTTTCACAACGCCGCCCGTTGGAGTCGTCGCCAGTGCGACGCCGGCTGCGTTCGCGACGGAGTCCGCTCCCGCCACACGGGTGGTATTGCGGGTCGCGAACGCGGGGAAACCGAGATCGGCGGGCTCCTCCGGGGTCTTGTTCACGTCGACGACGACCTCGGGCGCGGGCGCGGACTCGATGACCTCGGTGTCATCGCCGCCGAGCTTTGTCCCTGCGAAGACGGCGCCACCGATCACGAGCAGCAGCCCGAGGATCGTCAGCGCCCCGCGCAATTTGTGCGAGCGCAGCCAGAAGAACACATCGCTCACGAAGTAGCGGACCCCTTTCACCACGCAGGGAAAGGTAGTGCCCTGGGCAGGGCAGGAGGGGTGCAAGCGTCCTTGCATTTCGCATAATTAGTGTTAAGGAATGCTTGCAATAGGCCGGAATCTTGCTACTTTGGCCTCAGGATCGTGCCCGCGAGCCCCTCGAAATCCCTGCGTCTTTTGCTGGCTGCAACCGCCGCCGGCTTCGCCATGGCCGGCGGGACGGCCCTTGCCCAGACGCTCGAGTCGCAGCGCGACTCGAAGCAGGCAGAGCTTGAGCAGGTGCGTGCGCAGGAGGGGGTGCTGTCAACCGAGCTTTCCAGGTATTCCGATCAGGTCGATCAGCTCGCCGGCCAGGTCGCGACGCTCCGCAACCGCGAGGCAATCGTCGCCGAAGAGCTCGCCCAGACCCAGGCCAGGCTCGAGGCCGAGGCTGAGCGGCTCGCAACGCTCCGTGAGCGGCTTGGCCGCTCGCTGAACATCCTTTCCAAGCGCCTCGTCGAGATCTACAAGTCCGATGAACCCGACGCGCTGACCGTGATCCTCGACGCCGACGGCTTCGACGACCTCGTCAACCGCTACGACTACCTCGACCGTGTCCAGGATCAGGACGCGGGCATCGTGGACCGGGTACGTGACCTCCGCAACGCGTCCGAGGACCTCGTCGGCGACATCCGCGACGCTCGCGATGAGATCGCGGCCAAGAAGGCGGAGCTCGAGCGCACGCGGATGCAGCTCGAAGCGCGCGAAGCCGAGCTTGCCGCGGTCCGCGATCAGAAGGCTGCGGCGCTTGACGCGACGCGAGTCAAGGAGGACGCCCTCGAGAATGACCTTTCACATCTGAACGCCCAGATCCAGCAGGCCCTGATCGACGCTCAGAGCTCGACCACGACCACCGACCCGCTGCCCGCCGGCCCGGTACAGGGCGCCAGCGGCGGCTTCATCTGGCCGGTGAACGGCCCGGTCGTCTCGCCGTTCGGCATGCGCTGGGGTCGCCTCCACGCCGGCATTGACATCGCGGTGCCCGCCGGAACCCCGATTCGCGCCGTCAAGGACGGCAACATCGTGCTTGTGCAGTCCGAAGCCACCAGCGGCGGCTACGGCAACTACACCTGCATCGACCACGGCGGCGGCCTTTCCAGCTGCTACGCCCACCAGTCCCAGCAGATCATCACCTCCGGATCGGTTTCGCAGGGCGACGTGATCGGCCTCGTCGGCTGCACCGGCAGCTGCTACGGCGACCATCTCCACTTCGAGATCCGCATCAACGGCGTACCGACGGACCCGCTCGGCTACCTGTAGCGAATTCGCAGGCATAGGACGCGCCTGGAGCGGGTACCTGTTTCTAAGTGATTCGTCTACCTCAATCGTGGCCGGACGTACTACGAAGCGGTGGACTTCCTAACGACCCCGTCTGGAAGGCCGACAATCGAGTCAGAACCGGTTCGCCGTAGAGCCGGCGTAACGAGCGTAACCCCGGTATGGACACTGCGGTCAACATCTCGCGCGCCAAGACGAGCGCACCCAAGAGCCCGAATGCTCGTGCGTTTGCGGCTGGCACCGGCGTGACCGCCGCCCTCATTGCGGCGGCGATTGCGGCTTTCGCCTCCATGGCCGCGTACGTCGCCTTCGAGGGCATGCCCTTCGGCTCCGGTGCTTCCTCTGACTCGACCGTTTCACTTCAGTCGGGCGCACCGCAGGCCGCCGCCCTGGCGGCCGGGACGACGGCCGACGCCGTCGCCGCCACCCCAGCGACGCCAACCCCAGCCGCCCTCGCCGAGATCCTTGCCGCTCTGCCCCCCGGCGCCACCGACGGCCCGGGCCCCGGTGGACCAACGGACGACCCCATCACGGGCGGCGGCAACGGTCCCGGCCCGGTTGATCCTGTCGACCCCGTTGATCCCGACGTGCCAGGCGCCCTCCAGGGCACGCTTGGCGCCGTCGACGACGCCGCCGGTGGCCTGGGGCTCGACCTGCCGCTCAGCGAGCTCACCGACCCGATAACGAAGCCGGTCGACGACATCGTCGGAGGCACCCTCAACAACGTCGGCAACGGCATCGGCGCCGGCAACCTCGGCGGCAAGGTCAACGGGACGCTCAACGGCGTCACCGGCGGCCTCCTCGGCGGCGACTAGAGCTTCGAGCTCAGCCAGGCGAGCGCGACCGACTGCATCTCCTGGTCGTGCTGAATCGACCGGTGGTGCCCGCCCGGCAGGATGACGAGCTTCTTAGGCTCGGGCTTTCGGGCCGCGACCTCCTCGGAGAAGTCGCTCGGGATCCGCTCATCGCCCTTGGCGTGAAGGACGATCAGGGGCTTCGCGCCCATCAGCTCCGCCGCCTCGCGCAGGTCGTGCTCGCCGAGCCAGGCCTGTAGCGCATCCCTCGAGGCCTCGGTGACACGGAAGTCGAGCTGCTTCGCGGCGACCAAGCGGCGCAGGTGCTCCTCGCCGGCGGGGCAGATCGCGATCGCCCCGGCAATGGCGTTCGAGGTTGCGGCTGCGTGAATAGCCCAGAAGCCGCCCATGCTCGAACCACGCACGCAGACCTTCTCTGAGTCGACGCGGTCGTGCGAGGCGAGGAAGCGGGCCATCTTGGCGACGTCGCCAAGGGCGGCGGGGCTCATCTCGTCGGCCGACTCGCCGTGCCCCCGCTGGTCGTACGAGATCGCAGCCCAGCCGCTGGCCGCGCACATCCGGGCGAAGTCGCCGTGGTTTTCCTTGCGCGACCCGGCGCCGTGCAGGATCACCATGCCCGGCCAGGTGCCCTCCGAGTCCGGGAGCCAGAGCCAGTAGGGACGGCCCTCGTGCTCGCCCCTTACGCTTGGGGCATCCGGGGAAGGCAGGGTACGCCGAAGCATGGGCCGGGAATAATGACCGCCCGATGACGAACGAGACGCCAATCCACCTTCCACGCGGTTCGCGTGTCAACGAGCGAGGCCACCTAGAGGTGGGGGGATGCGACGTGGTCGAGCTCGCTCAAGAGTTCGGCACCCCCGCGTACGTCTATGCCGAGGACGACATCCGCTCCCGCGCGCAGGAGTACCTCGATGCGTTCGGGGCGCGCACTCAGGACTTCGAGGTCGTGTACGCGTCCAAGGCCGCGCCGATCGGGGCGATCCTCAGCCTCCTCGCCGAGATGGGGCTGTCCGTCGACGTCGCGTCGGCGGGCGAGCTCCATGCCGCGCTACGCGCGGGAGCGGCTCCAGACCGGATCTATCTCCACGGCAACAACAAGACCGAAACCGATCTCCGGCTTGCGACCGGGGCGTCCGTCGGGCACATCGTCTGCGACTCCTTCGACGAGATCGAGCGGCTCGACGGCATGCTCGACCGCCCGCAGCAGGTGATGATCCGCGTCACTCCCGGGATCAAGGCAAACACCCACAGCTACATCCAGACCGGGCAGCTCGACTCGAAGTTCGGCTTCGGCCTCGACGACGGCCTGGCGGCGAGAGGGATCGACGCGATCCGCGAGTCCTCGAACCTCAAGCTCGCCGGGCTGCACGCGCACATCGGGTCCCAGATCTTTGAGCTCGAGCCGTACGTAAAGACGATCGAAGCGCTCGGGCGCCTGGCCGACGAGGCGGGACTCAGCGCCGACGAGCTGAGGCTCCTGAACGTGGGAGGCGGACTGGGGATCGCGTACGAGCCCAGCGACGAGCCACCCTCGATCGAGAGCTATGTCGACGTAAAGGTCAAGGGCGTCGAGCGCGTCTTCGATCCGGTGCCGAGGATCCTGGTCGAGCCGGGGCGCTCGCTGGTCGGCAACGCGGGCGTCACGCTCTATGAGGTCGGCACGGTGAAGGAGATACCCGGGGTAAGGACGTACGTCGCGGTCGACGGCGGCATGTCGGACAACCTGCGCCCGATGCTTTACGACGCGCGGTACGACGCGCTGATCGCGAACCGCGCCTCTGAGGCGCGCGACACGCGCGTCACGGTTGCAGGGATGCACTGCGAGTCGAGCGACATCATCGTGCGCGAAGTCGAAATGGCAGCACCAAGGGTGGGGGACGTCTTGGCAACTCCCGCCACGGGTGCGTACGGTCATGCCATGGCGAACAACTACAACGGCATGCCGCGCCCGCCGGTCGTCTTCGCAAAGGACGGCGAGGCCCGCGCGGTCGTTCGCCGCGAGACCCGGGACGACCTGGTGGCGCGCGATGTCCAGTGAGGCCCGCATCGGGCTCCTCGGGAGAGGGACAGTCGGCGGCGCCTTCGCCGAACTGGTCGAAGCTCGTGCCGACGCCGTAGCGGAGGTCGCGGGGAGCCGCCCGTCGATCGCCGGTGTGCTGCGGCGCTCGGAGGGGGACTTCGACGAGATCCTCAGCGGCTCGGACATCGTCGTCGAGCTGATCGGCGGGACCGATCCGGCGCGCGACTACGTCCTGCGGGCACTCGAGGCGGGGAAGCATGTCGTCACCGCCAACAAGCAGCTGATTGCGCAGCACGGCGAGGAGCTGTTCGCGGCGGCGCGGGCGAACGGCGTCCAGCTTCGTTTCGAGGCCGCGGTGGCCGGCGTCGTCCCCGTCATCCGCGTGATCTCCGAAAGCCTTGCCGCGACCGAGATGACGAAGGTTTTCGGGATCGTCAACGGGACGACCAACTTCATCCTCACTGAGATGGCCAGGACGGGAGCCTCCTACGACGACGCTCTCGCCCGGGCGCAGGAGCTGGGCTATGCCGAGGCGGATCCCACTGACGATGTCGGCGGCGCGGACGCGGCGGCGAAGATGGCGATCCTCGCCCGTCTCGCGTTCGACACGCCGGTCTCACTCGACGACGTCTCGTACGAGGGCATCACCGAGATCCGCTCCGAGGACATGGCATACGCAAAGGAGCTCGGACTTTCGCTGAAGCTCCTGGGCGTCGCCGAGGTGACCGACGCCGGGGTGAGCGTCCGCGTCTTCCCATGCTTTCTCTATCCGGGCCACCCGCTGGCGCCCGTCGAAGGCCCGTTCAACGCGGTGATGGTCCAGGCACCTGCAATCACCGAGATCACGATGTCCGGCCCGGGCGCCGGTGGCGTCGCGACGGCGACGGCCGTGCTCGGCGACGTCGTCTCGATCCTCGCCGGCGACGCGCCCGTTCATGAGACGAAACGCGAGCTCCCGGTCGTTTCCGACGTGGCGTCCTCCTTCTACGTCCACCTGGAGGTGTTAGACCGCCCTGGCGTCCTCGCGGCCGTCGCCGACGTCTTCGGCCAGGCCGCGATCTCGGTCAAGAGCATGGTCCAGCAGGGCATCGGCGAGCAGGCGCGTTTGATCATGGTCCTCCACGAGACGTCCGAGGAGGCCTTTTACGGTGCGCTCGCCGAGCTCGGAAAGCTCGACTTCATGCGCGCCGACCCGCGGGCGATCCGCGTGATCGAGGAGCAGTTTCGGTGAGTCGGAAGAGCATTCCCGTTCTTGGAGCTGAAGGCGAAAGTCCGGTTATTTGATTCGAAGGGCAACGGTTGACGACGCACCGGTGGTCTCGGCGCTGGTCAAGCGCGCATACGCGTCCTGGGTACCGATCATCGGCCGCCGCCCGCGGCCGATGGACGAGGACTACGCCGAGACCTTCGCCGCAGCGGAGTTCGAAGCCTGGGTGAAGACCGACGGCGATCTCATTCGCGGGCTATTGATTCTCCAGCCCGAGCCCGACCACCTCTGGGTCGACAACGTTGCGGTGGATCCGGTTGCGGCGGGCACCGGCATCGCAACCGAGCTGCTCGATCACGCCGCCAAGCGAGCGATCGAACTCGACCTTCCGGAGACCTGGCTCTTCACCCACGAGAAGATGCAGGTGAACCGCGAGATCTACCTCCACCTCGGCTGGACTCAGTTCGTGCCGGAAGATCCGATCGGCGACAACTTCGTCTACTTCCGCAAGCCAGTGGGCGAAGCGGGCGCGTAAGGTCCGCGGGGTCATGCCTGCCGGTCTGATCGAGCGCTACCGCGAGCACCTCCCGCTGGAGGAGGGCGACCCCGTGGTCACCCTGAACGAGGGCTCGACGCCGCTGGTTGAGGCACCGGTGATCTCCGAGCGCGTCGGCGCGCGCGTCTATCTCAAGCTCGAGGGGGCGAATCCGACCGGCTCCTTCAAGGACCGCGGGATGACCGTCGCCGTCTCCCGCGCCGCCGGCCGCGGCGCCGAGGCAGTGATCTGCGCCTCGACCGGAAACACAGCGGCCAGTGCCGCCGCTTACGCTGCGCGGGCAGGAATGCGCGGTGCAGTGATCGTCCCGGAGGGCAAGATCGCGATCGGAAAGCTCGCGCAGGCGCTCATGCACGGCGCGCGCGTGATCGCGATCCGCGGCAATTTCGACGATGCGCTCACCCTCGTTCGCGAGCTGGCGCAGAAGCACCCGATCGAGCTCGTCAATTCGGTCAACCCGTACCGGATTGAGGGGCAGAAGACGGCGGCGTTCGAGGTTCTAGAGGACCTCGGCGAGGCGCCCGGCGCCCTGGCGATCCCCGTCGGCAACGCGGGCAACATCACCGCGTGGTGGCGCGGCTTCGGCGAGCGCGATGAGGCGCCGCGGCTTTACGGCTTTCAAGCCGAGGGCGCTGCGCCGCTCGTCAGCGGCAAGCCTGTCGCCAACCCCGAGACGGTCGCTTCGGCGATCCGCATCGGCAACCCCGCCCGCTGGGAGGAGGCGATGACCGCCGTCACCCAGTCGCGAGGGCGCATCGCCGCCGTCAGCGATGAGCAGATCCTCGACGCATACCGGCTCCTCGCGTCCCGCGAGGGCGTCTTCTGCGAGCCGGCCTCCGCCGCGTCGGTCGCCGGCCTCCTCACCCACGGCCTTCCAGTCGTTGAGGGTGACTCGCCCCCCGAGACTGTCGTCTGCGTCTTGACCGGCCACGGCTTGAAGGACCCGGACACCGCACTTGGCAAAGCGCCGGCGGTGGTCGGCTGCGAGAACGACTTCGCCGAGGTCGAGCGCGCCGTTTTCGACTGACTCGCGCGCGATTCGGCACGCCGCGTTCCCCATGTGTGACGCGGAGTAGCCGACGATCCGCAGCGTGTTGCGCCGGCTGGCAAGCCTTGTCGCACCTCCGCTCTGCGCGGTGTGCGCCGCTTCTTGTGATCCCAGCGATCCCATGTGCAGGAGCTGCGCGGGGAAGCTCGCGCGAATCCCGCCTCTGCGCTCCCTGCTGCCGGGCGGCCTGGAGCTCATCAGCGCGGTCCGATACGAGGGTGTCGCGCAGGAGCTTGTCCAGCGCATGAAGTTCTCCTCGCGCCTCGCCCTCGCGGAGGTTGCGGCCGAGCGGATGGTTCGAGCGTGGGGTGCGACGCGCGAGGGCTGGCTCGTCCCGGTGCCCGCGGCCCCCGCTCGCGAGCGAGCCCGAGGCTTCGACGACGCCGCGATTCTCGCGCGCTTGGTTGCCGAGAGCTGCGCGGAAGCTCGAGTCCTTCCTTGCCTCGCTCGCGATGATGGCCCGCGGCAGGTTCGCCGAACTCGCCACGAGCGCACCGCCGACCCGCCAAGAGTCTCACTCCTGAGTGAGTCGTTCGTCCTGTCGCCGGGGGGCTTCTGGCTAGTTGACGATGTGGCGACCACAGGCGCCACACTCGCCGCCTGTGCCCGCACGCTCACCGACCACGGCGCCAAACGCGTTCGCGCGCTCACCTTCGCCCGAGCGGACAATTGAGCGGTCGAAGTGCGGACGTAAAGGCCCCTTGCGAAATCTCGTAAGAGGCGTAGAGTCCGAGGTGACTTTCCCCAACGCGAGGAGGCTTGCAGTGAGGATCGAGGTCCGAGGTCGGAACACCGAGGTGACTCCAGAACTCGAGGACGCAATCCGCAAGCGCTTCAAGAGGGTGGGCAAGCAGGTCTCCGAGCTTGCGACCCTGGATGTTGAGCTCTGCGAGGAGAAGAATCCCCGCATCGCCGACAAGTACGTCGCCGAGGCGACGCTCCGCCTCAAGGGCAAGACGATCCGCGCCAAGGAGGCGAGCCCCGAGATGCTCGGCTCGATCCACCAGCTCGCCGAAGACGTGCGCCGCCAGGTGAAGAAGAACCGCGAGCTCCGCCGCCACCGTACGAAGTCCCGCCGCTTCTCGGCGAGGCTCCGGAATCGGGAGGCGTAAGGCCCGGCTCTAGCCCAGGAAGCCTCCCACGGTCATCAATAGGACGACGCAGATCGCGGCGCTGACGAGCGCTGCGCCGACGACGATCTCTTCGAGGCGGTGGTACGTCCATCCTTCCGGCTGCACCTCGCCGCTCCCTCGAACCCAGGGAAGCCGCATGCGGCGGGAGTTTGGCTGCCCGGCGCTGGCCGACACGCGTGCGACCGCAAGGGCAAGCAGCAGATATGTGGTCGCTACGCCGATGATCACGATGTTGAGAGCTGCCGAATCTCCCTTCCCGTCGCCCTCCGGCCCGGCGATCAGGAGCAAGCCGATCGGTATCCCGAACCCGATGATCCCGCCCGCCAGGTACACCCAGGGCCGGGTCGGGATAACGATGTCATCGAGGTCCGCGGCTGGCTCGACGGCGGTCCGCACTCGGCCCTTACGTCGCCGGGAATGGATGAGGGTGAAGCCGGACGGCACCTGCCGAGAGGCGAACGAGCTGTCCGGCACCTCCTCGCCGGCAGGTCCGGCGACGACGCCGAGGTATCCATCCCGCCGCGTGAAATCGACGTCGCGCGCGGAAAGCGCGGTTGCGAGCTGTGCTGTGTGTGAGCGGGTGATGGGGCTCTGCACCACAGCGACCGCTTCGTGCCGCCCGTCCTGATGTAGCGCGAGGACCTGGACCGGATCGCGGAGGACGAGCGCGCGCCCCTCGCCCGCGATCGCCTCCCACGCCCTGTCGATCCCGAACAGCGCGGAGCTCGAGTCGAAGCGGCCGTCATCGGCAGAGATCAGCCAGAGGGGCCACGATGGCCCGAGATGTGTCGCTAACCCGGCGAACCCGGTAAGCGTTCCGCCGCGGTCACGAATCGGGAACATGATCCGGTCGTGGAAGCGAACGTGGATGCGTCCACGAGTCGACTCGGTTGCCATTCCGGCGCCAAGCGCATCCGCCGGGGTCAGATCGAAGCGTTCGAGCTCTGTGAGGTAGAGCGAGCTCTTGCCCGGCGAGTAGCCGATGCCGAAGGCACGCATGGTTTCGATGTCGATCCCCCAGCGCGTGATCCGAGTCTGGATGTTCGCCCCTATGTCTGAGTTCCAGAGGTAATCCTCGAACAGTCCGGCCGAGTGCTCAAGAATCGCGCTCGTGGGCGCGGTCACGCCTCTAGCGCCTCGCGCACGAATGCCATGTCCGCCTTGAGCAGGTCGATCTCGCGGGGCGTTTCGACCACAGTGGGCGCGTTCGCCGCGGCGATCATGTGCCGCAGGTCGTCGAGGTCGATGTGACCTTCGCCGATCGTCGTATGGCGGTCGGCGCCCGTGCCCGCCTTGTCGCGTGAGTCGTTCACATGCATGAGGTCGATCCCGCCGGTGATCTCGATCGCGCGCTCGACCGCGTCGGATAGGTCCTCGCCGGCGGCGTGCGCGTGGCAGGTGTCGAAGCAAAAGCCGATCTCGTTCTTTGTCTTGGCGAGGCCTACCGCGTCCCAGAGCTTCGCCAGCGCGTCGAAGCGCCGCGCCACGGCGTTGTCGCCGCCCGCTGTGTTCTCGAGGTAGATCGGGATCTCGGACTCGACTTGCTCAAGGGTCCGCGTCCACCGGCTCACCCCTTCGTCGATCCCGTCCTCCGCGTGACCCGGATGGACGATGACGGCGATAGCGCCGATCTCGGCCGCCGCCTCGCACGTCTGCTTGAGGATCTTCCGCGAGCCATAGCGGATGTTCGGCTTGGGCGAGCAGACGTTGATCAGGTACGGCGCGTGCACGTAGATGCCGAGGTCCGCGGCCTTGAGCTCCTCCACGTCGTCTCGCGGCGGCGGCTTCTCCCACCCCTGGGGGTTCGAGAGGAAGAGCTGCACCAGCTCGGCGCCGATCGATTCGGCCTCGGCGAGGGGGTCCTCGCCCCAGATATGCGCGCCGACGGGTGGGATGGCCATTCGTGCCGAGGATATGAGCCTGCAACCGCGCGAAGCCGCTGCCCTGCGAGCGTTACCCTCAGTGGCCATGCCAGGCAGAGGATTGATCGACCGCGCCCTTCGCGTGGGCGAGGGAAAGAAGCTCAAGGAGTTCGAGCAGACGGTCGCTCGCGTGAACGAGATCGAGCCCGAGACGGAGCTCCTCGACGACGCGGAGCTGAAAAGCGAAGCGGATTCGCTGAGAGAGCGCGGCGGGAACGGCGAGCCGCTCGAGTCGCTGATGCCCGAGGCGTTCGCCCTCTGCCGCGAGGCGGGCAAGCGCACGCTCGGCCAGCGCCACTTCGACGTCCAGCTGATCGGCGCCATGGTCCTCCACGATGGCGCCATCGCCGAGATGAAGACCGGCGAGGGCAAGACACTCACAGCTACTCCGGCGATCTTCCTCAACTCGCTCGCGGGCAGCTCGGTCCACGTCGTGACCGTGAACGACTACCTGGCACGCCGCGACGCCGAATGGATGGCCCCCGTCCTCAATGCTCTCGGCATGAACGTCGGCGTGATCCAGGCGATGATGCCGCCGGCCCAGCGCCGCCAGATGTATGGAGCGGGCGTCACCTATGGCACCAACTCGGAGTTCGGCTTCGACTACCTGCGCGACAACATGGCCTCTTCGCTCGAGGAGTGCGTTCAGCGCGATCACGTCTTCGGGATCGTCGACGAGGTAGACAACATCCTCATCGACGAGGCGCGGACGCCGCTGATCATCTCGGGCCGCCCCGAACAGGCCGCCGATACCTACGGCACCTTTGCCCGCCTCGCTAAGCAGATGGACGGCGTCGAGGCGGTGACGAAGCTGAAGTCCCTCGGCGAGTCGCGCGATACGTCGGAGGCAGAGCACGACTTCGAGTACGACGAGAAGCACAAGACGGTGGCCCCCACCGAGGCCGGCGTCCACAAGGCCGAGAAGTTCCTTGGCGTCGAGAACCTCTACACCTCCGAGAACGGCACGCTGGTCAACCACCTGATCCAGTGCCTCAAGGCCGAGAAGCTCTACAGCCGCGACACCGACTACGCGGTGATCGACGGGCAGGTGATGATCATCGACGAGTTCACCGGCCGCATCCTCGAAGGCCGCCGCTGGTCCGAGGGCCTCCACCAGGCGATTGAGGCCAAGGAGGGCGTCCGCGTCCGCGAGGAGAACCAGACGCTCGCGACGATCACGCTCCAGAACTACTTCCGCCTCTACGAGAAGCTCTCCGGCATGACGGGCACGGCGATGACCGAGGCCCAGGAGTTCATGAAGATCTACGAGATGCCCGTGGTCGATATCCCGACCCACCGCCCGATGGTCCGCGACGACGCGAACGACCAGATCTACAAGACGAAGGGGGGGAAGTGGAAGGCACTCGTCAACGAGATCAAGGAGCGCAACGAGAATGGTCAGCCGATCCTGATCGGAACCATCTCCGTCGAAGTCTCCGAGATGCTCGGCGCGGAGTTCACGCGGAACGGCATTGACCACGTCGTCCTGAACGCAAAGCCCGAGCATGCGGAGCGCGAGGGCCACACGATCTCGCAGGCAGGCCGCCTCGGCTCCGTCACGATCGCGACGAACATGGCTGGCCGCGGCGTCGACATCAAGCTCGGCGGCGACCCCGACGCGATGGCGCAGGCTCTGGTGAGAAAGCAGGGCCTCAACCCCGGCGACGAGGGCTGGGATGACGCGCTCGCGATCGAGCTACCCGGGCTTAAGGAGCAATGCGAGGCCGAGGGCGACAAGGTCCGCGAGCTCGGTGGCCTCTACATCTGCGGCACCGAGCGCCACGAGTCACGGCGCATCGACAACCAGCTTCGCGGCCGCTCCGGGCGCCAGGGCGACCCCGGCGAGTCCCGCTTCTTCCTCTCTGCCGAAGACGACCTCGTCCGCCTCTTCGCGGGCGACCGCATCTACAAGATCCTCGACCGCCTCGGTCCCGTCGACGAGCACGGTGAGGAGTACCCGCTCGAGGCGAAGATGCTCTCCAAGCAGATCGAGGGCGCCCAGAAGAAGGTCGAGCAGCAGAACTTCCTGATCAGAAAGCGCGTCCTCGAATACGACGACGTGATGAACGAGCAGCGCCGCGTCGTCTACAAGTACCGGCGCGAAATCCTCGAGGGCCGTGACATGGCGGAGGTCGCCCGCCTCGAGGTCAGCGCGGTGCCCGACAAGCTAGTGCAGGAGTTCACGACCGCCGACGTTTTCGAGGAGTGGGACCTCGCAGGGCTCCGCTCGCAGGCGGAGTCGATCTGGCCGCTCGAGGTCGACCTCGATTCGCTCGACCCGTCGACCTCGACTCGTGAGGAGATCTCGGGGATGCTCGCCGACGACATCCTCTCCGCATACGAGGCGCGGACGCAGGAGTTCGGCCACGAGATGATGGGCTGGCTCGAGCGCCAGGTGCTGCTCCAGATCATCGACAACCGCTGGCGCGAGCACCTGTACGAGATGGATTACCTCCGCGAGGGCATCCACCTCCGCGGCTTCGCGCAGATCGACCCGCTCGTCGCCTACAAGAACGAGGGCTTCATGATGTTCGAGGAGCTCATGGGCGCGATCTGGCAGGAGTTCGCCCGCGTGATCTTCCACGTCGAAGTGAACGTCGAGCCGAAGCAGCGCGAGCAGATGGAGGCTCCCCGGGCGGCACCGCAGAACGTCAACTACTCGGGCGGGACCGAAGAGGGCCAGCCGTCTGCGCTCCGCGACGCCGCGGCGCAGGCGAGTCCCGCGGCTCCGGCAGCAGCGGCCGGCGCTACCGCGACCGCGGCTTCCCAGCCCAGCCCCGCCCCCAGCGGCAACGGCGAGAATCCCTCCACGGTCGTCAAGTCCGAGAACGAGAAGCTCGGCAGAAATGATCCCTGCTGGTGCGGGAGCGGCAAAAAGTTCAAGAACTGCCACGGGGGCTGAGACAGGCGCCTGCCAGGCACCAGTCTCAGCGCCCGTTATGAGCTCGAATCTCGATGTCATCCAGCGCCTGGGCGCTGCGCTTCGTGCTCGCGACGAAGCGGCTGTGGCTGCCGAGCTTCACCAGGACGTCGAAGCCATCGGCTCACGCGGGCTGAAGAAGGGAGTCGACGAGGTCGTCGCGTGGGCCAAGCCCTCGGTCGACGGGCATCTCGTCTCGTCGGTCGAGGTCGACGAGATCCGCGAGGTCGCGGGCGAGTGGGTCGTCGTTGCAGCAAGGCGGCTCTGGTCTTGGACCGAGACGGGCGACCTCGCCGACGAGGAACCGTTCGGCGTCCTCTACCGCATCCGCGACGGCAAGGTCGTGAGCTGGAATCAGACATACGGCTCGATGACTGACGCGATCGACGCGATCCCTGCGCGATGATTTGACAGAACTTGCGCAAGCTGTTACACCTTGATGTGTATAAAGGTGTAGATGGCTGTGGCGCGGACGAACATCGAGATAGATGGCGAACTGATCGATCGGGTCATGCGGCGGTATGGCTTTCGCACGAAGCGTGAGGCCGTGGATCGCGCGCTGCGACGCATGGTCGACGGCATCGAGCCCATGACGACCGAAGAAGTTCTGGCGATGCGGGGGACGGGCTGGGGAGAGGATGGGCTGGAGCTCTCAGACCTCCGGGATCGGGAGCCGATCGAGGAGTGGTGACACTGATTGACACGTCTGCGTGGATCGACCTCTTGCGCGATCGAGATTCGCAGGCGAGTCAGGCACTGGACGAGCTCGTCAGGGCTGGTGATGTCGCCTTGGCTGAGCCCGTGTTGATGGAGCTGCTCGCGGGCGTACGCGGAACGGCCGAGCACAGCACGATCCGACGCCTGTCTGGCACGTATCCGATCTTTCGCACCGAAGACCTCGACGATTGGGAGAGCGCGGCTGAGATCTTCAGGGTCTGCCGGCGCAAGGGGGTCACGATTACCAGCCAGCTCGACTGCCTCATCGCAGCGGTCGCCATTCGGGAGGGAATCCCGGTGCTCCATGCCGATCGCGACTTCGACGAGATCGCCAAGCACACATCGCTCAAGATCGCTCCGGCTTAGGCCCTACTCGGCCGTCTAGGCTTGGCCCATGGCCGAGCCGACACAGGAACGCACGATTGACGAGCGCGTCGGCGCGGCACGCGAGGGGCTGACCCTTCTCGCGGACTACCTTTGACCCGGCTTCGCTCGATGCGGAGATAGCCGAGCTCGAGGGGCAGATGCAGGCGCCCGGCTTCTGGGACGACCAGGAGACCGCGGCGAAGATTTCGGCGAAGCATGCCCGCGCGCAGAAGCGCGTACAGGGGTTCCGCGCGCTCGAGTCCGACATCGGTGACCTCGACGACCTGGTCGAGATGGCCGCTGAGGACGCCGAGATCGCCTCGGAGCTCGACTCGCAGCTCGCCTCCGTCGAGCGCCGCCTCGCAGAGCTCGAGGAGGCCCGACTCTTCAATGGAGAGTACGACTCGGGCGACGCCGTGGTCACAGTCCGCTCAGGCGCCGGCGGGACGGACTCGCAGGACTGGGCCGAGATGCTCCTTCGCATGTACCTGCGCTGGGCTGAGCGCCGGGGCTTCGAGGTCGAGATGGGGGAGGTGTCTCCAGGTGACGAGGCCGGGATCAAGTCGGCCACCTTCATCGCCAAGGGCGAGAACGCTTACGGGCTGTTCGGCGCGGAGCGAGGCGTGCACCGCCTGGTGCGCATCTCGCCCTTCGACTCGCAGTCGCGCCGCCACACCGCGTTCGCGCAGGTCGACGTGGGGCCGATGGTCGCCGACGAGGTTGAGGTCGAGATCGACGAGGACGACCTTCGCCTCGACACCTACCGAGCATCGGGGGCCGGTGGGCAGCACGTGAACAAGACCGACTCGGCGGTCCGGATCACCCACATCCCGACGGGCATCGTCGTCCAATGCCAGAACGAGCGCTCCCAGCTCCAGAACCGCCAGACCGCGATGCGCTTCCTTCGCGCGAAGCTACTCGAGGAGGAGGAGCGCAAGCGGGCTGAGACTCTGGCGGCTGAGCGCGGCGAGCAGAAGGCGGTCGAGTGGGGCTCGCAGATCCGCTCGTACACGCTTCACCCCACGCAGCGCGTGAAGGACCATCGCACCGGCTTCGAGATGGGCGACGCGGGCAGGGTGCTCGACGGAGACATCGACGGCTTCGTCCGCGAGTACCTCAACTACGCAGCCAAGAACTAGCGCACGTCGCGAAGCCACGTGGTGAAATCGAGGTGCGATGCGCCTCCCCGCAAGGCAAACGTCCGTCACTACGTCCTATAGGGCGCACTCGCGGACGTTCGCCCTTGCTCTGGCGCTTGCGGTGGCGCTTTTCGCCTCGTCGCCGAACGCCTCGGCCCAGCTGAGTGACGATCCCATCAAGTGGCCACAGCTCTTGCCGCCGCTGCCGACGACGAACGAGGTGCAGCCAGGACCGGTGCGCAGGTGCGGTCATGCCTCGGCCGAGTGCGTCGAGCGACTGGTCCACCGCCTGCGCAAGCAGTGGCGTGCGTTCGACGCGACCTGCGATCACCGCGCGGTCATCTCTTACAGCTACCTCCAGATCACCAAGGGCCTCCTCGACGACCTCTCCTCCAAGCGAAAGCAACTGGTTCTGGACCGCCGCTGGATGACCTATGTGATCATCGATTTCTCGAACATGTACCTCGAGGCGTTCGCCGACGACGCCGCTGGTGATCCGCTCGCCGAGGCTTGGCGCCTCACATTCGAATCAGCCGATGTCGGCGACGCCAACGCCGGCCAGGACGTCCTCATGTTCTCGAACGCTCACGTCCAGCACGACCTGCCATTCGTCTACGAGAAGATGGGCCTCCGGGCCAAGCGAGGCGCCTCGCACAAACCTGACCACGACGCGGTCAACGCGATCAACGCCGCCGTCTTCGACCCGATCGAGAAGTACATCGCGGCCCATTACGACCCGAGCTTCCAAACCTTCGACCTCGCCGTCCCGATCGAGGAGGTCGCGGTGATCGAGGCGATCAAGGGCTGGCGCGAAGGCGCGTGGCGCAACGCCGAGCGCCTGCTCAACGCCAAGACGAAGGCCGAGCGCCAGGAGGTCGTCGACTCGATCGATCAGACCTCGACGCTCTGGGCCGAACTGATCTCATCCGGCGGCCTCCCGGGCACGCGAGCCACGCGCGACACGTATTGCGCCGCACAACAGGGCTAGCTACGGAACCTTGGGCAGGCGCTCTTCGATGTAGTCGCTGAGCGTCTCCGAGAACGTCGCGGTGACGTGGTTCGTCTCGCGGTAGACGAGGACGTTGCCGATCACGGCGCGGCAGACGTGGTCGGGGCACATCACCCGCTGGATCTCGACCGAGCTCGCCTCCGGGACCGCATCGACCGCGGGAATGTCGAAGTGGGTCTTGTTGACCGCGTCCTCGAGCGGGAACGCGCACTCCGAGAGCGAGTCGAGGTGCTCGGAGACGCAATCCGACACGTTGAAGGGCGACTGGGGGATGTCGATCATCACGACCACTTGTGCCCCTGTCGCCAACAGGCGTCTCAACGTGTCCTCGTAACCGTCGGTAAGAAGGGGACGGCTCGGGAGGTGCCCGAGCTTGTCGCCGTCGTCATCCACGTGGTAGTAGCTCGCGCTGGAGACGACGACGAGATCCGCGTCGCCATCCTCGATCCGGCTCAGCGAGTTCTCCCGCCATTCGTCGCATTCCGGGTACGGACCCTTGAGCGAGCCGCTCCAGACCGAGATCGAGGCCGGGGTGCAGCCGACCTTGGTGAGCCCCGTGATCTGCCAGCCCTTGTCGCGCCCGATGCGATCGAGTGCCGGGAAGTACTGCTGGGCGTGGGAGTCGCCGAGGAGAAAGACGTTCGCCGACGCATCATCGGGCCCGTAAGTGCACGGACCAGACTCGAGGATGGGCCTCTCGACCAGGCAGCCGTCATCGGCCAGCTGGCCCTTGTCGAACGCTGCCTCGAGCGGATTCGGGCGGATCGCCTCCGCCGTCTCTTGGATCGGCTCGCTCCTGTCGGCCTTCGCCCCGACCGCCTCGCGTGCCGATGCGGTCTCGAAGTCGGGTAACGACAAGGCGACCGCACCCGCGGCCGCCAGCCCCGCGACCATGCAGGCCGCTCCAACCGCCAGCGAGCGCATCGGCATCTGCTTGAGCTTGGAGGAGCGATGGATCGGCCGCTCGATGAGGTGGTGGGTGAGGGCCGCGGGGATGAAAGAGGCGAGCGTCAGCGCTACGCCCTGCTTGGCCGAGAGCGGGCCGAACTCGGTGGCGAAGAAGATCAGCGGCGGCCAGTGCCAGAGGTACCACGAGTACGAGATCTTCCCGACGTAGCGGACCGGCCGCAGGGTCAGCGGGCGGAACGGCATGTCTGCGCGGCCCGCGCGGATGATCGCCGCCGCGCCAAGGCACGGTAGTAGAGCCGCGACCCCGGGGAATCGCGTCGAGGGGCTGAAGATGAGGGTCGCGAGAACGATCGCGCCGAGGCCGGCGAAGCCGAGCATCGCGGCCGGCGTCGGGCGAAGCCGGGTCGCGGGGAGAAAGGCCAGAAGCCCACCGAGGCCGAGCTCCCAGGCGCGGGTGAAAGACGAGAAGAACGCCTCGCCGGTCGAGGTGGGCTCATAAAGGGCGCTGTAGGTGAACGAGGCGATCGTGATGGCGCCGATCGCCGAGGCGGCTGCTGCGCGCGGCATCGGCTTTCCGAGTCGAATCCACAGGAAGGCCACGCACAGGAGAAGGATCGGCCAGACGAGATAGAACTGCTCCTCGACGGAGAGCGACCAGTAGTGCTGGAGCGGGCTCTGGTCCGTCGGCGGCCCGAAGTAGTCGGCCGACTGGGCGACGAAGCGCCAGTTGACGTAGTAGAGAGACGACGCGACCGCGTCGCCGATAACGAGCTCTTGCCGGGTCGGCGAAAAGAGGATCGCCGAGGCGATGAGAACGGCCACGATCACCAGGGCAGCCGCAGGCAGCAGGCGGCGGGCACGGCGCGCATAGAAGCCGGCCAGCGAGATCGATCCGCGTTTCTCGACCTCCCTGAGAAGGAGGCCCGTGATGAGGAAGCCGGAGATGACGTAGAAGACGTCGACCCCGACGAAACCACCCTGGGCAAAGGTCAGCTCCGCATGGGCCAAGAGGACGGCGCAGATGGCGACTGCACGCAGGCCCTCGATGTCGGCCCGAAATGCCATGCCGAAGGCATCCTAAGAGGCGGCCCGCGAGTAGCGTGAAGGCATGCCCGTTTCGATCTCAGTCGGCGTCTCGGATACCGAGGACACCGCGCAGGCCTTCATGGCGGCGGCCGAGGATGCGGCAGCCGGCCTCGACGGCGGCTGCGACCTGTGCGTCGTGTTCGCGGGCGGATCGCACCTTCAGGATCCGCACACCATCCTGGAGATCGTCCACTCACGGCTCGCGCCCGCCGCGCTTATCGGCTGCGGCGCGGGTGGGGTCATCGGCGGAGACCAGGAGCTGGAGGACGATGCGGGCGCCGTCGTCTGGGCGATGTCCGCACCGGGCTCCCAAGTCGAGACGATGGAGCTCACGAGTGTCGTCATGGGCGACGAGATGGCGCTGGGCGGCCTGCCCGAAGACCCGGCCGAGCTGGGCGATGCGCTCATCGTCCTCGCGGATCCGCGCTCGTACTCGGCCGACGCGCTGCTTCGCCACCTGAACGACGCCAGGCCCGCGATGCCAGTGCTGGGCGGGCTCGCGAGCGCTGCCACCGAAGGTTCCGCCTGCCTCTTCCTCGACGACGACGTGATCGACGAGGGCGCAGTGGCTGTGAGCCTTCGCGGCGTCGAGGTCCTGCCATGCGTTTCGCAGGGCGCCGCCCCCGTCGGGCCCGAGATGACCGTCACCGGGGCCGAGGGCAACGTCGTTTCCGAGCTCGCCTCGAAGCCCGCGCTCGACCGCCTGCGCGAGGTGATCGAGGACCTCGACGATCACGAGCAGGCGCTCGCGGCCGAGGGCCTTCTGCTCGGGATCGTGATCGACGAGAACCAGCCCGAGTACGAGCGGGGCGACTTCCTCGTCCGCCCCATCGTCGGGGTCGACCCCGCAACCGGCGCCGTCGCGGTCGGTAGCTACATGCGTGTGGGGCAGACCGTCCGCATCCATGTCCGCGATGCGTCCTCCGCATCGGACGACCTTCGCGACGCCCTATCGACCCGGGCGCTTGCGCTCGGCGACGCGGGGGCCGCCGGCACGCTCGTCTTCTCATGCAACGGGCGCGGCTCGCACATGTTCGACGAGCCGAGCCACGACGCGACCCTTGTTGCCGACGTTCTCGGTGCGCCGGCGGGCGGCTTCTTCGCAGCCGGTGAGATCGGCCCGGTCGGCGGCCGGAACTTCCTCCACGGCTTCACGGCGACGATGGCAGTCTTTCCGCGTGACTGAGCTGCACGACCTCGTCGCCCGCGCGCTGGCCGAGGATCTCGGCTCGGGCGACGTCACCGCCGAGGCGGTTGTCCCAGCTGATGTCGACTCGACCGCGAGGATCGTCCAGAAGGCGCCGGGAGTTATCTCGGGCTTCGCCGCCGCGGCAGAGGCGTTCCAGCAGGCCGGTGCAAAGCGATTCGAGTCGCTGGTCGGCGAGGGCGAGTGGAGCGATGAAATACCGCGCGACATCGCGATCGTCTCGGGATCGGCAAGGGCGATCCTCGCCGGCGAGCGGACGGCGCTCAACTTCCTCGCACACCTCTCAGGGGTAGCGACCTTGACGGCGCAGTTCGTCGAGGCAGCGCGCCCCGGCCGCGCACGCGTTCTCGACACACGCAAGACCACCCCCGGCCTCCGCTCGCTCGAGAAAGCGGCCGTTGCGGCGGGCGGCGCCGACAACCACCGGATGGGCCTCTACGACGCGATCCTGATCAAGGAGAACCACTCCGCCCTCGCCGGGGGGGTGGCCGAAGCGGTGCGCAGGTCTCGTGAAGCGCAGCCCGGGATGCCGGTTGAGATCGAAGTCCGCGACACCGAGGAGGTCCAGGCTGCGCTTGCGGCCGGCGCGGACCGCCTCCTCCTCGACAACATGAACATCGGCGGCCTCCGATCCGCGGTCGCGGCGCGCGATGCCGCGGCCAGCGATGGCGGCGCCCGAGCCGAGCTCGAGGCTTCGGGTGGCGTTTCACTAACCACGACGCCCGAGATCGCCTCGACCGGCGTCGACTTCATCTCGGTCGGCGCGCTCACCCATTCGGCGCCCGCGCTGGACCTGAGCCTCCTCTTCGACGAGACGTCCTAGCCGTTTCGTCTCAGTTGGCATGGGGTGCCCGCGGCTCAAAAAGGGGGCCTAGCCCCCAGTTCGAACTTGCCCCCTCGGTGGCATTCTCATCTAAAGAGCTTTTCCAGTCCACGGGAAGGAAACGAAGATGAACGAGCACCCCGAGCGCGCCCAGCGCCTAAGCCCCAACAAGATGTCGCCGTTCTCAACCCGGGTCGCCGGCATCGGCCCGGCTCCGTCAGGCAGTCGTCCGATGGTCCGCGAGATGGAGCGCCCGCGGACCGAGAGCTACGGGGAGCTCTGGCGGCGGGCGAACAACCGCTTGAGCCGCTCTTAAGGAGCTCAGCTGCCGCGGCTACTTGAGCAGCCGGGACAGCCGCCGGTCCTTCATCACCTTGCCGCCGGTCTGCTCCTCGGGGCAATAGTTCACCTGGTGCTCCGAGTAGAAGACGGCCTCGATCGTGGTGCCGCAGCGGGGGCACGGCTCGCCCTCCTTCTTGTGGACCTTCAGGGGGAGGGGCATCTTGTTCGGGAGCTCGTCTCCGATGACCTCCTCATAGTGGTCGATGGCCGAGCCGAGGACCGGCAGCGCGTCGTAGATCGCCGCAACGTCCTCGTCTAAGAGGTCGGCGCCTCGCTTGAAGGGCGAGAGCTTCGCGCCCCACAGGATCTCGTCCGCCCACTGGCGCCCGATCCCGGCGATGGTCCGCTGGTCGCGAAGGAGAGGGTGGAGCAAGCGCGGCTGATCGAGCGCCTTCGCCAGCTCGGGCACTGGCGGGGCTGGCCACGCCTCGGGGCCAAGGGAGGCCACCATCTCGTCCTTTTCGGCCTCGCCCTCGCGCAGGAGCTTCGCCCAGGCACGCTGCTTCGTGCCGAACTCGCGGAGGCGCAACTCGCGACCGTCGGTGAGGCGGATGAGAACGCGCGAGGCACGGTCGCGCAGCGATGCGCGCTTGTCGAAGATCTGCAGGCGCCCCGCCGACATCAGGTGGACGAGAAGGTCGAGGCGCCCCTCGTCGCCACCCTCGAACTGGACGACGGGCATCTTCCCGTAGCGGGTCGTTCCAGTCACCTTCATGCCCGTTAGCGCGCTGAGCGGGGGATCAAACGTCTTGAGCGCCACCATGCCCGGCGCCAGCGCCGACTCGACCTCTGCGCCTTCGAGGGCCGATCCGATCCGCCGCGCGGTGATCTCGACCTCCGGAAGCTCAGGCATGACTGTGAGCGACTCTGTCGCGAAAGCATCTGGGCCCGAATGGCAATGGATTGATTCCCTAGACTCTAGGTAGTCATTCGCTCGTGCCTACGGGCAAGCGAACATCGTCGGAAAGGACACGAAATGGCACTCGAGTTGCCGACCGTTGACCCAACCGCAGAACTCCACCTCGAACCTGAGGAGATCGCCTCGTTGTCCGAGGAGGTCCGCTCGCTCGCGATTGAGCGCAACGCGGTGATCCTGGCCCATAACTACCAGCTCTCCGAGCTTCAGGACGTGGCCGACTTCACCGGCGACTCGCTCCAGCTCTCGCGCCAGGCCGCCGCCGCCGAGGCCGAGGTCATCGCCTTCTGCGGCGTCCACTTCATGGCCGAGACTGCTTCGATCCTCTCGCCGCAGAAGACCGTGCTCATCCCCGACCTCGGCGCGGGCTGCTCGCTGTCGGACTCGATCAATGCCGATCAACTCGCCGCCTGGAAGGCCGAGCACCCAGGCGCGCTCGTCGTCATGTACGTGAACACCTCGGCCGAGGTCAAGGCGCTCACCGACTATTGCTGCACCTCCTCGAACGCCGTCAAGGTCGTCGAGCACATCTGGTCCGAGCACGGGCCCGAGCAGGAGATCCTCTTCGGCCCCGACATGTGGCTCGGCTCCTTCGTCGCTCGCGAGACCGGCCTCACCGAGGACCCAGAGCGCTATGCCCGCTTCCATGTATGGGACGGCGAGTGCCACGTCCACGCGGGCATCCGACCCGACGACATCAAGCGCACACGGGAGGCAAACCCCGGTGCCGAGTTCCTGATTCACCCCGAGTGCGGCTGCTCGACCCAGGCGATGGAGTACGTCGCGTCCGGGGACATCGATCCCGAGGGGGTTCACATGCTCTCGACGTCAGGGATGCTCGCCCACGTCGAGGCCAATCCAGACGGCGACTTCATCGTCGCGACGGAGAACGGGATGCTCTACCCGCTCCAGCAGGCGGCGCCGCAGGCGAACCTCGTCGAGGCGAACCGGATGGCCTTCTGCAAGTACATGAAGATGATCACCCTACCGAAGCTCCGCGACTCGCTGCGGGACATGAAGTACGAGGTCAAAGTCGATCCAGCGGTCGCCGAAAAGGCAAAGATTCCGATCGACCGCATGGTCTCCATCGGCTAGGGAGGGCGCCCTCAAAAAAGGCTGGCGTTGGTGCCGAATCTGTGGTTAACTGGCTCTGTGAGGGGACAGCGGGGACTGGCGTCCAGGTTGGGACTGTCGGGAATCGTCGTCCTCGTGATCTCGTTCGGGCTCGTTTCACTCTCGTCGCAGGCAGTCGCCGGGCCGCCCCCGCTTCCCGGGTGCGCCGACGGCGTGGACAACGACGGGGACGGGTTCACCGATGCCGGCGACTTCGATTGCTCCGAGGGGCAGCAGGGCGAGTACGACCCGACTTGCAAGGACGGCGAGGACAACGACAACGACGGGTTCGCCGACCTCGAGGACTCGGATTGCGCGAACGGCGGGCCGGAGCCTGAGTCTGCCGAGTGCATCCAAGCGCGAGCGGACCTCGCCGCCGCGGAGGCGAATCTCGAAACCGCCGAAGAGAAGCTGAAAAGCGCTAAGAAGAGACTCAAGAACGCGAAGGAATCGGGCAAGGAGAACAAGATCAAGAGGGCCAAGGCCGCGGTGAAGAAGGCAAAAGCCGCCCTTGCCGTTGCGCAGAACGACGTGGTCATCGCCGAGGGCGACGTCGAGCTGGCCTGCGAGGGCGGTCCTTAGCTCGACTCACCTTCCGTGCGCGAGTCGCCGATAAAGGATCGGTGACCGCAGGACGATCCGGATCAGGTATTCGCAGGGCGCTTTGGCTTGCCGCTTTGCTGGGTGGTGTTCTCACCATGCCGACCCTTGCGGTTGCGGCTCCACCGGCCAACGACTCGTTTGCCAGTCCGGTCGTGCTGTCCGGGACGACAGCGACGCACTCCGGCAACAACTCCGAAGCGAACATCGCGCTTCAGTCCGGAGAGCCGAATCACGCCGACTGGACCGACGGCATCGCGGCGCGCTCTGTCTGGTACCGCTGGCAGGCGCCCGCGGGCGTGGGTGAGACCTCGGTCTCGCTTTGCGACTCGGCCGACACTGCCGACAGCGTCGTGGTGATCTATACGGGCACCGCGGTGAACGCGCTGACGATGGTGCCCGGCGGGCGGAACGACGACGGCTGCGGGAACATCTTCGGACCGAGCGAGGTCACGTTCACCCCGGTTGCCGGAACGACGTACCGCATCGTTGTCGCTGACTGGGACGCGGACGACGGCGCGATCAACGGCCCGTACGAGCTTGACCTCTTCCCGGCGCCAGGCGTCCCCGCCAATGATGCGTTCGCGAACGCCGAGGCTCTCACCGGCACAACCGACACGGTCGTCTCGAACAACATCCGGGCCACCATGGAGGCAGGCGAGCCGAACCACGCGACCGGCTTCGGAGGTAGCGCCCGCCGCTCCGTCTGGTTCAAGTGGCAAGCGCCCGCCGCGGGAGATGCGACCGTTTCGCTCTGCGACTCGGGCGAGACGGACGACAGCGTCGTCGCGGTCTACACCGGTTCGGCCGTGGATGCTCTGAGCCTGCCCGCAGTCGCGTCCAACGACGACGGCTGCGAGTTCGACGAGGGGCCGAGCGAGGTCTCCTGGGACGCGACGGCGGGGACCACGTACAGGATTGCGGTGGCGAACTGGGATCCGGACAGCGGCATCGGCAACGGTTACGAGCTGGACTTCACGTTCGTGCCTGTCGTCTCCGACCCGCCCCCCGACACGCAGATCACCGCGTTCCTGCCCTTCACTCGCGCTACGACCTTCGGTCCGGGCGGCTTCCAGACCTCAGTCACCCAGGCGCTCTCGATCACGTTCAGCTCGCCGGCGACGGACCTCGGCCACTTCGAGTGCCTCGTGGACGACGTCGTCGTCGATGTCACCTGCGACTCGCCGTACACCGACTCGGATCCGCCCGCCGGCTCACACACCTTTGCGGTCAGGGCGGTGGACGCCGCTGGCAGCCCGGACCCTTCACCCGCGACCCAGAACTTCGCCGTCGACAAGTCCGCCCCGTCGGTTGCCATCACAGGCGGGCCAGCAAACGGCTCGACCACATCCGACACGACACCGGCGATCGCGGTCACCGCCGAAGCGGGAGCGACGCTGGTCTGCCGCATCGATGCGGGCGACTACGAGGCGTGCCCGGGCGCGACCTTCGATATGCCCGAGCTCAGCGAAGCCGAGCACGCGATCGAGGTGTACGCGATCGACAGCGCGGGGAACGTCGGCGGGCCTGCCTCGCGGACCTTCACCGTCGTGAGCGGCCCGGTCCAGGACTGCATTGACGCGCAGGCGGCCCTCGCCGACGCCGAGGCGGATCTGGCGGACGCGGACGCTGCGGTCGCAAGCGCGGAGACAAGGCTCCAGAAGGCAAAGCAGACGGGCAAGCGGAAGAAGGTCCGCAAGGCCAGGGCGAAGCTCAAGGCGGCGAAGGTCACGCAGTCATCGGCCGCAACTGCGGTCGCTGCTGCACAGCAGGCCGTCGCCGAGAACTGCGACTAGACCACCGTCGTAAGTAGGTCCTGCGCTAGCTTCTCCCCATGGTCGAAATGGGGCTCCGTCTGGCCTTGGCAGGCGTCCTCGCAGGGGCTGCGATCGCCAAGCTTGCGAACCCTTCAGCAGGGCGTGACGCGCTGGCGGGCTTCGGCTTCGAAAGCCCCACCGCGAGAACGATCGGCTTCTGGTCGCTTATTGCGATCGAGCTTGGCCTTGCGGCCGGTCTCGTCGCCGGCTCGACCGAGGCGGCGATCCTGGGCGCCGGACTGATGGCCATGTTCGGTTTCGTGATGGCGAGCGCGATCGCCCGTGGCCGCGCCGGCGAGCCATGCGGCTGCTTCGGCGCTCGCTCGCGGATCGGATGGACAGGCGTTGCCCGCAACTTCGCACTGGCCGCCGCGTTCGTCGCGGTCGCGGCGCTCCCGACCGAGGGCCTTTCAACGGACCAATGGCTCGGACTGGGCGTGATCACCGCCCTCATTGCCGTGGCGGCGCTCGGCGCGATGACGCTCGCGCTGGCCCGCGAGATCGGCCTTCTGCGCATGCGGGTCGGCCCGGCGTCGGCACTCGAGATCCCGCATGAGGGGCCTGAGGTCGGCTCGCGCACCGAGATCGCCGGTTCGATCGACGGCCTCGAGCACAAGGAGCTCGGCCTCGCCGTGTTCACCTCAGCTGGCTGCCACGTCTGCGAGGCGATGCGGCCGGCGGTGGACTCGATTGCCGCACACCCGGCTGTCGCCGTCGGCCGCTTCGACGAGGTCGCGCAATCGGAGGCATGGTTGGCGCTCGATGTCCCGGGCAGCCCCTACGCTGTCGCTCTGGACTCGCAGGGAACAGTGCTAGCCAAGGGAACTTTCAACAACCTCGCTCAGCTGGAGTCGATCCTCGCCGCGGGCGAACGGCGGCGTGGCGGGCTCGCGGAGGCCGCGGCTCGTGCCTGAGCGCTCGGATCGCGACCGCGTCGGCGAGGCGCTCGAGGGCATCGCCGGCAACACGTCGCGGCGGGGGTTCATCGCCCGCATCGGCGGAGCGATGATGGCGGCCACCGCCGGCAGCGTCATCGGCCGCGCGATCGAGCCGGGCGAGGCCGAGGCCTACCATTTCTGCGGCCACATCTTCACGACCGGCTCGTGCATTCACCCCAAGGGCACGCCTCGGATCGACGCCAGCGGCTGGCCGCTGGATGCGACTACGGGCAAGGACATAGACAACCTCGGCCGCTTCATCAACAAGAAGGGCCTTCCAATCGACGGGGACGGAAACGTCTTGAACGATCCTGACGGCCGGCCGATGCCCCCGGCGCCGCGGACCAAGGTTTGCGATGAGACCGCGCGTCAGTACAAGATCAACGCCCAAATCGACGGAGCGTGGTACCGCTGCTGCGGCGGGACGGTCAGGAAGCTCACCGACTGCTGCTCGCAGTCGAATACCCGCATCAACGGCGACGCCTCTCTGACCGGCTATTGCTTCTCCGGTCGCAAGGTCTTCTGCGTCATGTACTTCCAGACCAAGGTGCCCTGCTGATGGACACCGGCGTCATCATCACCCTCGTCGTCGCCGGCCTTCTGATCGGCGCGACGGGCACCTGGTCGCCGTGCGGGTTCTCGATGATCGAGACGATCGGCCCCACTGGCCACACCGGCGGCCTGCCGACGACGCTCGCAGCATGCGCAACCTTCTTCCCCGGCGCCGTCGTGGGCGCGGTCTTCACCTTCGGCGGCATCTCTCTCATCGGTGTCGCCATCCCCGGCGAGGCCGGTTGGCTCTCCTACACGGTCGCGGGTGTCGTCGCGCTCATCGCCGCCATCGCCGAGGCGCGGGGCAGGCGCATCGCGCCGCAGATCCGCCGCCAGCTCCCCGAGCACTGGCGCCGCATCATGCCGATGCCGGTCGCCGCGGCCCTCTACGGGATCCTGCTGGGGCTGGGCTTCACGACCTTCGTCCTGACGTTCGGCGTGTGGGCGCTCGCCGGGATCTCGCTTGCGCTTGGCGAGCCGGTCGCCGGCCTTGCGATCGGCCTTGGTTTCGGAGTTGGGCGCGCGCTGCCGATCGTGACGCTCGCACCCTTCGCGGACCGCCCGTTCGGCCGCAAGGCGATCACGCTGATGGCCGAGCGGCCCGAGCTCTACCGAGTGATCCGCTTCGGCGACGCGATTGCGCTAGTGGTGGCGGCAGCGGCGCTCACGTTTGCCGCGACCGCACAGGCCGACGTGAAGGGAGTCCAGAGCGGCTCCGACCCTTCGGTCGCCGGGCCCACCCTTGCCTTTGCCAAGGGACAGGGCGACGCGGCCTTCATCACCGAGGGCCAAGGCCCCGAGGCTCTCATCGGCACCGATCCCTCGATCGCCGACAAGTACGCCGCCGTGATCGACGGCCAGACCGTCCGCATCCTGGGACGCCCCGGCTTCGCCGAGGTCGATTCCTTCGATGCGCCCGGCGTGGACGCCGTCGCGGTCTCAAACAACTGGATCGCCTACCGGACACGGATCGAAGGACGCGACCGTCTGATCGCGCGCAAGCTGAGCGACGTAGGAGAGGCGGGCGAGCCGAAGTCGATCGCCGCTGCCGGCGAGCCCAGCCAGGTGAGCCTGCCGGGCCTGGACGGCAACACGCTCGTCTACGCGATCCTGACGCGGAAGGGGAGCCGGATCATCAAGGCATCACTGAAGAAGCTGAACCGCGACGTCGTGATCAGCTCGGAGACCTCGCAACTCTCCAACCCGTCCGTCCACGGCTCGTCGCTCCTCTATGTCCGCGGCACCAGGTCCCACTGGGAGCTTCGCCTGAAGAAGCTCGGCAATAAAGACCTCGGCCATACGTTGACGACGCGCGACAAGCGGATCTGGTCCACGGCCTTGAGCGCCAGGCGCGCGTACTTCACGATTCTCGAGGGCAGCACCCCCCGCGCGGACATCAGCTCGGTCCAGCGCTAGTTCGGCGGCTGGAGCGCTTCCAGCGGAACGTCGGCGATGCCGACGGCGCGGTAGAGCGTCGCGCTCGGCTTGACGACCAACCAGTCATTGCCGGAGCGGACCAGATAGACGATGTCGTCCTCGATCGTCGGTTCGCGGACGTCCGCGTACTCGGTGAAGACCGTCGCGACCACCCGCGCAGAGTCGCCGTCGATCTGCGCCGAGACGTCCTGGGTCATCTCCGAGCGGTCCCACACCGGCTGGCCGCGGTTACCCCGGTAGCCGAGCGAGGCTTCTAGCGACGCCGGGCAGGACCCGCTCTCAACCGGGAGCTCGAGCGTTTTCAGGCCGCCGGCGACAAACGCGTCGCAGACTTCACGGCCGTCATGGTCGTCGATCGCTTCGACGTAGGCGCGCGCGGCATCCGCGGCGGCGGTCTCGTCGTCCGACGACGGCGGGGGACCGCTCGGCCCGGGCTCCAGGCCCTCCGGGTCATCCTCGGTCGGCGGTAGCTCAGGCTCGGAGATGCCGCCACCGTCCTCGCCCGTCGGCTCCAGAGGCTCCAGCGGGATCTCGTCGCCAGTCGTGTCCGCTGAGGTGGTCGCGGGATCCGGATCGTCGTCCTCGAAGATCCCGGTCGCGAGACCGACGCCGAGCCCGATCAGGAGCGCGGCGACGACGAGGGTGGCTGTGCGGAGGCGAAACTGGTCCACCCGCTGAATATGGCAAGGCCCAACAAACACATTCACGCACCTGCTTCTCGCGTCGCCGTTCGGCGACGCGTCCAACACCCCCCGCAATTTGCGGCGATCCGGATCCCGCGTTTCCGTCCCGGGCGGCGCTTAGTCTCGCCTTCGCGATGGGGAGTCCAGCAGCATCACCGAATTGGGGAGCTGACGGTAACCTCGCTTCCATGAGCCATTTGCGCTCGGTCCCGGACCCCCTGTCGCCTTCGAACGAGCTCGCCCGCGGCGAGGTCGAGCCGACGATCGCCGAGCTCGAGCGCTGGGCGACGGTGCATCGTCTCGCGTGCGTTCGAATGCTTGCGGTCGCGAAGTCCGGCCACCTGGACTCGTCGCTCTCGGCCGCCGACATCGTCTCCGCTCTCTATAACCGCGTGCTTCGCCACGACCCGGAGAACCCTGCGTGGCACGAGCGCGACCGCTTCGTCCTTTGCAAGGGCCACGCCGCGCCCATCCAGTACGCGGCGCTGGCGCACCATGGGTACTTCCCGCACGAAGACCTCCAGGGCCTTCGCAAGATCGGCGCCCCCCTTCAGGGCCACCCCGACATGAACAAGACGGCTGGAGTTGAGGTCTCGACGGGCTCCCTCGGCCAGGGCCTCTCGATGTGCGTCGGGATCGGCCTTGCGCTCCGCCTCGACGGCCTCGAGGACACCGCCCACGTGTTCGGCGTGCTCTCCGACGGCGACTGCCAGGAAGGTCAGACGTGGGAGGCCGCGACGTCGGCGGCTCACTTCGGCCTCACCAACATCACCGCGATCGTCGATTACAACCATCTTCAGACCGACGGCACAACCGAGCAGGTCATGGACATCGGCGATGTGCGCGCCAAGTTCGAGGCATTTGGATGGGACTCCATCCAGATCGACGGCCACGACATGGACGCGATCGTCCAGGCGCTCGAGCGCAGCCGCACCCTCGATCGTCCGGCAGCGATCGTCGCGCAGACGAAGAAGGGCCGCGGCGTTTCGTTCATGGAAGGCCGCTTCGGCTTCCACGGCAAGCCCCCGACACCCGAGCAGGCGGTCGAGGCGCTCGAGGAGCTCGAAGCTCGCCTCGAAGAGCAGACCGCGGCGATTGGAGAGGCGAGCTGATGGCCGGCAAGTCCGAGCCGAGCGCGACGCGGAATGCCTACGGCGCCGCACTCGTCGAGCTTGGCGAGGCGCACGAGGAAGTCGTCGCGCTCGACGCCGACCTCTCCGTCTCGACCCAGTCGGCGAAGTTCGGCGAGGCGTTCCCCGACCGCTTCTTCAACGTCGGCGCGGCCGAGGCCAACATGATGTCCATGGCCTGCGGGCTCGCCGCCACCGGCAAGCGCCCCTACGCATCGACCTTCGCGATCTTCGCCACCGGCCGGGCATACGACCAGATCCGGCTCGGCATCGCCCACAACGAGCTGCCGGTGAAGATCTGCGCCTCGCACGGCGGCGTTTCGCTGGGCGAGGACGGCGCGTCGCATCAGATGATCGAGGACATCGCGCTCATGCGCGTGATGCCGAACATGACCGTGGTCGTCCCGGCCGATTACAACCAGGCCTACCGCGCGACCCTCGAGTCCTATGAGTCGGACGAGCCCCAGTACCTGCGCTTCGGCCGGCCCGCAACGCCCGTCGTCTACGAGGACGTGCCTGACACGCTTGGCACCGGCGTCGACGTTCTGCGCGAGGGCAAGGACATTTCGCTCTTCGCGACCGGCCACATGGTCTGGCGCGCGCTGGAGGCAGCCGACTCGCTCGAGGCCGAGGACGGGATCGAGGCCGAGGTCGTGAACGTCTCGATCATCAAGCCCATCCACTCCGAGTCAGTCCTCGAGTCCATCGCTAAGACCGGCGTCGCCGTCACCGCTGAGGAGCACCGCATCGTCGGCGGCCTCGCGGACGCGGTCCGCCACGTCGCCGCCGAGCAGCATCCCGTACCGATCTTTGCCGTCGGCATGGGCGACGAATTCGGCATCTCCGGCACCGGCGAGGCTTGCATGGAGCACTTCGGGCTCACAGCCCGCGGAATCGCGGACCGTGCGCGCGAAGCACTCCTACTCAAGCCGATCGTCTCGCACCCGCCTCTCTACGGGCCCGACTGGACCTAGCGCCTGGTGATAGGCCGCTCCTCGCGGTCATCGACGCCGTCGCGGTCCCGGTCGACCACGGGAGCGGTGCGCTCATGGCGGTCATCGACGCCGTCGCGGTCCCGGTCGACCACAACATGCTCTTCGCGGCCCTCGCCGACTCGCGGCGCGAATACGTTGAGAACGAGCAGGACCGCAGCGATGCCCCAGCCGAGCTCGGTCAGCCAGTTGGCGGCTGCGAGGCCGAGAACATCACCGTCTATCCAACCGATCAACGCACAAGCGCCCAGGCCTAGCCCAACGACGAGGCTGAACCCCTTGGCGAGGGCGTGCTGAGCGGAGCCGAACAGAAGGAGCACGCCGGCGGTGATCGTGATCCACGCCGTCCAGCCGTTCCATTCGAAGCCGATGAACTCGTCGCTCGTCACGTCCGCATCGGGGAAACCGCCCGTGGCGAAGTTGAGGGGCTGATCGCCCCCTGAAATGAGCATGATCAAACCGAACGCGGCGAGGATCGCCCCGATTACGTAGGCGGGCCCGCGCGCCAATCCCGTGCCTCTGTCGTACGTCGTGGTGGTGTCTCTGCGTAAGAACGCCATTTGGACTCCTTCCCTTGGACTCGCCAGGGCCATGTGGCCTCGGCTCCTCACGCAGGGATACCCGGGGAAGGGAGGGCGCTAACGCGGAGGTATTAATTCCGCCAGCCTGGCTGCGACGATCCCGAAGGCGAAGTAGAGGGCCGGAAGCCACTCGGCGACGCCGAAGAGGCCGTCGGCCGACGGCGCGTACATCGCCAGGTCGGCCTCGACGATCAGGATCTCGGCCAGCGGGCCCAGGATCGCTGCCAGGACTGCGCAGACCAGAGCCGGAATGCCACCGCCGAACCGCGCCGCGATCAGGATCGCCAGTGCCCAGATCAAAACGGTCGCGGTGAGCGGGTCCTCGTCAGAGACGACGGCGGTCAGCGCATAGAGGCCGATCACGCTTACGATCGCCGCGGCTGCCTCGACCAGGCTATGGCCGGGGCGGGGAGGGCCGAGGCGCAGCCGCGTCTCCCCCGTGGCCACCGTGGCGAGCCCGACGGCAACCGGGAACCACAGCTGGCTCTTCCATACGAAGGGGAAGGTCTCGTCCAGGTAGGTGGTGGTGCCGGTGGCGACATGGCACGCATCGCCGATCAGACCCCCGGCGGCCCCGACCACGAACAAGATCAACGCTTGGCGCACGTCCAGCCGCACGGCGCGCACCCTATCGGGCGCAATTTTCGTTGCGCCTTAGCGAAGCATTAGCGTTCGCTCACAATCTTCGCTAAGCTTTTCGCAAGCTCCAAGGTGACTGTCGCCTTGCAGGGGAACTGGCCCAAAGGAACACACGCATGCCCGCAGAAGGATCTCAGCCTATGGCCCTCACTCGCTCACGCTCGAACCGCGGCCGTGCCCGCGGGCACGACGCTTCAACCCGCTATGAGTCGCGCACCGGCGCGCCGGCTCCGAAGCCGCCGATCGTCGCGCTCAAGGACGCGACCGTCGTCTATCCGGGCGGCCATGTTGCGCTCGAGCGCGTGTCGCTCGAAGTCGGCCGTGGCGAGTTCGCCTTCGTCGTCGGCCCCACCGGCTGCGGCAAGTCGACCCTGATCAAGCTTCTGATCCGCGAGGTCGAGCCCGCATCGGGCGAGGTTGAGATCGCGGGGCACGACATCAACGGCATGCCGCTCTCACGCGTGCCGAAGCTCCGCCGCCGGATCGGCACCGTCTTCCAGGACTTCAAGCTCCTTCCCAACCGCACCGTCTATGACAACGTCGCCTACGCGCTCCAGGTGATCGGTGCGTCTCGAGGGGAGATCCGCACAAAGACGCCGGAGATCATCCGCCTGGTCGGCCTCCAGTCGAAGATCCACAACTACCCGGACCAGCTCTCGGGCGGCGAGCAGCAGCGCGTCTCGATCGCGCGCGCGTTCGTCAACCACCCGCCGCTGCTCCTGGCCGACGAGCCCACCGGAAACCTCGATCCCGAGACGTCCATCGGGATCATGCAGCTGCTCTACCGGATCAACCGCACCGGCACCACCGTCCTGGTCGTCACTCACGACCGCGAGATGGTGGACAAGATGCGCCGCCGCGTGATCCAGCTCGAGGAAGGGCGCCTGATCCGCGACGAGGTTTCGGGCGGATACCACGACGAGTCGACCCGCGAGTTCGCGGCGCGCCTCCATCGTGAGCTCGATGTCGAGCCGTCCACCGACGTCAACGACATCCTGGACTGGTAGCGATGAGCCGCGCTGTCTTCTTCATTTCCGAGGCCTTCCGCGCACTGCGCCGCTCGGCCGCGCCGTCGATCGCCGCGATCGTGACGATCGTCGTCACGACCCTCCTCCTCGGCGTCCTGATCCCGGTGCTGAAGGCATCGGGTGACAAGACACAGGACGTCCGCGACCAGATCGGCCTGAACGTCTTCCTTTACAACGACGCCGCGCGCGCCGAGATCGACAAGCTCGGCGCCGAGCTCGAGACGCTCCCGCACGTCGAGTCGGTCGACTACGTCTCGCGTAAGGAAGCCGTCGAGATCCTCGCCGGCCGCGTCGAGGGCGAGCTCTCGGAGTCGCTCAACGAGCTCAACTCGAATCCGCTGCCGCCGTCGTTCGCGATCGACATCGACAGCCCCACCAACTTGGGTGCGGTTACCGCTGCGATCACAAAGACAGGCCCGTCCGGAGACCGCCAGCCGATCAGCCCGATCGTCGACGAGGTCCGCGACGCCCGCCAGGACGCTTCCAAGATCACCCGGGTGACGGGAGCGGTGACGGTCGTGCTCGCGATCCTCGCAGTGCTGCTCTTGATCGCCTCGCTCATGCTTGTCGGGAACACCATCCGCCTCTCGATCTACGCGCGTAGACGTGAGGTCGAGGTCATGAGGCTCGTCGGCGCCACCAACTGGTTCATCCGGTGGCCCTTCATCATCGAAGGGATCATTGTCGGCTTGGCCGGCGCCGTGATCGCAGTGGGCATACTTTGGCTCGGAAAGGTGACCGTCGTAGACCCGCTCTCAGACAACCTGAATCTTGTGGACTCCCTCTCGACCATGGGCTTTATGCCCCTGGTGATCATCCTCGTCTCCTCGGCGATGATCGTGTCCGCCCTCGGAAGCGGCATCACTCTGCGCCGCTTCCTGAGGGTTTGAGCGGCCCCTCTCTCCCCTCAAAGCGCTTCGGCTTCTTCGTAGGGCTCCTCGTAGGGGCCGCGGCGACGCTTGGCGCCATCGCGCTGTACTTCGAGCTGTCCGGAGAGACCATCTCCGAGCCCACGGTGCGCGACCAGGCCCAGGCGTTCATCGAGGAGAGTTACTTCCAGGAGGTGACGCCCTCAGAGCTCGAATCGGGGTCGATGCGCGGCATGATCGACGAGCTCCGCAAGGAGTACGACGACAAGTTCTCCCACTACTTCGACCCGAAGGAGTACAAGCAGTTCCAGAAGAGCCTCAGCGGCA